>NC_013729.1:0-631624 GCF_000024345.1 Kribbella flavida DSM 17836 | reverse complement strand
TCCGCCGTCGCCACCGGCACCGCCGGGACGCGATGATCGATGCCATCAGCAACCACCTCCCGCAGGCGACCGTGTACGGCGCGGCCGCCGGCCTGCACCTCACCATCACCTTCGACCACCACGACCTCGACGACGCCGCACTCGCCGAGAAGGCCCTCCACCACGGAGTGAAAACCCAGCCTCTCAGCTGGCACTGCCAACGCCCGCATCCACCCGGCCTCGTCCTCGGCTACGCCGCCCGCACCCCGACGGAGATCACCGAAGCCATCATGACCCTCGGCACCCTGCTGCGCTGAACACCGACCCAGCACTGACCAGCTATCTCACTGATGGCTGCGCGCCGAAGCATCCGGTACGCCGGTACGTCGCGGCCGGGGCAAGACCAGCGGGGTGCCGGTCAGCGGGTCCGGGATGACCGCACACGGTAGCCCGAAGACCTTCTCGACCACGTCCGCCGTGATCACCTGCTCGGGCGTCCCGGTCGCCACCACCGCCCCGTGCTTGAGGGCGATCAGGTGGTCGGCGTAGCGGCAGGCCAGGTTGAGGTCGTGCAGCACGAGCACGACGGTCTTGCCGTGGTCGCGGTTCAGGTCGTGCACCAGGTCGAGGATCTCCAGCTGGTGGGCCAGGTCGAGGAACGTAGTCGGTTCGTCGAGCAGCATCGTGTCCGCGTCCTGGGCCAGCGCGAGCGCGATCCAGACGCGTTGCCGCTGGCCGCCGGAGAGCTGGTCGAGCGAGCGGTTCGCCAGGTCCGCCGTACCGGTCGCGGCGAGCGCCTCGGTGACCACCCGCTCGTCCTCGACGGACCACTGGCGGAACCACCGCTGGTGGGGATGCCGCCCGCGGCCGACCAGGTCGGCGACCGTGATGCCGTCCGGGGCGACCGGCTGCTGCGGCAGCAGGCCGAGCCGGGTCGCGAGCTCGCCGCCGGGGATGCGGCGCAGGTCGACGCCGTCCAGGGTGACGCCGCCGCCGCGCGGCGCGAGCAGCCGGGCGAGGCCGCGCAGCAGGGTCGACTTGCCGCTCGCGTTGGCGCCGACGACCGCGGTGATCCGCCCGGCCGGTACGGCGATCGACAAGTCCCGCACGACCGGCTCCTCGGCGTACCCGAGGGTGAGGTTCTCGGTGCGCAACATGGTCATCCTCCTCGGCCGACCCGGTTGGCCCGGGCCATCAGCAGCAGTAGGTACGGCGCTCCGAGGAACGCCGTGACGACGCCGACCGGAAGCGGGGTCGGGGCGAACAGCTGCCGCGCGACCAGGTCGGCGGCGACGACCAGCAGGGCGCCGAGGGCCCCGGCCGCGAGCAGGCCGGCGCCGCGTTCGGCGAGCAGCCGGCGGGCGATCTGCGGGGCGACCAGAGCGACGAAGGCGATCGGCCCGGCGGCGGCCGTCGCCAGCGCGGCCAAACCGACACCGACCGCGATCAGCAGCCCGCGGGAGAGCTCGACCCGGCCGGCCAGCGTCCGGGCGAGGTCGTCACCGAGCTCGAGCAGGCGAAGCTGCCGGGACGCGGCCAGCGCGGCGGGGACCAGGACGAGCAGGGTGAGGCCGATCATCGTTGCCTCCGGCCATGAACGCCCGGCCAAACTGCCGGAAAGCCACATCAGTGCGTTTTTGGCGGTGTAGATGTCGGCCAGCGTCAGCAGGTACGCGGTGAGGGAGCCGATGATCGCGGTGACGCCGATGCCGACCAGGACCAGTCGCGAGCCCGCGATCCCCCGCCGGTAGGCGAGCAAGTAGACGGCGACTGCTGTCAGCAACGAGCCGGTCAGTGCACCGGCCGGCAGCCAGCCGCTGCCCGCACCGGCCACGGTGATCAGGACGACCGCAGCCAGCGCGGCGCCGGCGTTGATGCCGATCAGGTCCGGGCTGACCAACGGGTTCCGCGCCAGCCGCTGGAAGATCGCCCCCGAGATCGCGAACGCCGCTCCGACCCCGAGTCCGACCAGGACGCGGGGCAACCGGTTGTCGACCACCACGTCGGTCAGGATCAACGACTCCTGCCCCGCCAGCGTTCGCAGCACCTGCCCGAACGGGATCTCGAAGTCGCCCACGGTCAGCGAGAACGCCCCCACGGCCACCGCGAGCACCAGCGCCACCACCGTCACGCCGACCGCGCGCAGGTCGAGCCGCGCCGAGAGCCCGGCGATCCGCACCGCGTGCGCCGCCGTACGGTCTCTGCGCGGGGACCGGCTCACAGGTCCGCCAAGGTTCGGCGGCGGACGAGCATGATGAAGAGTGGAGCTCCGACGAGCGCGGTGATGATGCCGGCCTGCAGTTCGTCCGGGCGGGCCACCAGACGGCCCAGGACGTCGGCCAGCAGGACAAGAGTCGGAGCCAGGACGAGCGAGAAGGGCAGGATCCAGCGGTAGTCGGCGCCGACCAGCGCCCGGGCGGCGTGCGGAACGGCCAGGCCGACGAAGCCGATCGGTCCGGCCAGGGCGGTCGCCGTACCGGCCAGCAGCACGATCGCCGCGCCGGCCAGGACGCGGAGGACGGCGACCCGGGTGCCCAGGGTGACCGCCAGGTCGTCGCCCAAGGCCAGCTGATTCAGGGATCGACCCAGGACGAGTGCGAGAAAGATGCCCACGGCAATGAAAGGGACTGCCTGGGTCACGATCTCGCCGTTGGCCAGGGTGAGGGAGCCGACGACCCAGAAGCGGAACTCGTTGAGGGTGGACAGGTCCAGCAGGGTGGCGGCCGAGGTGACCGAGCCGAGCATGGCCGACAGGGCCGCGCCGGCGAGCGCGAGCTTGACCGGCGTCGCGCCGCCGCGGCCGATCGCGCCGACCAGGTAGACCACGACCGTGGCGACCAGCGCCCCGCCCATCGCGAACCACACGTACCCGGTCAGGCTCTGGATCCCCAGCACCCCGATCGCCGCGACCACAGCGGCCGCCGCGCCGGCGTTCACGCCGAGGATGCCGGGATCGGCGAGCACGTTGCGGGTGACGCCCTGCATCAACGCCCCGGCCAGTCCCAGTGCAGCGCCCGCCAGCAGCCCGGTCGCTGTCCGCGGCAGCCGCAGGTAGCGGATCACCCGGTCGGTGTCGGACCCGGTGAAGTCGGCCGCGGCGAGGTAGACGTCCCGCGGACCGAACCACTGGTTGCCCGCCAGCAACGACAGCAGCACAACGCCGAGCAGCACGACCACCGCGAGCACCAGCCCGCCGGTCCTCGACATCCCCTGCCGGAGAAGGCCACGCCGCTCAGCAGGCGGTACGACGGCCTCGGCTGTCACTTGACCAGGTCGGGATGGATGATCTTCGCGATCAGCTCGGTCGAGCTCGCTCCCCGCACGCCGGCCGAGTGGTGCGCGAACAGCCAGGGCACGACGCGCTTGTTCCGCACGGCTTTCAGGTTCGCCAGCGCCGGGTTGCCGAGGATCTTCTGCACCTCCGGCTGCACCTGCGCTTCGGTCAGCGACGCGTCGCAGCAGCCGCTGACCAGGATGTAGTCGGGATCGGTCCGAATGAACTGCTCGACGCTGAGCTTCACGTTGCGCTTCGAGGTCAGCCCGGCGAACGCGTTCACGCCGCCGGCCTGCCTGATCAGCACACTGCCGAAGTCCGGTCCCGCGGAGACGGTCATCCCGCCGCCTTCGAGACCTGGCCGCAGGATCGCCACCGTCGGCCGGGGCGCGTTCTGCACCTTCGCCTGCACGGCCGCGATCCGGGCCTGCTGGTCGGCGATCACCTGCTCGGCCCGGTCGCTCACCCCGAACAGCCGGCCGAGGTCGCGCAGGTCGGCGTACACGTTGTCCATCGAGACCGTCGACGGGTCGATCGCCTCGTCGCCCTTGCCGTCCGCGGTCGGGCAGAGCGGGCTGAAGATCCAGGTCTGCACGCCGAGCTGCGCCAGGCTGCCCCGGGTGCCGAAGCTGGAGTCGCTGCCGGCGGAGCTGAAGACGTCGTTGAAGCCGGACAGCACGAAGTCCGGGTTCAGGCTGAGCAGTTCCTCGCGGCTGGGCAGGTTCTTGTAGTACTTGCGGTCGCGCTGGGCCTCGGCGTACGGCGGCAGCACCTGCGCGTCCAGGTACGCCGTACCGACCAGGCGGTCGGAGATGCCGAGCGCGTGCGCCAGCTCGACGGCCGGCTGGTACGCCGCGAACACCCGCTCGGGTGGACCGTCGACGCCGATGTCGAGACCGCAGTTCTTGACCGTAGTCGAGGCTGCACGCGGACCGGCCTCGGCAGCGGCGCCGCACGCGGCGATCAGGGACAGCAGGACGGCAGCAAGCACTGCCTTGGGTACGACGGCCATGGCTGGACCGCTCCTCCAACACCTCGTGGACGGGTCTGACGCGCCGTGGCCGGTCTCCTGGCTGACGGGACGTACCGCGTCCGACGGGCTGACCTTCCCGGCCCCGGGTGGGGCCAGTGGTCTCACGAGGTGTGAACGCCCGGTGGACAATCCCGATCACAGTGGCGAGGGCCGCGCCGGTTTTGAACCGACTTCCCGAGCACCACGGCGCCCACACGGTAACCCACCTTGCGACCCGGTCGCAGCACCAGGTCCAGCCGTCCCTGGTGCCGTCAGCGGGTGTACAGCGGGGAGATGGCGAGGGCGAAGGCGACCATGTCGTCGGTCTTGGCCTTGCCGGCGGGCAGCGGGACCAGGTCGGCGATCTTGTCGGTGCCGACGCGGAGGGTGCCGCGGCCGGTGGCAGTGTCGATGTAGCCCTCGTCGCCGAGCGGCACCGACTGCGAGGTCGGCGCCTTGCGGACCGGCGTCATCGCCGTCTCCGCGTCCGTCACCCGGCGGGCGGTCGTGGAGAGCACGCTCGTCGCGGTGATCCAGCCGCACACCACATCCCCGGCGGCGGTCTGCCCGTCGCGGCGCGCCATCGCCTCGGCGCCCATCACCTTCGCCGCCGCCGACGTCCCCCGCTCGCACTCCGGCCGCGTCACCAGCGGCGCCGCCTCGGTCAGCCCGGGAGCCTGCCGGGCCGCCTCCTGCGCCAGCGCCACGTACTTCGTCGGCGTCGCGGCCGGCCCGGCGACCTTGATCAGCCGGGTGTCGAACAGGAAGACCGCGAACCGGCTGGTCACGTAACCGCCTTGACCCACGGCGATCGGTTTGGCCGGCTCGCCCTTCGTCGCGGCGTACGCCTTCTGCGCGGCGCTGAGATCGGCCTTGGTCGCCGGCAGCACGGACACCCCGACCCGCAGGACCGGCCCGGACGGACTCGTGCTCAGCGCCAGCTCGCAGAGGTCGTAGCTGGGCAGCCCGATCTCCGCCGGCACCGCCTTCGGCTGGATCGTCACCACCGGCACCGCGAGCGTGCTCTGTACCAGCGCCTGGTCCATCCGCACGCACAACGTGTCCGCGACCTTTGCCGTGGCCGGGCCACTGGGCGTCGCGGACGGAGTCTCGCTCGGCGTCTCGGTCGGCGTGGTGCTCACCGACACCAGCGGCGGAACGTCCGGCGAGTTCTCACCCCCCGCACTGGTGCAACCGGCCAGGGCCAGTACGGCGACGACGGCGACGGCCGGGCGGATCCGCATCCCAACTCCTGGTGACTGCTCGGTGACAAGGTCTCCGACTGTAGACGGTGCCACCGACTGCCGCGCCGGAAAGGCAGACCACCCGTCAGCGCCCCGGAGCCGGTTCCCAGTGCACGACCTTGACCTGGCTCATCTCGTCCAGCAGTTCGGGCCCGTAGCCGAATCCAGCGCCACTGGCCGCCCGAGGCTGCGCAGCACCTCCAGGAGCACCGCCGAAGACCGCGTTGATCTTCACCGTCCCGACCGGCAGCTCCCGCCAGGCGCGCTGAGCGTTCGCCTGCGAGCCGGTCAGCACCGTCGCGGCCAGCCCGTACTCGTCGTCCGCGGCCAGCCGCAACGCTTCGTCGAAGCTGTCGACCACCGCGACCGGAGCGACCGGGCCGAAGGTCTCGGTGCGCATCACGTCGAGGTTCGGACCGCAGGAGCTGAGCACCGTGGCCGGGTAGTGCGCGCCGGGCCCGTCGGGCACTTCGCCGCCGGTGAGCAGTTCGGCCCCGCTCTCGACGGCCTGCCGCACCTGCCCGTGCACGGACTCCCGGTGCCGCCGGTCGACCAGGGGCGCGAGGACCCGCGACTGTGCCTCCGCGACCAGCGCCGACAGGAAGGGCTCGGCGACCGCACGGTGAACGTAGATCCGCTCGACGGCGACACAGATCTGGCCGGAGTTCGCGAACGCGCCGAGCGCCGCCTGCCCGGCCGCCCAGACCGGGTCGACGTCCTCGTCCACGATCAGCGGGTCGTTGCCGCCGTTCTCGAGCAGCGCCTTGGCGCCCGTCGCGGCGGTGGCGGCGGCGATCGAGCGGCCGGTCGCCGTGCTGCCGACGTGCGCGATCACGTCCACATCGGCGCGCGCTGCGAGGCCGGCACCGACCTCACCGTCGCCCTGCACCGTCTGCAGCACACCCTCCGGCAGGGCCTGGGTCAACAACTGCCCGAGCCGCGCACCGGTGTGCGGGCAGCGCTCGCTGGGCTTGTGGATCACGGTGTTGCCCGTGACCAGCGCGGCGCCGATCAGTCCGCAGGCGACCGCGACCGGGTCGTTCCACGGTGTCAGGGCGACGACCACGCCGCGAGGTTCCGGGACCATCAGGTCCGTGGCGTTGTGGTTGCCGAGCAGCGTCCGGCCGCCGCGCAGCGGACAGAGCTCGGCGTACTGCTCCAGGGTGCCGGCACCCGCGAGCACGCCGCCGAGGCTCTCCTCGACCGGCTTGCCCGTCTCCGAGCAGTTGATCCGAGCGAGGTCGTCGGCCCGCGCGCGGATCGCCGCGGCCGCCTCGCGCAGGGCGGCTCCGCGCTCCGCCGCCGGGGTCCGGGCCCAGTCGGTGCTCAGCCGGCGCGCGGTGCCGACCGCCTCGTCGACCTCCTCGGCGGTCGCGACCGGGATCGTGCCGACCGGCGATCCGTCGGCCGGGTCGTGGATCTGCAACGCGCGCTCGGTACCGGTGATCACCTGGTCGCTCCCTCCTGGGTCCTGGGCAGAATCGCCCGCCCGGTTCCCCGGGGCGGCCTCTTCACACCTCCCGCGGCGAACCGCTCCACCCCCGCCCGGGTCGTCGAAGGATCAGCCGGCCGAGCCGCGGAGCTCCCGTTCGCGTACGGCGTGCTCGTCGGTGCGCGCGTCGTACCGCCAGAAGTCCTTCAGCCAGACCGCCGTACCGATCACCCCGGCCACGCACAGCACGCCGCCGCTGACGATCGACGTGCGCACGCTGGTCAGGTCGGCCACCAGCCCGGACCGCGACTGACCACCGAGCGGTCCGAGCGAGTACGACAGCATCTCGATCCCGGCCAGCCGGCCGCGCATCTCGTCCGGGATCGTCTGGTTCCAGATCACCGCGCGGAACAGGCCGGAGATCATGTCCGCGCCACCGGCGACGGCGAAGAAGGCGATCGCGAACCAGATGTTCGGCGCCAGCCCGGCCACTCCGACCGACGCGCCCCAGGTGATGGTCGCGATCACCACCGCCCGGCCGTGGTGGTGCACCCGGCGAGCCCAGCCGCTGGTCAGCGTCGCCAGCATCGCGCCGGCCGCCTCCGCGCTGTAGAGCAGGCCGAGCAGCTTCGGCTCCTTCAGCACCTCGGTCGCGAAGGCGGGGAACAGCACGATCGGCATCGCCAGGAACATGCCGACCATGTCCACGGCGTACGTGCCGAGCAGGTCGCGGCGGCGGAACGCGTACTTGATCCCGTCGCCGATCGCGCGCAGGCTCGGCGGCGTACTGTGCTCACTGGTCTTGTACGAGCCGAGCAGCATGAACAGCAACGTCGCGGCCACCAGTCCGACCAGCTCGATCCCGAACGCCCAGGCCACCCCCGCCGTGCCGACCAGTACGCCGCCCAGCGCGGGTCCGGCGAGCTGGCCGACCTGCAGGGTGAGCGAGTTCAGCGTGACCGCGGCGGGCATGTCCTCGTGCCGGACCACCCGCGGGAACAACGCCTCCCGGCTCGGCCGCTGCAGCGACGACGCGATCGCGTTCAGCGCGCCGCAGACGTAGATCAGCCAGACCTGCGGGCTGGCCAGCAGCGTGTTGGCGAGCAGCAGCGCGCAGATGGCCACCTGCGCGATCCCGGTGACGATCAGCATCTTGCGCCGGTCGACGTGGTCGGCCAGCGCCCCGCCGTACAGGCCGAAGACGACCAGCGGCGCGATCGTCACCAGGCCCATCACGCCGACCGCGAAGTTCGATCCGGTCAGCTGGTAGAGCTGGAACGGCAGCGCCACGTAGCCGACCATGGCGCCGAGATAGAACACCGTGCCGGAGATCACCAGGATCCGGAAGTCGCGGGAGCTGCGCCACGGGGTCAGATCGACCCGGAGCCGCGCCAGCCGGCCGCGGATTCCGGGCTTCTCGCCGTCGGCCGGACGTCCGCCAGAGCTTGTTGCCACTGGCACATGGTGGCACCCGACCGGTGAAGCCGACGACCCTATTACCGGTCGGGACCGTCGGCTACCAGCGGCAGCAGGCCGCTGAGGTCGGTGCGTTCCCCGCTGGCGCGGACCTTGCCCGTACTGCGTGCTTCGGCCCAGGTCGTCCGGCCCAGCGCGAGGTCGATCCACAGCTCGGCCGGCAGCTCGACCACCGCGCCCGGCGTACCCCGGGTGTGCCGCGGACCCTCGATGCACTGCACCGCGCCGTACGGCGGCACTCGGACCTCGACGGCATGACCGGGGGCTTTGGCGACCAGCAGTTTCAGCAGCTGTTTGACCAGCAGTTTGAGATCCGCCCGCTCCGCTTCACCCGCGGTGTACCGGCCCAGTGCCTGTTCGAACTCCACGACGGGCCAGCGTAGCGCCGGTTTCGCCGACGCCCCCTTCGTGGTCGATAATCAGTCAGCGACCGAGAACGGATGCGGAGGTCCGGATGCTCACGCCGAGGCACCAGGCGTTGCTGGCGACACTGGCGGGGATGACCGTCGGGGTGGCCGTTTTCGGCACCGTTCTGGCCGTCAACGGCGCGCTGAGCAACAACAGCGCGGCGCAGACCGTGGTCACCACCACGACGACGCCGACCCCGACTCCGATCGCCTCCGACGGGCTGGATCCGGCAGTGCTGCAGTACGTCGTCGCAACGTTCGGCTCCGAGAAGTCGCCGATCAGCGCGGAGGTTCCGGCGTCCTGGCCGGCCACCCAGAGCGGCACCCGCGCCCGGTACGCCGATCCGACCGGTCTGTGGCAGCTCCGCTTCGACGCGCGCGGCAGCAAGCAGTCGCCCGCCGAGCTGCTCGACACCCGCTCCGGCAGCATCGACGAGCAGGAGTACAAGGTGCTCAGCACCGACAACTCGACCCTCGTCTACACCTACCTGGACAAGGAGCGCGGGCACCGGATGGGCATGTCCCGCTGGATCGCCGCCGAGGGCGGCAAGCGGTCGGTGCTGGAGATCACCGTCGGTGGACGCCCGCAGGACGAAGCAGGTCTGCGGGCGGTGCTGGAGCGCGCCACCGAGACCGTGCAGCTGCCGCCCACCGGCGACGACCGCCCGAGCTGATTCACCTGTCGCTGTTGCCGGTCAGCACTTGAGGTCGGCGGTGGGGGCGGTGCCCTGCAGGAGGTAGGTCTCGACGGCGTTGTCGACGCAGTCGTTGCCTTCGTTGTAGCCGGTGTGCCCGTCGCCGTCGCGGGAGACCAGTACCCCGCTCTCCAGCTGGCCCGCCAGCCCGACCGCCCACTCGTACGGCGTGGCCGGGTCGCGCGTCGTACCGACCACGACGATCGGCTTCGCGCCGGGCGCCTTGATCGGGTGCGGCTTGTCCTCCGCCTTCACCGGCCAGTTCGCGCAGGCCAGCGATCCCCAGAGCAGGAACGCCCCGAACCGCGGCGACGCCGCCTGGTACTTGGCCGCGTCCGCCTTCGCGTCCGCGATCGAGGTGATGTCCTGGCGGTCCACGCAGTTCACCGCGTAGATCACCTCGTTCGCGTTGGTGGTGTAGCCCCGCGGAGTCCGGTCGGTGTACTCGTCGGCGAGCGCGAGCAGCCGGGAGCCGTTGCCGGCCAGGCCGTCCACGACGGCGTCCTCGAGCCGCGGCCAGTAGTCCTTCAGGTACAGCGGGAAAATCACGCCGAGCACGACGAGGGCCTGCGGCACGTTGCGGTCGCCGTTGCCGGGCAGTGGAGTGGCGTCGCTCTCGGTGAGCAGCTTGTCGACCTTGGCGAGCACCTCTTCCTTGCTGCCGCCCAGCCGGCAGGACCGCGCCGCGCAGTCCGCCGCGAACGCCTCCAGCGCGGTGTCGAAGCCCTTGGCCTGGGCCATGTTGTTCTGCTCGGCCGTGTTCGACGGGTCGACCGCGCCGTCGAGCACCAGCCGGCCGACGTTCTTCGGGAACAGCTCGGCGTAGGTGGCGCCGAGGTAGGTGCCGTACGACATGCCGAGGTAGTACAGCTCGGAGTCGCCGACGATGCCGCGCAGGACGTCGATGTCGCGGGCGGCGTCCTTGGTCGAGACGTGCGGCAGCAGCTTGCCGGAGCGCTGCCGGCAGCCCTCGGCGAGGGTCTTGGCCTGGGTGTTCAGCGCGGTGATCTCGGCCTCGTCGTCCGGGCTGCCGTCCGCCGCGATGAACGCGTCCAGCTGCTCGGTGTCCAGGCACTTCACCGGCGTGGAGTCACCGACCCCGCGCGGGTCCCAGCCGACCACGTCGAACTTGCGCAGTAGCGACGACCCGAGCACGAACGACGCCGCACCGGCGAACTCGACGCCCGAGGCGCCCGGGCCGCCGGGGTTGATGAACAGGGTGCCGATCTTGCCGGTCCGGTCCCGCGCGGGCACCTTGCGGGCCCGCAGCTCGATCGTCTCGCCGGCCGGCTTGCTGTAGTCCAGCGGCACGGTGATCGTCGCGCACTGGCTGCCCGAACCACACCGCTCCCAGTCCGGCTGCTGCTGGTAGAACTTTTCCAGCCCGGCCGGCACCGGCCCCGCCGGACCCTTGCTCGGGTTGGCGCCGGGCTGTGCCGATCCACCGTCCCCGGCGTCCTGGGCCCGGCTGGCCACTCCACACCCAGCCGCGAGCGCCACCGAAACCAGTACCGCGGTCACCCTGCGCACCATCACTACGAGCCGTCTCCCGTGTCGTCTTCCCGGACCCCCGGTGCCCGCTGGACGGGCGGATCACTCAGCCGGTCCGGCGCGCTGCTGCTGGGCCGTGCCTCGCCCGGATCCCCGGCGGTCGGCTCGGTGCCGGTCGACTCGGTGCCGGTCGACTCGCTCAGGCGGCGACGCCGGCGAGGCTTCTTCCGGCGTACGGCCGGCTCGTCCCCGGACGCCGCTCCTGCCTCGGTCACCGTCCCGGCCTCGGTCGCCCCACCTTCGGCCATCGCCCTTCCTTCGGTCGCCGCTCCACGGTCGGTCACCGCTCCACGGTCGGTCACCGCTCCACGGTCGGTCGCCGGCGCGGAATCGGTCCGCGCAGCGCCGTCCCGCCCGGGAGTGGCCTTCGCCACGGCAGGCGCCGGGGTGGGCAGGTCGACGGGCAGCGGGGCGTCCGGCGTGGTGGTGCTGGAGGCTTCGTACTGCTGCCGCGGCGAGCACACGTCGGCCCGGCTGCACGCGCACCGGCGCCCCGACGCCGCCAGCCGGACGACGACGGTGTCGCTCGGCACGTTGTGCCCGACGACCACCCCGTCGCCCGCGGGCGTCTCGACCGGCGTACCGACCGACGGCGCCTTGGCGTTGAACTCCTGGTAGAGCGGGTGCTCGTACTTCAGGCAGCACATCAGCCGCCCGCACGCACCCGAGATCTTCAGCGGATTGAGCGGCAGGTCCTGGTCCTTGGCCATCCGGACGCTGACCGGCTCGAAGTCCTTGAGGAACGTCGCACAGCACAGGTCCCGCCCGCACGGCCCGATGCCGCCCTGCAACCGGGCTTCGTCGCGCGCGCCGACCTGCCGCAGCTCGATCCGCGCCCGCAGTCCGCGGGCCAGGTCCCGCACCAGCTCCCGGAAGTCGACCCGGTGCGGCGCGGAGAAGTACACGATCACCAGCTGGTCCACGTCCGGCCGCCGGTCGACGAAGTCGATGCCGACCACCTTCATCGGCAGCCCGTGCCGGCGGATCAGCCGCTTTGCGGTCAGCCGCGCGTCGGCCCGGCGCTGCCGGTTCTGCTCGTCACGGTCCAGGTCGTCGCTCGTCGCGATGCCCGCGCACAGCGGCAGCCCGCCGATCTCCTCGGTCACGTACTGCGGCGCCCACACGCACTCCGCGACCTCCGGCCCGTCGTCGGTCGGGACCAGCACCTTGTCCCCGACCCGCGGCCGGTGCGGGCCGGGGTCCAGGTAGTACAGCCGTCCGTACCGCTCGAACGACACCGCCATCACCATGCCCACGCGGCCAGACTAGGGCATGTCTGGTAAAGGGCAGGGCGTCGCGCGGGTGGGTCAGCGCTTGCTGTCCTTGACCGTGCGGTCGAGGCGGTCTTCGTCGGGGCCGTAGGTCGTGCAGTAGACGTCGTGGTCGCCGCCGCGCCAGCCCGCCGCGTCGGGGAACCAGCTGACCGGCTCCAGCTCGGACTCGTCGGCGCTGATCCCCACGTACTGCTCGAACCGCTCGTCGCACGCGGCCTCGGCCTGGTCGCCCATCCTCCGGTCGCCCGGCCAGGCGTGGTCCGGCAGCGTCACCACCGCGTACAGCTCCCCGTCGTGCGGACCGTTGCAGGGCTGCCGCTTGACCTCGTCCTCGACGCCGGTGTCGTCGAAGCACTCACCGACGACCAGCCCGTCGATGTAGATGCCGTCCGGGTCGCTCGCGCCGGTGGCGCTGCTCGAGGGCTGCGGGATCCCTGCCGAGTAGCTGTCGTCGTCGGTGAGACCGAAGACGATCATCGCGACGACGAGCCCGCCGGCGACCAGCGTGACGAGGCCGCCGACGACGAGTCCGACGACCGCCTGCGCGGTGCCGGTCTCGTTGCGCCGCTTGATCTGCACCAGCGCGGCGATGCCCAGCCCGACCGCGACCGGCGCGGCGATCGTGAACAGGACGCTGGCCAGCCCGGTCGCCATCGCCGCGACCGCCAGCCCGTTGGTGGCCCGGCTCGGCACCCCCGGGAACCCGTACCCGTACCCGTACGGCGGCTGCCCGTGCACCGGCGGGTAGCGCGGATCGAGCTGCTGGGGAAACGGCTGCTGGTGCGATGGCTGCTGCTGGAAGGGGGGCTGGTGGAACGGCTGCCCCGGGGGCTGCTGCGGCGGCGAGTACGGCGGCACGAACGGCGCCGGGGTGTCCTGCAGCCGCGGCCGGCCGGACTCCGTGTACGACGGAAAGCTCCGTGGCGTGTCCTGCGGCCGGTCGCCCCCGGACGGCGGTTGTGTCATCTGCGTTCCCCCAGTCGTTCGCGCGCGAGTCAGCGCTGCGATCCGCGCATGGTCCCCGTCAGGCGTTCGCCGCCCACCATGCACAGCACGTTGCCGTCAGCAACAGCCTGATCCTCCAGCACGACGTAGTACATGTCCAGTGCCGACTGCTCGTACGACGTGCCGACGAACTCGCGGAAGGCGGTCGCGCAGTGCTGGGTCGCCGACGCGCCCTTCTGCTGCGTCGACAACCCGGTCATCGCCGCCCGCACCTTCGCGTACGCCTCGCCGGAGTGCGCCGCGGCGCAGTCGGCGAGGCGGACCACCCGCAGCGTCTCGGCCGCCAGGTCCGCGTCGAAGCACTGCGCGACCCGTACCTCGGCGATCGCCACCGACCGCCCGATGCCGGCCTGCCGTTCGCCGTACAGGCCGAGCGCGGCGGCGACGGCGATCGCGATCACCCAGCAGCCACTGATCGCCAGCGCCGCGAGGGCCGCCGGCCGGCCCCGGCTGCCGTTGCGGCGGATCCGCCGGAGCGCGACCGCCGCCAGCGTCAGCCCGACCGGAACCAGCCCCGGCAGGCTGAAGGCCAGCGCCGCGACCGCGAACCGGTCGAGCCGGCGTTGCGCGGGCACAGGCACGCCGTCCAGCCAGGACTCAGCCGACGGCAGCAACCGCGCAGGCTCGAGCGGCACGGGCGGTTGGGTCATCGAGTTCCTTCGGGGAGGGCACCACGGCTGAGCAGTCCAGCCAGCCACCACATCGGCCGCACCTTCGGCTTCGTTACACCCAGTCCGTACCGCAGACCGACGTCTCACGCCTCGAACCGGCAGAACCACAGCCGGTGACCCGCCCGCCGAGCAGCGATCCCGTTGAGCGCGCGGTCTCAGCCTTCGAACAGCGCGATGGTCATGGCTTCCAGGGCCAGCAGCGGTGCCACGTTGCCCTCGATGGCCTGCCGGCAGGCGGTCAGCGCGTCGATGCGGCGGATCGTCTGCTCAGGCGTCGTCCGGGAGGCGAACTGGTCGATCGACCGGCGCAGCTCGGCGTTGATCAGCTCGGTGCCGGCGCCGGTCTGCACCACCAGCACGTCGCGGTAGAGCGCCATCAGGTCGACCAGCGACCGGTCCAGCACGTCCCGCTCCCAGCGTTTCGCGCGGGCCTTCTGCTGCTCCTCGAGCTCCTTGACCGCCGCCGCGGCCTCCCGCGGCCGGGCCCCCTTCGTACCGACGCCGAGCGCCTGCTCCAGCTCGGTCCGCTCCCGCTCGTCGACGGCCGCGGCGCTCGCCTTGGCCTCTTCCTTGGCGGCTTCGGCCAGCTGCTGCGCCGCCTTCAAGCACGCCCCGAGGTCGCGCAGCGCGAACGGCAGCTCGAGCACCTTCGTCCGCCGGGCGCGCACCTCCTCGTCGCGCGCCAGCGCCCGGGCCCGGCCGATGTGTCCCTGCGCCGCCCGCGCGGCGAAGCTCGCCAGCTCGGCGTCCACGCCCAGCTTGCGGACCAGCATCTCGGCGACGGCGCCGACCGGCGGGGTGCGCAGGACGAGCAGCCGGCAGCGGGACCGGATCGTCGGCACCACGTCCTCGACGGTCGGGGCGCACAGCACCCAGACCGTGCGCGGCGACGGCTCCTCGATGCTCTTCAGCAGCGCGTCGGCGGCCTGCTCGGTGAGCCGGTCCGCGTCCTCGACCACCATCACCTGCCAGCGGCCCTGGGTCGGGCTCATCGCCGCCCGGCGGATCAGCTCCCGGATCTCGCTGACCCGGATCGACAGCAGCTCGGTACGGATCAGGGAGATGTCCGGGTGGGCGCCGGTGAGCGCCGTCCGGCACTCGGTGCACTCGCCGCAGCCCTCGTTCGCGCACTGGAGCGCGGCGGCGAAGGCGCGGCCCGCGTTCGACCGGCCGGATCCGGGCGGGCCGGTGATCAGCCACGCGTGCGTCATCCCGGCCGTCGCCGCACCGCGCTCCCCCCGCGACCGGGCCGCGGCCCCCGACACCGCCCGCCGCAGTACGTCGACCGCGGGCTCCTGACCGACCAGGTCGTCCCACACCGTCATCTCGGCCTCATCCCACCTTCGGCAGCATCGGCAGCAGCCGGGCCTGGATCTGCGCGGCGAGCTGCTCTCGGTCCTGGGTCGCGTCGAGCACCAGGTAGTGCTGCGGCTCCGCGGCCGCCAGCTCCAGGAACGCCGCCCGAACCCGTTCGTGGAAGTCCGCGGACTGCGCCTCGATCCGGTCCCGCTCCTCGAACCGGCCGAGCCCGCTCTTCGGCGGCAGGTCCAGCAGGATCGTCAGGTTCGGCCGGAGGTCGTCGGTGGCCCAGCGGTTCACCCGCTCGACATCGGCCAGGTCCAGGTCGCGGCCGGAGCCCTGGTAGGCCAGCGCGGAGTCGACGTACCGGTCGGTGATCACGACGGTCCCGGCCTTCAGCGCCGGCTTGATCACCGAGTCGACGTGCTCGGCCTTGTCGGCGGCGTAGATCAGGGCCTCCGCCCGGTGCGAGATGTCGCCGGTGGCCGGATCGAGCACGATCTGCCGCAGCGTCTTGCCGAGGTCGGTCGCACCCGGCTCGCGGGTGAGCAGCACGTGCTGGCCGCGCTCCTCGAGCCACTTCACCAGCAGCGCGGACTGGGTCGACTTGCCCGCGCCCTCGCCGCCCTCGAACGCGATGAACAGGCCGGTGGTCGGGTAGACGCCGGGGGTCTTGCCGAAGCTGCGCCGCAGGTCGCGCCAGAACGGAACACCCGGGCGGTCGTCCATCTGCCGCCAGGCGACCAGGCCGATCACACCGGCCAGGACCGCGGCGATCAGCATCGTCAGCGCGGCGCCGTTGTAGCTGACCGAGCGGTCGCCGACCGACCAGGTCCGCCGGCCGATCGCCCCCGCGACGAACGGCGCCACCGCCAGGGTCAGCGCGAGCACGGTCCGGACCGCCGACTGCACGAACGCGAACGTCCGGCCGCGCACGTTGTCCGGCACCTCGAGGCCGAGCAGGGTGTAGCCGGAGACCCAGGAGGCGCCCGCGCAGAACCCGAGCAGAATCGCGATCATCGTCGCGATCTCGATCTGCTGGATCAGCGCCAGCCCAGCCAGCCCGATCCCGGAGCCGACCAGCCCGGCCGCGAACAGCCGGCGCCGGGACAGCCCGGAGAACAGCCGGGGCGCGAATCCCATGCCCAGCGCCAGCCCACCGAAGACCGCGCCGAACAGCACGCCGTAGCCCGGGTCGCCGGCGTCCAGGTCCTCGACGTACGTGCGGCCGAGGCCGATCACCACCGCGCCGGCGGCGAACGCGCCGGAGATGCCGACCACCAGACCGCGCACGACCGGCGTACCGGTGACGTAGGACCAGCCCTCGACCATCGTGCGCCACAGAGTCGGGTGGTCCTCGTGCTCGTGCCGGCCGGCCCGGCCGATCTCCGCGACCGAGACGATCGCCAGCCCGCTGACCAGGAACGTCGCCGCGTTGACGTAGACGGCCAGGTCGATGGAGAACTCGCCGAAGCCGCGGGTGACCAGCGTGATCGCGGTGAAGATCGCCGCCGCCGGCAGCGCACTGCCGTACGTCGTGATCAGGCTGAGCTGGTTCGCGGCCTCGAGGCGGTGCCGGGGCACCAGGTTCGGCACGCTGGCGTCCTTGGCCGGGCCCCAGACCAGGCTGACGATCTCGATCAGCACGGTGGCGACCAGGACCCAGGTGAGCGTGCCGACCAGCGGGATGCTGACGAAGAACGCGGCCCGGATCAGGTCGCCGAGAATCATCGTCCAGCGCCGGTCCAGCCGGTCCGCGACCCAGCCGGCCACCGGGCCCATCACCAGCGCCGGCAGCACCCGCAGGAACAGCACGCCGCCGATCGCGAAGTTGGCCGCCTGGTAGTCGTCGCCGGCGAACGACTTGGCCATCGCGGTCAGCGCGAGCAGCCCGATCCAGTCACCGAGACTGGACAGCCCGAAGGCGATCCACAGGCGCCGGAACGCCCGGATCCGCAGCACCGCCCGCAGATCATGCGCCGGTGCAGGATCGGTCAACGGGTCATACACCTCCGGCACGACACAGAGCCTAGTCGGCAGCCCCGACACCCCACCCCGGCCGCCCCTCCCGGTGACAGGGCGGCGGAGACCGGGTGATCACCGACACAGCAGAGGGACTCGTGCGGAGGGCTGGGGCAGACTGAGGCGTCCGATTCGTTCTTCGGCCGCCCGGTGCCGGGCGGTCCGTCGATGTGGAGGCCTAGTGACCACCGCCGTGCCCCTGCCCGCTCAGCGCCCGATCGTGCTCGCCGACGTCCTGGGAAGGTCGCGGACCCGCGACGCCGTCCTGGTGCTCACCGCGGCGCTGTTCACCGCCGCGCTGGCGCAGATCGCGATCCCGGTGCCGGGCTCCCCGGTGCCGATCACCGGCCAGACGCTGGCCGTCGTGCTCACCGCCGCCGCGCTCGGCCCGCACCGCGGCCTGGCCGGCCAGGGCCTGTACCTGCTGCTCGGCGCGGTCGGCCTGCCGTTCTACAGCGAGGCCTCCGGTGGCTTCGAGGTCATCGCCGGGGCGACCGGTGGTTACCTGATCGGCTTCCTGCCCGCCGCCTACCTGATCGGTCTGGCCGCCCGCCACCAGCTGGACCGTGCGCCGTGGAAGGCGCTGCCGCTGTTCATCGCGGGCCAGGCGATCATCTTCGCCGTCGGCGTCCCGTGGCTGGCCGTCACCGCCGACCTCAGCGCGTCCGCCGCGCTCGACGCCGGCTTCTACCCCTTCGTGCTCGGCGGACTGATCAAGGCCGCCGTCGCCGGCGTCGTCCTGCCCGGCCTCTGGAAGCTGACCGACCGCACCAGCCACTGATCACCCCGGCTGGTCCAGCCCCGCGTCGAGACGGTCAGTAGGGCAGGATCCATAACCATCGGTTGTACCAGCAGATCTTGGACCGCGCCGTCGGGCACCGCACACGCTGGTCACATGACCGTTCCCGCCATGATGCGTGCCCTCGTCTACGACCCTCCACAGAGCGTCCGGATGAGCAAGATCGCCGTTCCGGACCCTGGCCCGTCCGACGCGCTCGTCGCGGTCGAGTACTCCAGCCTCAACTGGGTCGAGGTGGCCCGGATGGAGCTGGTGCACCGACCGGGTGACGTGGTCGGCCGCGACTCGGCCGGGACCGTCGTCCGTGCGGCCGCGGACGGTTCGGGCCCGGCCGTGGGTAGCCGGGTGGTCGGGTTCCGCCCGGGCGCCTGGGCGGAGTACCAGGCCGTCGGCACCGTCGATCTCGCCGTCGTACCGGGCGAGGTGGACCTCGCCGCGGCTGCCGCCCTGCCCGGCGCGGCCGTGAGCGCCTTGCAGGCCGTACGCCGGCTCGGCGCGCACCTGTGTCCCGGCATCCCCCCAGGCGACGCGCCTGGTGATCAGTCGCTCGAGGGCCATCGCGTCCTGGTCACCGGGGCCTCCGGCGGTGTCGGTCGTGCGGCGACTCAGCTGGCCGCGCTGACCGGTGCCGAGGTGGTAGCGGCGGTCGGCGCACCCGAGCGAGGAGCCGGGCTGCTTGAGCTGGGCGCCGCCGAAGTCGTCACCGACCTGGCAGGCGTCGCTCCAGTGAACGCCGTGCTGGACATGGTCGGCGGTGAGACGCTGACCGCGGCGTACGGGCTGCTGAAGGGCGGTGGGCTCGCACTGTCCATCGGCAGCGCGGGTGGTGCGACATCCAGCTTCGACTTCGAGGCCGCCCGGCTGCGTGGCGGGCGGCGAGCGGTCGAGGCGTTCGCGGTGAGCACACCGTTCGGCCCGGACCTGGAACACCTGCTGCAACTCCTGTCGGCCGGACTCTTCGACCCCCAGATCGGCTGGCAGGGCTCATGGCACCAGGTGGACGAGGCCAGCACCGCTCTGCTCGGCCGGAAGGTCCGAGGGAAAGCGGTGCTGGCGATCGACTGACGAGTTGCTCAGCCGAACGGCGGACGGGCGCCGGTCGCGTCGTACAGCTCGACGTGCACGCTCCGGAAAGCGATCCCGGTGTCCGGTGCGGCCGCCACCGCGCGCCAGGCGTCCAGGGACTCCTGCGACTCCCAGCGCTCGAAGTTGTTGACCCGGCCGGGATCGACCGGGTCCGCGGTGATCGCCACGTCGAGGCAGCCCGGCGCCTGCCGCGCCCGGCGTACCAGGTCCGTGTGCGCCGCGACGAACTCGTCGCGGCGCACGGGATCCACCTGTACGTGTCCAGCGATGATCAGCATCTGCCCCTCCATCGGTCAGCTCACCGGACCGACGAAGAAGCAGCCGCCGAACGGACAGCGCTCAGCTGAACCGGACCGACAACGACGCCGGCGCGGTGTGCAGTCTGTACTTGTCGGGCAGCGCCGGGCCGCAGGAGTTGGAGCCGATGCCCGCCTGAGCCAGGTCCAGCGTCACGTACGTCGTGTCGCCGGCCGTCAGGTCGACGGTGTGCTTCGCGTCCTCCAGGTCCTTGCTGGTCCAGTCGCGCACGGTCAGCCCGAACAGGTCGAGAGCCGCCTCGATCCGCAGAGTTTCCTGGCCGGTCAGCACGGCCCAGCGGGTGTCGATCCGGTGCCCGTTCTCCTGGGGGCGCACGTACGGCGTCTGCAGCTGCGCCACGGACGCGGAGTACTTGCCGACGGCGGCGGCCGCGCGGGTATCGACGTACGCCTCGCTCGGGCCGGCGCCGAACCACTCGACGCTGTCGACCTTCGGCAGCTCGAACGTGATACCGAGCCGCGGCAGCGTCGCCGGGAACTGGCCCTCCGGCCGCACGGCCAGGTCGAGCTGGATCGCATCGTGCACGCGGGTCCAGCGCCAGGTGGAGATCAGGCCCCACTGCAGCGCGGGCGGCGCGGTGCGAGTGACGACCTCCCAAGCCGATCCGTTCTCACCGGCGGAGACGACCCGGTGCTGCACGCGGTGCAGGCCGGCTTCCTTCCAGGCCTCGGCCACGCCCGGGATGGCGTCGTTGTCGGTCGGCGCCCGCCACACGTCGAGGCGCGCGTTGCTGATCGCGCCGACGGTGATGCCGTGCGCACCCGCAGTGCCCTGGACCACAGCACCGGGCGCCACGGACGCGTCAGAGCCGGTGCCTGCCGCAGGACCAGCGGCAGCCGAATCGGCGGCAGCCGGGTCGTCCAGGCGGAGCTGGCCCCAGGCGACGCGGTGACCGGCCTCGGCCCAGGCGGTGCCTTCAGTCAGGCGGGCGGTGACGGTCAACCAGGTCTCCGGCCGGTTGGCCTCGCGCTGCTTGATCGTCCCCGGCGGCAGCTGCACGGAGGTGGTCTCCCCCGGCCCGATCGCCGGCACCGGCAGCGTTCCGAAGCCCACGCCCTCGCCGTTGATCTCGGTGACCAGCTCGAAGGTCAGGTGGCTGGTGTCCAGCACCTCGTACCGGTTGGTGATCGACACCCCGCCGGCCCCGTCCGCCGTGATCACCAGCGGCTCGATCACCTTGACGTACTCCAGCATGCCCGGCGACGGCGTCCGGTCCGGGAACAGCAGCCCGTCGCAGACGAAGTTGCCGTCGTGGATCGTCTCGCCGAAGTCACCGCCGTAGGCGAAGAACTGCCGCCCGTCCACCGACGTGCGCAGCCCGTGGTCGATCCACTCCCAGATGAACCCGCCCTGGCAGCGCGGGTACCGCTCGAACAGCTCCCGGTAGTCCGACAGCCCGCCCGGCCCGTTGCCCATCGCGTGCCCGTACTCGCACAGGATGAACGGCAGCCCCCGGTACGACGACGGGTCCTCGCCGATCTTCTCGACGTCCTCCAGCGAGGTGTACATCTGCGAGTACACGTCGACGAACTCCGCCTGGGTGTCGCGCTCGTAGTGCACCGGCCGGGACGGGTCCCGGTCCTTCGCGACGTCGTACATCGCCCGCAGGTTGTCGCCCATCCCGCACTCGTTGCCGAGCGACCAGAGCACGATGCTCGGGTGGTTCTTGTCCCGCTCGACCATCCGCCGCATCCGCTCGACCAGGTCGTCGCGGAACCGCTCGTCCATCACCGGGTTCGGCAGGTTCGGCGGCTGCGGCTCGTACCCGAAGCCGTGCGTCTCCAGGTCGCACTCGTCCACGACGTACAGGCCGTGCAGGTCGCACAGGTCGAGGAAGTGCGGGTGCGGCGGGTAGTGGCTGGTGCGGACCGCGTTGATGCCGGCGCGCTTCATCAGCAGCACGTCGTCGAGCATGTCCTGCTCGGTCAGCGCCCGGCCGCGGTCGGGGTGGAACTCGTGCCGGTTGACGCCGTTGAACAGCACCCGGTTGCCGTTCACGGTGAGCACACCGTCGACGATCGCGATGGTCCGGAAGCCGATCCGCAGCCGGACCTCGCCGCCGTCGGTGCGTACGACGCCGTCGTACAGCTTCGGGCTCTCGGCGCTCCACGGCTCGACCCGGTCCAGCCGGACGTGCTCGCCGGTCGGCACCTCCAGGCCCAGCTCGGGCACGACCACGGTGCCGGGCACGTCGGACTCGACCACCAGCGTGCCGGCGCCGTCGACGTGGTCGTACGCCGCGCGCACGAACACGTCGGTCGGCGCGGACGGCCGCAGTGCCAGCAGGTTGACCTCCCGGAAGATCCCGGACAGCCACCACATGTCCTGGTCCTCGACGTAGCTGCCGGCCGACCACTGGTGCACCCGGACGGCGATCCGGATTTCCTTGCCTGGGGCAACCAGATCGGTCAGGTCGAACTCGCTCGGCAGCCGCGAGCCCGAGGACCAGCCGACCAGCCGGCCGTCGACGTGCACCGCGAACCGCGAGTCCACGCCCTCGAACCGCAGCACGATCCGGGCCCCGGCCCAGTCGGCCGGCACCGTCACCGCCCGGACGTAGTCGCCGGTCGGGTTGTCGGTGGGCACGAACGGCGGTTCCAGCGGGAACGGGTAGACCACGTTCGTGTACGCCGGGGCGCCGTACCCCTGCAGCTGCCAGTGTCCCGGCACGCTGATCGTGTCCCAGGCGCTGGTGTCGGGATCGGTGAGGTCGTCGGGCGCGTCGGCCAGGCCGGGCGAGAGCCGGAAGCTCCAGTCACCGGTCAGCGCGAGCCGGGCGGAGTCGTCGTCCAGCCAGGCGCGCGGGGCCAGCACTCCGGCGCCCGGGGCGAAGTCTTCGACGTAGCTGTGGTCGTAGGTCACAGGCATCGACCCTACGGCCGATCTATTCACGAATCCACACTGATGAACAGATATGGACACCTCCCTCCGGTACCGCACAGTGACCTCGGACAGGAAACCGGGACCTCGGACAAGTTATGAGCTGTCCGAGGCCCCGGGATCCTGTCCGAGGTCCCCGGGATCAGTCGGCGCAGTCGGCGCAGACGCCGACGAGGGCGACCTGCTCGGGGGCGAGCCGGAAGCCGAGGTCGCGCTGGAGCTTGCGGCGGGTCTGCTCCAGCGTGTCGCCCGGGGCGTCCAGCACGGTGCCGCACTCGGAGCAGCGCAGGTGCAGGTGGCGGGGCGCCAGCTCACCGGCGAGGTGGTACGTCGTACCGGCCCGGCCGAGGTGGACGTGCGTCACCAGGCCGAACTCGCCGAGCGCGTCCAGCGCCCGGTACACCGTCGCGCGGTGGATGCCCGGCCGGAGCTGCTCGGCCCGCTCGCCGATCTGCTCCGCGCTGAGGTGCTCGGCCGTGCCCGCCAGCACCTCGACGACGGCGAGCCGGGCCGGAGTGACCCGCTCGCCCCGTTCCCGGAGCCGCAACGCGGTGACCTCGGCCGGGCCCAACGGTTGAGTCGCCATATCCCAGTCTGACCTATCTCAGGACTTCTTGGCAGCGGCCTTCTTGGTGGTCTTCTTGGCCGCCGTCTTCTTCGTCGCGCCGGTGGCGGCCGTCTTCTTCGCGGTCGCCTTCTTGGCCGTGGTCTTCTTCGCCGCGGTCTTCTTCGCCGGCGCCTTCTTCGCGGTCTTCTTCACCGGCCCGCGGGCCCGCTTGTCGGCCAGCAGCTCCGCCGCCCGCAGCAGCGAGATGGTGTCCACCGAGTCGTCCTTGCGCAGCGTCGCGTTGGTCTCCCCGTCGGTGACGTACGGGCCGAAGCGGCCTTCCTTCACCACCACCGGCTTGCCGGACTCCGGGTCCTCGCCCAGCTCCTTCAGCGGCGGCGCCGCGGCCCGGCGGCCGCGCTGCTTGGGCTCGGCGTAGATCTTCAGCGCTTCGTCGAGCGTGATGTCGAACATCTGCTCCTCGGACTGCAGCGACCGCGAGTCCGTGCCCTTCTTCAGGTACGGCCCGTAGCGCCCGTTCTGCGCGGTGATCTCGTCACCGGACTCCGGGTCCTTGCCGACCACCCGCGGCAGCGACAGCAGCTTCAGCGCGTCGTCGAGCGTCACCGTGTCCAGCGACATCGACTTGAGCAGCGACCCGGTCCGCGGCTTGGCGCTCTTCGGCGCGCCCTCGGGCAGCACCTCGGTCACGTACGGCCCGTACCGGCCGGCCTTCGCGATCACCTTGAGCCCGGTGTCGGGCGTGGTACCGAGCTCGACCTCGACGCCGGAGGGCTGGCTGAGCAGCTCCTTGGCCTTGTCGACGGTGAGCTCGTCCGGCGGCAGGTCCTCCGGCACGTTCGCGCGGGTCTCGTCCGGGCCCTCGACGTACGGGCCGTAGCGGCCGACCCGGACCACGATGCCGCTGTCCGGCGGGCCGACTCCGAAGGTGGACATCTCCCGGGCGTCAATGTCGCCAAGGTCGCTGACCATCGACTGCAGGCCCTCGAGGTCGTCGTCGCCGAAGTAGAACCGGCCGAGCACGCCCTCGCGCTGCAGGTTGCCGGCCGCGACGTCGTCCAGCACGTCCTCCATCGACGCGGTGAACGCGTAGTCCACCAGCCGGGTGAAGTGCTGCTCCAGCAGCCGGACCACCGCGAAGGCCAGCCACGCCGGAACCAGCGCGTTGCCCTTCTTGTACACGTAGCCGCGGGCCTGGATCGTGCCCAGGATCGAGGCGTACGTCGACGGCCGGCCGATCTCGCGCTCTTCCAGCTGCGCGATCAGCGTCGCCTCGGTGAATCTCGACGGCGGCTTGGTCTCGTGCCCGGACGCCAGCACCTCGGTGGCCGGCAGCACGTCGCCCTCGGCCACGTCGGGGATCTGGGTCTCCCGGTCGTCGGTCTCGTGCGACGGGTCGTCCGCGCCCTCGACGTAGGCCTTCAGGAAGCCGTGGAAGGTGATCACCCGGCCGGACGAGGTGAACTCGCAGTTCTCCCCGGTCGAGGCCGTGGCGTCGATCTTGATCGAGACGCTGTTGCCGGCCGCGTCCTTCATCTGGGACGCGATGGTGCGCATCCAGATCAGCTCGTAGAGCCGGTACTCCGGGCCGGACAGCCCGGTCTGCGCCGGGGTCTGGAAGACCTCGCCGGCCGGCCGGATCGCCTCGTGCGCCTCCTGCGCGTTTTTCACCTTGGAGGTGTAGACCCGCGGCTTGTCCGGCAGGTACGACGCGCCGTACAGCTCGCGGACCTGCGCCCGGGCCGCGGTGATCGCGGTGTCCGACAGCGTGACCGAGTCGGTCCGCATGTAGGTGATGTTGCCGTTCTCGTACAGCCGCTGGGCGATCTGCATCGTCTGCGATGCGGACATGCCGAGCTTGCGGCCGGCCTCCTGCTGCAGCGTGGTGGTCCGGAACGGCGCGTACGGCTTGCGGGTGTACGGCTTGGACTCGATCGAGCGGACGGTGAAGCGCGACTCGGCCAGCGCGGCGGCCAGCGCGGTCGCGGTCGGCTCGTCCAGGTGGACCGTGTTCTGGCTCTTCAGTTCCCCGGTCGGCGCGAAGTCGCGGCCCTGGGCGACCCGGCGGCTGTCCACCGAGACCAGCCGGGACGGGAACAGCCGGGGCGTCTTGCCCTCACCGGCGTCCAGGGTGGCGTCCAGGTCCCAGTACGAGGCGCTGCGGAACGCGATCCGCTCCCGCTCGCGGTCGACCACCATCCGGATCGCGACCGACTGGACCCGGCCCGCCGACAGCTTCGGCATGACCTTCTTCCACAGCACCGGCGAGACCTCGTAGCCGTACAGCCGGTCGAGGATCCGCCGAGCCTCCTGGGCGTCGACCAGCGCGTCGTTGATCTGGCGGGCGCTGCCGACCGCGTCCTGGATCGCCTTCGGGGTGATCTCGTGGAAGACCATCCGCTTGACCGGGACCTTCGGCTTCAGCTCGTCCAGCAGGTGCCAGGCGATCGCCTCGCCCTCGCGGTCCTCATCGGTGGCCAGGTAGAGCTCGTCGGCGTCCTTCAGC
The DNA here is from genome assembly GCF_000024345.1 of Kribbella flavida DSM 17836. NCBI lineage: Bacteria > Bacillati > Actinomycetota > Actinomycetes > Propionibacteriales > Kribbellaceae > Kribbella > Kribbella flavida. Next base: position 606,126 of record NC_013729.1, on the reverse strand, counting down.
AGGTCCTTGAGCTTGCGGATCTGTGCCTTCTTGTCGGCCGGTACGACGTACAGCGGGTCGAAGTGGTCGTCGATGTTGACGCCGAGCCGGGCCCACGGCAGCCCCTTGTACTTCGCGGGGATCTCGTCGGCCCCCTTCGGCAGGTCCCGGATGTGGCCGAAGCTCGACTCCACCACGTACCCGGACCCCAGGAAACCGGCGATCATCCGCGCCTTCTTCGGCGACTCGACGATCACCAGCCGGCGACCGGCCGCCGCGGCCGGCGCGCCGGCCGCACTCTTGGTTCCTGTTGCCCCTGCCACTGCGCTCCTTGCTGTTGCGTCCCGTACGCCCACCAACGTCTGCGGTCGGACTGCTCATTCCCCGTGAGCACCACCGAGCACCCGACCCGCCCGAAGACAGAGTACGGCCGACAGCAACGCATTTCTCAACGCACGGTAACCGGTCAGCTCGCCGGCGGCCGCATTCGGGTGACGGAAAGCACCCCTGACCAGCCCGGTCCGGCCGCCGGCACACCTCGTGCTCCGCCCGCACGGGGGCGCGCACGCGAGCCCGCACGCACGGTCCCGGATGCCGAGACGGAGCCGCTCACTGCACGAAACACTTGGCGCGGGCGAGTGCCGGGCGCTTGCATGCCGGGGGCAACGTCGAACCCGGTCCGCGGACCCGTTGCCCGGGCCCGGGCGCATCCGACTTTCGGCTGGACTTTCCCTGATCGGCCCCCTGATCCCGCTGCCCGCAGGGCCAGGGGAAAGAACGGGTGGGTTCCGGTGGCAGCGGGGCCCTTCGCCGTGACACTCTCTGAGCTGGCACGGCTTCGGCCCCCTCCCGTGGTGGTGCCAACGCCACCATCGGTGTGGTGCCAACACCATCAGATCTGGTCCTCGCGACGGTTAGTTTCGGAGCAGACGAAAGCCGTCGGGGGCAGTGGTTCGGAGAGGGCGCGTGGAAGTCATGGTTGCGACATACCTGAAGAAATGGGTCGGCAGCCGGTTGCTGAACAGAACCACCCGAAGAGGTGGTCTGGATCTGTCCAAGATGAAGATGTTCCCCCGCCAGGTCTCGATGCCGCTGCGCCGCAGCGGGCTCGACCCGGTCCCGGAACTGGGGCAGATCCGGGAGGCCGCGCCGGTGCACAAGCTGGCCCATCTGTTCGGGCTGAACGTCTTCATGGTCAGCGGGCACGCCGAGGCCAAGGCCGTGCTGGCCGACAGCACCAACTTCAGCAACGACATCCGTCCGCTGGTCGGCTCGGACCCGAACAAGCCGTCCGAGGGCATCGGCGGCCTCGGCTTCACCGACCCGCCGGACCACACCCGGCTGCGCAAGCTGCTGACGCCGGAGTTCACCAAGCGCCGGCTGGCCCGGCTGGAGCCGGCGATCGAGAAGATCGTCGCCGACCAGCTCGACCTGATGGAGGCCAAGGGCCCGGTCGTCGACCTGGTCGCGGACTTCGCCTTCAACGTGCCGTTCCTGCTGATCGCCGACCTGCTCGGCGTCGAGGAGTCCGACCGGGACAGGTTCCGCGCGCTGGGCCCGGCCCGGTTCGACCTGTCCGGCGGTGGCATCGGCGTGTTCGGCTCGGCCAGCGAGTCGCGCGACTTCCTGTTCGAGATCGTCGGCAAGCAGCGCAAGCATCCCGGCGACGGCCTGATCGGCTCGATCATTCGCGAGCACGGCGACACCATCGACGACATCGAGCTCGGCGGTCTGGCCGACGGCGTCTTCCTGGGCGGCTACGAGACCTCGGCCAGCATGCTGGCGCTCGGCACGCTGGTGCTGCTGCGCGACCCGGCGAACTTCGCCCTGATCCGCGAGGACCCGACCGCCGTCGACGGCATGGTCGAGGAGTTGCTGCGCTACCTGACCGTGGTCCAGGTGGCCTTCCCCCGCTTCGCCCGGCACGACCAGGAACTGTTCGGCCACCAGGTGAAGAAGGGCGACCTGGTCGCGGTCTCGCTGTCCGGCGCCGACCGGGACAAGACCGTCTTCGGCCCGGACGCGGAGGAGTTCTGGCCGCGCCGCGCGCCGGCCGCGCACCTCGCGTTCGGGCACGGCATGCACCGCTGCGTCGGCGCCGAGCTGGCCCGGATGGAGCTGCGGGCCGCGTTCACCGCGCTGGCGCACCGGTTCCCCGACCTGTCGCTGGCGGTGCCCGAGCAGCAGCTGCGGTTCCGCGACTTCTCCATCGTGTACGGCGTGGAGTCGCTGCCGGTCCAGCTGCACGCCGCGGCGAAGTCGCAGCAGGCCGTCGGCTGAGCCGTCGTACCGGCCGGTCCGGACCGGTCCTCGGCACGTCGGCGACAGGGATTTCCGTCACCTCGTGACAGCGGGGGGTCGCGCGGCCACAATGGGCGGTCCGGCCCGATCCGCGGGCCGGAACAGACCAGGAGCTTCGCGATGGGGATGGACGGGGGTCCGCTGACGGCACGGATCGCCGCGGCGATGACGCTGGCGCAGTCCGGCGGCCACGCCCTCGCGGCCGCCGAGATCGAGGCGGTCCGCGCCGAGCTCGGTCCGGAGCCCAGCTACGCCCTGGCCGCCGCGGAGTACGTGCGCGGCGTCACCGCCCACCACGCCAGCGACGCCGACGAGGCGCTCGCCGCGGTGGACGACTGCCTGCGAGTGGCCCGGGCGATCGACGAGCCCGGCTGGGAGGCGAACGCGCTGCCGATCCGGATCATCAACCTGGCCCGCAGCGACCGGGGCGGTGACACCGTCGCCGACCTGGTCGCGGCCGAGACCGCGCTCAGCCGCACCACGGATCCCGGCCTGACCGCGTGGGCGCACACCGGCCTCGGCTACGCGTACGACGTGCTCCGGCTGTACGAGCTCTGCATCCCGCACTACGAGGTGGCGGCGCAGTCCGACGTCGATGTGTTCGAGCTGGCCGAGTCGTCGGCGATCGACCGGCTGAACCTCGCCGAGACCTACCTGCGCTGGAGTCACGAGCTCGAGCGGCTCGGCGATCCGGCGTACCAGCAGGAGATCCGTGAGCGGCTCGCCTCCGCGGCGTACTGGGCCCGTGAGGCCGAGCGGGTGGTCGTGGCCGAGGACGAGACGCAGGAGTACTGGCGGCTGAGTGCCCGGCTGTGGCTGGCCGCGGCGACGACCAGCCAGGACCCGGCGGCGGCCGTGGTGGAGCTGACCGAGTGCCGGGACCAGATCTGCAAGCTGGGCGAGACCGAGCGGCTGGCGATCGCCGGCGCCTACCTGGCAAGGGCTTTCGCGGCCTCCGGCGATCTCGAGCAGGCCCGCGCTGCGGCTGAGCGAGCCGCCGACGACCTGATCACGCTGGCCGACCCAGCCACCCACATGCTGGTGCTGCAGACCCGGTCCGAGCTGGCCGCGGACGCCGGTGAGCGGGGAGCCGTCGCCGGGTTGGTCTACGCCCGCTCGGTGGCGCGGAGCTGGTGGAACGAGCGCAGGCGCACGCTGAACGCCGTCCTGCACGCGCTGGACGTGCACGACCTGTCCGCCCGGCACGACGCCGAGTGGCACGCGGCCCGGCAGGACCCGCTGACCGGGATCGGCAACCGCCGCGCGCTGGACGAGCGGCTGACCGCCGCGCGCGACTCGCAGCGCGCGGTCACCCTGCTCGCGATCGACGTGGACGACCTGAAGACGGTGAACGACAGCTTCGGGCACGCCTGCGGCGACGAATTGCTGCAGGTTGTTGCAAACCTGCTGGTAGAACAGGCCCGGGCGACCGACGCCGTGGTTCGATCGGGGGGCGACGAGTTCTTCGTCGTTCTGGACCAGCCGGACGCGAAGGGCGGTTACCAGCTCGCCGAGCGGGTCCGGGCGGCGGTGGCCGGGATCGCGGCCGGGACGGCGAAGCCCTGGCTGGCCGGGCTCGGACTGAGCATCGGGTACGCGGCGACTGCCGAAGGGGTACCGGTGGACCAGTTGGTGCCACTGGCGGACCGCCGGCTGTACGAGGACAAACGACGCACTCGCTGACCGTGGCGACGGGGAGGCCGGGGAGGGCCGACGGGGCGTCCGGGCGGGGAGAGGACTAGGGAGATGCGGTGCGGCAGACGTCGGGGGTGACGGAACGGATCGCGGCCGCGATGACACGCGCCCAGTCGGGCGGACCGGCTGAGGCGATGCTCGACATCCGCCGGCTGCTGGCCGAGCTGGGCCCGGAGCCGACTCCGGAGCGCGCCGCGGCCGAGTACGTGCGCGCCGTCGCGGCCCACCACGGCACCGACGCGGACGAGGCGCTGGACGCCGTCGACGGCTGCATCCGGGTCGCCCGCGCCATCGACGAGCCGGGCTGGGAGGCGAACGCGCTGGCGCTGCGCATCGTCACCCTGATCCGGACCGGTGAGGGCGGCGACTCGGTCACCGACCTGGTCGCGGCCGAGAACGCACTGTCGCGGACGCGGGACCCGGGCCTGGCCAGCTGGGCCCACACCGGGCTGGGCTACGCCTACGACCTGCTCCGGCTGTTCGAGCTGTGCATCCCGCACTTCGAGCAGGCCGCCGCGACCGACACCGATCCGCTCGGACTGCCCGAGTCGCCGGCGATCAACCGGCTCAACCTGGCCGAGTCCAACCTGCGCTGGGCGCACGAGATGGAGCGGCTCGGCGACCCGTCGTACGACGAGCAGACCCGGCACCGGCGGTCGGAGGCACGGCGGTGGGCGGCCGAGGCGATCGAGGTGATCGTGCGGGCCGACCTGATCGGGTACTGGCCGATGGCCGGCCGGATGTGGCTGGCGGCGAGCAACTGGGACGACGACCCGGCCGAGGCCGCGGTGGTACTGAAGGACTGCCGCGACCAGCTGGCCAAGCTGGGCGACCTCGAGCTGGCCGCGATCGCCGGAGCCTACCTGGCCAAGACCTACGCCGCGCTCGGCCGGCTGGAGGAGGCGGTCGAGGCGGCCGAGCGGTCCGGCACCGACCTGCCGCTCACGTCCGACCCGCCCGTGGAGGCGCTGGTCCGGCACACCGCCGTCCAGATCGTCGCGGACTCCGGTGACGCCGGCGCGGCCGCCGGACTGCAGTACGCCCGCGCGATCACCCGCGGCTGGTGGGCCGAGCGGCTCCGCGGCCTGTACGCCGTCCGCAGCGCGCTGGCGACCCACGAGCTGTCGATCCGGCACGACGCGGAGTGGCGTGCGGCCCGCGAGGATCCGCTGACCGGGGTCGCCAACCGCCGGGCGCTGGACGAGCGGATGACCGCGGCGCTCGACTCCGGCCGGTCCGTCGCCGTCATCGCGATCGACGTGGACAACCTCAAGATCGTCAACGACTCCCACGGCCACGCGTGCGGTGACGAGGTGCTGCGCCGGGTCGCGCAGGTGCTCACCGAGCAGTCCCGTGCCGAGGATCTGGTCGTCCGGGCCGGTGGGGACGAGTTCGTGGTGGTGCTGGACAACCCGGACGACCGGGGCGCGCGGGAGCTGGTCGAGCGGATCAAGACCGCCGCCGACCGGGTCGCGGCGAGTGCCGACGAGCCCTGGTATGCGATGCTCCGGCTGAGCATCGGCTACGCCTCCAGCACCGACGGCGTCCCCGTCACCGAGCTCCTGGACCTCGCCGACGCCCGCATGTACGCCGAGAAGCGCGACCGCCGGGCCGGCAAGCGCTGACTCGGGGGACTCGCCCTAAACCTCCAGGAAGCCTTCGACGAGCAGCCGGCGGATCTCGGGCAGGTAGTCGGCGTGCAGGTCGTCGCGGTCGAGCAGGGTGGCCAGTGCGTCGAGGATCTGGCCGACGCGGAGGTCGCCGTCGCAGGCACCGACGAACCCGGCGAGCACGGTGTCGACCTGCTCCGCCCTGCGCATCCCCCGCTGCCGGCGGAGCACGATCGTCGCCGGGTCGTCGGCTCCGGGCGGTCCCGCGGTCTCCTGCACGACGTCATCGGCCAGCTTGAGGTAGAGACCGGTCAGGTCCTCCGGGAGCTCCTGCTGCCGCTGGAAGCGCTGCAGCACGTGCGGACCGATCGGCTGCTCGATCTCGTACGGCCATTCCTCGGCCAGCGTGCTGCCGGCGACGTTGCGCACGGTGATCCAGCCCATCCCGATGGCCTCGACCCGCTGCTGATCCAGCCAGACCAGCCACTCGTCGTACCGCCTGGTGTACTCCGGACGGCCGTGCAGGCCCGCGTCGCGGAGCCACAGCTCGACGTACTCCGCCGGGTCCAGCTGCTCGCGCTGCACGACCCAGCTCGACCGGTCGCCCGTCCAGCCGGCGATGCGCTCACGCCAGTCCTCGCCGCGGACACAGGTCCAGTTGGCCAGCAGCTGGCACCAGCCGCCTTCGGTCAGGTGCTGCGGAGCCTGGCGCACCAACTGCTCCACCACCGAGTCCCCGGCGAACCCGGTCTCGCGGTAGGTCAGCTTGCCGTCGCTCGGCGGCGCGATCACGTACGGCGGATTGCTGACGATCAGGTCGAACCGCTGCCCCGCCACTGGCTCGTAGAGGGACCCGTCCCGGACGTCCAGCTCGATCCGGTTCAGCGCGGCGGTCCAACGGGTCAGCTGGAGCGCCCGCGGGTTCACGTCGGTGGCGACCAGGTGGTTCGCCCGGTCGGCGAGGTGCAGTGCCTGGATGCCGCAGCCCGTGCCCAGGTCGAGCGCGCTCTCCACCTTCAGCGGCACGGTCAGCTTCACCAGACTGAGGCTGGCGGGTGCGATCCCGAGCACGTAGTCGGGCCGCATCGTCGCCCGCCGGCCGTCCAGACCAGGGGTCAGGTCCGCGATCACCCACCAGCTGCGGTCGTCCTCGGCGTACGGGCGGACGTCGAGTGCCGCCGACACCTCGGCGCCGTCGACCGAAAGGATGCCCAGAGCAACAAGGTCGGGCAGCAGGCCGCCGGTCGCCTTGTCCAGCAGGGATCTGAGCACCGGACGTTGCAGCAGGAACAGCCGGATCAGCGTGTCGAGGTCGCTCTCCTGGGCGGTCTGCCGGTACGCGAGCGTGGTCTCGTTGCGGGCGAGCGCGGCGTTCGCCCGCGCACCCAGCCGGGCCGCGACACCTTCGACGGTGTAGTCCGCGGCCTCGAACGCGTCCCGCAGCCGATCCACCAGACCACTCGTCAGCTCACTCATCGCCCCATCCTCGCAGGCGCCTGCCCGTCCGTCCGCGCCGCAGACCCTTGCCGCCCTGGATCAGGCCGCTCGGGCGGTGGTGTAGAGAACGGCGCCCGACTGTCCCGGCCCGGCGCCACGCCCTAGAGGAAGTGCGGCGTGGCCATGCGGAGGACTTCGGTCAGCTTCGCGCGGACCAGGTCGCGGTGCGGGACCTCGGCCACCTGGTCGCCGATCCGGACGCCCTGGTCGACCAGCACGTAGACGACCCGCAGAGTGCGCAGCGTGTTGCTGACCTCCGGCCGTGGACCGTCCGGCGGGTAGCCGACCAGCGCCCTCGCGGCGGGGTCGAGCCAGCCGGTCGCATCGGTCTCGGTGAGGTCCGCGCGGGTGAGCGTCACGGCCAGGGCGTAGCCGAGCCGGTCGTCCTCCAGGTCGCGCCACACGTACTCCGTCGGTGTCAGCAGACGCCCGATGCCCAGCCGGAGCATCTCCACCGGCTCCACCGCCGGGAACTGGCCGAGCGCGCCGAGCAGGTCGGCCCCGTGCGCGACGGCGTGCAACCAGCCGAGCTTCGGGTCGTGGCCGCGCAGGTCCTCCTCGGCGACGTACCAGCGCTCGAACGGCGGCACCCAGCTCGGCTCGAACACGCCGGCGGACACGATCGCGTCGAGGATCAACGGCGCGAACGTCCGGGCCTGGGTCTCCGGATCGCCGAACCGCTCGACCATCTCGTCGCCGAGCGCGTGCAGCAGCTCCGGACCGAGCGCCCCGGCGCCGATCCAGGTGGCCAGGATCGAGTACGCCTGGCTGTCGCGCTGCACCGGATCCGGCGACCGCAGCATCGCGGACAGCTCGGCGACCAGCTCGGGCAGCGGACGATCGGTCGGGACGGCGAAGCCCTCGGCGCGCACCCGCGCCCAATCGGTCATGCGCGGAGGCTAACCGGTTAGCCCCTTGCCCCGCCAGACCCCTGCCGGCCCTCTGCCCGGCCCGGCCCTCGCGCCCGCACCCTTCGGCCGCTCCGGATGCCCTCGGTCGCAAGGGCCGCCGGCTTGCGGTTGCGTCCCGGTCTGATCCCGTCGATTGCAGAACCTGCAGGTAGCTGCATCACCTCTTGCCGGTCCCGCGGCGGCCGCGCCTACCGTCCGAAGTGTCCTCTTCCGACCGAAGGAGCACCGATGCGCAGCATCTTCAGAAGCACGGTCGTCGCCGTTCTGGCGGCCGCCGTGAGCCTCGCGGCCACCCAGGCCTCGGCCGTCACCCCGGCCACCCCTGCGACCGCCCCATCAACCGGCACATCAACCGGCACAGCAACCGACACGGCAACCGACACGGCAACCGACACGGCGACGGTGGTCGAGCGGGCCTTGGCCGCCCGCGGCGCCGACCGGCTCGGTCCGGAACGGCCGGCGGTCGCGGTCCGGCACGACGCGAAGAGCGTCACAGTCGCCACCGACGGCATCAGCCACAGTGTCACCGCGGTCGACCGGCGTAACTCGGAGGTACGCCGGCTGCCCGACGGTGGACAGGTCCTCTCCGTGCTCCGCAGCGGCAGCAGCACGCGGTTCGGCCTCACCCTGCATCCTGGCTGGCGGCTCCAGCCGGCCGCTGGTGGTTACCTGATCACCCGGCCCGGCAGCGACCTGGTCGGCGTGATCGAGGCGCCGTGGGCGATCGACGCCGACGGCAGGTCACTGCCGACCTGGTACCAGACCGACGGCAGCCAACTGGTCCAGCACGTCGACCCGGCGGGCGCGCGGTACCCGCTGACGCTGGACCCGAAGCTCACCTACGGCCGCGGCATCTACTTGAACCTGTGGGGGTACGAGGCGCAGGCCGCCGTCAGCGCGCTGATCGCGATCGGCGGCGGCGCGGCGTACATCACCTGCCAGGGACTGTCCCGGCTGCCGAGCGGCATCAAGAAGGTGCTCGACGTGGTCTGCAAGGTCTCCGGCGCCGCCGCGGCGGTGACGATCCGGAACATCCTGGAGACCCTGAAGGGCATCACCGGCATCCGGGCCTACGACTGCTACCAGAAGCGGATCGTGCCGAACCAGGGTGGCTGGCGCACCGTGAAGGCCAAGAACTGCGCCTGACGACGAACCGGCCCGTGGCGTATCCGGTTTCCCGGATACTCCACGGGCCGTAGCGGCCAGGACCCCTCAGCCTGACCGGGCCGTCACCACCGGGTCTCTGCACCACCCGGTGGACACTGTGTCGGTCAGGCGTCGCGCTTCTGCGTGACCAGCAGACCGATGACGAGCAGACCGAACGACCAGGCAGCGAAGACGAGCAGCGAGACCCAGGGGCCGTGGCCGACGTCGTACGTGCCGCTGCCGGCCAGTCCGGCGGCGTTGAACCAGTCGCCGTTGCTCAGCGGCAGCCAGTTCTTGATGTCGTCGCCCACCCGCGGGATGACCGTGATCAGGATCCGCTCGACCAGCAGCGCCCAGATCAGCACGATCGCGATCGCGCCGGCGCTCTGCCGGATCAGGATGCCGACCGCCAGGGCGAAGACCGCGGTCAGGGCTGCGTTCAGCCCGACCCCGACCACCGCGCGCAGGTCGGCGCCGGAGTTCAGCGCGAGGTCGGCGTCCGAGGCCAGCAGCAGGCTGATGCCCCAGGAGCCGAACGCCAGCAGCAGCCCAACCAGCGCACCCGCGACGGCCACGATCGCCGTCTTGGCGAGCAGGGCGGTCACCCGGTTCGGCGCGGCCAGGAAGGTGGTCTTGATGGTGTTGAACCGGTACTCCGTGGTCGCTGCGAGCGCCGCCATCACCATGATGATCATCTGGCCCCACAGGTACCCGGCCTGGGTGGTGGCGGTGTCGATCGGGGCGCCGAGCTCCTCGGCCGGAACCAGGCCGACCACCAGGGCGGTGAACCCGATGCTCAGCACGGCGGCCAGCGCCATGCACCACCAGGGCGACCGGGTGGACAGGAACTTGATCCGTTCCATTGCCAGTAGCGACATGCTCACTTCTCCTGTTCGGCAGCGACGACGGCCTCGGCCGGCGCGACCGGCGGCGCCTGCTCGGTCCCGTGCGCGTGGTACTGGACCGAGTCTCCGGTCATCTGCATGAACGCCTGCTCCAGCGAGCCGCGCTGCAGGCTGAGCTCATGCAGCACGATGCCCTGCGCGGCGGCGGTCTCGCCGATCTGGTCGGTGGTGACCTTGCCGTCGACGAACAGCACCTTGCCCTCGTCCTCGACGTCCTCGACCCGGGTCTCCAGACCGGTCTGCTGCAGCGCGCTCTGCAGCTCGCCGAGCTGCGGGCTGCGGACCTTGATGCTGTTGCCGCTGGCCTGCTCCACGAACTCCTTGGTGCTGGACTGCGAAATCAGCCGGCCACGGCCGATGACCAGCAGCTCCTCGGCCGTCAGCGCCATCTCCGACAGCAGGTGACTGGAGACGAAGACCGTCCGGCCCTCGTCGGCCAGCCGGTGCATGAACTGGCGGATCCAGACGATGCCCTCGGGGTCGAGGCCGTTGACCGGCTCGTCGAACAGCAGGATCTCCGGATCGCCCAGCAGGGCGCCGGCGATGCCGAGCCGCTGGGACATGCCGAGCGAGTAGGCGCCGGCCCGCTTGCCGGCCACCTCGGTCAGGCCGACGATGTCGAGCACCTGCTCGACCCGCTGCCGGGGCAGCTTGTTCGAGGCGGCCATCCAGTTCAGGTGGGCGCGGGCCGAGCGGTTCGGGTGCACCCACTTGGCGTCCAGCAGCGCGCCGACCTTGCGCAGCGGCTGCTTGAGGTCGCTGTAGTGCTGCCCGTCGATCCGGACGTCGCCGGCGGTCGGGGTGTCGAGGCCGAGGATCATCCGCATGGTGGTGGACTTTCCGGCCCCGTTCGGGCCGAGGAAGCCGGTCACCTTGCCGGGTTTCACCTCGAAGGACAGGTTGTCAACGGCAACGGTTGCGCCGTATCGCTTGGTGAGGCCTTGTGCCTCGATCATCGCCGTACTCCTCGTTCGGTAGCGCGCCGGATGTCAGGGGGCGGGCAGTCCACCTCAGTATCGAGGCCGGGCGGGCCGGAAGTCATCGAACCCAGGGCGGATCCGGTGTGTCCACCTGGGGATGGAGTCTTCCGTGCCCAGCCCGCGACCGCCATCGGGTTAGTCCCTGACCGTGCCCCTGAGCATCCCGCACCACGGGGGTCGTTCGCATCCGACCAAAGTCGACGGTTGAGCGTCGAAAGGCCGGAAGTCACTGCCAGTTGGCGGTTGCTCCGAAACTTCGAGCGAGCTTGCGGGTCGGTGGCCACCGGGTGGCGAGCAGGCGAACGGCCCGCCGGCAGACGCCGGCGGGCCGTTCGCGGAACTGCCGCTGGATCAGGCGGCGACGTTCGCCTCCGCCGGAGTGTCGGAGATGACCGACTCCCGGCGCTTCGACACGATGACGGCCACCGCGATGATGGCCACCGCCGCGCCCGCGATGATCAGCCGCAGCGCGGTGTTGGTGTCCTCGCCGATGCTGGACATCCCGACCACGGCCGGGGCGATCAGCACCGCGACCAGGTTCATCACCTTGATCAGCGGGTTGATGGCCGGACCGGCGGTGTCCTTGAACGGGTCGCCCACGGTGTCACCGATGATGGTGGCCTCGTGCGCCGGCGAGCCCTTGCCGCCGTGGTTGCCGTCCTCGACCAGCTTCTTCGCGTTGTCCCAGGCGCCACCGGAGTTGGCCAGGAACACCGCCATCAGCGTGCCGCTGGCGATCGCACCGGCCAGGTAGCCGGCCAGCGCCGAGGCGCCGAGGCCGAAGCCGACGGCGATCGGGGCCGCGATCGCGAGCAGACCCGGCGTGGCCAGCTCCCGCAGCGAGTCGCGGGTGCAGATGTCGACGACCTTGCCGTACTCCGGCTTGCCGGTGCCGTCCATGATCCCGGGGATGTCGCGGAACTGGCGACGGACCTCGTAGACCACCGCGCCGGCCGCCCGGCCGACGGCGTTGATCGCCAGGCCGGAGAACATGAACACGACCGCGGCACCGATGATCAGGCCGACCAGGGTGGACGGGTCGAACACCAGCGCGTCGGAGTTGAACGCGGCGTCGCCGGCGTCGTTCAGCACCGAGTAGATCGAGTCGGTGTAGGAGCCGAACAGCGCGGTCGCCGCGAGCACCGCGGTGGCGATCGCGATGCCCTTGGTGATCGCCTTGGTGGTGTTGCCGACCGCGTCCAGCTCGGTGAGGATCTGGGCCGCCTCGCCGTCCACGTCGCCGGACATCTCGGCGATGCCCTGCGCGTTGTCGGAGACCGGGCCGAAGGTGTCCATCGCGACGATGACGCCGACGGTGGTGAGCAGACCGCAGCCGGCCAGCGCGATCGCGAACAGCGCGACCACGCCGCCGCCACCCACCAGGAAGGCGCCGTACACGGCAGCGGCGATCACCAGCGCGGTGTAGACGGCCGACTCGAAGCCGACCGAGATGCCGGACAGGATGACCGTGGCGGCACCGGTCAGCGACGTCTTGCCGACGTCCTTGACCGGCTTGTCCTCGGTGCCGGTGTAGTACCCGGTCAGCGCCAGGATGACCGCGGCCAGCACGATGCCGATCAGCACCGAGACGGTCGCGATGACCCGCGGGTCGCCGTCGTTGGCGGCGATCGCCTCGGTCGCGCCGGTGAGGTCGGCGAACGTGCCCGGCAGGTACGCGAACGCGGCGATCGTGCAGAGCACCGCCGAGATCAGCGCCGAGATGTAGAAGGCGCGGTTGATCGTGCGCAGGCCGTTCTCGCCGGCCCGCGGACGGGTCAGGTAGACACCGATGATCGCGGTGAGGGCACCGATGGCCGGCACGATCAGCGGGAACACCAGGCCCTGCTCGCCGAACGCGGCCTTGCCCAGGATCAGCGAGGCGACCAGCATCACGGCGTAGGACTCGAACAGGTCCGCGGCCATACCGGCGCAGTCACCGACGTTGTCGCCCACGTTGTCGGCGATGGTCGCCGCGTTGCGGGGGTCGTCCTCGGGGATGTTCTGCTCGACCTTGCCGACCAGGTCCGCGCCGACGTCGGCGGCCTTGGTGAAGATACCGCCGCCGACCCGCATGAACATGGCCAGCATGGCGGCACCGAAACCGAAGCCCTCGAGCACGGTCGGGGCGTCACCCTTGAAGAACAGCACGACGGCCGCGGCGCCGAGCAGGCCGAGGCCCACGGTCGCCATCCCGACGGTGCCACCGGTGCGGAACGCGACCCGCATGGCCGGCTCGCGGCCCTCGGTGCGGGCGGCCGCGGCGACCCGCACGTTGGCGCGCGTCGCGAGCCACATGCCGAGGTAGCCGATGAAGGCGGAGAAGCCGGCACCGATCAGGAAGAAGATCGATCGCCAGATCTTCAGCACGGTGTCGTTGTCACCGTCGCTGTGCGCCGGCAGCAGGAACAGCAGCAGAAATGCGACCACGGCGAAGACCGACAGCGTCTTGAACTGTCGGGACAGATAGGCTGAAGCGCCTTCCTGGACCGCCAGTGCGATCGTCTTCATGTTCTCGGTGCCATCGTTCGCGGCAAGCACCTGGCTGCGGAAAACCATCGCGATGAGGACCGCGAGAATCGCGATCACTCCGACGACGACCACCAACATGGTGTTGCTCGACGAAAGATCCACCGCTTGTGCAGCAAGCAGCGTGCCCATCCGTCCTCCTTGTAGGCAACCCTCAGGACTTGACGGCCCCCGTCCTGCCGCAACCGGAGGGTTGGGAAATACGACACAGCGCCAGGGCCTGGCGCGGTGGGTCACTCTAACGGGTTGACGACCAGACCTGACGACAGGGTGGTCTACGTCTGTCCCGGAGTTCCGGTGGCGTCGTCACCGACAGTAGCGACGACGGCACCGGACCGGGCCGGATCAGAGCGCCGAGGCGACGTCCGGGTGGATCTCGAAAACCTTGGTCAGGCCGGTGATCCGGAAGATCTTCAGCAGCCGCTCCTGGGTGCAGACCAAGGACAGCGACCCGTCGTGGGTGCGGACCCGTTTCAGACCTCCGACCAGCACCCCGAGCCCGGTGGAGTCCAGGAACTCCACTCTTTCCAGGTCGACGACGAGGTCGTAGTGCCCCGCGTCCACCAGCGAGACGATCGTCTCGCGCAGCTTCGGTGCGGTGTAGACGTCGATCTCCCCACCCACCTCGACGACGGTGCGCCCGCCTTCCGGACGTGTCGTCAGCGACAGATCCACTTCGGCCTCCATCCCGTGAACCGTTGCATTCAACCATGTACGGACCGTGAGTACGGCCGCGGGCAAAACTCTTTCATCCCGGCGCGTGCCGCGTCGACCTACCTGGACCAAAAGCCGCGTGCATCTGCGTTTGCACCGGCTCGTGCACGGCCCGCCGGTCTGGACCGGTTCACGCTCCGGCGCCCTTGTCGTTGCTGTCTACTAGGGTCGTTGCCATGAGCGGTGAGGCGGCGACGGTGCTGAAACGGCTCGCCGCCGGTCCCGGCCGGGCCGAGCGGCTCACCCACGTCGAGTCCGTGCCCGCCCGCGCCGGCCGGACCGGCGAGTGGCCGCGCTGGGTTCCGCCGGAGGTGCTGACCCAGCTGGCCGACGCCGGGGTCGTTGCCCCCTGGACCCACCAGGTCGCCACCGCCGAAGCGGCGTACGGGGGGCGGCACGTCGTCGTCGCGACCGGTACGGCGTCCGGCAAGTCCCTCGGCTACCTGCTGCCCGCCTTCGCCACGTTGAGCATCGCGCACGCCGCCTCCCCGCACCGGCGCGCGGCCTCCGTGCTGTACCTGTCGCCGACGAAGGCGCTGGCGCACGACCAGCTGCGCGCGGTCTCGCAGTTCAAGGTGGAGGGGCTGCGGGCAACGACGCTCGACGGCGACTCGGAGCGGACGGAGCGCGACTGGGCCCGCGACCACGCGACGTACGTGCTGAGCAATCCGGACATGCTGCACCGGTCGTTGCTGCCCAACCACCAGCGCTGGGCGCGCTTCCTCGGCTGCCTGCAGTACGTGGTGGTGGATGAGTGCCACCACTATCGCGGCGTGTTCGGCGCGCACGTCGCCGGCGTCCTGCGGCGGCTGCGGCGGGTCTGCGCGCAGTACGGCGCCCATCCTGTTTTCGTCTGCGCCTCCGCGACCGTGGCCGAGCCCGCGGTGTCCGGTGAGCGGCTGACCGGGGTGCCGATGGTCGAGGTGGTGGACGACGGCTCACCGCGCGGCGGCATCTCCTTCGGCCTCTGGGAGCCCCCGCTGACCTCGCTGAAGGGCGAGAACGGCGCCCCCGTGCGCCGGTCCGCGACGGCCGAGGTCGCGGACCTGCTCACCGACCTGGTGGTCTCGGGCGTGCGAACCGTCGCCTTCGTCCGGTCCCGGCGCGGAGCCGAGACCGTCGCGATGACCGCCCGGGACAACCTGGCCGAGGTCGACCCGGCGCTGGCGGACCAGGTTTCGGCGTACCGGGCGGGCTATCTGCCGGAGGAGCGGCGCCGGCTGGAGAGCATGCTGCAGAGCGGCGAGCTCACGGGCGTGGCCGCAACCAACGCGCTGGAGCTGGGCATCGACATCGCCGGGCTGGATGCCGTGCTGCTGTCGGGCTGGCCGGGGACCCGGGCCTCGCTCTGGCAGCAAGCAGGTCGGGCCGGCCGCTCGGGTGGCGACGCACTGGCACTGCTGGTGGCCCGCGACGATCCGCTGGACACCTATCTGGTGCGCCATCCGCAGGCGATCTTCGGCCGACCTGTCGAGGCCACCGTGTTCAACCCGGAGAACCCGTACGTCCTCGGCCCGCAACTGTGCGCCGCCGCGCAGGAACTGCCGCTCACCGAGGCCGACTACGAGGTCTTCGGCAGTACGACGGAGTCGGTGATCGGCCAGCTCGTCCGGCAGAGGCTGCTGCGGCAGCGGCCGCACGGCTGGTTCTGGACCCGGCGGGACCGCGCGGTGGACGCGATCGACATCCGTTCGGCCGGCGGGAAGACCGTGCAGATCGTCGAGGACCGGACCGGGCGGCTGCTCGGCACGGTCGACGGCGGCTCGGCGCACGCCTCCGTGCACGCCGGAGCCGTCTACGTGCACGCCGGCGAGTCGTACCTGGTGCGCAGCCTGGACCTGGACGAGCACGCGGCCGTCGTGGAGCCCGCGTCGCCCGACTACACGACCTTCGCCCGCGACGTGACCGAGATCGGCATCCTGGCCACCGAGGCGACCAGCGCGTGGGGTTCGGCCGAGCTGTCCCGCGGCTGGGTCCAGGTGACGAACCAGGTGGTGTCGTTCCAGCGCAAGCAGGTGGCCACCGGCGACGTGCTGGACGAGCAGCCGCTCGACCTGCCCGAGCGGACGCTGCGGACCAAGGCGGTCTGGTGGACCGTGCCGGACGACGTCGTCGCCGGGCTCGGGCTGGACGACGTACCGGGAGCGGCGCACGCGGCCGAGCACGCGTCGATCGGGCTGCTGCCGCTGTTCGCGACCTGCGACCGCTGGGACATCGGCGGGGTCTCCACCGCCCGGCACGCCGACACCGGCCGGCTGACCGTCTTCGTGTACGACGGGCATCCCGGTGGCGCGGGCTTCGCGGAGCACGGGTACGCGGCGGCGCGCGAGTGGTTGACCGCGACCCGGGAGGCGATCGCACACTGTGAGTGCACGGACGGTTGCCCGTCCTGCGTACAGTCGCCCAAATGTGGGAACCAGAACAACCCACTCGACAAGGGCGGCGCCGTGGCGCTGCTCACCGCACTACTCAGCAGTGAGGCCTGAACGCTCCAGCACCTGCTGCTGGAAGAGAGGCAGCAAACGATGGCCGTTCTCGGAATCGTCCTGATCGTGATCGCCGTGCTCTTCGGACTCGGCGTCGCGGTCAGCTCCAGCGACTCGACCACCCTCGAGGTCTTCGGGGTCAACTTCGGTGTGATCGTGCCGACCGTGTTCTTCCTCGGCGCGGTCGCCGGCGCCCTGCTCCTGCTCGGTCTGTGGCTGATGAAGAAGGGGCTCGGCCGCGGGTACCGCCGGCACAAGGAGGTGCGCGAGCTCCGCCAGAAGGTCGCCACCACTCCGGACACCGGCACCGACCCGGCCACCGGCACCGGCACGCACGGCGACCGGTCGCCGGTCACCGACGAGCCGGTCGACGCCGACGGGCAGCCGGTCGGCCGGCACGCCGCCGATGTCCCGCCGGACGTGGCACCGGTCGCGGACCGGCCGGACCGCGACCGGCTCGCCGACGATCGGCATACTGTTGCCGATGGCACCGAAACCCGGCCGCGCTGACCGCGCGGCGACGGCGCTGAGCGCCGGCCGGACCTGCACCACGAGAGCGGGCGGCCCCGACGAGGTCGGGGCCGCCCGTTTCCTTTCGGAGCTCGTGGTCGGTCATCGGCTCTGGCAAGTAGGACCGGTGATCCGGACGGCATCCGCTGCTTGCGCGTCAGCGGAGACTCCGGTCACCGACGCGACGTCACCACCAGCAGTTCCAGTAGTGGTGCCAGTGATGCCAGTGGTGGCCGCCGCCACCGTTGCCACCACCGAGGATGTCGTCCAGCAGGTCGCCGATCATGTCCGTCACCTCCATTCCAGTGAGTCCGATCGGCACTGACGCTAACCCGAGACCTCACGATCTGTATCTACCCAGCTACTCTTTGGAACGGAATCGGGAGTGAGCTTTAACTGATCCGCAATGCGCTCCGGCGGTTCCGGATTTGACACCTGCCGGCTGCTCGGACTACGGCGATCCGGTGGCCGCGGGCAACAACTCGCACGAAGCGCAGCCGGACGGCGACGCGGCGTACCGGGATCATGTTGGAAGTTGACAACGTTTTCAGGCAGGCCGGGTAAAAGTCTTCACAAAAGTCCCCGCCGAGTGCCAAGGTGATCCGGCAGTTGCCCCCGTTCGCCGCAAGGAGTCTGTTTCGATGCGACCCATCTCGCGTGTCCTCCCGCCGGCCGCCCTGGGCGCGGCCGCTCTGGTGCTGCTGACCGGCTGTCTGGGGTCGTCGGACTCCGGCGGCGGTGACCAGGACGCCAACCGCAACGCCGACGCCAAGCAGGTCGAGCTGGTGATCGGCGCCAACGCGGTCAAGGGCGGCAAGAACAGCGCCGGTGCCACGTTCACCCAGGACGTGCTGATCCCGAAGTTCGTCGAGGCGCAGAAGGCCAAGGGCGTCGACGTCACGGTCCGGTTCGAGGGTGACGGGTCCGACGACGAGGTCTACAAGCAGAAGCTCGCGCTCAGCCTGTCGAACAAGGCCGGCCCCGACCTGATGAACCTCGACGGCATCTGGGTCGGCGAGTTCGCCCAGGCCGGTTACGTCAAGCCGCTCACCGACACCGTCGGCGACGCCGCCAAGGTGGACGGCTGGGACGGCTGGGCGCAGATCCCCGAATCGGTCCAGCAGCTCGGCAGCTTCGAGGGCAAGCGGTACGGCGTACCGGCCGGCACCGACGGCCGGGTGCTCTACTTCAACAAGAAGCTGTTCGCCCAGGCCGGGCTGCCGGCCGACTGGCAGCCGAAGTCGTGGGACGACATCCTCGCCGCCGGCCAGAAGCTCAAGCAGCTGCCCGGGGTGACGCCGATCCAGATCAACGGCGGTACCGCGATGGGCGAGGCCACCACGATGCAGGGCGTGCTGCCGCTGCTGGTGGGCACCGGCGCGACCATCCACACCGACGGCAAGTGGCTCGGCGACACCGTCAAGGTCCGCCAGGTGCTGGACTTCTACGCCAAGGTGTACGGCGGCGGCCTGGGCGACCCGGTGCTGCAGCGCGAGGCCAAGGGCCGGGACAAGTCGTTCGCCGAGTTCGCCGCGCACAAGATCGGCATCCTGGCCGAGGGCGACTACTTCTGGCGCAGCGTGGTGGAGCCCAAGGAGGGCGTGGCCAAGATGGCCGACCGCGACACCACCGTCGGCTACGCGCTGATCCCGGCGGCCAGGCCGGGCGCCGGCGTCAAGGGTCAGGACTTCGTCTCGATGTCCGGCGGCGGCGTGGTCGCCGTCAACCCGAACACCAAGTACCCGCAGCAGGCCTGGGAACTGCTGCAGTTCATGAACTCCGCCGAGATGGTCGAGGCGGCGCTGGACGGCGCGGCGAAGATCACCCAGCGCACCGACGTCAACGCCAAGGTGCTGGCCAACGACCCGATGCTGAACTTCGTCGCCACCAAGGTGCTGCCGATCACGCAGTACCGGCCGGGGCTGGCGGAGTACCCGAAGATCTCGGCGGCGCTGCAGCAGGCGACCGCGGACGTGATCGGTGGCAAGTCGACCGACGCCGCCGCCAGGGCCTACCAGACCGCCGTCGCGGCCGCCGCGGGCGGCAAGGACAAGGTCGCCGGCAACTGATGGCGGCCAGGAGTGAACCCGTGCCGGGTCGCCCGGCACGGGTCCGCGGGCCGGCCCAGGACGTCGCGGGGCTCGGTGTCGGCCGGGCCCTCGGCTTCGTCGCGCCGGCGCTGCTGCTGATCGGCGCGTTCCTGGTCTTTCCCGCGGTCTGGACGATCTACATCGGCATCACCAACTATCGGCTCACCGGGGTCGAGGCGGTGTCGCCGTCGATCGTCGGCCTGGCGAACTACACCAAGGCGCTGAACGACGCGCTGTTCCACAACGCGCTGTGGCTGACCTGCCTGTTCGTGCTCGGCTCGGCGATCGTCGGCCAGAACATTCTCGGGTTCGCGCTGGCCTGGACGATGCGCCGCGCCCGGCCCGCGGTCCGGCGTACGGTCGAAGGGCTGGTGCTGCTGGCCTGGATCCTGCCGTCGACGGTGGTCGCCTACCTGTGGATCGCGTTCTTCGACCGCGACACCGGCACGCTGAACAGCATTCTCGGCCAGCAGGGCACCGCCTGGCTGATCGAGTACCCGATGGTCTGCCTGATCCTGTTCAACACCTGGCGGGGTACGGCGTTCTCGATGATGCTCTACTCGTCGGCGCTGCAGGCGGTGCCGCCGTCGCAGCTGGAGTCCGCCCGGATGGTCGGTGCGTCGGGCTGGCAGACGCTGCGCGACGTGGTGTTCCCGCACATCCGCGGCCACGTGCTGACCAACACGCTGCTGATCTCGCTGTGGACCGCGAACGACTTCTCGCCGTTCCTGCTCACCAAGGGCGGGCCGAACCACGAGTCCGAGACGGTGCCGGTCTACATCTACAACGTCGCGCTGCAGGGCGGTGAGCTCGGCTACTCGTCGGCGATCTCGTTCCTGCTGCTGCTCGCGAACCTGCTGGTCGCGCTGCTGTACCTGCGGCTGCTGAGGAGGCGCTCGTGACCCCCGCGTACGTCGTACGGCGGATCGGCTTCTACGTGCTGATCTGCGCGATCACGCTGTTCTTCGCGGTCCCGATGCTGTGGATCGCGTCGGCACCCTTCGACGCCTCCCCCGGGCTCGGCGTGCAGTGGCCGGACTGGACGCTGGACAACGTCCGCAAGACGTTCGACCACCCGTACGCGCTGCACTCGATGGTCAACTCGCTGCTGATCTGCGTGACCACCGCGGTGGCCGTGACGGCGTTCGCCGCGCTGGCCAGCTACGCGTTGTCGCGGGTCCGCATCCCCGGCCGGGACGCGCTGCTGTACGGGTTGCTGCTGCTGTCCTCGGTGGTCACCGGCACGGCCGCGATGGTGCCGATCTTCGTGATGATGTTCCAGCTCGGGCTGATCGACTCGCGGTTCGGCGTCGCGCTGGTGATGACCGGCGGACTGTTGCCGGCGGCCATCTTCATCCTGAAGGACTTCGTCGACGCGGTGCCCAAGTCGTACGAGGAGTCGGCCCGGGTGTTCGGCGCCTCGACCGGGCAGATCCTGCGCGACGTGGTGCTGCCGGTCGCCCGGCCCGGCCTGGCCACCATCCTGGTCTGGGCGTTCGTGAACTCCTGGGGCAACTTCCTGGTGCCCTTCCTGCTGATCCGGTCGATCGACAAGCAGCCCGGTGCGGTGTTGCTGCAGACCTTCACCGACGAGGGCGGCAGCGCCAACCTCTCGGTGATCCCGGTCTTCTCGCTGCTGTTCTCGATCCCGGTGGTCGTGCTGTATCTGCTGGTGAACTCGCGCTACGGGTTCCGTTTCCACGGAGGGATCAAGAGCTGATGGCTGGCATCGACATCGAGGGTCTGGCGACGGTCTACCCCAACGGCGTCCGCGCCGTCGACGGCCTGGACCTGACCGTCGCCGACGGCGAGTTCTTCGCCCTGCTCGGTCCGTCCGGGTGCGGCAAGACGACGCTGCTGCGGACCATCGCCGGCCTGGAGAACGCCAGCGAAGGCTCGGTCCGGATCGACGGCGCCGACGTCACCCGGCTGGAGCCGGGCAAGCGCGGCGTCGCGATGGTCTTCCAGGACTACGCGCTGTTCCCGCACATGAGCGTGTCCGAGAACATCACCTACCCCCTCAAGGTCCGCCGGGTCGCGGCGGCGACCCGGTCCTCGGTCGCCGAGCGGACCGCCGGCGAGCTGTCGCTGCAGGGCCTGCTCGAACGCCGGCCGGGTCAGCTCTCCGGCGGCCAGCAGCAACGGGTCGCGCTGGCCCGGGCGATTGCGTCCGAAGGCAAGGTGCTGCTGCTCGACGAGCCGTTGTCCAACCTGGACGCGCGGCTGCGGCTGGAGGCACGGACGTTCCTGAAGAAGCTGCAGCGGGACCTGGGCATCACCACGGTCTTCGTCACCCACGACCAGGCCGAGGCGCTCGCCCTGGCGGACCGGATCGCGGTCATGCAGTCGGGCCAGCTGCGCCAGCTCGGCAGCCCGCGCGAGGTGTTCGCCCGGCCGGTGAACACGTTCGTGGCGAACTTCATCGGCTCGACGCCGATGAACCTGCTGGACGGGGCGGTCGTCGCGTCCGACTCCGGCGCGGTATCGGTGGCGGGCGGGTCGTTGCCCGCGTCGACCGGGTCGGTGCCGACCGGGGCCGAGGTGACGGTCGGCGTACGGCCGGAGTACCTGACGCTGTCGGTTGCTTCAGCTGGTGACGTGGCCGGTCCGGCGATCCGGGGCGAGGTCGTGGTCGCGGAGAACCTCGGCACGTCGTCGCTGGTGTCGGTGGACTGCGCCGGCACGCTGATCGGCGTCACCGTCCCGGAGGAGGACGAGCCGGAGCCGGGCACGCCCGTCGTACTGACCGCGCCGGAGCAGCGGGTTTTGCTGTACGACAAGGAGTCCGGCGAACTGCTGGCGCGGCAAGCAGCTGCTGTCGCCTGATGGCGATCACCTCCTACCGGCAGCGCTGGACGCTCGACGACCGGGCGGAGTCGGTGTGGCACTCGCTGCCGGTCGACGTTCCGCCCGGGTGCCCGGGGCTGTCCGTCACGCTGACCGTGCCCGACGTGGACGGGGTGGTGATCGACCTCGGCTGCGAGGGTGCGGGCGGCTGGCGTGGCTGGTCCGGCGGCGCGCGACGGACCTTCGCGATCACGCCGGACGTGGCGACGCCGGGGTACCTGGCCGGAGAGCTCGAGCCGGGGACCTGGTGGGTCGTGCTCGGGCTGCACCGGCTCCCGGTGGAGGGCGCCGAGCTGATCGTCGAGGCGGTGACCGGACCGGTTGCCGTCGTCCCGGGGGTGACCGAGTACGCCGCGGCGGCCGCTGCCGTTGGCGTACCGGCTAGGCCGCCTCGGCGGGACCTGCCTGCCGTCGCCGGGTTGCGGTGGGTGGCCGGCGACTTCCACGCCCACTCGCTGCACTCCGACGGCTCGACACCCATCGCGAACCTCGCCGCTCTGGGACTTGCTGCCGGGCTCGACGTGCTCGCCTGCACCGACCACAACACCGAGGCGCACCACCGGGAGCTGCCGTCGGTAGGGCGGCGCTTCGGGATCGGACTGATCCCGGGGCAGGAGGTGACGACCGAGTCGGGGCACGCGAACGCCTTCGGCGCGATCGGTGCGATCGACTTCCGACGGCCCGCGGCGGAGTGGGAGCCGGAGGTGGCTCGTCGTGGTGGTCTGCTGTCGATCAACCACCCGCTCGGCGGCGACTGCTCATGGCGGCAACCGCTCGGGCTCTCGCATCCGCCGCTCGCCGAGATCTGGCACTCGACCTGGCTCGACCGCCGCTGGGGCGGACCCATCGCCTGGTGGGAGGCCTGGGGCCTGGACAGCACGACGCCGATCGGCGGCAGCGACTGGCACACCCCGGACTCGCTGACGTTGCCCGGGACGCCGACCACCTGGATCGCCGTCGACGCCTCCGCGTCCGGCCCTGACGAGCTCGTGGAGGCAGTGCTCGAGGGACTGGCCGCCGGGCGTACTGCGGTCTCGGCCGGGTACACCTCCCCGGTGCTGCTGCGGGTGGGCGACGAGTTCGTCGTACTGGATGCGCCGAACACGGTTCTCGTCGCGCCCGACGGCAGCCGCCGGGCGGTCCGCACCGAACGCGAGGTTCTCCCCGCCAGTCAGTCCGGTGGCCATGTGCTGATCACCCACACCGGCGAGTTCATGGCTCTGTGCTCCTGAGACCGTCCGTGCCTCGCCGCCGGTGACACCGATCGGTGCCTCGGGCAACGCGCTGGCAGCGGTCCGTCAGGCACCGGGGACAGCGCGGTGCCGGGGGTGGGTGGATCGCGATCCGGTCGCAATCTGGTAGAGATACCGCGTTGATCTGGACGGCATCCGCCCCACGCCCCATGATCTTCACCCGAAGTCCTGCTCATTCCTCCCGGACGCACTTCCCCGGCGCCCGGACGGACCCCCGGAGGCTCGCGTGCCCGACCGCATCCGGCTGTTGCTGGTCGATGACCAGATCCTCAGCCGTGGCGTTCTCAGAAGCGGTCTGGAACGCGAACGCGACCTGGAGATCGTCGCCGAGCTGAAACGCTCCGACGACGTGGTCGCGGCCGCGAAGCAGCATCGCGCGAACATCGCCCTGGTCGACGCCGCCGGCTCCGGCCGCGACAGCATCATCGTCACCACCGAGCTGCGCACCTCGATGCCCGAGTGCCGCGTCGTCATGCTCACCACCTACGGCCGCCCCGGCCAGCTGCGCCGCGGCCTGGAAGCCGGCGCCAAGGGCATCGCCCTCAAAGGCAGCCCGGCCCCACAGCTCGCCGACGCCGTCCGCCGCGTCCACCTCGGCCTGCGCGTCGTCGACGCCAACCTCGCCGCCGAGACCCTGCACTACACCGAAAGCCCCCTGAACGAAGGCGAAACCGAGACGCTGCGCGCCGCCCGCGACGGCGGCACCGTCGCCGCCATGGCCGAGAAGCTCGCCGTCTCCGAACGCGTCGTTCGTACCCGCCTCTGGTCCGCCATCGGCAAGACCGGCGCCCGCACCCGAGCCGACGCCATCACCATCGCCGAGCACAACGGCTGGCTCTACGACTGACCTCGCGCCGTCCCAGGTGCCGATGGACGTTCACGGGAGCAGCAGCAGCTTCCCCGTCGTGGCGGTGGACGTTCACGGAAGCAGCAAACGGCCTGCCGAGGCACTGAACCTCCACGGTCAGGTGTCGGCCCGGGGGACGCCTGCCCACCCACTTCTAGTCGAGCAGGGACCAGAGGTGGCTGGGGCCGGCGGTGGCGGCTCCCAGAGGTTCTACGCGGGAGCGAAGGCCTCGGTCGGCGGTGATGACGGTGGTGGGGCGGTCGGGGTGTTGCTGGAGGGCAGTGGTGACGACCTCGACGATGGTGTCGTCGCCGGAGCCTTTGGCCAGGACCACGTGAAGGGTCGAGGGCGTATCGGCGACGGGTTCGTCGGCGGCGGCTCGGGCGGCGCCTTCGAGGATCACGATGATGTCGGTGTGGATGCCGGGACCCGCCAGGCAGGCGGCGAGGCTGGTGAGGAGTCGGTGGGCGGCGCCGGCTCGGTCATGCCACCAGCCGTCGGGACGGGAGCCGATGACGTTGGCCGCGTCGACCACGAGCAGTGGACGGACGGCGCCGGTGGGCGCCGTGGAATCCGTGGAATCCGTGGGGGCCGTGGGGGCCAGGAACACTGGGCGCAGGTCCGGGTTGGGGTCTGTCACCAGATCAGTCTGCGGGGTTGGGGATGGCGGGGGCTTCATGGGTGGGGCCCGGCGTGGGCATAGGTGGTGATCGTCGGCGTGCCAAGGGCGCCCAGGCGCAGCGTGACGGAGGCGGCTACCGAAACTGCTTCGCCTTGCTGTGCGCAGCGGCTGATGGTGGCTTGCTGGGTGGCAGCAGCGCGAGTGGCCGCCGCGCAGGGGTTGGGGATGCCGGATTGGATGGCTTGCGCGGCGCTCAGGGCGGCCAGGTCTGCGGCGGCTGAGGCGCGGTGGTGAGCCAAAGAGATGGTCGACCAGACGGTGGCGAGTGCGCCGACGGCCAGGAGGAAGAGGGCGGTGAAGAGGACCAGGAGGGTGGCTCCGCCGCGCTCGTCGGTCGCGATGCTTCGTGGCTTCATGGTGGGGGTTGCTCTCCTGGTTCGGCTTGCAGGATGGCCTGGGCGTGCACGGAGATGGGAGGCAGCGCGGCGAAGAGGGGCCAGTCGAGGTGACGCTCGGCGGTGACGACGACCTGGACCTCGCCGTGCTCGGTGGTGGTGATGTCGATGGTGGCGTTCTCGGGGGCGGCACGGTGGCCGATGGTGGTGGCGGTCTCGGGAGACTCGCCGCGGGCGACGGCGCGCGCCACGTCGCGGGCGGCGTCGATGCAGCGGATGTTGGCGACGACCAGACCGGTGGCCCAGACACCGGCGACGATCGTTGCCAGCAGGACGGGGAACAGCAGGGCCAGCTCGGCCGTGACCGTGCCGTGCTCGGTCTTCTGACGGCGGGAAGCCATGAGGTGGGCTCCGTCGGACCGCCCGGACGGACCGGGCACCGGGCGTGGTGTGCCGGTCGCGGCCGGGCGGTACGACATCAGACCTGGACGCCCTCGACCCCGGCCGACTGCAGCGCCCAGTTGATGATTGCTTTGAGCACCGACATCATCGCGTCGGACTTCAGCAGCGTGATCAGGATGCCACCGAACCCGCAGGCGGCGACCATGCCGACGGCGTACTCGGCGGTGGTGGCGCCGCGCTCGGTGCGCCGGCGGACGATGCCGGCCTCGCGCTGGGCGACGTTGCGCACGATGCGCTGGGGGATGCGGTGGACGGGGACCAGCACCTTCGACATTTCGTAACCTCCCGGTCTGCCGCCCGGTCTCTCCGGAACGGCTTACTGACAAGGTGCCGCGGGTGATCCCCTTGCAGAGAAAGACTTTCGCGGCTGTGCACAACAGCGAGCTCGTGCGTTGAGCGTCAGGGCGACAGCTCGGTGAGGATGTCGGTGAAGGTCGCGGCAATGGTCGGGACGACACCCAGGAGAACGAAGGCCGGAAGGAAGCAGAGGCCCAGCGGAAGCACGGAGCGGGTTTCCACGGCACGGGTTTGCTGCTCGGCGGTCCAGCGGCGGGACTGGCGAAGGTCGGCGGACTGGGACTCGAGCGTCTTCGCCAACGGAGCTCCGGAGCGAAGAGCGCGTTGGGTGGCGCGGGCGAAGGTGGCGCAGGTGGGCTCGGCACGGAGCACGGACCAGGCGTCGATGGCATCGGCGCCCAGGTCCAGGCGGCGTTCGACTTCAGCCAGCAGGCCGGCAAGCGGTCCGTCCAGGGCGTGGCCGACGGTAGCGATGGCAGCTTGAGGTGGACGCCCGGCACGGAGGCAGGCCGCCAGCAGGTCGACGGCCAGTGGCAGGTCGGCAGAGATCCGGGCGTTGCGTTTGCGGACGGCGGCGGGCTCGAGGCGTCCGAGCACAGCGGGGATCGCGAGGTAGGCCAGGACGGTGGGGGCGATGTTCCACGGAAGTGGCAAGAGTAAGAGACAGGCCATGGCGGCGAGAGCCGCTGTGCCACGGTGCAGGCGGCGCGTGCGAGCCGGGACGGGATACGGCTTCCATCGCGAGCAGTGGCGTCGAAAGCTCGAGAACGGGTGAGTCCACGGGCCGGCGGGTGGCGTGTGGGACCTGGGCTTGCGCAGGCGCCGAGGTCCAGGGCGGCCCGGAGTCAGAAGCGCGACAGAGAGGGCTGCCGTGGCTGCGGCGAGGGCCGGGGCGTTCATGTGAGCTCCTCGGTCAGGGGTAGGTGGCGAGGCGTTCGGTCCACCACAAACCGGTGATCGCCAGCGCCAAGCCGGCGGTCAGGCAGGCAGCGCCCGGAATGGT
This sequence comes from Kribbella flavida DSM 17836, assembly GCF_000024345.1. Classification (NCBI taxonomy): domain Bacteria; kingdom Bacillati; phylum Actinomycetota; class Actinomycetes; order Propionibacteriales; family Kribbellaceae; genus Kribbella; species Kribbella flavida. The sequence continues at coordinate 579,050 of NC_013729.1, read as the reverse complement.
GGTGGTGAGGAACGTGAGGGGGTCGGCACCCAAGGCGTAGCCGAGCAGGGTGCCGAACAGCGGCAGGATGGCCAGCAGGCGGGCGGTGGTGCGGGCTCCGGCCAGGTTCGTGGCAATCTGACGGCGCAGCGACTCCTCGGCACGCAGCGAGGCCGCCAGGCGATCGACGATGGCGGCAACGGCGGCTCCGGAGCGGTCGGCGACCTGCCACGCGGCGGCGAGGGCTTTCAACGACTCAGCCCCTGGGGTGTCCGCGGCCAACTGGAGAACCGCCGGCACATCGCCGCCCAGGCGAGCGGCCGCGGCGGCGGGTCGGAGCTCCGCACAGACCTCGGCGGCGCCTTCGAGGGCGTCGTGCGGTGGACGGCCGGCGGCGAGCTCAGCGGCGAGGGTGTCGCACGCCTCGATGACCTGGGCCCGTTTCTGGTCGGCCAGGTGGAGTCGCCGGGCCCTGGCGCGCTGGGTGGTGATCACAGCGAGCACCACGCCGACGGCCAGGGTGGAGACGAGCGCGGCCGCCCCCAGGGACAACCCGATGCCTAGAGCAACGATCGCGGACAAGGCCAGCGGAACGAGGCGGCGACGGACCGAGCGGGCCAGACCGGCGGCACCGTCCGATCGGCGATCGCTCCGCGCGGAGGTGAGGCGATGAAGGGCTCGGCTGCGGCGTGGCAGCACGGTGAGCACCGCGATCAGGATCATCGCCGCGGCAAGAAGCGCCGGGCTCATGCGGCACCAGCCAGCAGCTGGGTGAAGCGGGAAGCGCCGTCACAGAGCTCGACCGTGCCGCCGGCCCCGAAGCGGACCGCGGGCAACGTGGTGACCAGACCGTCGGGAGCCTGGCCGATGATCCGGATTTCGGCGACGCGGCGTACGCCGTCGCGGCCACGGGTCAGGTGGACCACGGCATGCAAGGCAGACGACACCTGACTGTGCACGGCGTCGCGCCCCACCCCGGCGAGGGCGCCGAGTGCCTCCAGCCGAGCCGGCACGTCGGCAGCGGAGTTGGCATGCACGGTGCCGCAGCCGCCTTCGTGCCCGGTGTTCAGCGCGTTGAGCAGGTCCATGACCTCGGCGCCGCGCACCTCGCCGACCACGAGGCGGTCGGGGCGCATCCGCAGCGCCTGACGAACCAGGTCCCGCAGTGTGATCTCGCCCGAGCCTTCGACGTTCGGAGGCCGGGACTCCAGGCGGACGACGTGGGGATGGTCGGGGCGCAGCTCGCTCGCGTCCTCGACGATCACCAGACGTTCGGCTCCGTCCACGAGCGAGAGCAGGGAGTTCAGCAGGGTGGTCTTGCCGGTGCCCGTGCCGCCGCTGACGAGGAACGCCAAGCGCGCGTCGAGCAGGTCGCGGAAGATGGCAATCCCGGGAAGCGGTAGCGCCCCGGCTGCCACCAGGTCCTCCAGGCCGAACACAGTGCGGGACGGGACCCGCAGCGACAAGCACGTGCCCGGAGCCGCGACCGGAGACAGCACCGCATGGAAGCGCGTCCCGTCCGGCAGCCTGACGTCGACGTACGGCGTGGCGTCGTCGAGGCGGCGCCCGGCGGCGGCGGCCAGGCGGGTCGCCAGCCGACGGACCGCGGTCTCGTCACCGGTGCGCAAGGCGATCCGCTCGAGGCCGGTCCCGCGATCGATGTAGACCTCGTTCGGGCCGTTGACGAGAACGTCGGTGATGCCCGGTTCGGTCAGCAGCCGGTCGAGCGGCCCGGCGCCGACGGCCTCCCGGCGCAACGCCTCGACGACCGCGAGCACGGTCGAGTCGCCGAAGACTCCGCCGTCCGCCCGCAGCGCCGCCGCGACCCGGGCCGGCGTCGGTTCGGCGCCCTGGGCGGCGAGAATGCCGCGGACGCGTTCGATCAGTTCGGTCGGGACGGTCATGCCGCGAGCAGTCCGTAGAGGCCGAAGAGGTCGAGCAGCTCTCCCGCCGTGCGGCCGAGGGCTCCGCGCGGTCGCGGGTCGAAGCGGCCCTGATCCATCAGCGCCGCAACGTCACGGTCGAAGCGGAGCTTCGCGGCGAGCGGCAACGAGAGGTGTTTCGCGACGTCGACGGCGGACAGCCCGCCCAGACCAGGCTCGCGAGCGACCACGCGGAGGTCGGTGGCAACCTCGCGGAGCGGACCGACCAGCCGCGCCGCCGCGGCGCAGGACCGGACGTCGCGCGGAACGACCAGGAAAGTCGCGGTCGACCGGACGAGGGCCTCCTCCGCAGCGGGATCGGCCCGTCGAGGCAGGTCGACCACCACCAGGTCACTGCTGCGCTGGGCCGCGCCCAGGACGGATCTCATCGCCTCCGGCGGCAGGGTGGTGACGTCCGACCGGTCCCAGGACAGCACCGCGAGACCGTCCACTGCCGGCAGGGCTGCCCGCAAGGCCGCGGCGCTGACCCGGCCGGCCGCGTTGAGCAGGTCCGGCCATCGCGCACCGCTGCCCGTCTCGCTGCCCAGCGCGAGATCGATCCCGCCACCCAGTGGATCGCCGTCGATGATCATCGTCCGGACCCCCCGACGGCTCGCGGTGACCGCCACGGCTGCCGCGAGCGTGGTCGCCCCCGCACCACCGCACCCGCCGACGAAGGCGAACGTGGTCGCAGCCCGCAGCCCGCCGTCCAAGGTGTCGGCCAACCGGTCGCCGAGGACCGCCTCGTCCCCCGGGAGCAGAAAGACACTCTCGGCACCGATCGTCAGGGCCCGCCGGTAGACCGCGCCGTCGTCGGGATCGACACCGGCGACGACGACACCGGGCCGGCGCACCGGCTGGGTACGGGCGAACGGCTCCACCAGGTCCTGACCCATCACCACGAGGGTTGCGGTCTGCCAGTACCGACGCAGGCCGAGCAGGTCCTTCTCGATCTGCGGGGTCACCTCGGCCGCGGCGGCCAGGCGGAGCAGATCGTCGAGCAGCATCTCGTCGGCGGTGGCCAGCAGGACCGGCGCCGACGGCAGTGAGGTCTCCATGCCTAGAAGGTGCCGTCGACAGTCCAGGCGCCGGCAGACGACTTCAAACCCCTGTGGACACAGGAGATTCGGCGCCTGTCGGCTTCCCGCCAGCAGCGGCAACCCGCCAGCACGAGCCGGAGACCGATCGTCCACCAGCCGTTACGGTTCCTTTCGAAGCGTCTTTATCTAAGTTCTTCTCGCGTTCTGCCCTCAGCCCCCGGAGGACCGCCCATGAGCCGACTGCGCACCCTCGCCGCCACGGCGACAGTCGCCGCCACCGCCCTGATCGCCGCCGCCGGAATCTCGGTGGCCACCGCCGGACCGCCCACCGGCTCCACCGTCCAGGCCGCACCCCAGGCCACCAGCGGCGGCGTGAAGACGGCCTACTTCGCCCAGTGGGGCATCTACGGCAACGCCTTCTACCCGAAGAACCTGGCGACCACCGGCGCCGCCGGCAAGCTGGACTTCGTCAACTACGCGTTCGCCAACATCCACCCGACCAGCCACACCTGCTTCATGGCCAACAAGGCCGCCTCCCAGAACGAGAGCGACCCGAACGCCGGCGACGGCGCCGGTGACGCGTTCGCGGACTACGGCAAGTCGTACGGCGCGGACATCAGCGTGGACGGCGTCGGCGACGTCTGGAACCAGCCGATCCAGGGCAACTTCAACCAGCTGAGAAAGCTCAAGAAGCAGTACCCGAACCTGAAGATCCTGATCTCGATCGGCGGCTGGACCTACTCGAAGTACTTCTCCGACGCCGCCTCCACCGACGCCAAGCGCAAGGCGTTCGTCAGCTCCTGCGTGGACATGTTCCTCAAGGGCAACCTGCCGGTGGTCGACGGCTTCGGCGGCCCCGGCAGCGCCGCCGGGATCTTCGACGGCATCGACGTCGACTGGGAGTACCCCGGTTCGCCGAACGGCCACGTCGGCAACCACCACAGCCCGGCGGACAAGCAGAACTTCACCCTGCTGCTCGCCGAGCTGCGCGCCCAGCTCGATGCCTACGGCAACAGCGTCGGCCGGAAGATGTGGCTGACCGCGGCCACCCCGGCCGGGCAGGACAAGATCGCCACCATCGAGACCAACAAGATCGGCCAGTACCTCGACTACAACAACGTGATGACGTACGACATGCACGGTGGCTGGGACGCCACCGGGCCGACGAACTTCCAGGACCCGCTGTACGCCGCTCCCGACGACCCGAGCACGCCGATCCCGCCGGGCACGGCGAAGTACTCGATCGACGGCGCGGTGAAGGCCTGGACCACCGGCGACCCGGCGTACGGCATTCCCGGCGGGTTCCCGGCGAACAAGCTGACCATCGGGTACCCCTTCTACTACCGCGGCTGGAAGGGTGTGCCGGCGACCGCCAACGGCAAGTACCAGCCCGCGACCGGGCCGGCCGACGGCAACGCGATGAGCGGCAACGTGCCCGGCGTCTCCTTCTACAAGGAGCTGGTCGGCTTCGTCGACAACCCGGCGTACAGCTTCTACGACGAGACCACCAAGGCCTCCTGGTTCTACCGCAACGGCACCTTCTGGACCGGCGACAACGCCCGCTCGATCAAGGAGAAGGCCGACTACCAGCACTGCCACGGCCTGGCCGGCGCGATGATGTACTCGATGGAGGCGCTCGACCCGGCGGCGACCTTGTTCAACGCGGTGGTGAACGCCGTCGACGCCCCGACTCCCGGCTGCACCGGTCCCACGCCGACGCCGACGCCGACCCCCACGCCGACTCCCACGCCCACCCCGACGCCGACTCCCACGCCGACGCCGACGCCGACGCCCACCCCGACGCCCACGCCGACTCCCACGGCCACGCCCCCGACGGCCACCCCGTGGGCGGCGAACACGGCGTACCCGACCGGCGCGCTGGTGTCCTACCAGGGCGTCACCTACCGGTGCATCCAGGGCCACACCTCGCTCACCGGCTGGGAACCGCCGAACGTCCCCGCGCTCTGGGGACGGATCTGATCACGCACCGCCCACGGATCGGAGCATCATGAAACGCAAACCTCTCGCGGTGGCCCTGGCGGCCATCACAGCAGTCGTCGCCTCGTTCCTCGCCGCGCCCACCGCCCAGGCCGCTCCCGCGACCGCGTCGTTCACCAAGGTGTCCGACTGGGGCAGTGGATTCGAGGGCAGGGTGACCGTCACCAACGGCACCAGCAGCCCGCTCACCTGGTCGATCGCGCTCGACTTCCCGTCGGGCTACTCGATCAGCAGTGCGTGGGACGCCCAGCGCAGCAGCAGCGGCCTGACGCACACGTTCACTCCGCCCAGCTGGGCCGGACCGCTCGCACCGGGTGCCAGCGTCACGTTCGGCTTCAACGGCAGCCCGGGCAACTTCCCCGGCATCACGGCCTGCCGCCTCAACGGCGGCTCCTGCACCGGCGGTGGCGGCGGCACGGTGCCCGCTGCACCGACCGGCCTCACCGGTACGTCGACCGCGTCGTCGGTGAGCCTGTCGTGGTCCGCGGCGAGCGGCGCGACGAGCTACAACGTCTACCGCAACGGCGCGAAGGTGGGCAGCCCGACCGGTACGTCGTACACGGACTCCGGGCTGAGCGCCAGCACGGCGTACAGCTACCAGGTCAGCGCCTCCAACAGTGCGGGTGAAGGCGCCAAGAGCAGCGCCGTCTCCGTCACCACCAAGGCCGGTGGCGGCGACACCGGCACGCGCCGGGCGGCGCCGTACCTGTACATGGGCTGGGGCGACCCGCCGAACCCGGCCACGGTCATGAACGCCACCGGCATCAAGTGGTTCACGATGGCGTTCATCCTGTCCTCGGGGGGCTGCAACCCCGCGTGGGACGGCAGCCGGCCGTTGCAGGGCAGCGCCGACGCGACCGCGATCGCCCAGATCCGCGCTGCCGGTGGCGACATCGTGCTCTCGATCGGCGGCTGGAGCGGCAACAAGCTGGGGCCGAACTGCAGTACGCCGGAAGCCCTGGCCGGCGCGTACCAGCAGGTGATCAACGCCTACAACCTGAAGGCGATCGACGTCGACATCGAGAACAGCGACGAGTTCGAGAACGAGGTCGTGCAGGACCGCATCCTCACCGCGCTCAAGATCGTCAAGCAGAACAACCCCGGCATCCAGACGATCCTCACCTTCGGCACCACCACCAGCGGCCCGAACTTCTGGGGCAACCGGCTGATCGAGCGGTCCGCGGCGCTCGGCGCGAACATCGACGTGTTCACGCTGATGCCGTTCGACTTCGGCAGCTCCAACATCTACAACGACACGGTCAGCGCGTCCCAGGGCCTGAACAACAAGCTGAAGGCCACCTTCGGCTGGACCACCGCGCAGGCCTACGCGCACCAGGGCATCTCCGGCATGAACGGCCTGTCGGACCAGCAGGAGATGACCACGACGGCGACCTGGCAGAACATCACCACCTGGGCGAAGAACAACGGCCTCGCCCGGCTGGCGTTCTGGTCGGTGAACCGTGACCGCGGCTGCGCCGGTGGCGGCGTGGTCTCGAACTGCAGCGGCATCGCTCAGCCGGACTGGGAGTTCACCCGGATCACCGCCGGCTTCTGACCGGTACGCACCGCGGCAGGCGGGTGGAGTCTCCTCCGCCTGCCGCGGTACCGCCGCCAGTCGGTACCTGTTCGCGTACTACGCGGGCTCGTCGATCTTCGGTGGGGTCGCCGGCACGGCCTGGACGCACGCTGGCCTGGCCCGGCGGGGTGGCCGAGGCCGGTGCGCTGTTCCTGGTCACGCTGGTGCTGCCCCTCGTGCTCCGCCGCGTTCCCAGCCGGTGCCAAACTAGGCCCATGACGCGAGCGACGGAGGCTGCGGACGCACTCGGCCTGACCTACCAGGAGACCCGGCACGGCCGGGTGAACTCGCTCGAGGAGGCAGCGGCCGCCCGCGGCATCGAGCCGGCGAAGCTGATCAAGACCATCGTGGTCCGGCTCGCCGACGACGACTACCGCTTCGTGCTGGTCCCGGGCGACCGCGAGATCGCCTGGCCCAAGCTGCGCACCCTGCTCGGCGTCAACCGGATCTCGATGCCCAGCGCCGACACCGCGCTGGCGGTGACCGGATACGTCCGCGGCACGATCACCCCGCTGGGCAGTACGCACGACTGGCCGGTGATCGCCGACGAGCGCATCACCGGCACGATCTCGATCGGCGGCGGCGACCACGGCGTCGGCATCACCGTGGACGCCGAGGCGCTGCTGAAGACCCTCAGCGCCACGGTCGCCGACGTCACGGACTGAGCAGCCCTCGCTGACCGGCTCGCAGCCCTGCCTGGAAGCGGGTTGTCGCGTCGAGCGCCTTGAGGATCCGCTGCATCCGGCGCTCGACCGTGCGCTGCGCGACGCCCAACCGCCGCGCGATCGCCTGGTCGGTCAACCCGGCCGCCGCCAGTCCCAGCAGCTGCTGATCATCCACACTCAGCGGCCCACCGGACGGCTCGAATGCCAGTGGCGTCGCCTGCTGCCACAACAGCTCGAACAACCGCAGCAACCCGTCCAGCAGCGTCGACGGCCGCAGCTCGACCAGCACGTCCGCCCCGGTCTGCAGCAACCCCGTACGCCGGTCCGCCACCACCAGCTTCAGCGGTACGTCGCGCAGCATCCGGCAACTGGTCCCAGCCGACCGGGCGGCAGCCAGCTCCGCCGGGTCGCCCAGCGCGGCCATGTCGTAGATCATCCGGTAGCTGACTCCACTGGTCCGCCGCGGCGCGACCGGCAGTACGGCGTACGGCGGTCGGTCGAGCACGAGCACCTCGCTCTGCGCGCTCTGCTGCGCCTGGTCGTACCGCTGGGCAATCGCCTGCGCGCCGCGGACCACCGTGAACGGCCCGGCCTCGTTGCCGGCCCGGAACTCCGCGGTGAGCACGGTAGCGCCGAGCCGGGCCTCGACGATCGCCGCCTGTTTGCGCAGGGCGAGCAGCTCGACGGCCGCCTCGGGAACGGCCGGGGTGTAGAGCGCCGGGCGGCCCGGCGTACGGCAGGCCAGGCCGAGCGTGAGCAGTGACCTGAGGTGGCGGGTGACCCGGGCGGCCGGCCATCCGGTGTCCTCGGCCAGGTCGGTCACAGTGGCTTCCGGCCGGGCCAGAAGCGCCCGGTAGAGCTGCTCGTCCTCCGAGCAGACACCGAGCGCCTCCAGCACCGGAGCGGGGCGGTAGCTGTGCATCAGGGCAGCGAGTGGACGTGCGGGCCGACCTGGTTCGAGAACGCGTTGCCGTTGGTCGCGTCCCAGTTCGTCGACCAGGTCATCGCGCCGCGCAGCGTCGGCCAGGTGGTGCTCGGCTTGAAGCTGCCGCAGTTGGTTCCCTTGGTCAGGCAGTCCAGCGCGTTGTTGACGATCGTCGGTGACACGTAGCCGCTGCCGGCCCCACGGGTCGACGCCGGCAGACCGAGACCGACCTGGTCGGGCCGCAGACCGTTCTGCAGCATGATGCAGGCCTGGGCGGTGATGAAGTCGACCGTGCCCTGCGAGTACACCTGACCGTTGCAGCCGTTCATCGCGCCGGAGTTGTAGTACTGCACGTTGACCACGGTCAGGATGTCCTTGATCGCCAGCGCGAGCTTGAAGTACTCGAACGACGTGCTCTGCATGTCGATCGTCTGCGGCGCCATCGCGATGATCAGCCCGGGCCCGTACTGGCTGTGCAGAGTTCGCAGCGCCTGACCCATGTACTGGGCGTTGACGCCGTTCTCCAGGTCGATGTCGATCCCGTCGAAGCCGTACTCGCGCAGTACCGACAGCGCGCTGCTCGCGAAGTTCGCCGCGGCGGTGGCGGTGCCGACCGAGATCGTGCCCTTCTCACCGCCGACGGACAGGATCACCTTCTTGCCGGCCGCCTGCTTCGCGGCGATGTCGGCCTTGAACTGCGCGGCGGTGTAGCCGCCCAGCCGGCTCGCCAGGGTCGGGTCCAGGGTGAAGGTGATGCCACCGGGCCTGCTCGGGTCGGCGTCGGCGAACGCGACGGCGATCAGGTCGTAGTTGGCCTGCACGTCGCTGATCCGCTGGACCGCGGCGCCGTTGTCGAAGTTCTGCCAGTAGCCGGTGAGGATGTGCTTCGGCAACGAGGACGGCGGCACGGTCGGCCCGCTCGACGTGGTGCCGGACACGGCCGCGCCGTACGCCGAGCAGTTGCCGGACGGGTCGCAGGCGCGGACCTTGAAGCTGTAGGTCGTGCTCGGGCTGAGCCCGGTCGCGGTCCAGCTGGTCACGTTGCCGACGCTTTGGGCCGGCTCCGAGCCGCGGACGACGTCGTAGTGGTCGATCCCGGAGGCGTCGGACGCGGCGGCCCAGTTCAGCCGCAGCGAGCTCGACGTGGGGCTGCCGACGGTGAGCCCGCCCGGCGTGGACGGCGCGGTGGTGTCCGGCGGCGGACCGGTCCCGCCCGGCCCGTCCAGCACCACGTCGTCCGCCTGGTACGCCGGTACGCCGTACCAGCCGTGCAGGTAGATCGTGGCGGTGCGGGCCGACGCGCTCGTTGTGAACGTGGTGGTCAGCTGGTTCCAGGCGGTGCTCGAGCTCCAGGTGCTCGACCCGCCGTCGGAGCCGAGGTAGACGTTCGAGCCCTTCACCCAGGCGGACAGGGTGTAGGTCGAGCTCGGCTGGACCGAGACGGTCTGGCTGCACCGGGCGTTGTCCCCGGCGGTCGGGGTGCCCTGGAGGGCGTAGGTACCGGTCCGGGCCGATCCACTGACGGCGGCACCGGTGCCGGACGAGCAGGACCAGCCGGCCAGCGTGCCGGTCTCGAAGGTCCCGTTGGTGACGAGATTGGTCGCGGCGGAGCTGGTGCCAGGCACCAGCAGCAGCCCGACCAGGGCCAGCAGGAGGGCGGGGATGATCGCGGCCTGGGGGCGGCGGCTTCGCGGAGTCATGTGACACAAAGTGTGATGGCGCAACTACATTGTCAAGACCCTGCATAAAGTGGGAACGCTCTCACGCTCAGCAAAACTGAAGAATTGACGAACTTCTCGCAGAAGTGGGCCGGATGCGGCAACCACAGCGGCCGACCGTGCATCTAGCACTCGGGGAGGACCTGCATCAGGAAAGGCGACGGCCCCCGGCGGGGGGGTGACCGGGGGCCGTCTTCGGCCACGGGCTCGGGGGGAGGAGCCGGGGGCCGATCAGGAGGCGACAGTCTGCCACTGTCGAGGAGAATGTACCCCCCGAGTCCGGCCTTCACACATCTCAGTTCTGTTGCAACCGAGGTGATGACGTCCAGGCGTTCGGAAGCACTCGTGCCGGCTCCCGAACCAGTGTCACTGTCACACTGCTCAACAGTCTAACGGGAGAGCAGGCCACACGAAAGGCCGGGTCCCGGCGTTTCGCGCGCCACCCTATGCTCGACCTCATGGAGCACCCGCGGACGCCCCGCCCGGCGGCCTTCTTCGACCTCGACAAGACCATCATCGCCCGCTCCAGCACACTCGCCTTCTCCCGGCCGTTCTACGCCGGCGGACTGATCAACCGGCGGACCGTGCTGCGCAGCGCCTACGCCCAGTTCGTCTACCTGCTCGGTGGCGCCGACCACGACCAGATGGAGCGGATGCGGGAGTACCTGTCCGCCATGTGCACCGGCTGGGACGTGCGCACGGTCCGGGAGATCGTCGCCGACACCCTGCACCACATCGTCGACCCGATCGTGTACGACGAGGCGGTGACGCTGATCGAGCAGCACCACGCCGAGGGCCGCGACGTCGTGATCGTCTCCTCGTCCGGCTCGGAGGTGGTCGAGCCGATCGGCGAGCTGCTCGGCGCCGACCGGGTGATCGCCACCCGGATGGTGGTTGCTGACGGCAAGTACACGGGCGCGATCGAGGACTACGTCTACGGTCCGCACAAGGCGACCGCGATCACCACGCTGGCCGCCGCGGAAGGCTATGACCTGCAGGCGTCCTACGGCTACTCCGACTCGATCACCGACGAACCGATGCTCGCCGCCGTCGGGCACCCGTTCGCGGTGAACCCGGACAAGGCGCTGCGCCGGCTGGCGGTCTCCCGCGGCTGGCCGGTGCTCGACTTCAGCGAACCGGTCGCCCTGGCCGAGCGCACCCGGCGCTTCCACCGCGTCCGCCGGCCGGCGTTCGCGGTCAGCGCGGCCGGTGCCGTCCTGGCCGCCGGGGCCCTGCTGTACGCCGCCCGGCGGCGGGTCCGGCCAGCTGAGGACTGAAGGTCAGCACCACTTTCTCAACTTCATCAAGACGCCGCAAACTCTTCCCCTACAAGGGTTTGCGGAGTACAAAGGAAGCAGCAAAGGGACTTCGGTCCCGGGAGAGAATCGCACGGTAGTCAGGTACCCACGCGGCGACCAGCCCATCCCAACCGGGCAGCACGACCCAGGCTCCGGCCTGTGGCGGCAGACGAGATGCACGCTTGGTAACCATGATGACGTGCCGGCAACGGCGCTCTCGTCAGAGAGCGCCGTTCGCCTGTGGGCGACTCAGCTCCGGGCAGAGTTGTTGAGCGGTGAACGTTCGGCGGCCAGTGCAACCACTTCGCACTCCCGCAGCAACCAGCTCTGCACACCGCTCACCCCGCCTTCGGCGTAGTCGGTCAGGCCGCGGGCGTAGGACGCTCCGAGCTCCAGGTGCCCGACCTCCGGCACCGTGACCGCGACCTGGTCGGTGCCCCGGGCAACCAGGAGGACCCGTTCGGCGGCCCGGGCGACCAGGCCGTTCGCGACCGGGAACGGCCGCAGTACCGCGAGCTCCGCGTGCACGATCGCGGCCACCACCAGCCCTGGGGCGGTCGTCGCAGTGGTCAGGGCTTTCGCCAGCCCGCTCAGTCGCTCCCACATGACGTCGGCGGGCGGCGCCGGCGGCAGGCCGGGGATGTCGTCGGGCAGCGGCTCACGACTGGTTCGGAGGTGACCCAACTGGTCTGCCGGCGCCAGGTCCGCCGCGGCCAACTGGTGCAGTCTGGTCCAGACCTGGACCGGGGCGGTGTCCGCCTGGCGCGCCAGGCTCATCAGCTCTCGCGTCATCCGGACGGCGCCGGAGGCCAGTGCGTCTCCCGTCCCCTCGCGGACCTCCGCCAAGGTCGACGGGCTGCCGGCCAGGGCGGCGGAGGCGTGGGCTCCGCGCAGCAGCGCCTCGGCGGTGACGTCGGCGCCGACCCGGCGCAGTCCCCGGTCCCGCAGCAGCACGTCGACCGCGTCCCGGGCCGCCCGCGCAGCGGACCCGACCCCCTCGAGAGCGGCCAACGGCGCGAACACGTCTGCAGTCATGACAAGCACCCTAGGATGACGTGCCATGGCCGCCAGCACCGACTCCGCGCCCCGGTTCAGCATCGTGGTTCCGTGCCACAACGTGCGGGCCTGGCTGCGGCCGTGCCTGGACTCGGTGCTGAGCCAGTCGTTCGCCGACTTCGAGATCATCGGGGTGGACGGAGCCAGCACCGACGGCAGCGGCCGGATCCTGGAGGAGTACGCCGCGGCCGATCCGCGGGTCCGGGCGATCCACCTGACCGAGAACATCGGTCTCGGCCCGACCCGGAACGCGGGGCTGAAGCAGTGCCGCGGGGACTACGTGCTGTTCCTCGACGCCGACGACCTCTACACCCCGGGCTCGCTGGCGGCACTGGCCGCCCGGATCGACGCCACCGGCCGGCCCGACCTGGTGATCTTCGACTACGAGCGGGTCTTCTGGGACGGCCGGGTGGTCGGCAACCAGCAGCACGACGCGTTCGCCCGCGACGGCGAGGGAGTCTTCACCGCCGCCGAGCGACCGGTCTTCCTGACCTTCCTGGAGCTGGTCTGGAACAAGGCCTGCCGGCGCGACTTCCTCACCCTGCACGGCTTCGCCTTCACCGCCGGGTACTACGAGGACGCCCCGTGGACCTACTCGACGATGCTGACTGCCGAGCGCATCGCCACCCTGGACCGGGTGGTGGTGCACTACCGGCAGCACCGCACCGGCGGCAACATCCACGCCACCCGGACCCGCCGGCAGTTCGACATCTTCGACCAGTACGACCGGGTGCACGCGTTCATCACCTCCGACCCCGCGCTGGCGGGCTGGCGCCGGTTCGCGTTCGACCGGTCGCTGGACCACATCCTGGCCGTGCTGGCCAAGCCCGAACGGCTGGCGCCCGAGGACCGGGCCGAGTTCTTCCACACCGCGCACGCCTTCGCCAAGCGCTGGAAGCCCGAGGGCTACGCCGCGGACCGGACCAGCCGCGGCTTCAAGCGCTGGATGCTGATCCACGACGACTACGCGACGTACTCGACGCTGAAGCTGAGCTCAAAGATGTTGCACGTGCCCAGCCCGCGCAAGGCGGTCGGCAAGCTCCTGCACCGCGGCGACCTGGACCCCGACCTCGCCCTGTACGGCGCGTACTGGTTCAAGCAGTACGCCTGCAACCCGCGGGCGATCTACGAGAAGGCGGCCGAGCTGGCGCCGCGGCTGCGCGGGGTCTGGGTGATCGACGCGGACCACGTCGGGGCGATTCCCGAGGGCGTCGAGTACGTGGTGGCCGGCTCCCCGGCGTACGAGAAGCTGGTGCACAAGGCGACGTACTTCGTCAGCAACATGAACCTGCCGAAGGAGCTGGAGAAGCGGGACGGGCAGATCCACGTCCAGACCCAGCACGGCACGCCGCTGAAGACGATGGGCACCGACCTGCGGCGCTACCCGCTGGCGGCGCGCGACCTCGACCTGGACGAGCTGATGCGGCAGGTCGACCGGTGGGACTTCAACATCTCCGCCAACCGCTACTCGTCGGAGATCTGGGAGCGCACCTACCCGGCCCACTTCGAGGAGCTGGAAACCGGGTTCCCGCGCAACGACCGGCTGCTGACGGCGACGCTGGACGACGTCCGGGCGATCCGGGCCGGCCTCGGCTTCGACGACTCGCACCTGGTCGTGCTGTACGCGCCGACCTTCCGCGACTCCCAGGACGCCGTCCGGACCCCGACCGGGCTGGTCGATCTCGGTGGTGACGGCATCCACCTCGACCTGGATCGGCTGGCCGCCGCGGCCGGTGAGCACGGGCGGGTGCTCGTCCGCACCCACTACTCGCTGGCCAAGGGCGCGCCGGACGTGCGGTCGGACCGGGTCCTCGACGTCTCCGAGCACCCGCGGGTCGAGGACCTGATGCTGGCGGCCGACGTGCTGATCTCGGACTACTCGTCGATCACCTTCGACTACGCGAACCTGGACCGGCCGATCGTGCTGCTGGTCGACGACCTCGGCTTCTACGACCGGACCCGGGGCACGTACTTCGACATCACCGAGTGCCCGCCCGGGCTGGTCGCGCGGTCGGCGGACGAGCTGTTCACGGCGTTGCAGACCGGTCGGTTCGCCTCGGCCGAGGCGGCCAAGCACCGGCAGCTGTTCCGGGAGCGCTTCTGCGACTTCGACGACGGCCGGGCGGCCGAACGCGTGGTCCGCCGGATCTTTCTCGGCGAGACCGAGCTGCCGCCGGTCACCCCGCTGGCCGACCGCAGGCCCGCGCCCTCGGCGTACCGGCGGTGAACGATGCGGTGGATTCCACCGCCGGGTGCATAATGGTCGGCATGTCGACGAGTCCGGAACTGGTCAGCGCCCTGCGCGACTGCTTCGGCCTGCGACGACGACGCACTGTCTGAACACCTCGACCCTGTTCCAGTGCCTCGTCTCCTCAAGGACCTCTCATGTCCGTTGTGCCTGTCCTGTCCGCGCGGCTGACCGCGGCCGCCGCCCTCGCCTTCGACCTGCCCGGCGCCGATCCCGAGCTGCGGGCCGCCACCAAGCCGGAGTTCGGCCACTTCCAGACCAACCTCGCGTTGCGGCTGGCCAAGACCCTCGGCACGTCGCCCCGGGCCGTTGCCGCCGAGCTCGTCGCGCACGCCGAGCTGGATGATCTCTGCGCGCCCGCGCAGATCGCCGGCCCGGGCTTCGTGAATCTCACCTTGCTGCCGAGCACCCTCGCCGCCGGCGTCAACGAGCTGCCGCGCAGCCTGCCCACCACCGGCCGGCGGGTGGTCGTCGACTACTCGCAGCCCAACGTCGCCAAGCAGATGCACGTCGGCCATCTCCGCTCGACCGTCATCGGCGACGCGCTCTGCAACGTGCTGCGGTACGCCGGCTACGAGGTGGTCCGGCAGAACCACGTCGGCGACTGGGGCACCCAGTTCGGCATGATGGTCGAGCAGCTCCTGGACGAGCAGACGCCGGTGGAATCGCTCGACCTGGAAGAGATGCAGCAGCTCTACCAGCGGTCCCGCAAGCACTTCGACAGCGATCCCGTCTTCGCCGACCGGTCCCGGCGGCGGGTTGTGCTGCTCCAGTCCGGCGACCCTCGGACCAGGGGGATCTGGCAACAACTGGTCGACATCTCGCTGGCCGAGTTCGACCGGGTCTACGCGTTGCTGGGTTCACCGCTGACTCAGGCTGACGTGGTCGGCGAGAGCGCGTACAACGACGCCCTGCAAGGGATCGTGAGCGACCTGGCCGCGGCCGGACTGCTGACCGAGTCCGGTGGTGCGCAGTGCGCGTTCCTGCCCGGCTTCACCGGCCGCGACGGGTCGCCGCTGCCGGTGATCGTGCAGAAGTCGGACGGCGGATTCGGCTACAGCGCGACGGATTTGGCCGCCGTACGGCACCGGGTGCGGGACCTGAAGGCCGACCGGATCGTGTACGTGGTCGACCATCGGCAGTCCCTGCACTTCCAGCAGATCTTCGCGCTGGCCCGGACGGCCAGGTGGTTGCCGGAGACAACGTCTGCCGAGCATGTCGCGTTCGGCACGGTGCTCGGCCCGGACGGCAAGCCCTTCAAAACCAGGGACGGCGGTACGGTCTCCCTCGTCTCGCTGCTCGACGCCGCGATCGCCCGGGCCGGCGCCCTGCTCGCCGACCGGACCGGCATCGACCGGGAGTCCGTCGCCCGGGCGGTCGGCATCGGCGCGGTGAAGTACGCCGACCTGTCCAGCGACCGCACCAACGACTACGTCTTCGACCTGGACCGGATGGTCGCGATGACCGGCAACACCGGGCCCTACCTGCAGTACGCCCACGCGCGGCTGACCCGGCTGCTCAGCAAGGCCGGCCATCCCGAGGGCCAGGTCACGGTGCTCGCCGAACCGGCCGAGCAACGGCTGGCGCTGCTGCTGGCGGGATTCGGCGATGCTGTCCAGCAGGTCGCCGAGACCCTGCAGCCGCACCGGCTCTGCACCTACCTGTACGACGTCGCATCGGCGTTGTCGGCGTTCTACGAGTCCTGCCCGGTGCTGCCGAGCGAGGGTGAGACCCGGACGAGCCGGCTGGCGCTGTGCACCGCGACCCGGACCGTACTGCACGATGGTCTGGCGTTGCTGGGCATCACCGCCCCCGACGCCATGTGACGCCATCCGACCCTGGAGGTCCCGATGTTGCCCTGGTCCGCCGAGCTCGCCGGTCGCTTCGAGCAGTCCACCCTGGACAGCACGCTGCTGCGGGACAACCCGCTCGGAGATCCGCACCAGCGGCAGGTCCTGGTCTACCTGCCGCCGGGGTACGACGAGTCCGACCGGCGCTACCCGTCGATCTACGTGGCCATCGGCTACACCGGGCACGTGGGCATGTGGTTCAACCGGACGGCGTTCCGGCAGCCGTACCCCGAGCAGCTGGACGCCCTGTTCGCGGCCGGTGACGTGCCGCCCGCGATCGTGGTCTTCTTCGACGGCTGGAACCGGTTCGGCGGCTCGCAGTACGTCGACTCCCCCGGGACCGGCCGCTACCACTCGCACCTGTGCGAGGAGATCGTGCCCTGGGTGGACGCAACGTACCGGACCGTTCCGGAGCGGGACCAGCGGGCGATCACCGGCAAGTCCAGTGGCGGGTACGCCGCGATGGTGACGCCGATGCTGCGGCCTGACCTGTTCGGCGCGCTCGCCACCCATGCCGGGGACGCGTCGTTCGAGCTCTGCTACCGGCCCGAGTTCCCGCAGCGGGCGCGGGAGCTGCGGGACCGGTACGCCGGGTCGTTCGAGAACTTCTTCGCCGAGATCGCGCAGCGGCCGAACCGCATCACCAACGCCGAGCTCGGGATGCTGGAGATCTACGGCTGCTCGGCGGCGTACTCGGCGGACCCGGACGGCACCGTGCAGCTGCCGTTCGACGAGCTGGGCGAGATCCGGCCGGAGGTCTGGCAGCGCTGGCTCGCGCTCGACCCGGTCGTGATGGGCGCGGGCAGCCACCGTGAGGCGCTCGGGTCGCTGCGGGCGGTGTGGATCGACGCCGGCAAACAGGATGAGTACTACCTGGACCTCGGCGCGACCGCCTTCGAGCGAGTGGTGCGGGCGGCCGGCGTACCGGCGGTGCACTTCGAGCTGTTCGAGGGCGCGCACGGCGGTATCGAGTACCGCTACCCGCTCGCGATCCAGTGGCTCTGCGAGCAGCTCAGCCGGTAAATGAGATGCCCGCCAAGGCGCTCCCGGCCTACCGTCGAGGCATGAGTACCGAGGGGTGGCCGGCCGGCCTGGTGGCGCGGCCGATCGACAGGGCCGACGCGGACGCGTGGGCCGAACTACTGGCGGCCAAGGAGA
Source organism: Kribbella flavida DSM 17836 (assembly GCF_000024345.1). NCBI lineage: Bacteria > Bacillati > Actinomycetota > Actinomycetes > Propionibacteriales > Kribbellaceae > Kribbella > Kribbella flavida. Next base: position 561,617 of record NC_013729.1, on the reverse strand, counting down.
AGGTGGACGCCGAGGGGGAGAACTACGACGCCGACGACCTGCTCGAGGAGCTGGCCGACCCGAAGCTGGACGCGGCCCGGGACACCGTTGCGTTGTGGTCCGGCGAGCAGATGGTCGGGTACGGCGTGGCGCGGACGCCGGACGTCGTGGTCGACGTGCACCGAGTCCGGACCGAGGGCGCGGTGCACCCGCAGTGGCGTGGCCGCGGCATCGGCGCGGCCCTGGTGGACTGGCTCGGACGCCGGGCGGCCGAGTTGCACGCCGAGCGGCAGCCGGGAGCCGTCGGCGAGATCAACACCGGCGCGATCAGCACGAACACCGGGGCCGAGCAGCTGCTGAGCGGCGCCGGCTACGAGAAGTGCCGCTACTTCTTCCACATGCTGCGGCCCTTCGCGACGCCGATCGTCGAGCCGGCCACGCCCGAGGGCCTCCGGCTGGTCGCCTACACCCCGGAGTACGACGAACCGCTGCGGCTGGCGCACAACGAGGTGTTCCTGGACCACTGGGGGTCGTCGCCGAAGAGCCCCGAGTCGTGGAAGACCTGGTTCACCGGCTCCCGCGCGTTCCGGCCGGCGCTGTCGTACCTGGTGCTCGACGAGGATGAGATCGTCGCCTACGCGCTCGGCTACGAATGGGTCGCCGACACCGAGGCCACCGGCATCCGCGAGGTGTACGTCGGCCAGGTCGGGACCCGCCGGACCCATCGCGGCCGCGGCCTGGCCGGGGTCGCGCTCGCCCGGGTGATGACCGAGGCGGCGACGACCGGGTTCCAGCGCGCCTCGCTCGGCGTCGACGCGGAGAACCCGACCGGCGCGCTCGGCCTCTACGAACGCCTCGGCTTCGCCACCGAGCACACCTTCGTCACCTACCGCAAGCCGCTGCCGGCAAGCTGACCTCGACGGTGAGGCCGCCGCCGGGCCGTGGCCGGGCGGCGGCGTCGCCGCCGTGACTGCGGGCGACGGCCCGCACGATCGACAGCCCCAGCCCGAAGCCACGGTCGCCGTCGGCCGTCACACTCGCACGACGCCGGAACGGCTGGAACAAGGACTCGATCTCGTACGCCGGAATCTCCTCGCCGGTGTTGCTCACGGTCAGCACCACGCGATCGCCACGCCTGGTGGTGGCGATCGACAGCCAGCCGCCCGGAACGTTGTGCCGGGTGGCGTTCTCGACCAGGTTCTGCGCGAGCCGTTCCAGCAGGACCGGGTCGCCGGTGGTCGGCGCCGGCCGGAGATCGCGGCGGATCTCCAACGGGGTGTCGCCCAGAGCGACCTGCGCGGCGACCTCGGCCAGGTCGACCGGGACCCGGTCGGTCACCTCGTTCTCGCTGTCGGCCAGCATCAGCAAGCCTTCGATCAGGCGTTCGTGCCGCTGGTTCACGGTGAGCAGCGCGGTACCGAGCCGGCGGGCGTCCGGTGAGGCGGCCGGATCGGTGATCGCCAGCTCGACCAGGGCGCGGTTCAGTGCGAGCGGGGTACGCAGTTCGTGCGAGGCGTTGGCGACGAACCGGCGCTGGCCGTCGAACGACCGGTCGAGGTGCTCCAGCATCGAGTCGAAGGTGTCGGCGAGTTGCTTCACCTCGTCGTCGGGGCCGCTCAGCGCGATCCGCTCGTGCAGACCGCGACCGGCTCCGGTCGCGGTGGAGATTCGCCGGGCCGTCTCGCGGATCCGCTGGACCGGGCGCAGCGCCCGGCCCGCGATCAGCCAGCCCGAGACGCCGGCCAGGACCGCGACGCCCAGCAGCGCGACGCCTCCGGCGGTGACCACCGAGCGGGCGGCCGTGGCCTGCAACTCCTTCTGCTGCCGCCGGATCTCCGTGACCTGCTCCTCCGCGGGCTGTCCGTCGGCCGGCGCAGCGGCTGCGGCTGCTGCTCGGATCGCGGCGATCCTGGTGTCCGCCTGCTTCTCCAACTGACCGGCGAGGCTGTTCTGCACCAGCACCGACGTCACCCCGAGCAGCACGGCACCCGCGACGAGGAACAGTACGCCGTACAGCAGGGTCAGCCTGGTCCGCAGCGTCCAGCGCTTCATGGCAGCCGGTACCCGGCGCCGGGCACGGTCTCCACCAGCGGTGGTTCGCCGAGCTTGCGGCGCAGCTTCATCACCGTCACCCGGACCGTGTTGGTGAACGGGTCGATGTTCTCGTCCCACGCGCGTTCCAGCAGCTGCTCGGCCGACACCACCGCCCCCTCGGCCCGCAACAGCTCCGCCAGCACGGCGAACTCCCGGTTCGCCAGTTCCACCCGGCGGCCGTCGCGTGCCACCTCCCGGCGAACCGGGTCCAGCCGGATGCCCGACCGCTCCAGCACCGGGGGAACGGCCGCGCGGGACCGCCGGGTCAGCGCGTGCACCCGGGCGGAGAGCTCCGCGAACGCGAACGGCTTGCCGAGGTAGTCGTCCGCGCCGATCGCCAGCCCGGCAACGCGTTCCCGGACCGCGGCCGCGGCGGTCAGCATCAGCACCCGAGTCTGTCCGCCGGCGGTGACGATCTGCCGGCAGACCTCGTCGCCGTGCACGCTCGGCAGGTCCCGGTCCAGCACGACCACGTCGTACCCGGTGACGGCGGTCCGTTCGAGCGCGGCGGCTCCGTCGTACACGATGTCGACGGCGAACGACTCCCGGCGCAGCCACTCGCCGATCGCGTCGGCGAGCACCCGCTCGTCCTCGACCACCAGGATGCGCATGGTTCCTCCCGTTTCCGCCCGTACCGCCATCTTGCCGGGCCCGGCGTAACCGCGGCATAACCGCCGCCCCCGGTGGTTACGCCGGGGTTACCGCCGGCTGGCTCTACTTCTCGGCAGACGGGCGCACCCGGCGCTCGCCGAACCAGGAGGTGCACGATGGCGTCTTTCGGTCTGTGGCGACTGCTCGCGGTCCCGCTGCTCACGCTGGCCGTTGCCAGTTGCAACGATTCCGCCGGACCGGGGGTGGCCACGGCGGACCAGCCGACGAGCGGCGTACCGGCGACCTCGACGCCGAGCGCGAGCGCGACGCCGGCCGGGTTCAGCGCCTGCATGGCCGGCTACGGCCTGCAGGTCGAGGACCCGAAACCGGGCCAGGGACTCGGGATCGATCCGCAGGTGAGTGGGAACCCGAAGTTCGACGAGGCGATGGCGGCGTGCAAGCAGTACCTGCCCGGCAACACCCGGACGCAGTCGACTGACCCCGCGGAGCTGGCGAAGTACCAGGCGTTCGCCCAGTGCCTGCGGGCGAACGGGCTGCCGGACTTCCCCGACCCGAAGCCGGGCGGCGACGGCGGGCTCTTCGGCAGCGGGGTGGACCGGAACAGTCCGGCCTTCCAGGCAGCCAGCAAGAAGTGCGAGCAGCACCTGGCCGGGACCGCGGGATGAGCCGCCCGGCGGGAACGGCCCGGCAACGCCGCCTGGGCGTGGCCGGCGTCGCCGGACTCCTGCTGGTCGCGGCCGCAGCGGTGGTCGTGCTCCGGCCGGGCGGCTCGAGCGGCCGAACCGTCGCGGCGGCCGATCAACCACCGGCGACCACCGCGGTGGTGAAGACCACGCTCACCCAGACCGTGCAGATCAGCGGCACCCTCTCGTACGGCGTACCGCAGGCGTTGAAGGCTCCACCGGGTGGCGGGACGCTCACCTGGCTCCCGGGCGAAGGGTCGACGGTCGGGTTCGGCGCACCGGCGTACCGGGTGGACAACGTGCCGGTCCTGCTCATCAAGGGCACGGTGCCGTTGTACAAGACGCTGGAACAAGGAGTCAGCGGGCCTGACGTGCTGCAGCTGGAGCAGTACCTCGTCAGTGGCGGCTGGCTGAAGGTGAAGGCGAACACCACGTTCGGCTCGGCGACCACGGCTGCGGTGCTCGACTGGCAGGACGCCACCGGGCAGCCGGAGACGGGGCAGGTGAAGCCAGGGCAGCTCGTGGTGCGGCCGGTCCCGATCCGGGTGGCGGTGCAGGAGGCCCAGATCGGGGACCAGCTCGGCGGCGGGACACCGCTCTACACCTTCAGCACCACCCAGCCGAAGGTCGTCGTCGGCCTGGACGTGGCCAAGCAGCACCTGGTGAAGAAGGGGCTAACAGCAACGGTTGTGCTGCCGACCGGCCAGCAGGTGCCCGGCACGGTGAGCTCGGTGTCGAAGGTCGCGACCCAGCCCGCGGCCGGCAGCGACGATCCGCCGCACGTACCGGTGGTGGTCACCCCGGACAACCTCGGCGCGATCAGCGGGCTCGACTCGGCGCCGGTCGACGTCGAGCTGGTCTCGGCGCAGCAGAAGGGCGTGCTGGCGGTGCCGGTGAACGCCCTGGTGGCGCTGGCCGAGGGCGGGTACGGCGTGCAGGTGGTCACGGGTGGTCAGGCGGCCTTCGTGGCCGTGCAGTTGGGCATGTTCGCCGGCGGCAAGGTGGAGGTCTCCGGCCCGGGCATCACCGCCGGAACTCTCGTCGGGGTGCCGGCATGACGGCGCTGGTCGAGCTGGAGCGGGCGTCCAAGGTGTATCCGGGCGGAGTCAGCGCCCTCGCCGGAGCCGAACTGCGGATCGGGCGCGGTGAGCTGGTCGGCATCGTCGGGCCGTCCGGGTCGGGCAAGTCCACGCTGCTGAACCTGATCGGCACGCTGGACCGACCGACCGACGGCACCGTCCGGATCGACGGCCACGACATCGGCCGGCTGACCGACCGCGAGGTGTCGGCGCTGCGGGCCCAGCGGATCGGGTTCGTCTTCCAGCAGTTCCACCTGACCGCCGGCGTCCGGGCGGTCGACAACGTCGCCGACGGCCTCCTGTACGCCGGAGCGCCGCGGCCGGAGCGGATCCGCCGGGCCGCGGCCGCGCTGGTGGAGGTCGGCCTCGGGCACCGGCTGGACCACCACCCGCACGAACTGTCCGGTGGTGAGCGGCAACGGGTCGCGATCGCCCGCGCGGTGATCGGCAAGCCGGCCCTGCTGCTGGCCGACGAGCCGACCGGCAACCTGGACAGCACGGCCGGGGCCGCGGTGATGACGCTGCTCCGCGACCTGCACCGCGGTGGCACGACGGTCGTCGTGATCACCCACGACCGGGCGATCGCGGCGACGCTGCCCCGCCGGATCGAGATTCTCGACGGCCGGGTGCTGGCGCAGGGGACGGAGGCAGCGCTGTGAGCGGGCTGGTACCGGCGCGGCTGTCTGTCGGGGACCAGGTCCGGGTCGGTGGTGCCGGGCTACGGGCCAGACCGCTGCGGGTGGTGCTGTCGGCGCTGGGCATCGCGATCGGCATCGCCGCGATGATCGCCACCGTCGGGATCTCCGCCTCCAGCCGGGAGGACTTCAACCGGCAGATGCAGGCTCTCGGCACCAATCTGCTCACCGTCGGGCCGGGGCAGAACGTCTTCGGGGAGGAGGCTCAGCTTCCGGTGGAGTCCGTCGGCATGATCGAGCGGATCGGCCCCGTCACGGAGGCGGCCGCGATCGGACTGCTGCCGGATGCCGACGTGTACCGCACCGACCGGATCCCGGTCGGCCAGACCGGCGGCATCTCGGTCGCCGCCGCGGACGTCGGCCTGCTCTCCGCGGTGGGCACAACGGTTGCCGACGGCACCTTCTTGAACGGTGCGAGCGCGCAGTACCCAGCGGTGGTGCTCGGTGCCGCGGCGGCAACCAAGCTCGGTGTCGGCTGGGCTGGCGCCGAGCAGCAGGTCTACTTGGGTGACCACTGGTTCACCGTGGTCGGCATCTTGCACCCGGCTCCCCTGGCGCCGGAGCTGGACACCACCGCGCTGATCGGGTGGGCCGTGGCCAAGCAGCTGCTACGGTTCGACGGCTCTCCGACCACGGTCTACGCGCGGGCGGCGGATGACGCGGTGACCGCTGTCCAGAAGGTGCTGGCGGCCACGGCCAGTCCGGAGGCGCCGAACGAGGTGGCGGTCTCGCGGCCGTCGGACGCGCTCGCCGCGCAGCAGGCGGCCGACGCGACGCTGAACGCGCTGCTGCTCGGTCTGGGCGCGGTGGCCCTGCTGGTCGGTGGGGTCGGCGTCGCGAACACCATGGTGATCTCCGTGCTCGAACGGCGGGCGGAGATCGGGCTGCGCCGGTCCCTCGGAGCCACCCGCGGGCAGATCCGCGGCCAGTTCATCGCCGAGGCGCTGCTGCTCTCGGCGCTCGGCGGGGTCGGGGGTGCGTTGGTGGGATCGGCCGTCACCGCCGCGTACGCGATCTCGCAGGGCTGGCCGGTCGTCGTACCGGCGTGGGCACCGGCGGCCGGGATCGGCGCGACGCTGGTGATCGGCAGCCTGGCCGGGCTCTACCCGGCGGTCCGGGCGGCGCGGATGTCGCCCACGGAGGCGCTGGCCACCCCGTGACAACGACCGAGGTCCTGGCTCGGCAGGGCCAGGACCTCGGTGGGACTCAGATGTGCGCCTCGGCGACGGCCGGCTCGACCGCGGCGGGTTCGGTCGCGGTCTCCGGGGTGACGGCCTTGCGCCGGTTCCACGGGCGGACCCCGACCACGATCACCAGCAGCGTCAGCGCGGCGTAGATCGCCGAGCCGATGAAGGCGGCGTGCACGCCGTCGGTGAGGATCTCGCGGGCCGCCTCCGCCGGGTCCGTCGTGCCGGGGGTGGCGTTGCGGCTGGCGGTGCCGAAGACGGTGACCAGGATGCCGAGGCCCAGCGCGCCACCGACCTGCTGCAGCACGTTGAGCAGCCCCGAAGCCGCACCCGCGTCCTCCGCCGGTACGCCGGACAGCGCGCGACCGGTCAGCGGGATGAAGATCAGGCCGGCGCCCGCACCGAACAGCACCAGCGGCCCGACCACGCCGCCGAGGTAGCTGCTGTCCAGCGACAGCCGGGTCAGCCAGATCATGCCGGCCAGCACCGAGACCGAGCCGGCGATCATCATCAGGCCGTTGTCCATCCGGCCGGTCAGCCGGGGCACGATCCGCGACGAGGCGAACAGCAGACCGGTCATCGGCAGGAAGGCCAGACCGGCGGCCAGCGGGCTGAACTCCAGCACACCCTGCAGGTACTGGGTGAGGAAGAAGAACATCCCGAACATCGTGCCGACCAGCAGCAGCATGGTCAGGTACGACGCGACCCGGTCGGCGTTGCGGAACATCCTCAGCGGCACGATCGGGTGGCTGACCCGGCGCTCGATCAGCACGAAGCCGGCCAGCAGCACCACGCCCACGGCGAACGAGGCGAGCACCTCCGGCGCGCTCCAGCCCGCCTCGGCGACCCGGATGAAGCCGTAGACCAGCGCGGTGATGCCGACGGTCGAGGTGAGCGCGCCGGCCACGTCGAACCGGCCGCGCTCCCGCGGCGTCTCGGTCAGCACCCGGCGGGCGGCGACCACCAGCGCGATGCCGATCGGGACGTTGATGAACAGGCCCCAGCGCCACGAGACCCAGTCGGTCAGCATGCCGCCGACCACCAGGCCGACGCTCGCGCCGCCGGAGGAGACCAGGCTGTAGAGGCCGAGCGCCTTCATCCGCTCCGGCCCTTCCTTGAAGGTGAGCATCAGCAGGGTGAGCGCGGCCGGGGCGGCGATCGCGCCGCCGACGCCCTGCAGGACCCGGGCGGCGAGCAGCAGCTCCGCCGTCGGGGCCAGACCGCCGAGCAGCGACGCGGCGGTGAAGACGGTGACGCCGGTGACGAAGACCCGGCGGCGGCCGAGCAGGTCACCGGCCCGGGCGCCGAGCAGCAGCAGGCCACCGAAGGCCAGCGCATAGGCGTTCTGCACCCAGGACAGGTTGGCGGGACTGAAGTCGAGAGCGGTCTGGATCTTGGGCATCGCGATGTTCACGACCGTGCCGTCGAGAATCACCATCAGCTGGGTGATCACGATGACAGCGAGCACGACGCCCGGACGCCGAGCGGCGCCGGACCCGGTCGCGGGCGGCGACGCCGGCGGCTCGGACTGGGCGCCGGCGGGCGCCGCGGAGGTTGCCGACATAACTGAACTTGCTCCTTCCCCCGCAGGGGCTAGAGTGGTGAACGACGAAAGTGGAGAGCTCCTCCGGATACAATACGGAGGCACCCTCCGCTTAATCAAGTCCTTTTCCGGACGGGATGCCGAGGAGGCCCGTGTGAGCGCGTCCGCGACCGATCGGCCGCCGCTGCCCGACCTGCGACCGACCCGGGCCGACGCCCGGCGCAACTACGACCTGCTGGTCACCGCCGCCCGCGAGGCGTTCGCCGAGCACGGCACCGGCACCTCGCTGGAGCAGATCGCCCGGCGGGCCGGGGTCGGCATCGGCACGCTCTACCGGCGCTTCCCGAACCGGACCGCCCTGCTCGAGGCGGTCTACGTCGACGAGATCCAGTCGGTCTGCGACCGGGCGTACGGTTTCCACGAGCAGCTGACGCCGTTCGAGGCGCTGGCCGCCTGGATGCGCAGCTTCGTCGGCTACAACGTGTCGAAGAAGAGCCTGGCGCACGAGCTGACCGCCGCGCTGGGCAAGGACTCGGAGTTCTTCAAGGCCTGCAAGCTGAACGTGAAGGACGCCGGCGACCTGCTGCTGGAGTCGGCCAAGCAGGAGGGCACGGTCCGGTCCGACCTGCAGCTGATCGACGTCATGCGGCTGGTCGGCGCGATCTCGTCGCTGCCCGACATCGAGCCCGAGCAGGCGGACCGGCTGCTCGACATCGTGCTGGCCGGCCTCAGGCCGCAGGACTGATCCGCGCGCCGTGAGCCGGCTACCGCTGCGTCTCCAGGTACTCCGCGAGCGCCTCGCGCCAGTCGCGCATCGTGATGCCGACCGCCTCCAGCGCCGACAGGTCGAGCGCGCTGTTGGCGGGCCGCGGCGCGATCACCTTGCCCTGCGCGTACTCCGCCGAACTGATCGGCCGCACCTTGCAGGACGTGCCCGCCAGGATCGCGGCCGCGAAGTCCGCCCACGACACCACGTCGCCCGCGCCGGTCGCGTGGTACGTGCCCGAGGGCGCTTCACTCTCCAGCAGCGCGATCAGCGCCGCCGCCAGGTCCACCGTGTACGTCGGCCGCCCGTACTGGTCGTCGACCACGGTCAGCTCGTCCCGCTCCGCGCCGAGCCGCAGCATCGTCCGGACGAAGTTCGGGCCGTCGCCGAACACCCAGCTGGTCCGGACCACGTAGTACGTCGGGCTGAGCCGCGCGGCCAGCTCACCGGCCGCCTTGGTGATGCCGTAGACGCCTTGCGGGTCGATCGGGTGGCCCGCGGGCAGGAACCCCTCGCCGCCGCCGAAGACGTAGTCCGTGCTGACGTGCACCAGCGGGATGCCGAGCCGGCGCGCGTGCCACGCCAGGTTCGCGACGCCGGCCGCGTTGACGTCCCAGGCGGCCAGCGTGCTGCCGGCGTCCTCGGCCTTGTCGACGGCCGTCCAGGCCGCCGCGTTCACGAGCGCGGTGATCCCGGTCCAGTCGAAGGCGTCCAGCGCGGCCCGGTCGGTGATGTCCAGATCGGCCGAGGTGACGAGGCGGGCGTCCGGCAGCCGCGCGGCCAGCGCCCGGCCGAGCTGACCACCGGCTCCGGTGACCAGGATCGCCATCAGAGTTCCCAGTCCGGGCGGATCGGGGTGACGGCGTCCAGCAGCGGGTGGCCGGCGTCCTTCTCGCTGTAGATCAGCTGCTCCTTCGGCAACGGCCACGGCACGTTGATCCGCGGGTCGAACAGATTCACCAGCGTGTACTTCGCGTCCGGCGACCAGTGCGCGTTGACCAGGTAGTTGTAGACCGTGTTCGGCTCCAGCGTGCAGAAGGAGTTGCCGCACCCGCGCGGGACGTAGAGCCCCTGCCGCGGCGTCAGCTCGAACGTCTCCAGCCGGCCGAAGCCGGGCCCTTCCCGCAGGTCGACGATCGCGGTGAACACCCGGCCGAAGGCCGGCGAGATGTACTTGTCCCACGGTTCGGCGTGAATGCCGCGGGTGACGCCGACCTCGGCGTTGTAGGAGACGTTGTTCTGCACGACCTCCAGGTGCGGCAGGCCGAGCTTCTCCAGCTTCTCGGCCTGGAAGCTCTCCTTGAACCAGCCGCGGCCGTCGTCGAACACCTCCAGCTCGACGTGCAGCAGCCCCGGGATCGAGGTCTCGGTCAGGGACGGTCCGGTCATGATCCTGCCTCGGGGAACTCGTACACGGCGGCGTGGGCGTTGCGGTACCGCTCCTGCGCGAACGGTTCCAGCGTCTGCGCGTGCGGGCGGGTGAACTCGACGTAGATCCAGCGCACGCCGAGGTCGCGCAGCTGCTGGGCCTTGGCGGCGTCCGGCTGGGCGACGAAGCTGTCGTTCAGCTGCAGGATCTCCGGCTTCCAGTAGTCGACGGTGATCGAGTCGCGGCCCTCGGGACCGCGCTTGTTCGCCTCGACCGTCGGGGTCCAGGCCTCGACCAGCATCTGCCGCTCGGAGAACGCGCCGACCACGAACCGCCGGCTGTCGCACTTCTTCGGCGCGATCGGCGTCGTGCAGTGCCGGTTGGTCATCACCACGTCGTCGACGTCGGAGTGATCCCGGATCCACCGCGCCGCTGCAATCTGGTCGGTGCCGACCGCGAGGTACCCCGTGGGCTTGCCCGGCCGCAGCGGCTGGACGCCGGGCACCTCGAGCTGGCCCCGGGTCACCATCGTGACGCCGCCGGCCAGGATCATCACCGTGACGGCGGCGAAGGCCGCGGTGAACCGCATCCGCGGCGTCACGAACCAGGCGATGACACCGACCACCAGCAGGACGGCGACACCGATCGCGAGCATCTTGGTCGCGTGGATCAGCCCGCCGTGGTTGGGCTTGATCGCGCCGACCAGCCAGATCGGCAGCAGCACGAACAGCGGTCCGCCGACCAGCCCGACCAGGGTGGCCCGCCACCAGCGGCTCTTCAGCTGGTCCACCATCGTGGCCAGACCGACAGCCGAGCCGATCGCCAGCAGCGGGCCTGCGGTCCGGGCGAAGTAGTACTGACTGACGCCCGGGTGGGAGAAGACGGCGACCGCGGCGGCGCCGGCGATGCCGCCGCCCAGCAGCAGCCAGGTCACCGGGTCCCGGCGGCCCTCCGCGGTCCGCAGCCGCCAGAGCAGGCCGGTCCCGCGGGCCAGGATGCCGAGCACGGCCAGCACCGAGGACATCACCATCGTGGTGGTGGTGACCTCGCCGAGCAGCGGCAGGGCGGGTGTCGCCAGCGAGGCTTCCCGGAACTGCACGTGCAGACCGGAGTCCGACCCCTGGAAGACGACCACCATCGCGACGAGCAGGGTGCCGGCACAGAGCACGCCGTCCAGCAGCAGGCCCTTCAACCGGGTCCGGTCGACCAGCATCATCACGCCGAACGCCAGACCGATGCCCGCGACAACGAGCGGCATCGTCGAGCCCTTGGTGCCGGAGGCGGCCAGCGCGAGCAGCGGAATCAGCACCAGGCCGGCCCGGCCCATCTGGCCGCGCCACCGGAAGACCAGCAGCAGCACGATCGCGATCATCAGCGGCACCGACGGCGCCAGGCTCGGCGACAACGGGGACATCGGGTAGCCGAAGGTGACCCGGCCGAACAGGTTCTGCTCGGCACCCGCCATGCACAGCAGGCCGGCGACCGGGCCGGTCCACGCGATCCCGGTGATCCGGACCGCCGCGATCGCGACCACCAGCACGATCGCCAGGGGCATCAGCGCCGGCATGAACCGGAAGAGCACCTCGTCCAGCTCGGCGCCGGACACCGCGGCGACCTGCGCAACCCAGGCGTGGCTGAACCAGTGGTAGGCCATCGGCGCGTTCTCGACCCACGGGAAACTCGTCGGCCCCCGGTGCTGCAGCTGCGCCGACAGCGCGAGGTGCAGGTACCCGTCGATGTACGGCGCGCGGAACCCGCTGGGCCAGGTCAACGGCTGGCGCTCGTAGTACTGCAGCACGTCCTGCAGCCCGAACAGCGAGGTCGCGACCACGGCAGGCATCCACCACAGCGGCAGGCCGCTGCTGCGGACCCGCCGGATCCGCGCCCGGGTCCGCGGTACGGCGAGCAGCACGACCGCCAGCGCCAGCGGGAGCGCGGCCGACATCCACGGCTGGCGTGACCAGCCGGCCAGCGTCTGGGCCCCGATCGCCAGCATGAAGCCGACCGCGAGGCCCATCATCACGTCCTCGACCCACCAGCCCCGATTCGGCCGCACGGTCCGCCACACCACCACACCGGGCAGCAGCTGGGTGACGACCAGCCCGAGCAGCGCCAGCACGGCGGCCCCGGCCGGCAGGTCGGCCGACACCGCAGTGCCCAGGAAGAAGGCCACCGCGGCCAGCAGTACCAGCGCGCTGATCACCGTCGACGTCCAGCGGCCGAACCCGCCGCCGGTCGGCTTCTCCGTGGTGGTCTGCTCCGGAGGTGACGCCGCCGCGGTGGACGACGACAACTCGGCGGTCTGTGGCATCAGGCTCCTAACAGCGGGCTTCACAGGGCACGGGCCGGGGCACGGCGGCCTGGTCGCCCAGCAGCATAGTCCCGCGGGCAGGGCAAGCCGACGCCGTCGGGGGCCGGCGTACCCCTCGCGCTGGTAAGGTGACCCGCTGATGCGCGCACGGCGCACGCTTCCGAGGAGAGCTATCTTGTCCGACGATCCCCTCGCCCAAACTCCGCAGAGCGGCGAGCCGGACGGCACGTACGTGTCGAACTACTTCGAAACCCGTCTGGCGCACAACGCGAACCGGACCAAGATCTGGCAGCACCTCTGCAAGTACCTGCAGCGATGGATCAGCACCGACGCCGAGGTTCTCGAGCTCGGGGCCGGCTGGTGCGACTTCTCGAACAACGTGGCCGCCAAGCGGGTCGTGGCGATGGACCTGGACAGCACGGTGGACCGCGCCGCCGCTCCGCACGTGGAGCCGGTGGTCGGTGACTGCACCGACCTGGGCAAGTTCGAGGACGGCACGTTCGACGTCGTCTTCGCCTCCAACCTGCTGGAGCACCTGGACCGCGACGCCTGCAACCGGCTGCTGGCCGAGGCCAAGCGGGTGCTGCGTCCCGGCGGCCGGCTGATCCTGATGCAGCCGAACTTCCGGCTGAACCCGGGCCGGTACTTCGACGACTTCACCCACGTCGCGATCTTCACCGACCAGTCGCTGCAGGACTACCTGGTCGCCGAGGGCTGGAAGATCGACGCCGTGAAGGCCAAGTTCATGCCGTTGACGCTCAAGTCCAAGGGCGGCAACCTGACCTTCGTGGTGCCGTGGTACCTGCGGTCCCCGATCAAGCCGCTGGCCGGGCAGATGCTCGTCGTCGCGTCCCGCTGACCGACTCCGGAAACTCGATAGGTGCGAAAACGTGTACAACGGTAAAACTCTGTCCGTGGTCCTTCCGACCTACAACGAGAAGGACAGCATCGCCGACGTCATCCGCCGGTTCGACAAGCTCGGCGTGGTCGACGACATCCTGGTGATCAACAACAACGCCGCCGAGGGCACCTCCGAGGAGGTCGCCACCACCAACGCGCGGGAGATCGTCGAGACCCGGCAGGGCTACGGCGCGGCGATCCAGCGCGGCCTGCGCGAGGTCGACACCGACCTGGTCTGCGTCTGCGAGCCGGACGGCACGTTCAACCCCGAGGACCTGCTCAAGCTGCTGTCGTTCTCGGCCGAGTGCGACGTGGTGGTCGGCTCCCGGACCGTCTCGAACTTCATCTGGGACGGCGCCAACATGGGCTGGTTCCTGCAGTTCGGCAACTGGGCGGTGGCGAAGTTCCTCGAGGTGCTGTTCAACACCTCCTCGATGAGCGACGTCGGCTGCACCTTCCGGGTGATCACCCGCGAGCACGTGCAGACGATCCTGGACCGGTCCACGCTGCCCGGTTCGGCGTACGGGCTGGAGATGCTGCTGATCTCCGTGGTCACCCGGGCCCGGCTGGTGCAGATCCCGGTCAACTACCACCCGCGGGTCGGCGTCTCCTCGGTCACCGGCGACTTCGGCAAGACCGTCTCGCTGGGCCTGGAGATGATCCGCCTGGTACTGAAGACCCGGCTGAAGACGATCGGCCGGCGTCCGCGCCGCAGCGTCAGCTCGGCGAACGCAACCGTCTGACCCGGCTTTCGAAGGAGCAGCACCTGGTTCGACGTACCGGGTGCTGCTCCTTCGGCGTCACGCCCTAGACGTCCTCGCCGGCGGCGATGAGGCGCTGGCCCAGGTCCTGGAGGGCCTTGCGCAGCTCGGGCGGCGCGACGACCTGGAACGGCGCGCGAACGAAGGTCAGGCGCTCGGCGTACCACTCGGGGTCGTCGGTGCTGCCGATCAACCGGCAGCGGTCGGAGCCGAGCTCCTCCAGCCGGCCGAGAATGCCGGGGATGCGCCGGGAGATCAGGTCCGCCGGCGCCTCGAAGACGATCTCCACCTGGTACTGCCAGCCTTCGGTCAGATGGTCCTGGACGGCCTGCGCGGCGTCGAGCCCGTCCGGCGGGGTGAAGCTCTCCGGCAGCGGCTCGACGGAGAGGATCCGGTCGACGCGCAGGACGCGGCGGGCGTCGCGGGTGTGCGACCAGCAGAGCAGGTACCAGCGGCCGTGCCGCACGCTGACCGCCCACGGGTCGACGTCCATCATCAGCGGCTCGACGTCGCACTCGCCTCGCCGGTAGCCGATGCGGATCCGGTGGTGCTCGGCGCAGCCCTGGACGACGGCCGCGGTGATCTCCGGGTCGGGCGTCGCGATCCGGTCCGCCGGGCTGATCATCCGGCGGATCGCGTCGGCCGGCTGGGCGACCGAGGTCGGCAGCACCCGGATGATCTTGGCCAGCGCGCTGCCGGCCGGGTCGGTCGCGTCCGCGGCGCTGTGGTGGCCTTCCAGCGCGGTCATCATCAGCCCGAGCGCTTCGGCGGTGGAGAACATCAGCGGCGGCAGCCGGTACCCCCGGCCGAGCGTGTAACCGCCGTACCTGCCGGGCGTGGACTCGATCGGGATGCCGGCCTCGCGCAGGATGCCGACGTACCGGCGGGCGGCGCGGTCGGTGACGCCGAGCCGCCGGCCGAGCCGGTCCCCGGTGATGCCGGGCACGTTCTGGATCAGCTCCAGGGCCAGCAGCGCCTTGGCCGTCGGGCTCGCGTCGTCATCCATCCGCACCCGCATCACCGTACGTGACCCACCGCGTCGGAAGAAGCTGAGCTGACAACCCAAGCGGTGATCGGACCGAACGGGGGTTCAGCGGGTGACCGGGCGGTGGGTGTCGAGCTGGGCCAGGTCGGCGGCGGTGAGGCCGGCGTGCCAGCCGGCGCCGTTGGTGATCCGGGTCCGGCGGGTCACCGTCTCGGGGAAGAGCCGGGTGAAGAGCGCGTCGACCTGCTGCTCACGGCGGCTGAGCACCGGGAGCAGGCGGTCCCGGTCGGCCGCCGGCACGGCCGACCGCGCGGCGTCGGCGGTGGCCTGCAGGCGTTCGCCGATCCGCTGGGCGTAGGCCATCAGGAACGACTGCCGGAACGACCGGGTGCGGGACTCGCCGCGGTGGCCAAAGTGCTTGCCCGCAGCAAGCATCGCGCGGTTGGCCTGCACCAGCAGCGAAGTGGCCAGCAGCTCGGTCAGCTGCAGGTCGAGTTCGGCGCCCACGATCGTGACGACGGCAAGCTGATCCATCGTGACGGTCCGGCAGCCGTTGGCCGCTGCGACCACCCCGACCAGCTGCGCTTTCGCTGTCACATAAGGCGTTTCGACCCAGATCCGGCGAGCGCCCGAGTCGTCCGGCAGGTCGAGCTCCGGGCCGGCGTCCAGCAGCGCGTGGTCGAGGGAGAACTTCGCCATCAGTTCCTGCGCCTTGCCGGACAGCGCCTCGGCCTCGTCCGGGAACTCGGTCGCCTCTGCCTTGGCCAGCAGGGCGCGGACCCGGGCCAGCATCTTCCGGTCTGTCGCTTGCGCCGTGGCGGAGCCGTCACGCGTCTTGCGCGGGCTCGCGGGCTGGGCGGCGCCCGGCAGCGGGAACAGCCGGGCCAACGCCGGCAGCCGGTAGAGGAAGCCGGCGAGAGTCACCGCGAGGTGGAGTGACAGATAGCGGCCGACTCGCTGGTCGGCGGACCAGCGGGTCAGGTCCAGCTCCGGGAACGGGTGGGACAGGCCGAGGTCGGCGAGCTGGTCGGCCCAGCGCGCGTCGAGCGTGCTCGGCTTGTACGCCCGGTGCTCGGCGCCGACAACCGCGAGCAGCAACGGCTCGACCCCTGGCTCCAGTTGGCGGCGCGCGTGCTGAACGACGTCGGCGGGGGCCCAGCCGCGCTCCCAGGTCGTGCGCAGCAGGTCGGTGAGGTACCGCCGGACGACCCGGTCGACCAGCTGCTGGTTCTGCTCGTCGTACCGCCCGAGCTCGGCCAGGTGCAGCTCGGGGTCCTCAGCAACCGTCGCCAATTGCAGGACCCGCAGCACCTCCGCTTCACTCACGCCTGCCAGTGTCTCAGGCCTCCGGTAGCCGAGTGACCGGCAGCCCGAACAGCGGGAACAGGTCTGGCCGGTGGAACGCGAGCACACCGCTGATGCCGGCCTTGTTCAGCTCAAGCACCTGGATCGCGTAGCCGTGGAAGGCGCCGTCGCGGCCGCGGAGGTACACGGCGAACGCCGGCTGGCCGTTGGCGCCCGTCTCGACCATCAGCCGCTTGCCGGCACCCGGCGGCAGCTTGGCCGCAAGCAACCGGAGTACGTCGTCGCGGCCGGAGAACCAGGTCGGGATCGGAGGCATCTCCCAGCGCGTGTCCGCTGTCAGCAGGCCCTCCAAGGCGACCAGGTCGCCCTGCTCGAAGGCAACGGCGTACTGGTCGAGCAGAGCACGGCGTACGGGCTCGTCGGGCTCGCTGAACTGCTCCTCCGCCGGTGAGAGGCGAGCCAGCTCGGCACGGGCCCGCTGGAGCGCGCTGTTCACCGCGGCGGTCGTGGTGTCGAGCAGGTCGGCCACTTCTGCCGCCGGCCAAGCCAGTACCTCCCGCAGGATCAGTACGGCGCGCTGCCGCGCCGGCAGGTGCTGCAGCGCCGCGACCATGGCTAGCCGCAAGGTCTGGCGGTTCCCGACGACCAGTGCAGGGTCCAGCAGGTCGGGCCACGGCTCGAGCCAGCTGGTCTCCAGCGCTTGCGCCTCCAGGTTGTCCGGGTCGTTGCCGGGTGCACCCAGTGCGGACGGGATCACCCGGCGGCTGCTGTGCTGCAGCGCGCTCAGGCAGACGTTGGTGGCGATCCGGTAGAGCCAGGTCTTCACCGACGAGCGCCCCTCGAACGCGGCCATGCCCTTCCACGCCCGCAGGTAGGTCTCCTGGACCGCGTCCTCGGCGTCGTGCAGCGAGCCGAGCATCCGGTAGCAGTGGGCGAGCAGCCCGCTGCGGTACTGCGCGAACTCGTCCTCCAGGTTCATGTCCGCTCCTCCACCGGCCGGGCCAGGACCGGCTCACTCGTCCGGCGCCGCGCGGTGATCCCCAGCCCGGCGAACGCTCCGGCCACCGACAGTACGCCGCAGACGGCCATCGCACGGGTGAAGCCGGCGCTGAAGGACTGGTAGCCGCCCGCCGCCGCGAAGACGGCTGCGACCACGGCGACCCCGGCCACTCCACCGAGCTGGCGCAGCATGGCGAAGATGCCGGACGCCGTACCGACCGACTCCCTGGGCAAGGAGCCGACGCCCGCACTCTGCGCGGCGGGCATCGCCATCGACACCCCGCAGCCCGGCGACTACCAGCGGCAGGACCAGTTCGGCGTACCGGATGTCCGGGGCGGCGATGAGGGCAATCCAGGCCAGACCGGCGCCCTGCAGGAGCAGCCCGGTGACCACGAAGGGACGCTCGCCGAAGCGGTCGACGAGCCGGCCGGCGACGGGTGCGACCAGGAAGAGCGTGGCGGTCCAGGGCAGCAGCTGCAGGCCTGCCTCCAGCGGTCCGGAGCTCAGCTGCACCTGCATGAACTGGCTCAGGAAGAAGACGGCGCCCAGGAGGGCGGCGCTGAGGAAGAAGCCTGCCGCGTTGCCGGCCGAGAAGGCCGCCGTCCGGAAGAAGCCGAGCGGGATCATCGGCTGCTCGGTGCGCGCCTCCCAGGCCAGGAAACCCAGCAGCACAAGGGCTCCGGCCGTCAACGAGCCGAGAACCTCTGCGCTGCCCCAACCGGCGGCCTCGCCCCGGACGACACCCCAGACCGGGCCGAGTACGGCGAGCGTCGCCAGCCCCGCGCCGACCGGGTCGAGCCGCCGCACGGCTCCCTTGCTCTCCCGGACCCGGCTCAGCACCAGCGGCACGGCGAGCAGCCCGACCGGGACGTTGATCCAAAAGATCCACTGCCAGGCGAGACCCTCGGTGACCGCGCCGCCGACCATCGGACCGCCGAGCACGGCCAGGCCGGTGACACCGCTGAAGATGCCGATCGCCCAGCCGCGGCGCTCCGGTGGGAAGGCGGCCCCGAGCAGGCTCATCGCCAACGGCATCACGACCGCCGCGCCGACCCCCTGCAGCGCCCGGGCCCCGATCAGCAGCGGCACCGAGGTCGCCAGCGCGCAGCCGACCGAGGCGACCGTGAACAGGACCAGCCCGGCCGCGAACGTCCTTCGCCGGCCCCAGCGGTCGCCGAGCGCGGCCGCGGTGAGCAGCAGCACCGCGAAGCTCAGGCTGTAGGCGTTCACGGTCCACTCGAGCTGCTCGATCGAGGCGCCGAGGTCCTGCCGGATGGTGGTCAGAGCGACCGCCACCACCAGTACGTCCAGGGCCACCATCACCGACCCGATCGAGGTCAGGCCCAGGACCCAGCGCTGCTCGGCCGTGGTCTTCTGCTGTCTCACTGCGTCCTCCAAAGGCTCTCGCTGTCACCGGTACTGACCGCGAGCAGGGCCCGGACTCATCGCAGCGATGAGTTTCGGCGCTGCGGCCGGTCTGCAGAGGTGACACGACGACCCATCGGAGGAACCCATGACCGCAGCAGTGATCCGCTACCGGACCAAGCCGGAGGCGGCCGACGAGAACCAGCGGCTGATCGAGAAGGTCTTCGCCGAGCTGGCCGAGCAGCAGCCCGCCGGGCTGAGTTACCAGGCCTTCCGGCTGAGCGACGGCGTCAGCTTCGTGCACGTGGTCGACGACGCCGACGGCTCTCTGCGGCAGTTGGCCGCCTTCGAGGAGTTCCAGCGCGATCTGACCGACCGCCTCGCCGTCCAGCCCGAGCGGGAGGAGGGCACCCGGATCGGCGGCTGGCCGCGCTGAGCACGGCGTACTGGGGGCAGGCGCGGATGACTCCCGCGCCTGCCTCGAGCGGCTCAGGGAGCGGGCGGACCAGCGGCCAGCCGGGCGCGGACCTGCTGCATGCGCTCGGCCGAGTGGTGGGGCATCTCCCAGCGGGTCTCCAGCCACCAGGTCGCACCCGCGTCCGCCCAGGGCGCGACCTCGGCCGCTGCCGCCGCCGGATCCTCGGCCGCGGTCTCCCCCTCGGCGACGACGTCCAGCGCCGGGTCCGCGCCCCTTTCCGCGAGCCAGCCGCGCATCGCCCGCAGCTCCTCCGGGGACTGCTCGCCCTGGAACTGCGGCAGCACCCCGTCACAGCGCAGGACGCGACGCATCGACTTCGGCCGGGGCCACGCGCCGACCACCCAGATCGGGATCCGCTCCTGCACCGGCCGCCCGACCTGGGTCAGGTCGTCGCGGGTGCTGTCGTAGCGGTAGTGCTCGCCGTGGTAGGTCAGGCTGCCCGTCCACAGCGCGCGGATCAGGTCGATGCCCTCGTCCATCATCGCCGCCCGGGTCCGCAGGTCGAGTTGCTCGCCGGTCCGCGGCAGATCCGTCTCGGTGGCGCCCAGGCCGACCGCGAGGATCGCCCGCCCGCCGGACAACTGGTCCAGGGTGGCGACCTGGCTGGCCACCTTCCACGGGCGGCGCCAGGGCAGCGGCGTCAGCATCGTGCCCAGCTTGATCCGCGACGTCCTGGCCGCGATCGCACTCAGCAGACCCCACGCGTCCACGCCGTACGCGGCCTCCCAGACGAAGACGCCGTCCCAGCCCGCCTGCTCGGCGAGCACTGCCTGTTCGAGCTGCTCGGGCGCAGTGCCGCCCGGCAGGATCATCCCGTAACGCATGGTTCCTTCCTACCGCCCGGCACCGACAGCTTTAAGGATTCCTGAAGGTCGGCTGCCAGAGTCGACCGCAGGCAACGCTGTGACCAGGAGTGAGTCGACTCGGGGTGACAGCACCATCGGGGAGGGCGGACAGGATGACTCAGACGGCGGAAACTGGTTTGGCGGAACTCAGAGCGGCGCTGGCGGGCACGGTGATCGGGCCGCGGGACAGCGGGTACGACGACGCGCGACGGTTGTGGAACGCGAGCATCGACCGGCGGCCGGCGGTGATCGCCCGCTGCGAGAGCGTGGCGGACGTCCAGGCAGCGCTCGCGTACGCCGGGCGGCACGGGCTGGAGGTGGCGGTCCGTGGCGGCGCGCACAACGCGGCCGGCCTGGCCACCGTGGACGACGGCCTGGTGATCGACCTCGGCGCGATGCACGGCGTCACGGTCGACCCGGCGGCGCGGCGCGCACGGGTCGGCGGCGGGGCGCTGCTGCAGCATCTCGACGCCGCCACCCAGGAGCACGGGCTTGCCGTACCGGCGGGCATGATCAGCCACACCGGGGTCGGCGGGCTCACGCTCGGCGGCGGCATGGGCTGGCTGTCGCGGATCGGCGGGCTCAGCGTCGACAACCTGGTCTCCGCCCAGGTGGTCACCGCCGACGGACGGGTGCTGCGCGCGGCCGAGGACGAGAACCCGGACCTGTTCTGGGCGCTGCGCGGGGGTGGCGGCAACTTCGGCGTCGTCACCGAGTTCGAGTTCCGGCTGCACGAGGTCGGGCCGATGGTCCAGTACGGCCTGCTGTTCTGGGGGCTCGACCAGGCCGCCGAGGTCTTCCGGCTGGCCCGGGAGCTGATCCCCACGTTGCCGCCGGAGTTCAACGTGGTGATCGCCGGGCTGAACGCTCCGCCCGCGCCGTTCGTGCCGGAGCAGTACCACTTCCAGCCGGGGTACGGGCTGATCGTCGTCGGTTTCGGCGCACCGGAAAGCCACGCGGAGCTGGTGGAGCGGATCCAGGGCGCGATGCCGCCGCTGTTCGCGTTCACCAGCCCGATGCCGTACGTCGCGCTGCAGCAGCTGCTGGACGAGCCGAACGCCTGGGGCAGCCACGTGTACGAGAAGAACTGCTACCTCGGCGACCTGTCCGACGAGACGATCGCGGTTTTCACGGAGCACTTCCCGCGCAAGCAGTCGCCGCTGTCGCTGAACCTGTTCTACCGGCTCGACGGCGCGTACTCGCAGGTGGCCGAGGACGCGACCGCCTTCGCCGGCGGCCGCTCGCCGCGCTACGCGTGCTTCGTCGTCGGCGTGTGCCCCGCCCCGGAGCTGATGCCTGCCGAGCGGGAGTGGGTCAGGACCTTCTGGGAGGCTCTGCAACCCCACGCGTTCGGCAGCGGCGCCTACGTCAACGCGCTCGGCGAGGAGGTCTCCGACGACCGGGTCCGAGCCGTGTACGGCGCGAAGTACGACCGGCTGGCCCGCGTGAAGGCCGAGTACGACCCCACCAACACCTTCCACCGCAACACCAACATCAAGCCGGCCTGAGCGTGCGGCCGGCGGTGGTCGGTGAGAGGGCGACGGAGACGACGAGGTCGTCGAGCCTCAGCGTGCGCCAGGCGCCGGGGAAGTCGTCGGGGACGTCGAGGCCGTGCTGGGGCCACCACGCGAGCATGGGGGTGTCCGCGAGTTTGCAGAGGCACTCGGCGCGGGTCCAGCGTTCCCAGAAGGCCTCGGTGCCGAAGCGGCGGGCCAGCGGCTGAGGGATCTGCCGGCCGGCGTACTCGGCGTCGATCGCGACCGACCAGCCGGGGGGCGGTACGGCGTACCAGCCGACGCAGCGGAAGTCGGGGAGATGTGAGCGGGTGACCGCGTCTGCCATCTCCTCGGCCGAGCCGACCCGCAGGTACGACTCGGCCCGGTCGAGCAGGTCAGATGCCGGCGGCGCCATCGATGACGATGACCTGGCCGTTGATGTTGGTGTTGTCCAGCAGCAGCATCCGGACCACCGGCACGACCTCCTCCGGCTCGGTCAGGTGACCGGTCGGGGTGCGGCGCACGATCTGGTCGAGCTGGGTCTGGCCGAGCACCGCGGACATCTCTGAGGCGAAGAAGCCGGGCGCGACGGAGTTGGCCAGCACGCGGCCGCCGAGCTCCCGGGCCAGCGCGCGGGTCGCGGAGTCCATGCCGCCCTTGGTGGCCGAGTACGCGACCAGGCCGGGGTAGCCGCGCTGGGCGCAGATCGAGGTGACGTTGACGATCCGGCCCTTGAGGCCCTTGGCCAGCATCCGGCGCAGCACGAACCGGGTCAGCACCAGCGGCGCAGTCAGGTTCGTCTGGATGATGTTCGCGATCTGCTCGGCCGAGGTGTGCACGTGCAGCGAGTCCTGGCCGACGGCGGCGTTGTTGACGATGCCGTCGATCGGGCCGAGCTTGCCCTCGACCTCCTTGACGAACGCCTGGCCGGCCTTCTCGTCGTTCACGTCGACCGAGCCGACGTGCACCTGGTCGGGGTCCTTCTCCGCCAGTGCGGTCAGCTCCGGGGTGACGGTGCGGGCGAACGCGGCGACCTTGACGCCGGAGTCGATCAGGTCGGTGACGATCGCCAGGCCGAGACCGCGGGACCCGCCGGAGACGAGCACCACCTTCGAGGGCGGGACCGGAGTGGCTTCAGACATCGCTTTTCAGGGTCTCCTTCTGCGGGATCTCGGGCAGGAAGCGGATCCGGCGCGGTACGCCGTAGTCCGGCAGCCTGTTCGTGCACCACTGCACCAGGTCGGCGTCGGTGACCGGGCCGAGGTCGGGGTTGAGCACGACCTCGGCGGCCACCATCCGGCCGACCAGCGGGGCCTTGCGGGCGAACACCCGGGCCCAGGCGACGGCCGGGTGCGCCATCAGCACGTTGCGGACCAGGCCCGCCGACACCTTGGACCCGCCGACGTTGATCTCGTCGGTGTCCAGCCGGCCGGTGATCAGCACCCGGTCGCCGACGAACTCGACCCGGTCGCCGGTCCGGTGCGCGCCCTCGAGCCCGGCACCGTGGTGCGGGGAGGCGATCACCAGCTCGTCACCGTCCACCGACAGCACCGGGCGCTCCGACGCGGGGTCGGGGTCCCGGTTCAGCCAGGCCTTCGGGAAACCGGCCTGGCCGTCGTGCACGACGATCGACGCGCCGACCTCGGAGGAGGCGTAGATCCACGACACCCGGGCGTTCGGGAAGATCTCCTTGAGCCGGTCCAGGATCGCCTGGTCGACCGGCTCACCGCCGAGCGTGATCTGCTCCAGCGGGACCTTGGCCAGCGCCTCGGTGTCGCGGTAGATCGTCTGCCGCCAGAACGTCGGCGTACCGGACGCGGCGGTGACGCCGTGCTCGGCGGCGATCAGCGGCCAGGTCTCCAGCTCGGACGGCTCGATCACGACCAGGTTCTGGTCGGCCTGGGTCAGGGAGATGGTGATCACCTGCCACCAGGCGTACGTGCCCGGCGAGTACGGGACCAGCCAGGTGCGCGGCTGCTGCTGCCCACGGACCGTGGTCAGCGACTCCAGCGTGTGGCCGATCCGCTTCGGGCGACCGGTCGAGCCGGAGGTGAGCAGCCAGACCCGGCCGGACTCCTCGACCCGCTTCAGCTTCGCCGGGGTAACCGAGTGCTCGTCACCGTTCGCGAGCACGACCGCGAAGCCGGACTCGCCGAGCTCCTCGCGCATCGCCAGGTCGACCCGCGACGAGGTCGCCACCAGCAGCTCCGTGCCGTGCACGGCGTGGTGCCGGACGGCGGCCAGCGCGTCGGCGCCGTTGTCGACCAGGACCGCGGCCGGCGACGGCAGCTGGGGCAGCTTGTGCAGCGTCCGCCAGGTCAGCGTCTTCCCCCCGACGACGACCCGGTTGTCGTCGCCGATCAGGGCGGTGGTGCGCCGCGGGGCGGTCACGCCGACTGAAGCTGCTCGATGAAGTCGAGAACGTCGCCGACCTTCGCGATCTGGCGCAGACCGGGGGCGTCGAAGTTCAGTTCGTCGCCGATCTCGTCCTCGACCCGCAGGGCCAGCTCGGAGAAGTCCAGGGAGCGGAAGCCGATCTCCCGCAGGTCGGCGCTGTCGTCGCTCGGCAGCTCCTTGCCCTGCGCCTTCATCACCTCGCCCATCAGGTCCCGGATCTGGGCGCGCGTCAACTCACTCATGGGCCCAGAGCCTAGCGTCTGCCGACTGAGGTGGACGATTCGCGGCAGTGCGCGGTGGTCCAGGTCACGTCCGGCGCACCAGCAGCCGCACACAGACCGTGTCCAGCCGGTACGCCGTACCGTCGCGCTGCTCGGTCACGCTGAACCCGCCGACGGAGTACTCCAGCCACCTCCAGCCCGAGTAGCAGCGCTGCAGCAACCGCTCGGCCTCCGCCCGCCCGAACGGGAACTCCACCGCTGCCGGGCGCACCTCACCGCCCGGGTGGACCTCGGTCTTGTCGACCCCGATCACCAGGCAGTGCAGCCCGTTGACCCTCGTCGCCGCCTGCCACTCCCCCAGAACCCGCTCGAAGGCGGCCGGGCCGGACACGTGCTCCAGGGCCGAGCAGGCGACCACCAGATCGGCCTGCCCGGAGATGCCGAACGCCTCGATGTCGGCGACGACGGGGCGCACGACATCGGAGACCCCGGCACCTCGGGCACTCGTGCGCAGCTGCTCCGCGGCGACCGGGAGCAGGTCCACCCCGAGCACCCGAGAGCCGGCCGGGAGCGCCTGGGCGACGGGGATGGTGTGCCTGCCGGCACCGGCACCGAGCTCGACCGCCAGCGCGGGCCCATCGGCGTGGAGCTGCGGCAAGGATCGCAGTACGAAGGGCGAGGGGCGGTGAAGCCAGGTCGCCGGGCCGGTCGGGCTGTGGTCGGCGTAGAGCGCGCGGTGGTAGCGGAGCGTCTCCTGGCGGCCGGCGGTCGTCATGGGCTCTCGGCGAGGTAGATAAGGGCTGGCACAGGGCCTCCTGTCACGGAATCATGAGCGATCGCCTACACAGCGTAAGCGGCCGGTGTGGCCCGGTAAACGGCTCGAAGGGGGCAGATCGGGCACGATTACCGTGGGGTTGAACTTTTTGTCGCTCACGGCTCTCTCTCCGTGTGCAGGTCCAGGGAGGGAGTGGGGCGTGAGCCGAGGAGGCCGGGCGACGACGGTGGCCGCGCTGGCGAGTCTGCCGGCGCTGCCACTGGGCTGGTTCGTGGCGCTGCAGGCCCACCCGGCCTGGATCCCGGCCGCGTACCTGGGCTACCTGCTCGTGGTGATCGCCGTGCCCGGCACGATGCTCTGGCGGCGCCTCACCGGCGGCACCGGCTGGTTCGTGGTCGACGCGGCCCTCGGTACGACGTTCGGCCTGGCCTGCGAGGCGCTGGTCTACCCACTCGGCCGCTGGCTCGACGTACCGATGGTCGCGCTGGTCCTGCCGGCCCTGGCTCTCGGCCTGGCCCTGGCTGTCCCGGCCAAGACCCGGCCCAGCCGGCCGACGCCGTGGTGGGCCGTGGCCGGGGTGATGGTCTCGACCGGACTGGTCGCCGCCTGGTTCGTGCGCGTCGGCTCCCGGGTGATCCCGCTCGACGGTCCGGCCGCTCTCCGGCCGAACACCGACTCGCCGTTCCAGCTGTCGCTGGCGGCCGAGCTCACCCACCACTTCCCTCCCCAGGTCCCGTACGTCGCCGGTGAGCCGCTGACGTACCACTGGATGGCCTACAACCACATCGCCTCGGCCCACTGGATCACCGGGATCGAGCTCGATGTGCTGACGCAGCGGGTTGTCCCCCTGGCGTTCCTGCTGCTCACCACGCTCGCAGCCGCCGCGGTCGGCATGGTGCTCACCGGCCGGGCAGTGGCGGCGCCGATCGCGGCTGGGCTCACCGTGCTCGCTGGAGACCTCGCTCCCTGGGGCTGGGCAGTCACACACACGCTGTACCACGACAGCCCGCTGTCGATGGGTCAGATGATCAGTCCGACGCAGGCTTTCTCGACCGTGCTGATGCTGCCGCTGATCGCCGTGACCGCGCTTCTTCTGCGTCGCGAGCAAGATCAGGCCAAGCAACGGCTCGCGGGCCTGTTCCTCGTCGCTGCCGTCCTGATCACCGTGCTCTCGATCAGCAAGGCGACCGCACTGCCGGTGTACGGCGCCGGTCTGGCCGCCGCGTGGATCTACCTGACGGTCAAGGCGCGCCGCCTGAACCTGCGCGCACTGGTGCTCGGCCTGACGGTCGGCGCGACGTACGCGGTGAACTTCTTCTTCGTGCTGCGCGGTGCGAGCCACGGCATGGAGCTCAAGCCGGCCGGGACCTACCGCAGCATGCTCGACGGCATGCTGCGGGGCATCGACCCGTCGGTGCAGCCGGGTCCTTCCGTGCTGGCAGTTGTCGCGGCCGCCGTCCTCATCGGCTGGCTGATGCCCGCCACCGGCGCGCTGCTGATCCGCCGGCGCCTTCCCCGAGATCCGATGGTGGTGCTCCTGTTGGCCGGCCTGATCGGCGCGATCGCCGCCGTCAGCGTGCTCTACCACTACAGCCAGGCGCAGGTGTTCTTCGCCCGGACCGCCTTCGTGTACGGCGTCCTGCTCGCGACCTGGGGGCTGTCGTCGCTGGACCGCCGCCAGTACTTCGTGGTCGCGCCCGCCCTGGCGCTCGGAGTCGCAGCGATCAACCTGGGCCGTTCCAGGACCGACACCCTGATCCGCGACTGCCGCGACACCAGTTGCCTGCAGCGGATCTTCGCCGAACCCCCGGTCGTCGCCCTGGCCGTCACCGCCGCGGGCATCGTGGTGCTGGGACTCCTGTCCCGCGGCTCCCGGCGGACTTGGGCGGTGATCGCGGTGGCCGCGCTGATCGGGCTGACCGTGTCGCCGACTGTGGTCAGCCTGCGCAGGTTCGCTCTCCCGCCGCAGACGGCGTACGACTCGATCGCACCCGGCGGCATCGAGGCAGCCCGGTTCATCCGCCGGCAGTCAGGCCCGGACGACCTGATCGCGACCAACATCCACTGTCACGCACCGACCGGGCCGCGCTGCCACACCGGCTCGTTCTGGATCCCCGGGTACGCCGAACGCCGGGTGCTGGTGCAGGGCTGGTCCTACACCGCGAAGGCGAACGACGCGCAGACCTCCACCGAGGCGTCGTACGGGCAGTTCTGGGACCAGGAGAAGCTGCGGGTGAACGACGCGGCGTTCAGCGCGCCCACCAGGGAGTCCCTGGACCGGCTGCGCGCGCAGTACGGCGTGCGCTGGCTGCTGGCCGACGGGCGGGTCAACCCGGTCTCCGACCAGCTGGAGCGGCTGGCCGAGCTGAGGTTCCAGTCCGGCACAGTCCGCGTCTACCAACTTTACCCGCCTCGCGGGGACCAGGCAGCCAACCCGGTCCCCTGACCGAGCCTCAGCGGATGACTGCAGCGGGGAGCGGGACGCTCTGGTTCCAGCCGCGGTCCAGTGCGGTGACCAGGTAGATGTAGTGGCGGCCCGCAACTGCTGTGGTGTCGACGTAGGTCTGCTTCCCGCCGGTTGCCCGCAGGGTGGCGAGCAGGTTGCGTGCGTCCTTGTCGGCGCACCAGTCACCAGCTGCCAGGTCGCGCCGGTAGACGGCGTACGACGTGGTGTCGGCCGAGGTCGCCCTCCACTGCAGCTGGACGCCGCCGGCGGTCCTGCTTGCTCGCAGTGCGTGCACGGGCAGCGGCGGCCTGGAGTCCAGCGACGGCATGGTCGGGATCAAAGCGGGCCGCGTGTACCAGGTGCTGTTCAGCAGCGAGGTCGCGCCGAGTCGGTCCGCCCGTACGTCCTTGGCAGAGAAGTAGATGTCGCCCTGCACCTCGGGGATCGTGCTGTTGAAGGCCAGGTGGTCGCTCAGCTCGTTCGGGTCGGACCAGTCCGGCGACTGCGTCGACGTACCGACCTTGTAGGTGGCCTGGCCGATGTAGAGGTGCACGTTGGTGCCGCGGACCTGCTCCGCCCACCAGGGCACGATCTTGTTGTAGTCCGCGGGCGCGAACCCGCCGGCCCAGTAGACCTGCGGCACGATGTAGTCGATCCACTGCTCGCGGACCCACTTGCGGGTGTCCGCGGCCAGGTCGTCGTAGGTCTGGACGCCGGCGGTGGTGTCGGAGCCCTGCGGGTCGGTGCCCTTGTTGCGCCAGACCGCGAACGGCGAGATGCCGAACTTCACCCACGGCTTGGCCGCCTTGATCCGCTGCTGCAGCTCCTGGATCAGCAGGTCGATGTTGTGACGCCGCCAGTCCGCCACGGTGGCGAAGCCGGCGCCGTACTGCGCGTAGGTGGCCGCGTCGTCGAACACCTGGCCGGCGACCGGGTACGGGTAGAAGTAGTCGTCGAAGTGCACGCCGTCGATGTCGTACTTCGCCACGGCGTCCATGATCGCGTCCTCGACCAGCTTGCGGGCCGCCGGGATGCCGGGGTTGTAGTAGAGCTTGCCGCCGTAGGTGACGACCCAGTCCGGGTGCTGCCGCGCCGGGTGCGTCGGGACCAGCGCGTTGAGGTCGGTGCCCATCGAGAGCCGGTACGGGTTGAACCAGGCGTGCAGCTCCAGGTTGCGCTTGTGGGCCTCGGCGACGGCGAAGGCCAGCGGGTCGTAGCCCGGGTCACGGCCCTGCGTGCCGGTCAGGTACCGCGACCAGGGCTCGACCGCGGACGGCCAGAACGCGTCGGCGGTCGGACGGACCTGGAGCACGACGGCGTTGTGCCGCTGGCGGACCGCGTCGTCGAGCCAGCCGATCAGCTCGGCCTGCTGCTGGGCCGCGGGCAGCCCGCTGCGCGACGGCCAGTCGATGTTCACCACCGAGGAGACCCAGGTGGCCCGGAACTGCCGCAGCGGGGTCTTCGGGTCCGCCGTACAGGTCTTGGCCGTGCTCTCCGGCTGCGCCGGTACGGCGGCCGCCGTACCGGGCAGGACGCCCAGAACCAGGCCTGCCGCCACCCCGAGCACACCCACGATCCGCCTGACTGTCATGTCACTCTCCGACCACTCCAGGGATGAAGTCGAAAGATAGTTACACATTCCGGCGGTCCGCAGAAGAGCTCGCGGACCGGCCCATTCGTCTGGCTGATCGTGCCATCGGATCCGGGTCTGGCCACCGGATCGCTGGCGGTACCGCGCAGCCGGTACCGTGGTGGCCGGATCTACCGGTGAAGCGAGAGGGCGGGACAGGTGCTGCGCACGGCCACGGACGGCGACGTCGACATCATCCGGACCCTGCGCAACCAGCAGCCGAACCGCGACGTCAGCATCACCGCGCACGAGATCTCCGCCGCCGAGCACGCCGCGTGGTGGGCGAAGGCGAGCGTGGACCCGACCCGCCGGGTGCTGATCTACGAACGCGACGGCGTCGTCGCCGGCGTGGTCAACTTCTTCGACCTCGAGCTGGACGCCGAGCCGCGAACCGGCGCGTGGGGCTTCTTCCTGGACGCCGAGGGCCTGGCCGAGCGGGGCGAGACCCTGCCGGCCTGGATCGAGGTGATGAAGGACGCCACGGCGTACGCCTTCGACGAGCTCGGCCTGGACGAGCTGTCCGGCGAGGTGCTCGAGCACAACACCGTGGTCCGGCAGATGAACCGGCGGTTCCGGTTCGTCGAGGGCGAGCCGGAGACCCGGGTCGCCGACGGGCGCGAGATCACCGTGCTGCCCATCACTCTGCACAAGGACAACCGGCGCAAGCCGAAGGGAAACTGACCCCATGAGTGCCTCCACCATCTACTTCGGCGACGTCCCGGTCGGGCCGGACCACCAGCCGCTCGTCATCGCCGAGATGTCCGGCAACCACAACGGCGACCTCGAGCGAGCCAAGGACATCGTCCGGGCGATGGCCGAGACCGGCGTGCAGGCGCTGAAGCTGCAGACCTACACCGCCGACACGATCACCCTGGACGTCGACCTGCCGGCCTTCCGGCTGCCGTCGGAGCACGAGCTGTGGGGCGGCGCCCGGCTGTACGACCTCTACCAGGAGGCGCACACGCCGTGGGAGTGGCACGAGCCGCTGTTCGAGCTGGCGAACTCGCTCGGCATGCTGGCGTTCTCGTCGCCGTTCGACCCGACCGCGATCGAGTTCCTCGAGAAGCTGAACGTCCCGGCGTACAAGGTGGCCTCGAACGAGATCGGCGACCTGCCGCTGGTCCGTGGCATGGCCGAGACCGGTAAGCCGATCATCATCTCCACCGGGTCGGCCACGCTGATGGACATCGACGCGGCGGTGCGCGCGGCCCGCTCCACCGGCAACGAGCAGATCGTCGTGCTGTCCTGCACCGCGAGCTACCCGGCGCCGCCGGAGCAGTCCAACCTGCGCTCGATCCCGGTGCTGCGCGACGCGCTCGGCGTGCAGATCGGCCTGTCCGACCACACGATGGGCATCGGCGCGGCGATCGCGGCCGTGGCGCTCGGCGCGACCGTGATCGAGAAGCACGTCACGCTGTCGCGCGCCGACGGTGGTGTCGACTCGGCGTTCTCGCTGGAGCCGGACGAGGTCAAGGCGCTGGTCGAGGGCACCAAGATCGCCCAGCAGGCGCTCGGCGAGCCGGTGGTCGGCCCGAAGCAGGCCGAGCAGAACGTGCTGCGGTTCCGCCGCTCGCTCTACGTGACCCGCGACGTCAAGGCCGGCGAGAAGGTTGCTGCCGACAACGTTCGCTCGGTTCGCCCGGCCGGCGGCCTGGCCCCCGACGCGTTCGCCTCGGTCGAGGGCCGCGAGTTCCGCCAGGACACCCCGAAGGGCACCCCACTGACCTGGGACGTGCTCTGACCCGCTGAACACCTCGCTGCAGGGCCCCGGCCGGACCGCCGGGGCCCTCTGCGGTTCCCCCGCGACCCACGGGGTACTGGTCGCGCTTCGACGGAAGGATCCTGACCGATGGCCGTGCCCCACGGCGAGCAACCGCCCGTCCTCACGATCGACACCGTGGTCGTCGACTGCGCGGACCCGCTGACGCTCGGGCGCTTCTGGCAGCACCTGCTCGGCGGCGAGCTGCGCAAGGACCACCACGAGGAGTTCTTCGAACTGCGCGGCGGCGCCGTCGGCCTGGACTTCGCTCAGGTCCCCGAAGCCAAGCAGGTCAAGAACCGCCTGCACCTCGACCTGCGGGTCGACCCGGCACAGCGTCAGCAGGCCATCGACCACGCCCTCGCCCTCGGCGCCACCACCGCCGACGACCTGTACGACGGCGACCGTTGGCAGGTCATGCGCGACCCCGAGGGCAACGAGTTCTGCATCGTCTGGGGCGCCGCGTAGAGCGGCGAACAACTTCGGTGGGGACCTACGCATCTACGGGGGTGTGGGAGACGTCGCGGAAGGTCCAGAAGCGGTGGAGGAGGTAGGACGCCACCGGGACGAGCAGGATGACCAGGGCCTGGGCGAGCAGGACCGGGGTGTTGAGCAGCTCGATCAGCAGGGGCATGCCGACCAGCGAGCAGGCGAGGCCGAACAGGTAGACGGCGTAGAACTTGGTGAAGCCACGCAGCCAGCCGGCCGAGGAGCTGAAGACGAAGCCGCGGTACGTGGGATACATGATCAGCGCGGTCATCAGGTTCGCCAGCGCGGTGACGACCAGGTACGGCAGTACGCCCTCCAGGACGTGCCAGCCGAGCCAGAACAGGCCGAAGTACAGGATGTTCGTGCCGGCACCGACGATCAGGTAGCGGATCCGGTGGTCGCGCAGCAAGGTGGCCGGCAGTTCCGCGACAGAAATGGTGGTGCCTCTCAGCAGTGGGATAATCGCAGCGGCGGATCCCCCACGGCCGCCTCCCCCGCGGGAACACCTTCAGAAGGGCAAGCAGTGCTCGTCTCCGTCGTCGTGCCATGTTATCGGTCCGCGAAGACCTTGCCGCGTCTGGTCGAGGACCTCCAGCACGTCCTGCCGGAGGCGACCACCGGCTTCGAGATCGTGCTGGTGGTGGACGGCAGCCCGGACGACACCTGGCAGGTCGCCAGCCAGCTGGCGAACAAGTTCCCCGAGACCCGTGCGCTGCGGCTGGCCCGCAACTACGGCCAGCACAACGCGCTGATCGCCGGCGTCCGCAGCGCCCGCTACGAGGTGGTCGTCACGATGGACGACGACCTGCAGCACCCGGCCGACCAGGTCCCGGTGCTGCTGCGCGCGCTGACCGACGACATCGACCTGGTGTACGGCGTACCGGTGGAGGAGGAGCACGGCGTCTTCCGCAGCTTCTCCTCGCGCCTGGTCAAGGCGGCGATGGCCTCCACCCTGTCGGTGCAGAACGCGAAGTCGATCAGCGCCTTCCGCGCCTTCCGGACCTTCCTGCGCGACGGCTTCGACGGCCTCGACGGCCCGCACGCCTCGGTCGACGTGGCGCTGTCGTGGTCCACCACGCGCATCGCGCAGACCACGGTGCGGATGGAGGACCGGGCCGAGGGCAAGTCGAACTACACCACCTGGATGCTGGTCAAGCACGCGCTCACGCTGATCACCGGCTACTCCACCGAGCCGCTGCGGCTGGTCGGCTACCTGGGCTTCATCTGCGCGGTGTTCGGCGTCGGCCTGTTCGGCGTGATCATCTACAAGTACGCCGTGGGCGCGACCACCGTCGCCGGCTTCACCACGATCGCCTCGATGGTGGCGCTGTTCTCGGGCGCCCAGATGCTCGCGCTGGCCGTGCTCGGCGAGTACGTCGGGCGGCTGCACTCCGGCTCGATGGGCCGGCCGACGTACGTGATCCGGGAGCGTACCGACGTGGACGCGCACCCCGACATCACCACCGAGAGCGACTGACGTGTACCTGCTCTTTCCCGGCCGGCACCACGTGCTGACCCGGTTCCAGGCCGAGTACCTGACCGCGACCGCCGGCGACCGGACCGTCGTCTGGGCGGTCACCTCCGCGAACCACCACACCACCAAGCGCAACCCGGTCCCGTACCACCGGCGCGAGGCCGCGATCGAGCGGTTCAGCGTCGCCACCGGACTCCGCTCGCTGGTGGTCGGGGTGACCGACACCCCGCCGACCGACGACTTCGCCGAGGTGACGGTCAAGGCGATCGAGGCCGGCACCGACGACCAGGTCCGGCTCGACCCCGGCAACACCGTGGTGGCCTGCTCGACGCCCGAGGTGGCCAAGCTGTACGAGCGGCTCGGCTACCAGGTGATCGGCGTCGAGCCGCCGGACCGGGCACGGCCGTGGGACGTGCTGCTCATGATTGCCGCAGGCAACGAGCAGTGGCGGGAGCTGGCCCACCCGGCGACCGTCGACGTGTTCGACCGGTACCACCTGGACGCGCACGTCCGGCGCTGCGTGAACGACCCGGTGGTCGGCGACGACGGCGGGCTGACCACCACCCGCGACTACAAGACCTACGCCGACGCCTTCGAGACCGCCGCCGACCGGAAATGGGCGCAGATCAAGGACTTCGTCCGCCCCGGCCGGATCCTCGACATCGGCTGCGCGACCGGCGCGACGTTGCAGCTCGTCGACGCCGATCCCCGGTTCCACGAGTCCGACCTGATTGGGGTCGAGGTCGCCCGGCACCTGTACGCCGAGTGCGTGCACAAGAAGGAGCAAGGGCTGTTCGGCAACCCCAACGTCTACTTCTACCAGCGCAACATGCTCGGCTCGGCCGTCTTCCCGCCGCGGTCGATCGACAGCACGCTGACGCTC
Organism: Kribbella flavida DSM 17836; assembly: GCF_000024345.1. NCBI lineage: Bacteria > Bacillati > Actinomycetota > Actinomycetes > Propionibacteriales > Kribbellaceae > Kribbella > Kribbella flavida. The sequence continues at coordinate 528,090 of NC_013729.1, read as the reverse complement.
GCCCTCACCCACGAGATCTGGTCGTACGCCGACGGGTCGCGCCCTGCCACGGTGCAGCGGTTCGTGAACGGCCTGTTCGCCCACACCGCCCCGGACGGGGTCTGGATCAACTCCGACGTCTGCGGTCCCGCCGAGCCCGACCGGATGGTCCTGCTGGAGCTCGACGACAGCGACGGCGCGAACCCGGCCGACGTCGCCGACCTGGAGTCGCTCGCGGACCCGGCGGCGTACGTGGGCGGGCTGTCGACCCGGGCCCGCTTCTTCCAGTTCGCGCACGACTTCCGCCGCAACGCGAACGTCGCCTTCCAGTACGCCGAGGGGCCGGGCGGCAGGCTGTCGCTGCGGCTCGCGGACGCCATGGACTTCCTCACCCGCAAGGACTACGTCGACAACTGGCTCAGCGAGACGCACGAACAGTTCTGCGGCCTGAACTTCGCCCAGTGGGCGGCGGTCGCCCAGACGGCCGGCTTCGTCGTCGACCCGGCGTCCACCGCCTGGCGCAACGACTGGGTGATCAGCAACCGCATCGCCCCCGTGGCCGCGCTCACCGCCCCCGACGGCACCGCCGTTGCCTGGCCCGACACCCACCAACTTCTCATCGCCCGCCGCCCCAGCTGACCCGGCACCAGCCAGCCGGCTGGTTGGGGCTGGGAAAGGTGGGTACTGACAGCAGACGGCCGGGCTCCCCCGTGGGGGAACCCGGCCGTTGGACGTCCTGAGCGTCAGCCCAGCTTCTCGCGGAGCTGGCTCTTGACCCGGCGCTTCACCTTGCCGGCCAGCTTGCGCGGGTTGCGGATCTGCGCCGCCCCGCGGATCAGCTTCACCGCCGAGTAGGCCCGCGAGTTCCTCAGCTTGGTGCGCTCCAGGTTGGCCTTCTGGACCTGGGTGCGCATCTCCCGCAGCCGGGTCTCGCGCGTCTTCAGGGCCTTGTCGCGGAAGCCGAGCGTGCGCTCCAGGCCGAAGATCTGACCCTTGAGCTCGAACACCTCCTGCGCGGCCCGCTCGGCGTCGGCCAGCGCGGTGCGGACGTCCGGGGTCTGCGGCGCCTCCGCCGGTACGCCGAGGGCGGTCGCCAGGGCGTCCGCCAGTTCCCGGCCCCGGGCGATCTGGGCGGTGGACGCGGACGGGGTGTCCGCCGCGGTCGCGGGGGTTTGCTTGACCGGCTCGATGCCGGACATCGCGAGCCAGGCCGAGACCAGGTCGTCGCCGACCATCCACGGCGGCCACGGGTGCCGGCGGTGGGTGCTGATCAGCCGGTCGTGGAACCGCGCCCAGGCGGCCGCGAGCCGGTCCTGCTCGCTCTCCTCGCCGACCGTCGCCCAGGCCGACACGCCGAACGCGAAGCTGTCACCGTCGACGACCACGTCGTCCCAGCGCGGCAGCACGCGGGAGCCGGTCTGCGAGCGGGCCCAGTCCCCCAGGCGCGCGGCCAGATCCCGGAACGCCGGCACGTTCTCGGCCGCCGCCAGCCGGAACAACAACGTCTCCGCCGTCACCCCACCCGGCACGGTCGAAGGAACAGCACTCGGGTCGAAGACCAGCAGCCCCTCCACCGAGTCGGCGTCTTCCTGCGCGGCTACGGCGACGGACCAACCGTCGTTCGAAGCATCGCCGGTCAGGACCGCTGGGTGGCCGGTGGTTCGGGTGTAGATGGCGTGCTTCGGGTTGGTGCCGGTGACGGCGATCCAGCCGGTGGGGGTGGCGGCGAGCAGGCCGGCGCGGGCGGCGGACTCGGCGCCTTCGGCGACGGGGGCAAGCAGCGGTACGACGGTGGCCGCGGCTTCCAGGGCTTCGACGGCCAGGCGGGTCGGCAGGTGGCCGGGGCGGGCCGCGGCCGCGACGTCAGCGGAGATCAGCGCGTGCTGGGTCTCGCCGACGGCGTACGCGGCGTACGCCGAACCACCGGACAGGCCGACGCGGTCGAGCTCGGCCAGCAGCTGGTCGACCGAGACGGGGCGCGTCGGGTCGTCGTGCAGCGGACGCCACTCGTCGTCGCCGTGGCGCTGGTCGGCGGGACGGCTGTCCAGCAGGTTGGTCAGGGAGAACTCGTTCTCCAGCCCGAGCACCAGCACCGCGCCGGGCGCGGCGACGGCCGCCAGCGCATCCAGCCGCTGGGTCCAGTTGAGGTCGGCGCTGTCGTAGCCGAGCACCCGGTCGAGTCCGTCGGCGGCGACCACCACGTCGTACTGCGGCCGGCCGTCGTCGGCGAGCCCGTCGAGGGCACCGGCGACCACCTGCAGCCCGGCGCCGAACTTCTCGCCCAGCTCACCGGCGTCGGAGACCGAACGGACGAGCAGGGTGGTCTCGGAGGCCTTCGCCACGACGGCGTCGACCAGGTCGGCGCCGTGTGGGCCGAGGATCAGCGTGCGAGCCCCGTCGGGCAGGACGTCCGTGAGCAGCGCGCGCAGCGCCGGCCCTTGGACAGCCCCCCGCTTGCCGGTGTAGTCGCTCCACGGCTGCATCTCGCCGCGGACGACCTCGACGGCCAGCTGGTTGTCAGACACGCTCTCTCCAATCGAACAGCATCCGCAGTTCCTCGGGCGGCATCATCCACGGCACGCCCAGCTCCAGGTCGGTGGTCGCCCGGGCGGCCTCCGGGTCGAGCTCCTTGCCCAGCATCTCCGGCCACAGCCGGGCGATCCGGCTCTGCCCGCCGAAGAGCGGGTTCTCGCCCTCCATCTCCATCGGGTCGCCGTAGACCGCGGCCTCGCAGCCGGCGGCGATGCCGTAGAAGATCGCGGTCGACAGCCGGTTGGCGGCCACCCGCTTGTGCTTGCGCAGCTCGGTCAGCTGCTTGTAGAGGAAGCGCCGGTCGGTGCCCTCGTAGGAGAACCCCCGGCGGCCGAACGACACCACCCGGAAGCCGGCGTCCTCGTACGACTTGCGCACCTCGGGCCGGTCGTACTCGGTGTAGTACAGGCTGAACGTGACCGGGCCCGGCTCGGTCTCCCGGATCTCGTCGATCAGGCGCTGGTGGTCGCCCTGGATCTTGCCGCCCTCCCAGCCGTGGAAGAGGAACCACAGGGTGCCTTCGCGCTCCTCCTCGGGCACGGCGCCGAGCTCCGGCTCCAGCTCCTGCAGGTAGAGGAAGGGGGCACCGATGCTGTGGTAGTTCCGCCGGCCGAGCGCGTGGCCGCGGCGGCGCGGGGCGTCGCTCCAGGTGAACCGCCAGGCGCCGTCGTAGAACTCGTGCACCGGGTTCCAGCCGTCGGCGATGTTCCAGCCGTGCTGCAGGTAGCCGCGCAGGCGGGGCGGGTACTCGTCGTCGAGCCCGGCGTACCGGGCCAGGATGTGCGCCTGGCCGTAGTAGTGGTTGTGGTGATGCATCAGCGGACCTCGAGGTGGAGTGTGCCGGCGTGCGGGCGCAGAGCGGCGGTGTGGCCGTCCTGCTCGACGGAGATCGGCAGCCGGCCGGACAGGAACGGCTCGCACTGCACCGCGTGGTCGGCGCCGTCCGGTCCGGTCGCGAACAGGATCCAGTCCGCCAGGCTGGCCAGCGGGTCGTGCGCGTTCGCCACCGCGTCCGCCGGGATCAGCGTGCTCAGATCGGCTGCGGCGGTCCAGCGGCCCTCGCCGACGGTCAGCGTGCAGGGCACGTCGAGGTGGTCGTCGGAGTCGTCCAGGTAGCGCCGCCAGCTGAACGTGTAGCCGTCGCGGGCCAGGTCCGGGCCGCCGACGCGCAGTTCCATCCCGTTGTCACCGGCAACGATCTCGGCGTCCTCGGCGGGCAGCCGCAGCGGCGCCTCGTGCAGGTTGACGTAGCCGCCGGTGGACCGGGTCAGGGTGACGATCCGGCCCTGGTCGAGGTGGTGCACGGCCTTCGGCTCGGCGGTCCAGAGCAGCAGCTTCTCGTCGTTGCTGCCGACCAGCCGGAACGCCCAGGTGGTGCGCTGGGTGAACGGGTCGTCGGGGTTGGTGTCCTCGATGATCGGCCGGATCGGGATCCGGACGGTGAAGTCGCGGCCGTCACCGGTCAGCGTCAGCGGCAGCATCTGGTCCTTGCCGGCCAGCGGCCGGGTCACCTGCAGCTTCGCGTCCTCCAGGCCCGCGGTCACCCGGCCCTTCAGCACCAGGGCGTCCGCGGTCTGCTCGGCCGAGGTGAGCCGGCCCGGATCCACCATGCGGCGCAGCACGAACGAACCGTCGGCGCCCGGACCCGGCTGGATCCAGCTGCTCTGGTCGATCCACGCCCCCGGCGGCCAGCCCGGGCTGCCCGGGCGCTGGCCGCGCAGCTTGCCGTGCCGCCGCAGCCGCCCGGAGCGCAGCCGGACCATGAAGTGCGCCGGCGCACCGGTGCCCTTCACCTTGCCCAGCAAAGCCTTGTCGAGCCGGACCTCGAAGCCGACCAGCGCGGGGTCCCCGTGCGAGTCGATGGCGTCGAAGCGCCGAACCGCCAGCTGGGTCTCGGCGCCGCCGACCACCAGCGAGACCCGCAGGTTGGAGGAGGTCTTGGTCTCCAGGTGCCGGATCTCGGTGGTGCCCTTGACCGACAGCGTGCCGTCCTCCAGCCAGCGGACCTCCTGGACGCTGGTGGCGATGGTCAGGTCCTTCATCGGCAGCCGGTACAGCTCGCGCGGCACCGAGGCGGTCTGCTCCTGCGCGCCCGGGTAGTTGTGCTCGAACTGCCACGGCCGGCCGGGCCGGGTGAAGGCCCGGGCCCCGCCGCGCAGGCCGCCCTCGTTGCGGAAGGTCGCCAGCCGGCGCAGCAGGTCGATGTCGCCGGCGAGCAGCGCGGAGTGCTGGATCCGGTCGTAGCTGTGCGCCCGCGCCAGGACGCTGTCGTCCAGCCGGTCCATCAGACGGCGGGCCAGCTTGAGCAGGTTCTGCTCCTCCTCCGGCGGGGCCGCGCCGAAGGCCATCATCAGCGTCAGCAGGTCGATCTGGGTGAAGTGCCCGTGCACCCGGCGGCGAACCTCGCGCAGCGTGTCGCCGGTCTCGACCAGGTCCATCACCATCTCGGCGGACCGGACCCGGTCCTCGAGGTTGCCGAGCTGGAACTTCTGCTGGGTGATCGACTCGCCGGACTCGCGCTCGCGCCAGTAGTAGACCGGTACGGCGAGGGCGTCGACGGTGACCGCGTCCAGGTGCGCCTTGAGCGTCACCGGGTAGTCCTCGTAGCGGATCGCCGGGAACTGGTAGCCGTACTCGTCCCAGAACGAGCGCCGGTAGACCTTGTTCCAGACCATCCGGTCCAGGATCAGGTCCGGGGTCTCGATCACGTGCGTGGCGAGCCGGTCCCGGGCGAACGGCTGCCGGTGGATCCACGACGGCCGGACACCGGCGGAGTTGTTGAACCGGCGCGCGTTGCCGCCGGCGAACGAGGAACCGGTCCGGTCCAGCGAACGGATCAGCTTCTCGAAGCCGTGCCGGGTGACCAGGTCGTCGCTGTCGACGAAGGTGAGGTACTCGCCCTGGGCGTGCCGGACCCCGGTGTTGCGGGCCGGCCCGAGTCCCTGGTTCTCCTGCGCGACGATCCGGAACCGGGCATCGCGGTCGCAGAACTCCTTGGCGATCGCGGCGCTGTCGTCGGGGGATCCGTCGTCGACCAGGATGGCCTCGAAGTCGGTCCAGGTCTGCCGCGCGATCGAGTCCAGACAGTCCCCGATGTAGTCGCGGACGTTGTAGAAGGGCACAACGACACTCAGCCGCGGCGTCACAACGGCAAATCTCCTCGGCTCAGTCGGCGGTCGGTCGACATCATGGTCGGCAACACCGCCTGACCCGATGTTGCCTGGGCGCACGACGCCGAAGCAACCAAGGTCCGGGCGGCGACCAGTGATCCATCGCCGGTCATGTTAGCACCGGCGGCCCTCGCCTCCGGACGGTCGCGTCACCGCGCGCGGCCGGCCTCGGCAGCACCACCGCACCGTTCATCCGGCAGTAATCCCGGCGTTACCAGATGGACCGTCAGCAGGGTGTGCACGGGTTCGAAGCCGTACCGTGCCCAGGCGCGCTGGACGCCGGTGTTGTGGCCCTGCGTGGAGATCACCAGTCGCCGGGTCGTGCTCGCGTCCTCGACCGCCGCCAGCAGGTGCGCGTACCGGCCGCGGCCCTGCTCGGCGGGCACGACGCCGGCCAGCTCGATCTCCGTCCAGGACGCCTGCTGGTCCACGGTGGCCAGTGCCAGTACCCGGCGGTCCGGGCCGCGCAGAACGACAGCTCCCGCGGTGGAGATGCTGCGCCGGGCCCATTGCTGGTAGCCCGCCAGCGCGAGCGCCCGGTTGAACAACGGGTTCGCGCAGTAGTGGTTGCCGTAGTCGCCGAAGATGTCACCGACCAGGTCGTCGACGAGGTCGTCGTCGATGGCCGACTCCAGCCCCGCGGTGAACCCGGCCAGCGGCGCCGGGCGACGGCCCTTGCCGACCGGGAGCGACCAGTAGACCAGGCTGTCCGCCAGCAGGGCCGTCCGCGGGCCGGTGGCGAGTGCGGCGAACCAGTCCACCTCGCGGGCGGGATAGCGCAGCACGACGACGTCGGCCGTCGACTTGCCGACCGCGGTGAGCACCTCGGCCAGCGGCGTGCCGGCGGAGGCGGAGACGGTGATCCGGTCCACCGAGACCCCGAACCGCTGGGACTCGTACGCCGAAGGGCTGCTGGTCAGCTCGCCGGCTTCGAGCGCGTCGTACCACCCCATGGCAGGCGGCTCCGTCTCAGATCGGGTAGGAGAGCAGGCCCTCGATCACTCGGGTCTGCTCCTCCTCGGTCAGCTGACTGAACAGCGGCAGCCGGACCAGCTGGCCGCTGATCCGCTCGGTGACGTCGCACCCGCCGGGGCCGACCCTGCCGTACTTCTCGCCGGCCGGGGCCGAGTGCAGCGGGATGTAGTGGAACGGCGCGGTGATGTTGCGCTCGCGCAGATGGGCGATCAGGCCCAGCTGGTGCTCGTGCGACGGCATCAGCAGGTAGTACATGTGCGCCGGGTGCACGCACTCCTCCGGGACCGTCGGTACGCCGATGCCGCGCGCGCCGGCCCAGTCGGCCAGCTCCCGGTCGTAGCGCTCCCAGATCGCCAGCCGCGGCGCCTGGATCTGGTCGAACCGCTCCAGCTGGCCGGTCAGGAACGCCGCCAGCGGGTCGGCCGGCAGGTAGCTGGAGCCGATGTCGACCCAGCGGTACTTGTCCACCTGGCCGCGGAAGAACTGGCTGCGGTTGGTGCCCTTCTCGCGAATGATCTCGGCCCGGTGCAGCAGGTCGGTGTCGTTCACGACCAGCGCGCCGCCCTCGCCGCAGTGCACGTTCTTGGTGCCGTGGAACGACTGGGTGGCCATCAGCCCGAGCGAGCCGAGCGGACGGCCCTTGTAGGAGCCGCCGAGGCCGTGCGCATTGTCCTCGACCACCGCGACGCCGTACTTCGCGGCGATCGCCAGGATCTCGTCCATCGCCACCGCGACGCCGGCGTAGTGCACCACCACGATCGCCTTGGTCCGGTCCGTGATCGCGGCCTCGACCTGGGTCTCGTCCAGGTTCAGGGTGTCCGGCCGGACGTCCACGAACACCGGGACGGCGCCGCGCAGCGCGTACGCGTTGGCGGTCGAGACGAAGGTGAACGACGGCATGATCACCTCGTCACCCGGCGCCAGGTCGAGCAGCAGCGCGGTCATCTCCAGCGCGTGCGTGCAGGACGTGGTCAGCAGGGACCCGAGCCCGCCGGTGAGCTTGGTGACCAACTCGGTGGCGCGGGCGGTGAACGGACCGTCGCCCGCGACGGCGGACGACGAGAAGGCCTGTGCCACGTAGGCCAGCTCGTCGCCGGAGATGTAGGCCTTGGAGAACACGATCGGGTCCGGCATGGAGACGGAGCCTACCGGTGCTCGGGATCCCTGGGCTCGGTCACCTCGGCGTAGCTGTGGTGTCCCGGGTCCTCGAGGCTGTCGTAGCCGACCAGGAACTGCGGCCGCTTCTGGCTGGACTGGAACAACCGGGCCACGTACTCACCCAGCAACCCCAGACACAGCAACTGAATCGCACCGATCACCGCGACCGCCAGCACCGTCGACGTCCACCCAGGAATGCTCTGACCCGTCAACTTCGTCACCAGCGCGCCGATCACGAACACCACCGACAACAACCCACCCAGCAACCCCAACCAGGTCGCCAACCGCAGCGGCGCCGCCGAGAACGCGGTCACACTGTCAAAGGCCAACCGCAGCATCTTGCTCACGTTGTACTTCGTCACACCCGCCGCCCGCTCGGCCCGCACGTACGACACCTCAGCGCTCGGAAAACCCAACCACGGAATCACCAGCCGAAACACCCGGCCGTCCTCGGGCAGCGCATTCACCGCGTCGACCACCCGGCGCGACACCAACCGGAAATCACCCGCGTCGAACGGAATGTCCTTGCCCACCAGCCGGCACATCAACCGGTAATACATCCGCGCAGTCGTCCGCTTCGCCCACGTATCACTCGACCGGTCCGAACGCACGCCGTACACAACATCCACGTCCTTGTCCCGCGCCGCGCTCAGCAGATCGGCGATCACCTCAGGCGGGTCCTGCAAATCGGCGTCGATCGTGACCAGATACTCCCCCCGCGCGCGACGGAAACCGGCCGACAACGCGGCCTGGTGACCAGAGTTGCGCAGCAGCCGGACGAGACGCAGCTGCCGCCACTGCCTGGTGGCCTCCGTGAGCAGCGCGGCGGTCGCGTCCCGGCTCCCGTCGTCCACGACGAGCACCTCGTAGCTGACGCCCAGACCGTCCAGCAGCGGCCGCATCCGGGCGAAGAAGATCGGCAGCACGTCCTCCTCGTCGTACATCGGCACGACGACGGACAGAATGGGCTGACTGGTTTCCACTGCCGACCTCCGGTGATCTCTCCAGGTGAGACTACTGCTGTCCGGTGCCCTAACCTTCCTTCGTGCCCTCCACGACCGCTGTCGCGCCGCGTAGCGTGAGCACTGCGGAGAGCGACAAGCGGCGATTCCCGTGGCGTGCGGTGGGCCGGAACCTCGTCAAGTACGCCGCTGCGCTGGCGCTGGCGTGGCTGGTGGTCTGGCTGATGGCCGGGCACGCCTCCGAGGACAGCATCGTCGCGCTGCTGCGGTTCTGGGTGCTGGGCATCACCGTGCCGGGCACGATCCTGTGGCGGCTGGCCAGCCCGTTCCGGCACAACCTGGTCGAGGACTTCGCGGCCGGGGCGCTCGTCGGCGTCTCGGTGCTGATGCTGGTCTACTTGGCGATCGCGCCGCTCGGGCTGCAGCAGTGGGCCTGGCTCTGGGCTGCTCCGGTGCTGATGGTCGCCGTGGCGGTGCCGTCCTGGCGCCGGCGCTGCCTGAGCCGGGTGGAGCGCCCGATCAGCCCGCTGACCGCGTGGCTGGTCGCCGCCACCTGCGCACTCCCGCTGTACGCCATCGGCCACTACCGGAACCTGCTGCCCGCGCCGTACACCGACGCCCGGTCGAACTCACCCGACATGTGGTTCCACCAGGCGCTGGCAGCGAGCGCGATGCGCGACTTCCCCCTGCAGGCGCCGTACCTGCAGGGCGAGGAGATGGACTACCACTACTTCTGGCACCAGTTCACCGCGGCGACCGCCTGGGCGACCGGTGTCGACCTCACCGACCTCGTCTACACGATCGGCTGGGTCCCACTGCTGCTGGCCGGGTGTGCGCTGATCTTCGCGCTGACCGACCGGATCGCTCCCGGCTCCCGCTGGGCCGGCCCGCTGGCGATCGCGGTGGCCGGCGTCGGCGGCACGGTGAACGTCTACCCCAGCGTGGCGCTGCCCGCCGACGGCCTGACCAACTACGTCTGGGGCAGCCCGACGCAGAACCTGGGCGGCGGCCTGGCGGTGCTGATGGCGCTGCTGGGCATCGACCTGCTCCGCGGCCGGAGCGCACCCGGGACCTGGGTGCTGTTCGTGCTGATCGGCGTCGCCGCGTCCGGGTCGAAGGCGACCGTGCTGCCGCTGATCATCTGCGGACTCGGCCTGGTGGTGTTCATCCGGATCTTCTACCGCCGGTTCGCGGTCGGCGCGCTGGCGCTGGTCGCCGTGCTGTCGGCGATCTTCCTGGCCGCGATCGTGGTGGTGTTCGGCAACCACTCCTCCGGGCTCGCGGTCCGGCCGTGGATCACCTTCGCCAAGATCGGCATCTACCCGCTGATCGCCAAGGACGTCGGCTGGGGCGAGTACGACCACGGTGCGATGTGGATCAGCGCGATCACCACCTGCGGTGCGCTGCTGCTCGGCAGCGCCGGACTGCTGGTGCTGGCCGGTACGACGGCTCGCTGGTTCCGCGACCCCGGCATGGTCTTCCTGGTCGGCATCTCGATCGCCGGCTTCGGCGGCATGGTGCTGACCGACCAGCCCGGCACCAGCCAGATGTACTTCCACCGGACCGCGGTCCCGGTGATCGCCGCGCTGGCCGCCGCCGGCGCGTGGATGCTGGTCTTCTGGTTCGCCGACCGGCGGTCCGGGATCGCCGTGCTCGCCTCCGTGCTCGGTGGCGCGGGCGCGACCGCCGCGGCCCGGGCGATCGTCCGGGCGAATCCCGGCGACGGCAAGCCGTTCCGCCGGCCCGACGGCACGCTCACCGGCCTGGTGGTGCCCTGGCTGTGGACCGTCGGTCTGCTGGCGCTGGTCGCGCTGATCGTCACCGGGCTGTGGAAGCTGGCGAAGCGCCGCGGCCGGCCGAGCCGGATCGCGATGGCGTCGTTCGTGCTGGCCGGGATGGGCGCCGGGCTGCTGCTGCCGATCCAGGCGATGGCGAACTACGAGCAGGTCACCCTGCCGCCGCTCACCGACAGGTATCCGCTCGGCCCCACCAGCAGCCAGGCCGACGCGGCGCGCTGGCTGCGCGACCACACCTCGCCCGGCGACCTGGTCGCGACCAACGCCCACTGTGCGGCGAAGAACACGCTGGGCTGCGACGTCCGGCACTTCTGGATCTCCGCGCTGAGCGAGCGGCACGTGCTGGTCGAGGGCTGGGGCTACACCAACACGATCAACGACCTGGTCGCCGCGACCGGCATGAGCCCGAACGGCCTGCCGTTCTGGGACCAGCAGAAGCTCGAGGAGAACGACCGGGCCTTCAGCTCGCCGACCCGGGACAACCTGCGGCTGCTGCGCACGAAGTACGGCGTGCGCTGGCTGTACGCCGACCCGAACCAGACCGCGGTCTCGCCGAATCTCGACGTGCTCGCGACGGTCCGGTTCCGGGCGCCCGACGCCGTGATCTACGAGCTGCCCTGATGCTGCGCGTGACCGTCCGAGTACGGTGCGGGGCCGAGTCCGGACTAGGGTGACCGGCATGCAGTCGAAGGCGCGGCGGCGCGGGCCGCGGGAATCCGGGGCCGCGCCGGTCTCCGGGATGGCTGCCGCGGCGGCCGTGCTGCTGCTGTCGCTGGTGATGCTCGACCGGCACGCCCCGGTGCTCGACGTACTCAAGTTCACCGCGTTCGCCGTCCTCGGCGTCGGCCTGCCCGGGCTGGTGCTGTGGCGCCTGATTGGTGCCTACCGCCGCAACCTGGTCGAGGACTGCGCGGCGGCGTTCGCGATCGGTACCTCGGTCCAGCTGGTCGTGTACCTGGCCGGTGCATCCGTGGGGCTGCAGCGCTGGACGTGGGTCTGGGCGCCGGTGGTTTTGCTCGTCGCCGTTCTCGACCGCGACGTGCGCGAACGCGTCTGGCGGCGGGTCGAGGCCCCGCTCCGGCCGGTCACCGCCTGGCTGCTGGCGGCGGCCAGCGGGGTGGTGCTGTTCGCCGTACTGCGAACAGGCCCCGACCGCTACGCACCGCCGTACACGACGCCGGATCCCAGCTACCCGGACATGGCCTTCCACCAGGCGCTGGCCGCGAGCGCGAAGACCGATGTCCCGATCGTGCCGCTGTGGGTCGCCGGCGAGCCGATGAAGTACCACACGTTCTTCCACCAGTTGGCCGCTGCGACGTCCTGGGGCACCGGGATCGACCTGACCCACCTGGTCTACGGACTGGCCTGGCTGCCGCTGATGCTGGCCTGCTGCGCGCTGGTCTTCGTGCTGACCCAGCGGTTCCTGGTGAGGCCCGGACGCGAGCCGCACCCGGCCGCCACTTGGGCCGGACCGCTGGCAGTTCTGGTCGCGGGTCTCGGCGGCGCTCTGCAGCCACTGCACGACCAGGCTTTGGGTGGGGTGTCGATGGCGACCGCCGCCTACCTGAGCCCGAGCCAGAACCTCGGCCTGATGCTGGGCCTCTTGCTGGTCGTCGTCTGCGTCGACCTGCTCCGTGACCAGCCGCCACGGACCCGGTGGATCCTGGCGATCCTGCTGGCGCTGGCGGCCTCCGGTGCGAAGGCCACCGTGCTGCCGCTGGTCGTGTGCGGCTTCGGCCTGGTCTTCTTCGTCCGGCTGGTCGCCGGCCGGCCGGCGCGCATCGCGGTGGTCGGCGGGGTCGTGATGATGCTGGTCTTCGTCGGCTCGGTGATCGCCATCTTCGGTGGCGAGTCGTCCGGCCTGCAGATCAAGCCCGGCGCGGTCTTCATCCAGCTCCCGCCGTACGCCGACCTGCGGGACGGGGCCGGGGTGGACCGGGCGGCGCAACTGCTGAGTGCCGCCGCCACCCTGACGGCGTGGGGGCTGGCCGTGGTCGGCGTGCTGTTCCTGCGCCGGTTCTGGCGGGACCCGGCCACGGCGTTCCTGGCCGGTCTCTCGATCGGGGCCTTCGTCGCGACCGTGCTGACCACCCAGCCGGGCATCAGTCAGATGTACTTCTACCGGACGGCCGTGCCCTTCCTCGTGGTCCTGTCCTGCCTGGGGCTGGCTCAGCTGATCGAGCGCCTGGAGGACCGGCGGGCCGCCGTCCTGGTCGCGGTCGCGTCGGCTGCGGGACTGATCGCCTGTCTGCTCGCTCGGGAGGCGGCTTCCGGCCAAGCCGGCGTGAAGCTGCCTTTTCTGTGGACGATCGGGGCACTGCTGGCGGTCGCGCTCGTCGTCGCGGTGGGCTGGCGGTCGATACGGCGGACGGGACGGGCTCCGACCGCGTTCTTCGCCGCCGCAGTGGCTGCCTGCATGGTGGGGGCGACCGCACTTCCGCTCGCGGGTCTGGTCTCCGACCAGGCGAGCCTGGTGGTCTACGGCCGCACCGGCATGTACGGCCCGACCAAGGCGCAGGCCGACGCCGCGCGCTGGTTGCGGGTCAACAGCGGTCGCGACGACCTGGTGGCGACCAACGCGCACTGCATCGTCCAGCGCGGCACGGTGTGCGACAGCCGGCACTTCTGGATCGCCGCGCTGTCGGAGCGGCAGGTCCTGGTCGAGGGCTGGGCCTACACCAACCGGGCCAACCGGATCGCCGTCACCACCGGGGTCAATCCCAGCGTGCTGCCGTTCTGGGACCAGCGGTTGCTGGCCGCCAACGACGCGGCCTTCACCGCGCCGTCGGACCGGGTGATCGAGCGGCTCCGCCAGTACGGCGTCCGCTGGCTGTACGCCGACCGCCGGGCCGGCGAGATCTCCCCGGCGCTCAAGCAGTACGTCCGGCTACGGCACGCCACCGCGGACGCGACGGTCTACGAGATCCGCTGAAACAACGCGTCGGCGACGCGCGCCCGACCGAGACCGTCGACCAGCTTCCAGCCCTGCGCGGCGATCCGGGCGCGTTCGGCCGGATCCTGCAGCAGCGGACGCAGGACCGCGGCGGCTGCGGACGGGTCCTGCTTAAGCTCCGACAGCAGACCGACTCCGACCGCGGCGCCGGTCGCGACCGTGCGCTGGTAGCCCATCACCTGGTTGTCCACCACGCAGACCAGTCCCGCGGTCGCGCCAAGGCACAGCAGCTCCCAGGTCGACGTACCGGACGCGCTCAGGACCAGGTCGGACGCCACCACGGCCTTGGCCAGCTCCGACGTCGGGCCGATCACCTCGACGTGCTGGCCCGCTTGCAGCTCGACCGCTGCGACGGCCTCGGCCAGCTCGTCACCCGGGGCGACCACCAGCGCCTCGAACGGCGTACCGGTCGCGGCGAGGGCACGGACGACGTGCGGACCGGCCCCGAAGGCGTCGGTACCGCCGAAGAAGGCGAACACCTTCGGTGCCGCGTGCTGCCGGGGCGCGGGCGGCTCGGCGGGGCGCAGTTCGAGGATCTCGTTCCGCAGCAGCACGTAGTCGAGCCCGGCCAGCCGCACGGTGCCCTCCGGCAACGGCGGGTTGTCCAGCTCGGAGCCGAGGTTCTGGTCGACCAGCACGTCCGCCTCGGCCGCGCCGTACCCGCCGTCGACGATCGCCAGCGTCGGCAGCCCGGACGCCCGGACCGCCGCGAACACGGCCGGATCGAGGTCGTAGGAGTCGAACACCACCGCCGCCAGACCCAGCCGGCCGAACACCTCCAGGTGCTGCTCGACGGTCCAGATCGCCGGCTCCACCGCGATCCCGCGCGCCCGGATCTGCTCGTCCGCCCAGGGAACCGTGTGGCTGTCGCAGACGAACACCACCTCGGCCCCCCGCCTCACCAGTTCCTCGGCCAGCGCCAGGCTCCGCATCACATGCCCGATCCCCCGCTGGGGCCCCACATCACACCTGACGCCGATCCGCACAGTCACGGTTCTGACCGTATCGCATTCGGTAGTATGTATCTGACGTAATACGTAGGAGGACGGATGAAGCTCAACAGCAAGGGTCAGGTGACGATCCCGGCCGCGCTCCGGCACAAGCACCATCTGCACGAAGGCGACGAAGTCGAGGTGGTGGAGGACGGCGGGACGCTACGGATCGTCCGGGCGCCCGACAGCGAAACCCGTGGCCAGCGGCTGGTCAGGGAGATGCGCGGCCGCGCCACGACCCGACGCACCACGGACGAGCTGATGGAGCTGCTGCGTGGCGAGTGACCGCCGCCTGCAACTCGTGCCGACCGCCGTGAGCCTGGTGGACACCTGCGTGATCCTGGACATCCTGACCGCCGACTCGACCTGGGGCAGCTGGTCGGCGTCGGCCGTGGCTGACGCTCGCGACCGGGGGGAGCTGGTGATCAACCCGATCATCTACGCCGAGGTGTCGGTCGGCTTCGAGCGAACAGAGGACCTCGACGATGCCGTGCCCAGCACGGACTTCCGCCGTGAACCGTTGCCGTACGAAGCAGGATTCCTGGCGGCGAAGGCTTTGCTTGCCTACCGCCGGCGGGGTGGCGCCAAGACCGCGCCGCTGCCGGACTTCTACATCGGCGCCCACGCGGCGATTGCGGAGTACCAGGTGATCACCCGGGACAAGGCGCGGTTCAGCACCTACTTCCCGACCGTCGAACTTCTGACGCCGACCTGACGTCCACCTTCGTGGTCGTACCGGTGATTGAGGCTTCCGGTGGTCGGCCCGCTATCGTACGGAGTTGCTGTCCGGGCCAGCACGGCCCGGACCACGGTCCGGAACTGTCCTGAAGAAGGGTCCTACACGTGTCCATCCTCACCGGCTCAGACATCCTGGTCACCGGAGGCACCGGCTCCTTCGGCAAAGCGTTCATCCGCTACACCCTGGACAACCTCGACCCCCGCCGCATCATCATCTTCAGCCGCGACGAACTCAAACAATGGGAAGTCCGCCAACTCTTCGGCGACGACCCCCGCCTCCGCTTCTTCATCGGCGACATCCGCGACCGCGCCCGCCTCAACCGCGCCATGCACAACGTCGACTACGTCGTCCACGCCGCCGCCCTCAAACAAGTCGACACCGCCGAGTACAACCCCTGGGAATTCGTCCAAACCAACGTCGTCGGCTCCCAAAACGTCATCGAAGCCTCCATCGACTCCGGCGTCAAAAAAGTCGTCGCACTCTCCACCGACAAAGCCTCCAGCCCCATCAACCTCTACGGCGCCACCAAACTCACCGCCGACAAACTCTTCATCACCGGCAACCACTACGCCGCCGCCTACGACACCCGCTTCTGCGTCGTCCGCTACGGCAACGTCATGGGCAGCCGCGGCTCCATCATCCCCAAATTCCGCGCCCTCCACGAAGCCGGCCAATCACTACCCATCACCGACCTCCGCTGCACCCGCTTCCTCATCACCCTCCCCGAAGCAGTCCAATTCGTCGTCGACTCCTTCGAACAAATGCAAGGCGGCGAACTCTACGTCCCCCGCATCCCCTCCATGAAAATCACCGACCTCGCCCAAGCCATCGCCCCCGGCGCCAAAATGCACGACATGGGCCTCCGCCCCGGCGAAAAACTCCACGAAGAAATGATCAGCCCCGAAGAAGGCCGCCGCGCCCTCGCCATCGGCGACCGCTACGTCCTCCAACCCGACCTCGCCACCTGGGGCTACACCCCACCCGAAGGCGGCCACCCCGTCCCCGACGGCTTCCACTACACCTCCGACAACAACGACCAGTGGTACACCACCGACGAAATCACCAAAATCCTCGAAAGCGACGTCTGATGCTTCCGTACGGGCGCCAGTCCATCTCCGACGACGACATCGAGGCGGTCACCGCGATCCTGCGCGGTGACTGGCTGACCACCGGCCCCGCCGTCACCGCGTTCGAGACCGCGGTCGGCGAGCTGGCCGGCGGCCACCGCGCGGTCAGCTGCACCTCCGGCACCGCCGCCCTGCACATGGCCTACGCCGGTCTGGGCGTCGGCCCCGGCGACGAGGTGGTCACCACTCCGATGACGTTCGTGGCGACCGCGTCCTGCGCGGCGATCCTGGGCGCGAAGGTGGTGTTCGCCGACGTCGAGGAGGACACTGCGCTGATCGACCCGGCGGCGGTCGAGGCGGTCGTCACCGACCGGACCAAGGTGATCGCGGCCGTCGACTACGCCGGCCACGCGGCCGACTACGACGCGCTGCAGCCGATCGCGGACTCCGTCGGCGCGAAGACGCTGGGCGACGCCGCCCACTCGGTCGGCGGCACCTACAAGGGCCGCCCGGTCGGCGACCTGGCCGACGTGACCACGCTGTCGTTCTTCCCGACCAAGAACCTGACCACCGGGGAGGGCGGCGCGGTCGTTGCCAAGGACCCGGCGATCGCCCAGCGGGTGCACGAGTTCCACCACATCGGCGTCGTCCGCGACCCCGAGCGGTTCGAGCACACCGGCGAAGGCTCGTGGTACTACGAGGTCCACGAGCACGGCCTGAACTACCGGCTGACCGACATCGCCTGCGCGCTCGGCCTGTCCCAGCTGAAGCGGCTGGACGCGTTCAAGAAGCGCCGGACCGAGATCACCGCGCGCTACAACGAGGCGCTCGCGGGCGTCGACGGCCTCCGGACGCCGACCCAGCGCGACCACGTCGACCCTGCCTGGCACCTGTACCCGGTCCGGGTCCTCGGCGGCCGCCGCCGCGAGGTCTTCGACGGCCTGCGCGCGGCCGGCATCCTCGTCCAGGTCAACTACATCCCGGTCCACTGGCAGCCGGTGTTCGCGAACGCGGGCTACCAGCGCGGCCTGTGCCCGAACGCGGAGCAGTTCTACCGCGAGGAGATCTCGCTGCCGATGTTCCCCGACCTGACCGACGCCGACGTCGACCGGGTCATCGAGACGCTGACGAAGCTGGTCGCCTGACCTGTCCCGGGCGGCGGCAACCTGACGTCGGCGTCGGGTTGCCGCCGCCCGGTGCTTCGGTCCGGGCAGCACGGCGCTTCGGTCAGGACAGCACGCTGACGCCGCCGAGATCCACCGGGCCGGCATCCTCGACGACGATCGGCCGGCGTCCCTCCCGAGGCGGCCGGTCGGCGACCACGACCGGCAGCGGCCGGACCGTCACGTCGCGCAGGTCGAGCCAGAGATAGCCGCGCGTGGTGACCGCGCCGTCAACCTCGCTCCGGCCCCAGCCCGCGACCCGGACGGCGTACAGGTCGCCGCACCAGCCGATGTCGCAGTCCTCGACCAGCAGCCGCTGGTTGATGCCCGAGGCGGCGCCGTTCTCGTGGTAGCGGTCGGTGTTGTCGCCGGGCAGCAGCCGGAAGCCGATCTCCACTCCCTCGCACCGCACGTGCCGGACCTGGACGTCGTGCACCGAGCTGAGGCAGAACCCCTCGAACGCGTCGTGCACCCGCAGTCCGTCGACCTCGAAGTGGTGCGGGTGCAGTGAGTGCCCGCTGATGTCGCTCACCCCCGCGCCGACCGCGCCCCAGTGCGCGATGAACGCCGTCCCGCCGCCGTGCACCTCGAGGTCGCTGAACCGGGCGTGCCGGACGGCGCCGATCAGGGTGAGGTTGTTCGCCGCGCACCGGCCGGCCCGCCGGACCACCAGCCGTTCCAGGGTGATCCGTTCGATCCACCGCGGCCGCTCGGGGTAGAAGTACCGGCCGACCGTGACGGCGGTCCACTCGGCGCCGTCGTGCGGTCCGGGTGAGGCGTCCGGGAGCTCGATCAGCAGATCCGAGACGGCGACGTCGGATCCGAGCACGTGGATCAGCGGGGCCTGCTCGGCCTCCGCCCGCCACAACGTCGTACCGGCTGCGGACCCGGACAGCGACCAGTGGTCGGTGAGCACCAGGCCGCCGGTGATCGGGTAGGACCCGGCCGGCAGGACGACATGGCCGGGTTCGGCTGTCCGCAGCAGGTCGCGGAGCAGAGCGCCGTTCGAGTCCCCGTCGCCACCGAGCTGCGGCCGGTACTCGGCCTCCATCAGGCGTCGGGCTTGACGACGAGTTCCCAGCGCACCGTCTCGCCGTCGACACCGGGCACCTCGCGCAGGACCGACGGATCGACCGACAGGCGGACCAGCACCGGAGCCGTCAGCGGACCGTCGGTGACGATTTCCAGCTCGGCGTCGGCCCGGGCGCGCAGCTCAACGCCCGGAACCGGGCCGGGCTCGACCCCGGCCAGCTCGACCTGAACGAGCTTGCGGCTGACCAGGTCGTGCATCACGTCGGCGAGCGGGTTCGGCGGCGGCCCCGGCGGGGCAGCCGGAACCTCCGGCGCCACCGGTGGCGGCGGAGGAGGGGGCGGTGGTGGCGGCGGAGGTGTCGCGGACCGAGCGGAGAGGCGTTTGCCTGCCGCTCGCCGGACTCGGCGTTCCAGTGCGGCCGCACGCCGGCTCATCCGCTGCGCCGCCGGCACGGCGGCCACCGGCACGACCCAGCGGGCGGCGCGCCTGATCCTGCGCTTGAGTTTGCGTCCGACGGTCGGCGCCTTCGGCTGCTCCGGGACCGGTTCGGTGACCGGCTCCGCAACGGCTTCGACCGGCTCGACGACCGGCGCGACCCTGGTGCGCGGGCCGGGCACGAGGGGCTCCACCACGGTGGCTCGCGCGATCCAGCGCTGCGGTTCGTCGCGGTCGTCGGGATTGGCGACGAAGTACCCGCCACGGACCGTCATCGTCTCGGCCTGCGGATCGACCGGCAGTGTGCCGGTGGAGACCCGGCCGAGCTCCAGCGGACCGTCCACCTCAGTGAACTCGATCCTGTCCACCAGGACGCCGATGGAGCCGTTGACCACGGCGGGCGCCCACTCCGGCCGGCCCTGGTCGATGCTGGCGACCTCGAAGACGAACAGCCCTTCCTCGGTCAGTTCCTCCGGCCGCAGGTCGAAGCTCACCGCTCCGGTCGTCGGTCGGCCGGCGTCCGCTGCCTGCCGGATGATCAGCACGGCGCCGCGGGTCTTGCCCTGCGCCCGCACCAGCATCAACCGTGGCGCGCCGATGCCCCGCAGCGGCTCGTCCTCGGCGCTGACGCGTTCCTCCCACCAGTCCAGCGACATGCTGTCGAAGCGGAAGTGCGCGGTGACCCGCACCGGGCGGCCGGTCGGTCGCACCTTGAGGCCCAGCAGCCCCGGCGAGGCGATGAAGCGACCGATCACGGCGACGCCGCGGACGAACTGGTCGACGGTGGTCAGGTCGGGCGCCTGACCCGACCGGAGCTCGCCGGGCAGCGCCAGCGGCTCGATCACCCGGTCGTACGCCGTCTGGAACCGCGGCGTGGTGAAGGTCCTGGTCACAGCTCGCTCACTCCCCCCAGCGCCAAGGTGAGGTCCTCGGGCGCCGCGGTCAGGTCGATCCGGGTCAGGAAGGGATCCTTGCGGGCCCACATCCGGCGGACCGCGGTGAAGGCCGGGTCGGCGTCGGCTTCGACGTGCTGCATCGCCACCATGACGGCGTTCAGCAGGTGCTCGGTCCGGCCCATCTCCCAGTGCTGGACCAGCGGGGTCGAGACGTCGGTGCCGCTGCGGTAGAACCAGGCCCAGAGCCGGGCCCGCTCGATCTGCTCGTCGGTGAGCAGCGGGCGTCCGGCCAGCAGGCTCTCCAGCGACGAGTCCAGCCGGGCCCAGTAGTCGTCGACGTCCTCGGCCACCATGGTGAAGCCGCACTGGCTCCACTCGGACCAGCCGGCCTGAATCGCCGGGATGCCGAACGCGGGCAGCTCGTTGCTGATGCTGCCGCGCACGGTGATGCCGAGATCGACCAGGCTCCACATCACGTTCTTGCTGAGCGCGAGGCTGGGCACGAAGGCCATCGGCGAGCCGGCGTGCTTGTCCTTGAGACTGTCGAAGAAGCCGGTTCCGTCGTACAGGTACTGGTTCGGGTGGTCGATGAACAGCCAGTTCACGTCCTCGCGCTTGGCCGCGTAGTCCGCCGTCGCCTCGTACCAGGCCGCCAGGTCGTCGAAGATCTCGATGTTGGTCCGGGGCGCGTCGGAGAGGGCGTGGTTGTACACCGCGACCACCGGCTTGTCCGGGTCGAAGCCGAACCGGGCCAGCGCGTGCTCGCGCACCGCCAACCGCTCCGGCGGGGTCTGGATCTCGATCGCCGACATCGCGCCGCCCCGCCACCACGACGGCTTGCCCCAGTTGCCCTTCAGCCGCCACGCGGTCAGCTCGGCGCTGGACCGCAGCCTCTCCCGGTTGCCCCAGACGTACTGCTCGAAGAACTCCGCGATCTGGTGGGTGAGCTCGGCCCGGAAGGTGGCCGCGCCGCGCCGGGTCTCCGGGAACAGGGTGTAGGCCTTGAAGGTGCCGGTGCTCTGGACGTGCACGGTCGGTACGCCGAACCGGGTGGCCGACTCGACGGCCAGCCCCCAGTGGTTGTAGTCCACGTGGCTGGTCACCAGGGCGATCGGGTCGAGACCGGCGAACAGGGCGTCGTAGATGTTGGAGAACTCCGTGCTGCGCTGGTGGACCTGGGCGTACTTCGCGCCGGCGCGCACCTCGTCGGTCACCCGCGGGATCTTGAGCACCCGGGAGACGGTCGCCCGCACGATCTCGTCCAGCACGGCCGGCTCGATGCCCGACCCGGGCACCGGCAGGTCCTTGCCGGCGACGCGCAGGTCACCGGGCTCCGGATTACCGATCCGGCTGTCCACCAGGTCGTGGATGTCGATCACGTCGACCGCACCGTAGGCGCGCGAGAGCGCTTCCAGCGCCTCGGCGTCGAAGAACGTCCAGAGGATCTCGTTCCAGTCGTCGTCGGCCCCGGTGAAGACCACCAGCCGGGCCGGCACGAACCGGCGCAGCGCGTTCGCGACGGTCAGGTTGCGCAGCGTGACCCGGATGTCCTGGCTCATCGCTTCCACCAGAATGACCCGCTCGTCACCCGGGAGCAGGTTTCGCTGCCAGAACTCGAAGGCCGTGGTGCAGAAGAGCGAGAACTCCGGAGCATCCGTCAAACGACCTTGAACAGTCGCATCCACCACGCAGTTATACCAGCCTTTTCGCATTGTCCAGGGCCTGCCGACGGCCGGGCCGAGCCCCGATCACGGCGCGGCGAGCTCGTAGACCTTCACCTGCGACTGCCGGAAACGGACCACCGCGAGGTCGTCCAGGGTCGCCGAGACGGGCCCGTTGCGCGGGTCCGCGTAGATCCACCGTACGCCGTACCGAGTCCACAGCTGGTCGAGCAGCTGAGGTGTCGGAGCGGTGAGCGCCCGGGTGGTGAGCTCGAGCCGGTCCGGCCACGGCGAGGGCTGGAAGAAGTACTTCACGCCCTTCACCCCGTGCGCCGCCATGCCCGGTTGCGTGTAGGCCCAGCCGTCCAGGAACGTCCGGCGACCGGCGACGCCGCTGATCACGAACCCGCGCGCGTCGCATCCGCGCAGCCGCGCGCCGGGCGGGCGGCAGAAGGTGTTGGAAAGGACCACGTCGTCCGGTCCGGAGTTCTTCGCCAGCCACCGGACCGCGGCCATCTCGTCGGGATAGATCTTCCAGGCCTTCGACGCGTAGTGCCCGGAGCCGGGTTTGTCGCGCGCCGCCCAGGCCTCGGACGCTGTTGTGCCGATCGGCAGGCCCACCACGAGAAGCAGGGCGAACGCCGTACCTGTTCCGGCCAGGGCGGACCAGCGGCGGCCCACGAGCAACCAGGTGACCAGGGCGAGCACGGCCACTCCGGCGGCGACCAGCGTCGGCCAGGCGAGCGCCTCGATCTGAGCGGCGCGTGTCCCAGTGGCGGGCCGGCTGACAAGTTCCGCGCAGATCGCGACCGCAGTACCTGCCGCCAAGCCTGCGGCGATCACCGACAGGCTCGTTCGCCGGCTACGGCCCTGCACCCCAGCGGCGATGAGCCAGCTGACTGCGGCGGCCGCGATCGGTATGCCGGAGCGGAGGAAGTAGTACTGACTCGCGGACGGGTGATCCACCAGGCACAGTCCCAGCCACGAGGCAGTCAGGGCACCCACCAGCCACCAGGCGACAGGGTCCTGCCGCACCGCCTTCACCCGGCTCAGCGCGAAGCCGGCGACCAGGCCCGCCTGCGCGAGCACGAACGCGGCAAGGACAACAACAGCTCCCATCACCGCGAGCTGGTCGCCGGTCAGCGACGGCAGCAGGAGACCGCCGGTGCCGGGCAGCGAACCGTCGCCCGTGGCACCGCGATAGCCGGCCTGGAACTTCGCGATCGCCAGGAACTGCACGTTGGAGCCGCTCGTGCTCCCGGCCACGGTGAGCAACGTCCCGACGGCGATCGCGGCGAGCAGGACACCGAACACCGCCGACCTCCACGGGATCCGGCGGTCCCGCACCAGCAGAAACAGCGCCGACAACCCGACCCCGCCGAGCAGGATGGGCAGCACCGTGGGCTTGGATCCGCCGCCGACGACCGCCACCGCGGCGGCGAGCACCCAGACACCTCTGCCACCGTCCCGGTGGAGCGCCACGATGACGAAGTACGCCGCCGCGGCAACGGTCAGCGCTGCCAGGGTCTGCGAGGGACTCAGCAGACTCACCTGGCCGGACAGGTCCACCTTGGGCCAGGCCGGTACGAAGTAGCCCAGCTGCGGCACGATGAAGATCAGACCCACCAGCAGTCCGGTCCACCACACCCCGCTGACCAGACGGGCCAACGCCGCTGCGGCCAACAGGCCGACGAGCACCACCGGCAACAACCACAGCCGGTACAGAACCAGTGCCGGCGACAGCCCGGTGATGTCAACGGCGCCGGCGATGTCGGCATTGGGCAGCCAGTGGTACTCCAGCGCCTCACCCGCCACCTGGGGAAGCTGAGGCGGGACGCTGCGCTCCAGCTCGCTCACCATCGACAGGTGGTAGAGCATGTCGGGGTAGTAGGAAAGGCCGTCCGGTGGAGGCGCGTGGTCCGCCATTACGCCCAGCGTGGTGGCCAGCGCGAGCAGGCTCAGGCAGATCGCCAGTCCCCAGGCCCAGGCCGTCGGCAGCGGCTCCGGCGCGGCGATCCGCCAGTACGGGCGCAGCTGAGGCACCAACCCGAACGCGGCGAGGACGAGCAGCGGCCAGACCACCAGAGCGTCCTGCCACCCCAACCAGGTGAACAGCGCCCATCCCGCGAGCTGGTACGCGATGCCCACCGCGGACCCCAGGCCGATGTCCTCGGCCCAGTTGCCGGTGCTGCGCCACAGGGCCCGCAGCAACAAGACGCCGGGCAGCGCCACGCAGGAGGCGAAGTAGGCGGCATAGCGCACGATCGGGCCGAGCGGCACGTCGATCAGCAGCAGCCCGGTCACCGACACCGTGAGCGGCACCAGCCACGGCACGACGACGGAGGGACCGTGACGGTTCATTTTCCGTTTCTTCCTCCGGCGCTCCGGGACACCAACTGCCTGCCGGCCAGCGCGACCCGCAGGCAGGTTATCCCACCGGCCGTCACAGTCCGCTGCGCCGCACGCCTCCGTTGGGTCCGCCGGGCTAGACCGGCACCGTGCTCCAATAGCCAGGTGAGTACAGGGGAGGGAACCGGCGTTGCGGTGGCGGAGACCGCGGAACCGAGCGTCGCAGCGATTCAGCGGACGCACGGGCCGGCCCGGCTGACCAGGCTCCTTCCATGGCTGCTGCCGCTGGTGGGCGCCGTCGGCGGACTGCTCGCCATCGACGTACCGCTCGGCGACATCGTCCGGTACGCCGCCTACTTCGGCGGCTGCGTGATCCTGCCCGGCATCTTGCTCTTGCGCGCCGCCTGGCGCAGCACCGGGAACTGGGGCGAGGACGTGGGCCTCGGCGCGGCAGTCGGGATGGCCTATCAACTACTGGGCTGGGCGATCTTCACGGCAGTGGGCCTGCAGGCCTGGCTGCTCGCCTGGCCGCTGCTGCTCATCGCCGTCTTCGCGGCGGTCCCTCAGCTGCGCCCGTACTGGCGCATCACCCGGCCGGAGCCACTACCGGTGGCGTGGTCCTGGGGCATGGCGATCTGCGCGACGCTGCTGGTCGTCTACGTCAGCTTGGCCGTGATGGCCGACCACAAGCCGCCGCCGGACGGTACGTCGTACTACCAGGACCTGCTGTACCACTTGTCGATGGTGCACGAGCTGATCCGGTCGGTGCCGCCCGAACTGCCCCAGGTGGCCGGGGAACGGCTGGAGTACCACTGGTTCGCCAACGCCGACATGGCCGGCGCTGCGGACGTCACCGGCCTCTCGCCGGTGATGGTCATGTTCCGGTTGTGGCTGCTGCCGCAGGCAGTTGTCTCCCTGCTGGTGTGTGCGGCGCTGGCACGGCAGGTCAGCAAGGTGTGGTGGACCGGTGTGCTGGCCGCGGTGGCAGTCCTGCCGGCCGGCCTCGCCAGCCTGCTCAGCCCTTCGCACACCTTCAGCATCGCGACCTCCACCGCAGCCGCGATCTTCCTCGTCGACGCCTTGTTCCACCGCAGCGGTCGCCGGGGTGTGTGGATCCTCGGGGCGGCGCTGGCCGTGGTCGCCGGTGGGTCCAAGCCGTCGACCTTGCCGATCCTGCTCGGCGGAGTCGGACTGGCCGCGCTGTTCCTGCTGCTCAGGGACCGGAAGTTGCCGTGGCGTCTGGTCGCCGCCGGGCTGGTCCTGCTGCTCGCCCTGGCCGGCACACTGCGCTTCGTCGCCGGAAGCACCAGTGGCTCAGGCATGCAGTTGCTGGCGATCCTCAAGTTCGACGCGTTCTACCGTGCGATCACCGGGGACCTGTCCGTGCCGGGCACTGGCGGCTTCCTCCCGGTGCCGCTGACCTCTGGCGACTCGACGGTGGTCACCGGGGTCGGGGTGATGCTGGGACTGACCCTGCTGTCGTACGCCGGACTGCTGATCGGCTTCGGGCTGCTTGTGGTCCGGTCGACCAGAAGGCAGCCGGCGGCCTGGATGCTGGCCGGCTCCCTCACGGCCGCCTGGCTGGGCCTGCTGCTGCTGAACCACCCCGCAGCGAGCCAGCAGTACTTCCTCCGGGGCGTCGTACCGTTCGCGACGGCTGCTACCTGCTGGCTGGTGGCCGTGGCGTTCGAAGGCCGCGGGCGTCGGACCATCCTGCCGGTCGGTGTGGCCGCTGCCGCACTCGGTGTCGTGTTCCAGCAGCTGATCAGGCGTCCCGCGCTCGACCCCGCACGGTCCCGAGCGGAGCAGGTCGAAACGCTGGCTCGGCCGCTGGTCACCGTGGCCGTCCTCATCGTGCTGGTGATCGCCGGCTGGTTCCTGACCAGGCGGATCTGGGCGAGGCGGCCGGGAGCGGGGCTCGCCGTCCCGGTCCTGATCGTGATCATGGCCTCCCTGGCCGGCATGGCCAGGTACTCGTACTACGCCTTCCGCACCGACGGCACCTACCGCGCCGCGGGCGGAGTGGTCCGCCCGGACGAGCAGGCGGCCGCCCGCTGGCTCACGGAGAACACGGCACCGACCGACGTCGTCGTCACCGGCAGCTGGTGCCGGCCCGGCCCACGGCGGCCCGGCTGCGACGCTCGAGGCTGGCTGGTCAGCGGACTCGCGGGTCGCCGGACCTTGGTGGAGGGCTGGGCCTACACCCAGCAGGCGCTAGCCACCAACGGCACCGACGGCAAGCTGTACGCCGTTCAGCCGTCGCCCTGGCCCGACCGGGTCGAGCTCAGCACCCAGATCCTCACCGCGCCGACCCCGCAGCTGCTGGAGAATGCCCGGCAGTACGGCGCGCGGTGGATCTACGCTGACAGCTCGGACGGCCCGGTGTCCCCGTCGCTGGACCAGCTGGCCCGACTGCGCTACCAAGAGGGCAAGGTCAGGATCTACGAGCTGCCCGCACAGTGACGCGCGGTCGCCCCCGCACCTCCGCCAGGCAGCTCCCAGCAATTCGCGAATTCACCGGCCCAGACAGGAAGATGTCCCCATGGAAGCAGCGGAGATCCGCAAGCTCGCCGATCTCGAGGACAAGCACTGGTGGTACCGCGAACGCCGCGCGGTGCTCGCCCGGGCGCTCGACAGCCTCGCGAAAGCCGGTGCGAAGCCGGGCCGGGCGCTCGACATCGGCGCCGCCGGTGGCGGCAACACCCGGGTGCTGCGCAGCCGCGGCTGGAACGCCACCGCGCTGGAGTACGGCGCGGAGGGCGCCGCGGTCGCGCACGGACGCAACATCCCGGTCATCCGCGGTGACGCGGTCGCGCTGCCGCTGGCCGACGAGGCGATGGACCTGGTTGTCGCCTACGACGTGCTCGAGCACATCGAGGACGACAAGTCGGCGTCGAACGAGATCGCCCGGGTCCTGCGGCCCGGTGGCGTCGCGCTGATCGCCGTACCGGTCGACATGGCGCTGTGGAGCGAGCACGACACCGCGGTCGGGCACGTCCGCCGGTACGACCGCGAGGGTCTGCTGAGCACGCTGACCTCGGCCGGTCTGCAGATCGAGCACGTCCGGTCGTGGAACGTGCTGCTCCGGCCGGTGGCCGCCTGGCGGCGCAAGAAGAGCACGGGCAGTGACCTGACCGACCTGTCCCCTGTCGTCAACCTCGGACTCACCGCGGTGATCGCCGCCGAACGGTACCTGCCCGTCGGCAAGCTGCCCGGTGTCTCGGTGCTGGTCCGCGCCCGCCGCCCGCTCCGCACGGTGCGCTGAGGCAGCGCGCGGTTGAGGGCGGCTGGGGGCGGCCCGCTATCGTACGGAGTTGCTGTCCGGGCCAGCACGGCCCGGACCACGGTCCGGAACTGTCCTGAAGAAGGGTCCTACACGTGTCCATCCTCACCGGCTCAGACATCCTGGTCACCGGAGGCACCGGCTCCTTCGGCAAAGCGTTCATCCGCTACACCCTGGACAACCTCGACCCCCGCCGCATCATCATCTTCAGCCGCGACGAACTCAAACAATGGGAAGTCCGCCAACTCTTCGGCGACGACCCCCGCCTCCGCTTCTTCATCGGCGACATCCGCGACCGCGCCCGCCTCAACCGCGCCATGCACAACGTCGACTACGTCGTCCACGCCGCCGCCCTCAAACAAGTCGACACCGCCGAGTACAACCCCTGGGAATTCGTCCAAACCAACGTCGTCGGCTCCCAAAACGTCATCGAAGCCTCCATCGACTCCGGCGTCAAAAAAGTCGTCGCACTCTCCACCGACAAAGCCTCCAGCCCCATCAACCTCTACGGCGCCACCAAACTCACCGCCGACAAACTCTTCATCACCGGCAACCACTACGCCGCCGCCTACGACACCCGCTTCTGCGTCGTCCGCTACGGCAACGTCATGGGCAGCCGCGGCTCCATCATCCCCAAATTCCGCGCCCTCCACGAAGCCGGCCAATCACTACCCATCACCGACCTCCGCTGCACCCGCTTCCTCATCACCCTCCCCGAAGCAGTCCAATTCGTCGTCGACTCCTTCGAACAAATGCAAGGCGGCGAACTCTACGTCCCCCGCATCCCCTCCATGAAAATCACCGACCTCGCCCAAGCCATCGCCCCCGGCGCCAAAATGCACGACATGGGACTACGCCCCGGCGAAAAACTCCACGAAGAAATGATCAGCCCCGAAGAAGGCCGCCGCGCCCTCGCCATCGGCGACCGCTACGTCCTCCAACCCGACCTCGCCACCTGGGGCTACACCCCACCCGAAGGCGGCCACCCCGTCCCCGACGGCTTCCACTACACCTCAGACAACAACGACCAGTGGTACACCACCGACGAAATCACCAAAATCCTCGAAAGCGACGTCTGAGCCCCATGCCGCCCTCCGGACGCCCGACACCGACGAAGTGCATACCGTGAATCCTGCCCAGTCCTCTGTAGACCCGCTTCCGGAAGGACAACCCGCTCCGGAAGACCAGCCCACCCCGGAAGGGGTCGGCAGCACTCCCGCGGAAGATGTCGGCAGCACCCCCGCCGACGACAACGCGCACGACGACGGCGAGGCGCCCGCCCGCTCGGTGATGATCGCCGGCGAGATGCTGAACTGGTCCGACCTGCACCCGTCGGACGGCCGTCCGGCGACGTCCGGGCCGGTCCCCGCGGAGCTGCTCGCGGCGGTCCTGCGCCCGACCGACTCCGTGCTCGTCGCGGGTCCGCACTCGCTGGAGCTGCTCGAGCAGGTCGCCAAGACGGCCGCCTCGGTCGACGTGCTGACCCGTTCGGCGCCCGACGCGGAGGAGATCGCCGAGGCCTTCGGCGTCCGGGTCTTCTGCGGCTCGCTGGACCACTTCGGCCCCGAGCACGGCAAACCGGCGTACGACGTGGTGGTGGCGCTCGACGGGCTGCCGCGACTGGTCGGGCCGGACACGCTGGTGATGAGCTGGACGGACGCGCTGGGTGTGCTCAAGGGCCGGCTGGCTCCGGAGGGACGCCTGCTGCTCGCCGCGGAGAACAGCTTCGGCATCGAGCGGCTGGTTCAGCCCGATCCGACCGTCACCGTGCCGCGGGACGAGGACTGGCCTCGCGACCTCGCCGGTGACACTGCCCCTCCGTCCGGGCTGAAGGCGGTCAAGGCCGCGCTGGACGCCGCCGAACTGCCGGTGACGAAGACCTACGCGATCTACCCGACCCTGGCCGAGGCGTCGGTCGCGCTGACCGAGGTCGAGGGCGCGTTGCCGGCGGCAGTCGTCGCCCGGGCGGTCGCTGGGCGGTTCAGCGGTCCGACCCTGACCGACCCGTACCGGACGACCCAGGACGCCGTTGCCGCAGGCCTGGGCAGTGAGCTGGCCGCGGGCTGGTACTTCGTCGTCGGCGACGCGGCAGATGCTCCGGAGGTGCTGCCGGCCGGCGTCGTGCCGGACGGGCCGGGCGTCCTGCTGGAGGAGCAGCTTTTCGCCGCCCTGCGGATCGACGACCAGGCCGCGCTGCGCCGCACGGTCCAGGCGTACGTGACCTGGCTGCGGGCCCAGCCGGCCGACGTGGCCGCGGTGGCCGCGCCGGACAACGTGATCGCCGACGGTACGGCGTACCGGGTGTTCGGGGACGGCGTCGCGGTGAACGGTCGCGGGGACGCGCTGGTCGTCGCGCAGCTGGGCCGGTTCGTCCGGCGCGCGCTGGAAGCGGGCGCCCGGGCGCCGTGGACGGCCGGCAGCACACCGCGCGACGTCACCTCGCGGCTCGCCTCGACGACCGGCCTCGTGGTCACCGACGAGCTGTGGGCGTCCGTTGCCGAGAACAACGAGATGATCCGGCCGCAGGGCAGCGCCGAGCAGCTGGCCACGATCGCCCGGCTCGCGCAGGAGCTGTCCGAGGCGAGCACCCAGGCGACCTGGTTCGAGGGCCAGCTGAAGGGCATCCGGATGTCCAAGCCGTACCGGGTCGGGATGGCGGTGCTGAACCCGGCCCGCGTGGTGGTCAAGCGGGTCCGTCGAGTGGTGCGCTGATGCACCACGCCAACCACTTCTACGGCCACGCGCACGTCCTGGCGAAGTACGCCGGATTGGGCCCGGGGCAGCCGCCGAGCATCTGGGGTTACTTGCAGCACGGCTGGAACATCCTGGACGGGTTCGCCTACAACACCGCCTTCGTGGCCGGCATGCCGAAGTTCGTCTGGTCCGACACGGTCCGCCGGCGCGGCTGGTCGATGGGCCTGCGCAACTACGTGGTGATGGGCGCCGCCTGGCTCTACCTGCTCGAGCTGCACCCCGAGCTGGCCAAGCCGGCGACCGACGCGGCCGGCACGATCTTCTACCCGTTCCACGGCTGGGAGGGGCAGAACGTGCTCGGCGACCACGCCGAGATCGTTGCCTCGATCAAGGACCACGAGACCGGCCCGATCACCGTCTGCCTGTACTGGAACGAGTACGGCAACGAGGCGATCCGGCGGGTCTACACCGAGGCCGGGTTCCGGGTGATCACGCACGGGTACCGCGGCCTGAACTGGCGCAACACCGACGCCGACTTCCTGCTCAAGCAGCTCCAGGAGCTGCGCCGGCACCGCCGGGTCGCGTCGAACCGGCTCAGTTCGGCGGTCCTGTACGGCGCCTCGATCGGCCTGCAGCCCGGGGTGTACGGCGACCCGATGCTGCTGGAGAACGAGCACCCGTCGTTCGGCGGCCAGGCGCGGATCAAGCGGCTCTGGCCGGAGATGAACCAGCCGTACGTCCCGCTCGAGCTGGCCCGGCAGTTCACCGACGCCGAGCTCGGCGTCGAGCACGTGGCCGGTCCGGCCGAGATCCGGGACATGTTCCGGTGGAACTCAACGAAGGTGGCTTCATGAAGATCGGGATCATCACCCAGGCCCGGGCGACCAGCACCCGGCTGCCCGCCAAGGTGCTGCTGACCGCCGGCGGCAAGACGTTCCTGCAGCACCACCTGGACCGGCTCGCGGCGACCGGGCTGCCGGTGATCGTGGCCACCACCACGAACACCGACGACGAGCCGATCGTCGAGCAGTCCGGCGCGGCGGGTTTCCCGGTCTGGCGCGGCAGCGAGCTCGACGTGCTGTCCCGGTTCGCCGGCGCGATCCGCGAGCACGGGCTGGACGGCGTCGTCCGGGTCACCTCGGACTGCCCGCTGATCGACCCGGCGGTGGTCACCGAGGGAGTCGACCGGTTCCGCGCCGACGCCGCCGAGAACCTGTACGTGTCGAACTGCCTGGAGCGGACCTACCCGCGCGGCATGGACTACGAGATCTTCTCCGCCGACCGGCTGCTGCGGGCCGACGCGGAGGCGACACTGCCGGCCGACCGGGAGCACGTCACGTCGTACCTGCACCAGAACCGGACCGGCGACATGCGGCTGCTGAACCTGCCCTGGGACGGTGGCGACGCGTCGCAGTACCGGCTCACGCTGGACACCCAGGACGACCGCAGGCTGCTCACCACGTTGATCGAGGACTTCGGCGCGGCGCAGCTGAACTGCGCCGATCTGGTCGCGATCATGGGCAAGCACCCCGAGCTGCACGCCCTGAACGAGCACGTCGAGCAGAAGAAGCTCGGCCAGTAGCACCGCGCGCCACCTCATCAGGTGGCGCCGCTACGGCATGATTTACGGTGATGACCACCGATGATCGAGGATCCGAGCGCGCACGCTCCTTCGGCGCCGTCGCGGCCGCGTACGACGCGGGCCGGCCGACGTTCCCTGCCGAGGCGCTGCGCTGGCTGCTCGGTCCCGGCCGGCTGCAGATCCTCGACCT
Organism: Kribbella flavida DSM 17836; assembly: GCF_000024345.1. Classification (NCBI taxonomy): domain Bacteria; kingdom Bacillati; phylum Actinomycetota; class Actinomycetes; order Propionibacteriales; family Kribbellaceae; genus Kribbella; species Kribbella flavida. Next base: position 496,481 of record NC_013729.1, on the reverse strand, counting down.
GGGCGCCGGCACCGGCAAGCTGAGCGCGGTCGCCGCCGCACTCGGCCACGACGTGGTCGCGGTCGACCCGGCCGAGGAGATGCTGGCGGTCTGCCGCCAGGTGCCCGGGGTGGACACGATGGTCGGCGCGGCCGAGTCGATCCCGCTCGCGCACGGCTCGGTCGACGCGGTGCTGGTCGGGCAGGCCTTCCACTGGTTCGACCACGCCCGGGCGCTGCCGGAGATCGCCCGGGTCCTGCGGCCGCACGGCGTACTGGGCCTGCTCTGGAACAAGTACGACACCGTCGTGCCGTGGGTCCGGCGGCTGCACCGGGCGATGATCGGCGAGGACTTCCTGGCCGGCAGCGACCAGTTCGACCCGATGCCGGTGCTGCTGCAGTCGGACCTGTTCGCGCAGGTGGAGACCGGCCGGTTCCGGCACTGGCACGACCTGGACCGGGGCAGCCTGCGCCAGCTCGCCCTGTCCCACTCCCGGGTCGCGGTGCTGACCGAGTCGCGCCGCGAGTCGGTGCTCGAGCAGGTCGACGCCATCTACGACGGCACCGCGCGGCCGCCCGAACCGCTGCGGATGCCGTACTTCACCGACTGCTACCGCACCCGGCCGAGCGATCTCGCGAACTACCAGCGCACCCTCGACGCACCGGTCGCGCCACCGCTCTGAGCCCCCGGCAACTTTTTGGTCGCGGTGGGTCACAAACCGGCTTCTTGCCGCTAACGTGCACCTGATCGCGTTCCGGACTGAGGGGTGCAGAGTGGAAGACGACGGTGTGCGCGAGCGGGACGCCCGCGCCTACGAGACCGTGCACGAAGCGGCCGACTTCACCGAGCTGAAACGCCGCTACAGGAACTTCGTGGTGCCGTGGACGGTCGCGTTCATGGTCTGGTACCTGGCCTACGTCGCGTGCAACAACTGGGCCCGGGGCTTCATGAGCCAGCAGGTCGTCGGCAACATCAACGTGGCGCTGGTCTTCGGCCTGCTGCAGTTCGTCTCCACCTTCGCGATCGCCGCCGTCTACGGCCGGTTCGCGAACCGCAAGCTGGACCCGCTGGCGAGCGGGCTGAACGCCAAGTACAAGAGGGAGCGCCGCCGGTGAACTCGCTGCTGACCCCCGGGCTCGTTCCCGGTCTGATCCCGCTCGCCGACGCCGAGCCGGGCAACCAGGCCCTGACCATCTCCCTGTTCACCGCGGTCGTCGCGGTGACGCTGTACATCACCTGGTGGGCCTCCCGGCAGAACAAGACCGCCGCCGACTATTACGCCGGCGGCCGCTCGTTCAGCGGCGCGCAGAACGGCCTCGCGGTGGCCGGCGACTACATGTCGGCCGCGTCCTTCCTCGGCATCTCCGGCCAGATCGCGCTCTACGGCTACGACGGCTTCCTGTACTCGATCGGCTTCCTCGTCGCCTGGCTGGTCGCGCTGCTGCTGGTCGCCGAACTGCTGCGCAACTCGGGCCGGTTCACGATGGCCGACCAGCTCGCGTTCCGGATGAAGCAGCGCCCGGTCCGGACCGCGGCCGCGACCTCGACGATCGTGGTGTCGATCTTCTACCTGCTGGCCCAGATGGTCGGCGCCGGGTCGCTGGTCGGCCTGCTGCTCGGTGTCACCGACTCGACCGTGAAGGCCGGCGTGATCGTGCTGGTCGGCGCGCTGATGATCGTCTACGTGACGATCGGCGGCATGCGCGGCACCACCTGGGTGCAGATCGTCAAGGCGGTGCTGCTGATGACCGGCACCGTGCTGATCACCTTCCTGGTCCTGCTGAAGTTCGACTTCAACCTCTCCAAGCTGCTCGGCGCGGCGGCCGACAACTCCGGCAAGGGCGACGCGTTCCTGCAGCCCGGCCTGCTCTACGGCAAGGACCTGGTCGGCCAGATCGACTTCCTCTCGCTCGGGCTCGCGCTCGTTCTCGGTACGGCGGGTCTGCCGCACATCCTGATCCGCTTCTACACCGTGCCGGACTCGCGCTCGGCCCGCCGGTCGGTGCAGTGGGCGATCGGCCTGATCGGCGCCTTCTACCTGATGACGCTGGCCCTCGGCTTCGGCGCCGCGGCGCTGCTCGACACTGGCAAGGACTCGGCGGTCGCGGTCTCCAAGGGCAACGTGGCCTCGCCGCTGCTGGCCGAGGTGGTCGGCGGTGGCGCCGGGTCGACCGGCGGCGCGATCCTGCTGGCGCTGATCGCGGCGGTCGCCTTCGCGACGATCCTGGCCGTGGTCGCCGGCCTCACGCTGGCCTCGGCGTCGTCGTTCGCGCACGACCTGTACGCGAACGTGCTCGCCAAGGGCCGGGTGACCGAGAAGGACGAGCTGCGGGTGGCCCGGTTCGCGGCGATCGGCATCGGCGCGGTCGCGATCGGCCTGGCGATCCCGGCGCAGAAGCTGAACATCGCGTTTCTGGTCGCGCTCGCATTCGCGGTCGCCGCCTCGGCGAACCTGCCGGCGTTGCTGTTCAACCTGTTCTGGAAGCGGTTCAACACCACCGGCGCGACCTGGAGCATCTACGGCGGCCTGACCTCGGCCGTGGTGCTGGTGATCTTCTCGCCGGTGGTCTCCGGCTCGCCGACGTCGATGATCACCGGAGCGGACTTCTCCTGGTTCCCGCTGTCGAACCCGGGCATCGTCTCCATCCCGCTGGGCTTCCTGCTCGGCGTCGTCGGCACCCTGGTCGGCAAGGACCGCTCCAGCGAGGACCGGTACCAGGAACTGTCCGTGCGCGCCCTCACCGGGGCCGGCGCGGAGGGCGCCGCCAAGCACTGATCCGCACAGAACCGGTACGACGCGCGCCCGGCGCCGTCGTACCGGTTTTGTCGTTCCTGCGTCACGAGCCGTTGACGCTCAGGCAGCGCTGCCGTAACAATGAGCCAGCGCTGCGCAAGAAGCTAACAGAATTAAGCAATTTTCTTCGCAGTGGCTATCCCCCTCCACCACCCGCCCAGCAGGAGAGGCCGGATGCCATGAGAACGAGATCTGGAACCTGGCGGTTGCTCGCCACCGTGCTCGCCAGCAGTCTGTTGTTGTCCACCGGTCCGGTGCTCGGAGCGGTCTCCGGCCCGGCCGGCGCCGGCACGACGGCCGCGGCAGCCGCCCTGGCCGGTCCCAACCTGGCCGCCGGCAAGTCCGCGACAGCCAGTACCAGCACGCAGAACTACGCCGCGTCGAACGCCACCGACGGCAACCAAGGCAGCTACTGGGAGAGCGCCAACAACGCCTTCCCGCAGTGGATCCAGGTCGACCTCGGCGCGTCGGTCAGCACCAACCAGGTGGTGCTGAAGCTGCCGACCGCCGGCTGGGGTTCGCGCAACCAGACGCTCGCCGTCCAGGGCAGCACCGACGGGCAGAACTTCACCGACCTCTCGCCGTCCGCCTCCCGCGCCTTCACCGCGCCCAGCAACACCGTCACCATCGACTACGGCGCCGCGACCGTGCGGTACGTCCGGCTGCGGATCACCGCGAACACCGGCTGGCCCGCAGGTCAGCTGTCCGAGCTCGAGGTCTACGGCCCCGCCGCCGGTGACACCCAGGCTCCCACCGCCCCGGGCAACCTGGCCTTCACCGAACCCGGCGCCGGCCAGATCCGGCTCAGCTGGACCGCATCCACCGACAACGTCGGCGTGACCGGCTACGACCTCTACGCCAACGGCCAGCTCCGGACCAGCCTGGGCGCCGGCGTCACGACGTACACCGACAGCCAGCCGGCCAGCGCCTCGGTCACCTACTTCGTCCGCGCCAAAGATGCTGCGGGCAACCAGTCGCCGAACAGCAACAGCGTCACCCGCGGCGGCAGTTCCGGCGCGGGCAGCAACCTGGCGCTGCGCAAGCCGATCACGGCGTCCGGGCACGTGCACACGTTCGTACCGGCCAACGCCAACGACGACAACGTCACGACGTACTGGGAGGGCAACGGCACCCCGGCCACGCTGACCACGGAGCTCGGGTCCAACGCCGACGTCAGCTCGGTCGTCGTCCGGCTCAACCCGGACAGCGCCTGGGGCAACCGGACCCAGACCTTCTCGGTCCTCGGCCGCGAGCAGAGCGCGGCCGGCTTCAGCACGATCGTGGCCTCGGCGGCGTACACCTTCAGCCCGGCGAGCGGCAACACGGTGACGATCCCGGTCAGCGCCCGGGTCGCCGACGTCCGGTTGAACTTCACCGGCAACACCGGGGCCCCCTCCGGCCAGGTCGCCGAGTTCCAGGTGATGGGCGTGCCCGCTCCGAACCCGGATCTGACGCTGAACGGCGTTTCCTGGACCCCGGCCTCGCCGGTGGAGACCGACACGATCACCCTGCGCGCCACGGTGAACAACCTCGGCTCGGCCGGCTCCGGGGCGACAGGCGTCAACTTCTACCTCGGCGCGACCAGGGTGGGCACGGCGACCGTCGGCGCGATCGCGGCCGGCGCCTCGACCACCGTCACCGCGACGATCGGTTCCCGGGACGCCGGCAGCTACCCGCTGAGCGCGAAGGTCGACGAGGCCGGCACCGTCGTCGAGCAGAACGACGGCAACAACTCCGCGTCCAGCGCTTCGCCTCTGGTCGTCACTCCGGTCGCCAGTTCCGACCTGGTCGCCGCGGCGGTCAGCTGGAGCCCCGGCAACCCGACGGCCGGCAACAACGTCACCTTCTCCGTCAGCATCCGCAACCAAGGCAGCATCGCCTCGGCGGCCGGCGCGCACGGCATCACACTGACCCTGCTGAGCGGCAGCACGGTGGTCCGCACGCTGACCGGCTCGTACTCCGGTGCGATCGCCGCCGGCGCGACCACGCCGGCCGTCACCCTCGGCAGCTGGCCCGCCGCCAACGGCCGGTACTCCGTCCGCGTGGTGGTCGCCGACGACGCGAACGAGCTGCCGGTCAAGCGCGGCAACAACACCAGCGAGCGGCCGTTCTTCGTCGGCCGCGGCGCGAACATGCCGTACGACCAGCTCGAGGCAGAGGACGCGGCGGTGGGCGGCGGCGCCCAGGTGGTCGGCCCGAACCGGACCGTCGGGGACCTCGCCGGTGAGGCCTCCGGCCGGCGCGCGGTCACCCTGACCGGCACCGGCGCGTTCGTCGAGTTCACCACCCGGGCCAGCACCAACACCCTGGTCACCCGGTTCTCGATCCCCGACGCGCCCGGTGGCGGCGGGATCAGCTCGTCGATCAACGTCTACGTCAACGGCACCTTCCACAAGACCCTGCCGCTGACCTCGAAGTACGCCTGGCTGTACGGCCCGGAGGCAAGCCCGAACAACTCGCCGGGCTCCGGTCCCGCGCGGCACATCTACGACGAGGCCAATCTGATGCTGGACGGGACCTTCCCGGCCGGCACCCGGATCAAGCTGCAGAAGGACCCGGCGAACAGCAGCCCGGCCGCGATCGACTTCGTCAACACCGAGCAGGTGGCGCCGATCGGCAACCCCGGCGCGGGCTTTGTCACCCCGGCCGGGTTCAGCCAGCAGGACGTGCAGAACGCGCTCGACCGGGTCCGGCAGGACGGTACGCTGCAGGGCGTCTACCTGCCGCCGGGCGAGTACCCGACGTCGAACAAGTTCACCGTCTACGGCAAGGCCGTGAAGGTGGTCGGCGCCGGCCCCTGGTACACCCGGTTCGTCGCGCCGGCGAACCAGTCCAACACCGACGTCGGGTTCGACGCGCAGGCCTCGGCCAACGGGTCGACGTTCAGCGGGTTCGCGTACTTCGGCAACTACGACAGCCGCAACGACGGGCCGGGCAAGGTGTTCAACTTCGCCGGCACCTCGAACATGACGATCGACAACATCTGGGTCGAGCACCAGATGTGCCTGTACTGGGGCGCGAACACCGACAACTCCACGATCCGCAACTCCCGAATCCGCAACCTGTTCGCCGACGGCATCAACATGACCAACGGCTCGTCCGGCAACACCGTCAGCAACAACGACGCCCGGGCCACCGGTGACGACAGCTTCGCGCTCTTCAACGCCACCGACAACGGCGGCGGAGAGGTCCGGGACAACGTCTTCGAGAACCTCACCTCCACGCTGACCTGGCGCGCGGCCGGCTTCGCGGTGTACGGCGGCACCAACAACGTGTTCCGCAACCTGTACGTCGCGGACACCCTGGTGTACTCCGGCATCACGATCAGCTCGCTCGACTTCGGCATCCCGATGAACGGCTTCGGCGCCACCCCGCCGACCCGCTTCGAGAACGTCTCGGTGGTCCGCGCCGGCGGCCACTTCTGGGGCGCGCAGACGTTCCCCGGTATCTGGATCTACTCCGCCACCAAGGTCTTCCAGGGCATCCGGCTCACCGACGTCGACATCGTCGACCCGACGTACTCCGGCATCATGTTCCAGACCGACTACGTCGGCGGCAGCCCGCTGTTCCCGGTCGCCGACACCGTGCTCACCAACGTCACCATCTCCGGCGCCCGCAAGTCCGGCGACGCCTTCGACGCCAAGTCCGGCTACGGCATCTGGGCCAACGAACTCCCCGAACCCGGCGAAGGCCCAGCCCGCGGCACCGCCACCTTCAACAACCTCACCCTCACCAACAACGCGGTGGACATCCGCAACACCACCAGCACGTTCACCATCATCCGCAACTAACCACCCCCACCCGACGGCCGCCGACCCCCATCGGCGGCCGTCGGTCGTTCTGCCCCCGACTGCCCCACCCTGCCCCCGTGTTCTGCCTCAGTCCGCGCGGTCCTCCGTGCGACGGTCTTCCCTTGTCACCAGACAGGGCGGGGAAATGCCGATTCACGTGTTCGTCGACGAGACGAAGTCCAAGGGCTTGCTGATGGCCGCTGCGCAGTGCCGCTCGGGTGACGTCACTGTCAGCCGCAAAGCCCTCCGTGGGCTTCTGCTACCGGGCCAGGAACGTCTGCACTTCAACCACGAGACCGATGCCCGGCGCAAGCAGATTCTCGACGTCATCGCGGAGTTCCGCATCCTGGTGGACATCTACGCGGCGGAGCGGGAATCCCTCGGCGCGCGTAGGCGCTGCCTGCAGGCGATCGTGCGCGACGCGACCGCCGCAACCGAGCGGTTGGTGATCGAGCGGGACGAGTCGACGTACGACCATGACAAACGGACGCTGCACGCCGCATGCAACCAGTACAGGCGCTTCGACCTGCGGTGGGAGTTGATGGTTCCCAAGCTGGACCCGCTGCTGTGGATTCCGGATGCCGTCGCGTGGGCCTGGGCACGGGGCGGAGCATGGCGGCGGTCCGTCGCGTCGTACTGCCAGCAGCAGGAGCTCTGAACGCGCGAGACCCGGCTCACCCACCGTCCGGTAGGCTGCCGGGTCCACTTCAGGGGACTCTTCTGTCCCAAGCACCACCCACTTTACCCTCCACCGCGGGCGATGTCCCTGGATTGCAAGGGGCAACTCCTGATCTTCCCCCGGCTGCCCCGCGTTGCCCCGATTGGCAGCTTCAGCCCAACTGCTGCCATGAATTTCGAAGGCCTGGGCGACGGACAGGCTGTCTTCGTAGACGTGGTGCCGGGTGATCAGGCCGTGCTCGACGGTGAGGTGCAGGGCGAACCGCGCTCGGTAGGAGCGTCCGGTGGGCCGGGCGGTCTGCCGGATCTCGCCGAGGACGACCGCGTCGTTTCCGTCGACGAGAATGCGCTCGATCGCGGTCGCCGCGGACTCCGGCACGTGGTACTCGGCCAGCTCGCGGTAGTGCGCGGCAGCGTCGGCGCGGGTGGACCGGTGACGGATCCACGGCGTGGCGGTACGGCCGTGCTCGGCTTCCGGCCAGTCGAGCTTCCAATCACCCTGCTCGGCATACAGCTCGGCGATCCGCTCGGGGTCGCCCTCGCCGATTCTGCGCAGCAGCTCCTCGACCACAGTGCGCGTGTCCGTTGATCCAGCTGGGGACATGGCTGACCTTTCCTCATGAACCCGCGTCGTCCGACGCGGAGCAGCGATCCTGCCAGCACGACCGCACCGCGACGATTACCTCAGACATAAGCCGTTCAGCTGCCGCCCGGCGGCGGCGAGCGAGTACGTACGCGGCCGCGGTGACGACGGCGAGGAAGAGGCAGCCGTAGCTGAGGATTCGCATGCCGTGGGCATCTGATTCGGCGGCCTGGGCGGCGCCGGCGGGGCGGGCTCGGCGGGGATCGGAGATCAGGTACTCGACCTGCTGGTGGCCGCCGACTGGTGGAACGTGGGATTCCTCGCCACGGTCCTCGGCCCGGACCTTGGTGGTGATCACGGAGTCGCCGACCGGGAACCGAACGACCAGCCGGCGTTCGCCGAATCCGCCGGGTCCGTCGTCGTAGCGCACGACTTCAGCGGTGGCGGTGGCCAGTTCGCCGTCGGGGCCCTGGTCGAAGGTGAAGCTACCGGCGAAGAACACCCCGGCCAGCAAGGCGAAGAAGGCGACGAGACCGCCGGGGATCAGCGGATCGCGACCTCGTCGGCGCCAGCCGGTCGGCTGGCGACGATGTCCTCGTCGTCCGCGTCGACCAAGCGGGCGTGCCGGGCGCTGGAAACTTGCACCGAACCGCCGGTCGACTCGCCGAGAAGGTAGAAGCGGCACGGGCCGGCGAGGAAGATCCATCGCAGCAGCCGGCGCAGAGGCCGACCTTCTCACCCGAACCGGCCTGCGACCCAGAACGCGTACCCGTGTGGCGCGACAGCTCGTGGAGGTGGATTTTCCACGCGCGAACTCCGGTCTGCCCTAGTTCACCGCGTACGCCGAACAGCCGGCACCACGTGCTCACCGGCGAGCAGCCGGTGCGCGACTGGGGTGAGCGAGTGCAACGCCGCACCAGCGGATCGATGCGTGACCACCAGACCGGCGGCACGCAGTACACGGGTGTGGTCCGAGACGGAGGCCAGCGAGATCCCGCATCGACGGGCGAGCTGGGTCGTACTGGCGGAAGCCGTCAGCGAGCGCAGTACGGCCGCGCGGGTCCTCCCCAGGAGATCGCCCAGCGCGTCCGTGGCGGCGACATCGTCCAGCGGCAGGTCCGAGCAGGGATAGACCAGGACCGGCCGGCGACCCGGGGCATCCAGGGCGAGGCACTCGGCGGTCAGGGCCGACGGATAGAGCTGCAGCCCTCGACCCTCCAGATGAATGTCGAAGGAGGACCCAGATCCCAGCCCGTACGACGTCAGCACGGGACGCGCCCAGGTGATGTCGGGATGCAGGCTGCCGAGCATCGCGTCGACGCCGCCCTGCAGGACCGCGCGCGACCGCAGCGCCAGGTCGGCGCCGTACCGGCGTTCCAGCTCGGCGGCCGAAGGAGCGAGAACCTGCTGGTGAAAGTCCCGTACGGCGATGCCGAGCGCCCGCCGCGACCCGGCCCGGCCGAGCAGCAGTCCGCGCATGAACGGTTCGGGCTCGGCCGGCAACCACGGACCGAGCTGGTCGCGAACCTCGTCGGCCGGAGTACCGGCGAGCACCTCGACGGCCGGGTCCAGACCGGGCGCCGGCACCTCGGGCGTCAGGAAGTCCGGGAACTGCCCGGCCGGTGCGATCAGCTTGAACAACGGCCGCATCGACGGCCGAACGAGCGGCCCGGCCTGCCGCCGCCAGCGCCGTGCGGCCGGCGGGATCGCCCGGTCGCCGAGAGCTCGCGCGGCCAGGGCCGCTTCCCACAACGGTTCGGGCTCGGCCGGGAACACCACCCGCCCGAGGTCCGCCGCCGTGAAGTGGATCCGGATCACCCCGCCGATTGTGCCCGCCGGCAGGCGCCTGCGGCACCCGGCTTCGGTCCAGCCCGAAACCGGTCGCCGCGCGTGGCCCACCCGCGCAGGCTGACCGGATGAGAATCCGCACCCTCACGGTTCTGCTGACCGTCGCCGCAACCCTCACCGTCACCAGCCAGCCGGCCATCGCCCATCCCGCCCGCCCGCGGCCCCACACGTACGTCGTGTCGACCACCCCCGGCGACACCCCGGAGGGCATCGAGGTGACCCGTGGCGGCACGATCTACGTCACCAGCGTCGGCACCGGCGCGGTCTACCGCGGTTCGGTGCGCGACCCGCAGCTCAAGCCCTGGCTCCCGGCCGGCAGCGACGGCCGCACCTCGGCGACCGGCGTGCACGTCGACCGCTGGGGCCGCGTCCTGATCGCCGGCGCGAGCACCTCCCAGCTCTTCCTGTACGACGTCCGCGGACGGCTGCTCACCGCGCGGACGGCGCAGCCCGGCTCCTTCCTCAACGACTTCACCATCGCCGGCGACTTCGTCTACGTCACCGACTCCGCGCACAACCAGATCTGGCGCGCACCGCTGACCCGGCACGGCCTCGGCGAGCTCGAACCCTGGCTGACCCGCGACCGGATCCAGCCGATCCCCTACTTCCTCAACGGCATCGTCACCGACGGCCGCACCCTGCTGGTCGGCGAGCAGGGCCAGGACGTCACGTACCGGATCGACCTGCGCACGCGGGACGTCCGGACGCTGGAAGTCACCGGCGCGAACGGCGTCCTCTCCGGCGACGGCTACCTGCTCGAAGGCCGCCGCCTGTACGCCGTCCACAACGCCGGCGGCGGCAAGTACGTGACCCGGCTCGCTCTGCTCGACGCAACGCTGAGCCGCGCAGCCGTCGTCGCCGACTCCCAGCCCGGTGCCCCGGGAGCAACCCCGACCACCATCGCGCGCGACGGCGCTCGCCTGCTCTGGGTCAACAGCCAGCTCGACGCAGCACCCGGCACCCCGCCGTACACGGTGTCCGTCGTGCGCGGGCTGCGCTGACTCAGAGGTCGTCGGCCAGGCGGTAGAGGATCTCGCCGGCGTCGAGTACGACGGCGCGGTCCTCGGGTGTGAGCACGGCGAGCATGTTGCTGAGGGCCTCGGTCGCGTCGGAACGGACATGGGCGACCATGTCGGTGCCGTGCTCGGTCAGCTCGACCACCGTGGCCCGGCCGTCGAGCGTGTCGGGCAGGCGGCGGACGAGGCCGGCCGCCTCCAGCGAGCCGACGGTGGTGGTCGCGGTCGGCTGCGAGCACGGCACCCGGGCGGCGATGGCGCCGATCCGGACCGGCTGCTCGTCCGCGATGACCAGCAGCGCGATGAACTGGGTCGGGTGCAGCGCGCTTGTCACCGCCGTCCGCCGCAGGTGCCGGACGATCCGGTGCATCGCCAGCGTCAGGTGGACCGCCTTCTCGTCCAGCACGATCACCTCGCCGTAACCCGCCGCCCGGAGCTCGGGCTGCTCGATGTCCAGCCATGCTGCCATCGCGGTCAACCGTTCAGGCCCGTGCCGCGTCGAGGCGGCACGGGCCGCGGGCGAAGTCAGGCGCGTTCCACTCCGAGCAGTACGCCGTGGTGCCGTGGCTCGTCGATCTCGTCGAGCAGGGCGATCGCCAGGTCGGCGTACGAGATCCGGCTGTCGGCGGCGGCCGGGGCGAGGCGGTAGGCGCCGGTGCGCGCGGGGTTCTCGTGGTCGAAGTCGCCGGCCGGGGCGATCGAGACCCAGTCGGCCTTCGACTCGGCGAACAGGTCGGCCGCGGCCTGGTGGGCGAGGAAGAAGGCGCGGTACTCCTGCGGGTAGCCGGGCGTGTCCATCAGCGGTACGCCGGACTCCGCCGCGAGGATCGACGCCAGCCCGACCCAGACGAGGCGTCCGGTGCCGACGCCGTCCGCGAGGGCGCGACCGGCCCGGGGGAAGAACTCGGTCGGGTCCGAGCCGCCGTCGTACACCGCGGCGACCACCGCGTCGTGGTCGGCGGCGAGACGCTCCACGGCCGCCGCGTCGGTGACGTCCGCGGCGACGACGGTCGCCGGCAGGTCGGCGTACTTGCCCGGCGTCCTGACCGCCGCGGTGACCTGGTGGCCGCGGCGTACCGCCTCCTCGACCGCCGCCCGGCCCGCCCGGCCGCCGGCGCCGAACACCAGCACTCTGCTCATCTGCCTGATCCCTTCTGGTCGTGTCAGGCGAAGGTAGGCGGCAGGCCGGTTACCGGACGGATACCGCGATTACGCTGGTGTCATGGAGCCGTTGCGCGCGGACATGTTCGACGAGATCTGCCCCTCGACGCTGAACCCGTTCCGGTTCGGCCGGGACAAGTGGGCCGGGCTGGTGCTCACCTGCCTGGAGGACGGCCCACGCCGGTTCTCCGAGCTCCGCGTGCCGCTGCACCGGGTGACACCGAAGGTGCTGACCCAGTCCCTGCGCCTGTTGGAGCAGGACGGGCTGATCAACCGCACGGAGTACGCAGTACCGGTGCGGCGGGTGGTGTACGAACTGACGCCCCTGGGCCGCAGCATGCTGGAGCCGATCCGCGCCGCCTGCCAGTGGACAGCCGACCACTGGGACGAACTGCTCGACGCCCGCGAGGCAAACAGCAACTGATCGCGGCCGCGGGTGGCTGGCTCGTGCCCACGCGCGGTCGAGAACGGGTTCTCGCGCGGGGCTGGTTCTCGGTGATGTCGAGCAGGTTCTGGACTGCGGGACAGGAGGGAGCTAGCGGGAGAGCGGATGCTATCGGCCTTAACAGCGCCCGAGGTGCTGTCAGCTCTGGACGGGTTCGCCGAGCGGGCCGAGCGCCGCTCCTGAGTTGTGGTGACGGATCACCAGGTCGCCGGCTGCGGCAGGCCTCGGCGGGAGCGGCGGATGCGGCGTTCGCGGGCGTGCACGCGGCGGCGGGCGGCGCGGGAGATGCGGCGCTGGGGACCGGCGAGCGGGTGGGCGGCAGCTTGCGGGCCGTCGGCCGGCTGGGGTGCGGCGTACGGGGGTTGCGCGACAGGCTGCGCGGCGTACTGCGGCTGAGCGGGCGGCTGCTGCAGGTAAGCCTCGGCGTACTGCGGCTCGACGGGCTGCTGCGGGTAGGTCTCGGCGTACTGCGGGTGGGCGGCGTACTGCTGGTGCATCGGGGGCATCTCCTGCGGTAGGCGACAGACCTCCGATGCGGCCCGCGCTCTGCCGGTTCCCTCCGGTGAGGCGGTGTGACGCCGTTCACGTGGGGCCGTTCGGCGCAGATCGGGGGCTACTCGGCGACGCACCAGTACCGCGGCTGGTCCGGCGTTGGTAGAAAGGGGACCGGCGCCCGGGCGCGCCGACCAGCTATCGACGAGGAGTCCGCGACGTGACCAGTTCCGAGTCACCCCATTCCGAAGCGCTGTCGAACCTGATGCACGAGGAACGCCGGTTCGAGCCGCCGGCCGAGCTCGCCGCGCACGCCAACGTCCAGGCCGACGCCTACGACACCGCCGCGGCCGACCTGGAGGGGTTCTGGGCCGCGCAGGCCAAGCGGCTGACCTGGGCGGTCGAACCGACCGAGACGCTGGACTGGAGCAACCCGCCGTTCGCCAAGTGGTACGCCGACGGCAAGCTCAACGCGGCGTACAACTGCGTCGACCGGCACGTCGAGAACGGGCTCGGCGACAAGGTCGCCTACTACTTCGAGGGCGAGCCCGGCGACACCCGCGAGATCACCTACGCCCAGCTCAAGGACGAGGTCAGCCAGGCGGCGAACGCGCTGCAGGAGCTCGGCGTCCAGGCCGGTGACGTGGTCGCGATCTACATGCCGATGATCCCGGAGACCGTGGTCGCGATGCTCGCCTGCGCCCGGATCGGCGCCCCGCACACGGTGATCTTCGGCGGTTTCTCCGCGGACGCGCTCAAGGGCCGGATCCTGGACTGCGACGCCCGCGTCGTGATCACCTCAGACGGCGGTTACCGCCGGGGCGCCCCGGCCGCGCTGAAGCCGGCCGTCGACGCCGCGCTGGCCGACTGCCCGGACGTGCGCAACGTGCTCGTGGTGCAGCGCACCGGCCAGGAGACCGCGATGGTGGAGGGCCGCGACCTGTGGTGGCAGGACTTCGTCGGCCAGCAGTCGACCGAGCACACGCCGGAGGCGTTCGACGCCGAGCACCCGCTGTACGTGATGTACACGTCCGGCAGCACCGGCAAGCCCAAGGGCATCCTGCACACGACCGGCGGCTACCTGGTGGGGACGGCGTACACGCAGTGGGCGGTGTTCGACCTCAAGCCCGACACCGACGTCTACTGGACCGCCGCCGACATCGGCTGGGTCACCGGCCACAGCTACATCGTCTACGGCGCGCTCGCGAACGCGACCACCTCGGTGCTCTACGAGGGCACCCCGGACACCCCCCACCAGGGCCGCTGGTGGGAGATCGTGCAGAAGTACAAGGTCTCGATCCTGTACTGCGCGCCGACCGCGATCCGGACCTTCATGAAGTGGGGCAAGGAGATCCCGGAGAAGTTCGACCTGTCCTCGCTGCGGGTGATCGGGTCGGTCGGCGAGCCGATCAACCCGGAGGCCTACATCTGGTACCGGGAGAACATCGGCGGCAACCAGGCGCCGGTGGTCGACACCTGGTGGCAGACCGAGACCGGCATGCACATGATCTCCCCGCTGCCCGGTGTCACCGCGGGCAAGCCGGGTGCGGCGATGCGGGCGATCCCGGGCGTCAGCGTCGACGTGGTCGACGACGCCGGCACCCCGGTGCCGAACGGCTCCGGCGGCTACCTGGTGATCACCAAGCCCTGGCCGGCCATGCTGCGCACGCTGTGGGGCGACGACCAGCGGTTCAAGGACACCTACTGGTCGCGCTTCCCCGGCATGTACTTCGCCGGCGACGGCGCGAAGAAGGACGAGGACGGCGACCTGTGGCTGCTCGGCCGGGTGGACGACGTGATGAACGTGTCCGGCCACCGGCTGTCCACCACCGAGATCGAGTCTGCGCTGGTCTCGCACCCGAAGGTCGCCGAGGCGGCCGTGGTCGGCGCCTCCGACCCGACCACCGGGCAGGCGATCGCGGCGTTCGTGATCCTGCGCTCGGAGGCCGGTGACGGCGGTCCGGACGTGGTCCAGGAGCTGCGCACCCACGTCGCCAAGGAGATCGGCCCGATCGCCAAGCCGCGCCAGATCATGGTCGTCGCCGAACTGCCGAAGACCCGGTCGGGCAAGATCATGCGCCGGCTGCTGCGCGACGTCGCCGAGAACCGCGAGGTCGGCGACGTCACCACGCTGGCCGACTCGACCGTGATGGACCTGATCAAGTCCAACCTGGAGTCCGGCAAGACCGACGAGGACTGACCCACCGGCGTACCGGAGGCTCCCCGGCCCACAGGTCGGGGAGCCTACTGTGTGACCCGTGATCACTGCGCTCATCGTCGTTCTGCACGCCGGGCTGGCGGCTGCCTGGGTCGGCGGGATGGCCTACTCGTTGTTCGTCGTCCAGCCCAAGCTCACGCGTTTCTTCGGCGCCGACCGGGAAACCCGCGAGGCCCTCACCGCGACGATTGCTTCAGGCAACCGCTGGAAGGTCCTCGGCCTGATCGCCGCGATCGGCGCCTCCGGCCTCGTGCTGCTGATCCTGAGCACCGACCAGTGGGCACTGCACCTCACCAAGGCCGTCCTGCTGCTCGCCGCCACCGCGATCTTCTGGTATGTCTCCTGGCGTCACTGGCCCCGCCGCATCTTCGCCACCTCGACCGAGCTCCCCGCCCTGCAAGCTCGCCTCCGTCTGCTGGCGACGGCGATGCTCGGGCTGACCGGCACCGCCTTCGCGCTCGGCGTCGTCGCGACCAGGCTCTGACTCAGACGTTTGATACTTGATCACGTTGTGCGGTAAGCGACGGTGATGTCGTAGCGATCGGAGCGGTAGGTCGACCGGCCGAACTCGATCACGTCCCCGGCCGCGGTGCGCGGGGCCGAGGTGATCACCAGGCACGGGGTGGTGCGGTCGATGCCGAGCAGGTCGGCGTCCTCGGTGCTGGCGGGTGGGGCGGCGACGATCGAGGCGTTGACCATGCCGAGCGAGACGCCCCAGCGGGCCGCGAGCTCGTCGTACAGGGACAGGTCGGCGAAGTCGAGCGTGTCGAGGCCGGGGTACCGCCGCAGGGAGAGGGCGGTGCGCTCGATCGCCATCGGTTCGCCGTCGGCGGTGCGGAGGCGGACCAGGTGCAGGACCGGGGTGCCGACCGGCTCCTCCAGCTCGGCGGCGAGCGCCTCGTCGGCGGTGCCGGCGCGGTGCTCGAGCACCTTGGCGCCGGGGGTGAGGCCGCGGGTGCGCATGTCCTGGCTGAACGATGAAGCAAGCAGCCGGCTCGGACGCGGCTCGGCGACGAAGGTACCGCCGCCGGGGCGGCGGTCGGCCAGACCGTCGGCGACCACCCGGTCCACCTCCTGGCGCACCGTCATCCGGGCGACGCCGAAGCGCTCGGCCAGTACCCGCTCCGACGGCAGCACGGTGCCGGCGGGCAGGCTGCGGGTGAGCCGTTCCAGGATCTCCCGGATCTGATCACCTTTCGGCCGGTCGGTGCGAAGCTCGGACGGGAGCTCGGCGAGGTCGCCGGGGTTGTTCCTTGGGCGGGCCATGAGGTGAGTATCCCTGGGTTTCTGCCCGGCAAACCGGTTGCCGGGGGCGCGAAAACTCTGCTGGATCGGTCGACCGTCACCGACGGTACGCGTCGGAGCCCCAGACGGGTCGCGCCCATCTTGGCAAAGGGTGGGTAGCTTTGACGACATGACCCGCGCACAGTTCGCCAAGGAAAGCGCCGCGACCGGCGAGTGGAAGCGGCAGGGCAACCGGTTCACCGGCCGGATCAGCGCCGCGTCCGCCTCGGCGCCCGGCGAGGGCCCGGACGAGCAGGGCCGCTGGCCGGTCGAGCCGGGCCGGTACCGCCTGGTGGTCTGCCTGGCCTGCCCGTGGGCGCACCGCTCGGTGATCGTGCGCAAACTGCTCGGTCTGGAGGACGCGATCAGCCTGGCGGTCGTCGACCCGATCCGGGACGAGAAGGGGTGGCGGTTCACCCTCGACCCGGACGGCCGGGACCCGGTGCTCGGCCTCCGCTACCTGTCCGAGGCCTACCTCGCCACCGACCCGCAGTACGACGGGCGGGTGACCGTGCCGGCGATCGTCGACACGGTCAGCGGGCTGGTGGTGACCAACGACTACCCGCAGATCACGCTCGACCTGTCGACCGAGTGGAAGGACTTCCACCGGCCGGACGCGCCGCAGCTGATTCCGGCCGACCGCGCCGAGCTGGACCAGCTGATCGACGAGATCTACCAGGACGTGAACAACGGCGTCTACCGCTGCGGGTTCGCAACCACCCAGGAGGCGTACGAGGCGGCGTACGACGCGCTGTTCGGCCAGCTGGACGTGCTGGAGCAGCGGCTGGCGGACCGTGACTACCTGCTGGGCGACAGCCTGAGCGAGGTCGACATCCGGCTGTTCACGACGCTGGTCCGCTTCGACGCCGTCTACCACGGGCACTTCAAGACGAACCGGCAGAAGCTGACCGAGTTCCCGAACCTGTGGGCGTACGCGCGCCGGCTCTACCAGTCCCCCGGCTTCGGCGAGACGGTCGACTTCGACCAGATCAAGCGTCACTACTACGTCACCCACGACACCATCAACCCGACCGGCATCGTGCCCAAGGGCCCGGACCCCACGATCTGGCAGTCCTGAGCTGACCCTGGGCAGCTGCCGTACGGCGTGGGTCAGCGCAGGTCGAGGTCGCGCCGGCGGAAGAGCAGGCCACCGGCCAGGACCAGGACGGCGGCGACGGCGGAC
Organism: Kribbella flavida DSM 17836; assembly: GCF_000024345.1. Taxonomy (NCBI): domain Bacteria; kingdom Bacillati; phylum Actinomycetota; class Actinomycetes; order Propionibacteriales; family Kribbellaceae; genus Kribbella; species Kribbella flavida. The sequence continues at coordinate 479,009 of NC_013729.1, read as the reverse complement.
AGGGTGACGAGCGGCAAGGCGCCGATCCGGTCCAGCGGCATCACGGTGAGGTGGCTGAACGGCGACAGCTCGGTGAAGACCGCCGGCAGGTCGAGCAGGGCACCGAACATGCCGAACAAGAAGGCGTAGCCGACCAGCGCCCACGCCCACATCGCCAGCCCGGCGCGCAGCCCGAACAGGGCGGCGGCCAGGCCCACGACCACCAGCACCGGCGGGAAGAAGGCCAAGGTTGCCAGGAGTACCTCGCCGACAACGCCGGTCGGGGCGTCTCCGCTCAGCGCTCCCAATCCCACTCCGAGTCCGCTGACCACGAGCAGGACCACCGAGGAGAGCACGGTGACGCCCAGCCAGGCCGAGACCCACTGACGCCGGCTGACCGCCGTGGCCAGCGCCGCCTCGGCATGACCGGTGCGCTCCTCGGACCGCAGCCGCAGGACCGAGGTGACCGCGAAGGCAGCGATGAGCAAGGCGAAGAACATCGCCATCGTCGCGTAGAAGCCGTCGGTGGGCTCCTGCCCGTTGGCGGTGAAGACCTCGGCCATGTCCGGGTTCTCCAGCGCCGCCTCGGTGACCGAGTCGCTCAGCGAGCCGGTGGGCACCGCGAACACCAACAGGCCGATCGCCCAGCCGATCACCGATGTGCGCTGCTGGCGAACGGCGAGGCCGAACGGACTCGACAACGACCGCGGCGCCGTCGGCCGGCCGAGCCTGGCTCGCAGCAGCCCCGCACCGACGTCCCGGCGCGCCGAGAGCGCATACGCCAGCGCTGTCATAGCCGCGACCAGCACGAGCGGGAGCAGCAACGGCCACCAGCGCAGATCGACGAACGGCCGTTGCTGCTGGACCCACGCCAGCGGCGAGAACCAGGACAGCAGGCTGCCGCCCGGACCGGCCGCGTCCCCGATCGCCCGCACGAGGAACGCCGCACCGAGCACCGCCATCGCCATGCTGGACGCGGACCTGGCGTGCTCGGTCAGCTGGGCGGTCACCGTCGCGACCCCGGCGAAGACCAGACCGGTCAGTCCGAGGCCGAGACCGACCGCGAACGCGTCGGCAGCCGCCAGATCTCCACCGATCAAGGCCAACGCGGTGAGCAGTGCGATACCGGCGTTGGCCGCCACAGCGAGCACCAGGGCGGCGACCGGCGCAGCGTGCCGCCCGACCACGGCCGAGCGAACGAGCTCCGCACGCCCGGTCTCCTCCTCCGAGCGGGTGTGCCGGATCACCAGGAAGATGCTCATCATCGCGGCCGGGATCGCCAGCCAGAGCACCATCTCGTTGCTGATCATCGCGCCGAGCGTGTAGTCGTTCAGCCCGTACCCCGGGCCCGACATCATCGTGGCGGCCGGTGACTCCATCAGTTCGGCCCGGACCTGACGTTCCTGCGGGGTCGAGTAGACGGTGCCGAGCGCGCTGACGGCGTACTGCATGCCCAGGCCGATGGCCAGCACCCAGATCGGCAGCTTCACCCGGTCGCGGCGCAGCGCGAGCCGGATCAGGTGGCCGGTACCGGTGAGACTGTCGCGGGGGCCGGTCACGAGCCGACCTCCTCGGGCACCAGGCGCTCACCGTACTGGCGCAGGAACAGCTGCTCCAGCGACGGCGGAGCGCTGGTCAGGCTGCGTACACCGAGCGTTCCCAGCGCCTGGACGGCGGCCGCCAGGTGCTCGTGGTCGACGTCGAAGCGCAGCTCGCCGTTGCCCTGCCGCAGGTCGTGGATCCCCGGCAGGGCGGCCAGCACCTCAGCGCCACCGGCGACGGTCGCGGTGAAGCTGGTCCGCGTCAGGTGCCGGAGCTCGGCCAGGGTGCCGGACTGCACCGCCTGGCCGGCCCGGATGATCGTCACGGTGTCACAGAGCTTCTCCACCTCGGCCAGGATGTGGCTCGACAGCAGGACGGACCGGCCGGCCGCCTTCACCTCGGCGATGCAGTCCTGAAAGACGGTCTCCATCAACGGGTCCAGGCCGGACGTCGGCTCGTCGAGCACCAGCAGTTCGACATCGGCAGCCAGCGCGGCGACCAGCGCGACCTTCTGCCGGTTCCCCTTGCTGTACGTGCGGCCCTTCTTCGTCGGATCGAGCTCGAACCGCTCGAGCAGCGCCTCCTTGCGGGCTGGATCGGCGCCGCCGCGCAGCCGGCAGAGCAGGTCGATGGCCTCGCCGCCGGTGAGGCTCGGCCACAGGCTGACGTCGCCGGGGACGTAGGCGAGCCGCCGGTGCAGCTCGACCGCGTCGTTCCAGGGGTGCAGACCGAGCACCTCGACGGTGCCCGCGTCGGCGCGAAGCAGGCCGAGCAGGATACGGATGGTGGTGGACTTGCCGGCGCCGTTCGGGCCGAGGAACCCGGCCACTTGGCCGGGCTGAACAACCAGGTCGAGGCCGTCGAGGGCCTTCACCTGACCGAAGGACTTGTGCAGTTGCCGGATCTCCAGGGCGGCAGTCATCGCTGAACCTCTTCTGGGTGAATCCGGGGAGAGATCTCCCCGGCGTGATGTCGTGCGGAGGGGGCGAGGGATCGCCGTGGCGCTACGGTGCGGCGGGACCGACCGGCGGATCGGGCACGTACATCAGGTAGTCGTCCAGCATCGAGCGGTCGACGAACAACCCTTGGGTGAACAGCTCCAGCGCGGGCGGGGTGACCTCGTCCGACAGCTCGCGCAGGGCCGCGGCGAAGTCGCCGGTCAGCGCGTCCGACCTGATGGTTGCCCAGAGCAACAGGCTGCCCAGGCTCTGGTAGGCCAGGTACCGGGCCCGGGCGGCCGGGTCCCGGCTCGGCTTGATCACGCCGGCCTCGACGCCCGCGGCGAGGTACTGCTCGGCGTCGCGGACCATCTGCTCGACGAACTCGGTGGCGAGCCGGCCGCCGGTCTGCAGACTGCGCACCGCGTACAGCGCCATCGGCGCGAACTGCTCGACCTCCGCCAATTGGGCGATCATCCCGGCCGCGCTGCCCGTGGTGGCCGCCTTGAGCTTCTCCGCCCGGATGACGCTCAGCACATGCTCGTCGCACGCTTGGCGCAGGCCGCCCTTGGAGCCGAAGTGGTGCACGACCAGCCCCGCGGTCACTCCCGCGTCTGCCGCGATCACCCGCAGCCCGGCCGAGAACCCGTCCCGACCGAAACGCACGATCGCGGCGTCACGGATCCGCTCGACCGAGGCAGCCTCGGCCGAGCCGCGGGACGGCTCGGTTGAACGCATGTTCAAGACGTTAAACGAGTGTTCAACGGCGCGCAAGCCGACGCGCCCCACGTCGCCGGGATCAGGCCAGGACGAAGTAGCGCAACCACAGGTAGGGAGCGGCGATCAGGATGGTGATCGCGGTCATCACCACCCCCTTGCGGGTGAACTCCCAGAAGCTGATCGGGTGGCCGGCACGCAGAGCCAGGCCGATCACGACGACGTTGGCGCTCGCACCGACGGCGGTCGCGTTGCCTCCGAAGTCGGCGCCGATCGCCAGCGCCCACCACAGCGCCTCGGCCTGCACCGGGTCGGGGATGCCCTTGGTCAGTTCCAGCACCACCGGGCTCATCGTCGCGACGTACGGGATGTTGTCGACGATGCCGGACAGCACGGCCGAGACCCCCAGGATCAGCATCACGGCGAGCAGCGCCCGGCCCTCGGTGAGCGCCTGCACCTGCTGCGCGAGGTCGCCGATGACGCCGGTCTTCACCAGCGCGCCGACCATGATGAACAGCCCGGCGAAGAACAGCAGCGTCTGCCACTCCACGCTGCTCATGTAGTCCTTGGTCGCCACGCCGGAGATCAGCACCAGCACGCCGGCGCCGAGCAGCGCGACCACCGACGGCTCGACGTGCAACACCGAGTGGCCGATGAAGCCGGCGAACACGCCGAGCAGCACCAGGCCGCACTTGATCAGCAGCGTCCGGTCCTCGATCGCCTCCCGCTCGTTGAGCCGCATCACGTTCTCGACCTTGTCCGGATCCACCTCGAACGACCCGCGGAACAGCCACGGCACCACCAGGCAGAACACCACCAGCACGATCAGCACCAGCGGCGCCATGTGGACCAGGAAGTCGTTGAAGGTCAGGCCGGAGCGGCTCGCGATGATGATGTTCGGCGGGTCACCGATCAGCGTCGCGGCGCCGCCGATGTTGGACGCCATCACCTCGGCGATCAGGAACGGCACCGGGTTGATGCCGAGCCGGTCGCAGACCAGCAGCGTGACCGGGGCGATCAGCAGCACCGTGGTCACGTTGTCCAGGAACGCCGACGCGACCGCGGTGATCATCGTCAGCAGCAGCATCACCCGCAGCGGCGAGCCCTTGGCCCGTTTCGCGGCCCAGATCGCGATGTACTCGAAGACGCCGGTCCGGCGCAGGATGCCGACGATCACCATCATGCCCAGCAGCAGGAAGATGACGTCCCAGTCGACGCCGGTCTCGTGGGAGTAGAACGCGTGCTCGGAGTCCGTCACCCCGAGCGCGAGCAGTACGGCGGCACCGCCGAGCGCCGCCAGCAGCTTGTGGGTCCACTCGGTCGCGATCAGCACGTAGGCGACGACGAACACGACCACCGCGATGATGGTCATCGGGCCACCTGCCTGCAGCGCGCCGGTACACCGGCAAGCCGGGTCGCCGGCGCCGGTACGCCGTACCGACAGGTCGCCGGCCCGGGAATCAGTGCGGCGAGACGACCAGCTCGAGCAGCCGGGACGCCGTGATCGCGCCGATGATCTCCTTGTTCTTCACCACGGCCACCAACGGGCAGCGCAGCCGCGCCATGATCGCCGCCACCTCCAGCACGGTGTCGTCGTGCTTCACCACCGGCAGCTCCGCGGGCTGCGACGGCAGCAGCTTGCGCACCGTGACCCCGGCCAGCTTGTCGGCCACCTGGTCGGCCAGCGACTCGTCGATCACCCGCGCCAGCGACGGGTCGTCCTGCACGTAGCTCGGCACCAGGAAACGCACCACCTGGGACGCCGGCAGCACCGAGTGCGGGCTGCCTTTCTCGTCGACCACGATCAGTCCGGGCAGCCGCCGCGAGGCCAGCAGCTCGACTGCCTCGCGCGCATCGCTGTCCAGACCGACCACCGGAAACTGCTCGGCCATCTGTTCTCCGTGCACACCGGCACGATACGCCGCACAACTTCCTCGGGGTGAGTTCGCTCACAACCAGCTGCCAGAGCTCGGACCGGGTCACAGCGCCTCCAGGATCGTCGACCAGCCCGTACCCCCGCGGGGACGGGCACTGCCGACCAGACTTCCCGGCGCTCCGGCGGCCAGCCTCTCCCATCGAGGGGCCCGGCGCAACGACCGTTCATCACCTAGACTGGTGCTGAACGTGCAACTGAATCCACAGCGCAACACGGTGTGCCGGGAAGCCTGGTCGGCGAGTCGTCCGACCGACCCCGGATCGAAAGGCCTTTCCATGCCGCCAACCGTTCGCGCCCGCCGCCGTCGCGCCTTTCCTCGGGTCCTCGGGTCCGAGCGCGCCTTCCTGGCCGACACCCTGCGCGCCGAGACCACCGGCGGCCTGCTGCTGCTCGGCGCCGCCGTCATCGCGCTGATCTGGGCCAACTCACCCTGGCAGGACGCGTACCACCACCTCCGCGAGGCCCCCCTCGGTCCGCTGACCGTGGAGGCCTGGGCCGCCGACGGCGCGCTGGCGCTGTTCTTCTACCTGGCCGGCGTCGAGCTCAAGCGCGAGCTGGTCGTCGGCACGCTGTCGAAACTCGGTGAGGCGGTGGTCCCGGTGGTCGCCGCAATCGCCGGAATGGTGCTTCCGGCAATGATCTACCTGCTGGTGAACCTGACCGCGGACGGCGGCCGGACGTCGGGCTGGGCGGTGCCGACGGCGACCGACATCGCGTTCGCGCTCGCGGTGCTGGCGATCGTCGGATCGTCGCTGCCGGGAGCTCTGCGAGCGTTCCTGCTCACGCTGGCGGTGGTCGACGACTTCGGCGCGATCCTGGTCATCGCGGTGTTCTTCTCGCACGGCTTCCACCTCTTCGCGTTGCTCGCCGCACTCGCGCTGGTCGGCGTCTACTACCTGCTGCAGCGTTTCCGCTTCCGGACGCCGCTGCTGTACGTGCCGGTCGCACTCGGGGCGTGGTGGTTCATGCACGAGTCGGGCATTCACGCGACCATCGCGGGCGTCGCGCTCGGGCTGGCCACCCGGGTGGTCGCCGATCCGGGCGAGAAGCACGCCCCGGCGGAGCGGATCGAGCACCGGTTGCGCCCTTGGTCCGCAGGACTGGCGGTGCCGCTGTTCGCGCTGTTCGCCGCCGGGGTCACGCTGAGCGGAGACGCGGTCCGGGAGATGCTCACCGACCCGGTCGCCATCGGCATCGTCGCCGGTCTGATCGCCGGCAAGTTCCTCGGCGTCTTCGGCGGGGCCTGGCTGACCGCGCGGTTCACCCGGGCGGAGCTGAACTCCGACCTCGCCTGGCGCGACGTCGGCGCGGTCTCGGTGCTGGCGGGCATCGGCTTCACTGTCGCGTTGCTGATCGCTCAGCTGGCCTTCGGCGACGACGTGGCCCAGACCGAGCGGGCCAAGGCCGCCGTGCTGATCGGGTCGCTGCTGGCCGCGCTGATCGCCGCCGGACTGCTGTTCCGCCGCAACCGGGTGTACGCCGACGACTGATCCGCTGCTGCCGGCACGTCTCCTGGTCCACGGTCCGGCCCATCGGCGTACGGCGCGTGGGTGCGGGGTACGAGCTGATCGGAGTACGCGGCGGTAGGGTCGGGCACACGGACGGAAGGAGTGCCATGTCGATGGGATCGACGGGGCAGGACCAGGACGAGCCCACGGTCGGGCAGCTGGTCGCGAACGCCAGCCGGGACCTGTCCAGCCTGGTGCGCAGCGAGATCGAGCTGGGCAAGGCGGAGCTGAAGAAGACGGCGGTGGCGGCCGGTACGGGCGCGGGAATGTTCGGCGGTGCCGCGTTCCTCGGCCTGCTGGCGATCATCCTGCTGTCGATCGCCGCGGCGTACGGGGTGAGCGCGCTGGGCATCCACCCGGCGCTGGCCTTTGTCATCGTGGCCGTGCTCTACCTGGTGATCGCCGCGGTGCTGGTGCTGGTCGGCAAGAACCAGCTCGGCAAGGCGAAGGGTCCGCAGCGCGCGATCGAGACCTCGAAGGAGTCGGTCGAGGCGCTCAGGGCGATCGGGAAGGGCGACTGAGCCCCGCCGGCGTCTCCGACCTGCTCGTCGACGGGCCCTGGTCGCACTCGCTGGTCGCGGCCAACGGGGCACGGTTCCACGTCGCCGAGTGCGGTACGGCCGACGCTCCCCTGGTGCTCTTCCTGCACGGCTTCCCGGAGTTCTGGTGGGCCTGGCGGCATCAGCTGCCGGTGGTCGCCGCCGCCGGGTACCGCGCGGTCGCGATGGACCTGCGCGGCTACGGCGCGAGCGACAAGACGCCGCGCGGCTACGACCCGTTCACGGTGTCGGCCGACGTGTCCGGCGTGATCCGGTCGCTCGGCGCGAGTGACGCCGTCGTGGTCGGGCACGGCTGGGGCGGATTCGTCGCCTGGTCGGCGGCGGTGCTGGCTCCGCGCCAGGTCCGGGCGGTCGCGGCGGTGGCGGCTCCGCATCCGTTGATGCTGCTGACCTCGGGGCAGCTGCGGGCCGCGGTCCAGATGGGCTGGTTCCAGCTGCCGATCCTGCCGGAACGCCGGCTGCTCGCCCACGACGGCATCCACATCGAGCAGCTGCTGCGCGCCTGGTCCGCGGCCGGCGGCGACTTCCCGGACGCCGAGGCGTCCCGCCGGTACCGCGCGGCGCTGCAGGTCTGGCCGGCGCCGCACTGCGCGCTGGAGTACCACCGGTGGTTCGTCCGCTCCCGTCTGCGCTCTGACGGCCGCCGCTACTCGACCCGGATGCGCGAGCCGATCGGCGTACCGGTGCTGCAGATCCACGGCGGCCTGGACGGCGCCGTCGCTCCGGCGGCCAGCGTGACGCCCGCGCAGTACGTCACGGGCCCGCTGCGCTACGAGCTGCTGACCACCGTCGGCCACTTTCCGCACGAGGAAGCGCCGGAGCAGTTCAACCAGCTCCTGCTCGACTGGCTTCCCGGCGTCTCCCCTACGACCCCGCTTGCCACCGAAGGGGACACGCCCTAGGCGACTGCCTCCGGCCCGACCGTGCCGGTGATCCGCCAGTCGGTGGCGTTTTGGTCCAGGCGGAAGGTGAGCCAGCGGGCGGCGAGGCAGCCGCGCCAGATGTTGACGCCGACCTCGGCATGGCCGTCCTTGCGCACGATCGGGCCGACCATGACGTACGGGCCGCCGGCATCCGGGCCGCACGGGTCGTCGGCCGCGGGCCGCTGGGCGATCCACTTCAGCGTGACCCCGGGGCGCAGGGCCGCCGCGATCGCGTCCTGCTGGGCCGGGGTGAAGGGTTCGCCGCGGACGGGCTTGCCGCCGCCGGCCCCCTGGTGCGGAGCGTCCAGAACGTAGACGGGTGCCCCCGGCGCAGTACCGGGTTCGCGCTCCAGGATTCCCTTGATCGTGGCGGCCCAGATCCGGACCTCGTCGGTGGTCGGTGCCGGAGTACTCGCCGTACCGGCGCTGGGAGTGGCCGGCCCGCCCGCTTCCGGCGTGCTCGACGCGGCGGGTAGCGGTACGGCGGACGGTGGCTCGGCAGCCTGCCGAACGATGATCACCGCTCCGAGGACCAGCGCAACGGCCGCGGCCGCCAGGACGACAGGGCTGAGCCGCCGGCGCGCCCGGCCCGGATCGGCGTTCGGTGCCGAGCTGGTGGCCGCAGGCAACTGGTCTGCCTGGCTCTCCCGCTCGGCGAAGGTCTCCCGCAGCAGGGCGGCGAGCTCCTCGTCGGTCTTTCCGTTGCTGTGCGGACCGTTCATCTCAGCACTCCTCGTCGGCGGGCAGCTCGGCCCGCAAGCTCGCGAGGCCCCGGGCCGCGTTCGACCTGACTGTGCTTGCCGTGCAGTTGAGCACGGCCGCGATCTCGTCGTCGGGCAGATCCTCGTAGTACCGCAGCACCAGGACGGCGCGCTGCCGGCGCGGCAGCGTCGCGAGCAGGCGCCAGGCGGCGTCTCGCTGGGCCTGCCGGGCACCGATGTCCTCGGTCGTCGGCGTTTCGGTGAGCTCGGCAGTCGGCAGTTCGCGGTTCTTCAGGCGACGGCGCCAGCTGAGGAACTCGTTCACCACCATCGTCCGCAGGTACGCCTCGGGGTGCTCCAGCGCGCCGATCCGGGACCACCGGCGGTGCGCCCGGGCGAACACGCTCTGCACCAGGTCCTCGGCGGTGTGCGCGCTGCCGGACAGCATCAGCGCGACCCGCAGCAGCCGTCGCTCGCTCGACCCCACCACCTGGTCGAACGACTGGCTCACCTCGCTCGTCACCGTCACACCCTCCCAACGCCGCGGAGCAGCCGGGCTGCTGCATCACCGGCCCGTATTTCTGGGGCGGTGATGCGGTGAGAGGTCAGGTGCAGGTGCGGGTGGAGACCTCGCGGGTGGCACGAGCGCCCTCGGCGGCATCGGCGGCGACCTGGCCGGCGGTCAGCACGTAGCCGGTGCGGTTGTCCTCGACGGAAGCGGCGAACACCACGCCGTACACGGTGCCGCGGGACGACAGCAGAGGGCCGCCGGAGTTGCCCGGCCGGACCGAGGCCCAGATCGAGAACGCCCGCCGGGTGACCGTGCGGTCGCCGTAGATGTCCGGGCCGCGGAGCCGCTCCTCGGACCGGATCCGGGCCGGCTCGGAGTTGAACGGCCCGTTCTCCGGGTAACCGAGCACCACCGCGGCCGCGTCCGCCTTGCCGCTGTCGTCGAACCTCAGCGGCTCGATGGCCAGCTTCGGCACGTACAGCACCGCGACGTCGACCGCCGGGTCGAACAGCACCACGGTGGCGTCGTACGAGCGCCCGTTCACCTCGACCTTGGGCGAGCTGACCCCGGCGACCACGTGCGCGTTCGTCATCACCCGCTGCGGCGCGTAGACGAAGCCCGACCCCTCCAGGCCGCGCGAGCAGTTCGCGACGCCGGTGACCTTGGCGATCCGGGTGTAGGCGTTGCGCACCGCCGGCGTGCGGGAGATCGCGCCGTCCGGCGGCTGGGTCTCCCGGATCCGCTCCGGCACGAACGGGTCCAGGAAGCGCGGGAACAGGTCGGTGTTCACCACGTCGTTGAACGCTTGCAGGGCCCGGTCAGCGCCGCTCGGCAGGGCCTCGTCGACCCTGGCCAGCACCTCCGAGCCACGCACCGCCGAGGTGACGCTGGGGATCCGCGCACCGCTCACCGCGACGCCGAGCACCCAGGACACCACCAGCACGGAAACCGCGGCCAGCGCGGCTCCGCCGAGCGCGTCGACGGCCTTCACCGGCTTCACGGAGATCTTGTTCCTCAGCTTGGAACCGAGCAGGGCACCGATGGTCCGCCCGATCGAGGCCAGCAGCACCACGAGCACCAGGGCGGCGAAGGACACCTCGACACTGGGCGAGAAGTTGTCCAGCACCCGCGGTACGCCGTACACGCCGACGGCGGCACCGGCGAGCAGGCCGACCGTCGCGCAGGCGCCGAGCACGAAGCCCTCGACGTACCCGGAGATCGCCACCAGCACCGTCACCGCGACCAGTGCCCAGTCCAGTCCGCTCACTCCACACCCTCCGGCCGCCCCAGGTCGTGCTCGATGGCAGTCAGCCGGCGCACCTCCCCCGACCGCTGTCCCTCACTCCGCCAGGCCGCCTCGACCAGCCGGTCGGGCAACGGTACGACGTGGGCCGGGTCCCAGTCGCGCACCCACCCGCCGAGCAGCAGCAATTTGTCGAGCAGACCGGCGGTGAAGCCCCAGATGAACAGGTCGTCGATCAGGAACGCCGGGCCGGTGAAGCCGGACGGATGCAGGCAGCTCACCCGGTTCGCCGGGTCGGCCAAGGCGGACAGCGCGACCCGGTGCACCGAGGCCACCTCGGCCGGGTCGACAACCGCGACCGGCGACGGCTGCCGCCACCAGGCCAGTACCGGCGAGACGCCGAAGTTGCTCACCGGCACCCAGAGCGCGGGCCACACGGCGAACACCTCGACACCGGACGGGTCCAGGCCGGTCTCCTCCTCGGCCTCGCGCAGGGCGGTGCGGACCAGGCCGTCGACGCCGGTGCCGTCCTCCTCGTCGCTGCGACCGCCGGGAAAGGCCATCTGACCGGCGTGCGAGCGCAGCGTCCAGGAACGTTCGGTGAGCAGCACGTCGGGACCGTCTTCGTTGCCATCGGCAAGCAGGATCAGGACGGCGGACTGCCGCACAGCCGGGTCGTCGGGCGGCAGGAAGCGCGAAAGCTCCTTCGGGTCAACGGTTTTCGACGCCGTGGCGAGCGGGTGCAGCCACCCGGGCAGCTCGACGTCGAAGCTCGTACTCGTCCTCACCAGGTCACCCCCAACTTGGTCCGCACCAGCTGGTCGAGCTCCTGCTGGGACTTGAACACACCGCGGTGCACGTGCACGACCTTGCCCGCCTTGTCGACGAACGCGGTGAGCGGCGGGCCGCCGACCCGGAGCGGCTGCCGGACCTGCTTGTCGGTGTCGGCCAGATGGGGATAGACCAGGCCGTGCTCGACGGCGAACTCGATCGCCTTCTCCGGCCGCGGGTCGGCGTAGTCGATGCCGATCAACTGGACCTTGCCGCCGGACTTCTGCTGCAGGTCGGCCAGGTACGGCGCTTCGTCGCGGCAGGGCCCGCACCACTGGGCCCAGACGTTCACCAGCAGCGGGCCGCGCAGGTCCGCCAGCCGGATGTCGGGTCCGTTGCCCAGACACGGAAGGCTCACGTCCGGCAATCCGTCGCTGACCGGCGGCCGGGACGGCGTACTCGGGCAGTCGGCCAGCTTCTCGGCACCGGCCACAGTGCGGGAGCTGTCCGGCGACTGTGGCGTCTCCCCGCCCTCTCCTTCACGGCTCGCTTCGGGTGCGCAGCCCATGAGAAGCGCAAGCCCGAGCAGCACGCTCACCGCCCACCGCGCGGCGGGCGGCGTACGGGGGTGGGGCGGGTGGGTCACGCCGGGACCTTCACCAGCTTGGCGGCCAGGACCGGGTCGGTCGGACCGGTTCCGAAGGACGGGCACCACTGCGCGAGCGGGCACGCGCCGCAGGCCGGCTTCTTGGCGTGGCAGCGGCGGCGGCCGTGGAAGATCAGCCGGTGCGACAGCATCGTCCAGTCCTTCTTCGGGAACAGCGCCCCGATCAGGTGCTCGACCTTGACCGGATCCTCCTCGGTGGTCCAGCCGAACCGGCGGACCAGCCGCCCGAAGTGCGTGTCGACGGTGATGCCGGGAATGCCGAAGGCGTTGCCCAGTACGACGTTGGCGGTCTTGCGGCCGGTACCGGGCAGCTTGACCAGCTCCTCCAGCTTGCCGGGGACCTGTCCGTCGTACTCGTCGACCAGGGCCTGACCGAGCTTCAGCAGACTGTTCGTCTTGGCCCGGAAGAAGCCGGTCGGCTTGAGAATGGCCTCCATCTCGTCACGGTCGGCCTCGGCGTACGCCTGCGCGGTCGGGTACTTCGCGAACAGCGTCGGGGTCACCTTGTTCACCGTCACGTCGGTGGTCTGCGCCGACAAGATGGTGGCCACCAGCAACTCCAGCGGGCTGCTGAAGTCGAGCTCGCAGTGTGCGTCCGGATAGGTCTCGGTCAGCACCTTGTGCATCTTGCGGGCCCGCCGCACCAGCTGGGTCGGCGTCTCGTCGGCGTACACCGGGGCCTTGCGAGGCAACTTCACGGGCGGGTCGAGCACCGGCGGCGGGACCGGGTGCGGATTCGGGTCCGCGACATGCTGGGTGGGCATGCAGGCCAGCCTACGTGCGGCCACCCACAAGAAGCCCCGGGACGCCCGGGGGTGACCAGGGCGCGTGCGCCGGGACGCCCGGGGGTGACCAGGGCGCGTGCGCCGGACCGCCTGGGGCGGATCCCTGGCGCCGGACCGCCTGGGGCGGACCCCGGGTCGCTGGCGCCGCACTGCCTGGCCGGACCCGACGCACCAGTTCCGGACGTCGGCCGCCTACGCGGGACCGCCCAGACCGGCCGGACCGAGCTGGACCCCGACCCTGCGCCCAACTGCCCGGCCGGACCCGACGCACCAGTTCCGTACGCCGGCCGCCTGCGCCGGACCGCCCCAGACCGGCCGGACCGAGCTGGACCTGGTCCTTCGCCGCGCTGCCTGGCCGAACCCGGAGCGCCTGTGGCGCAAGCCGACTCGCTGGGCCAGACCGGCCGGACCGGGCCGAACCCGGGCCGCTGTCCGGCAGCCTGCCCGTCGGCGGTCCCCGGCGCGTCCCGACAGGCCTACGTGGCGGTTCGGCGACCGGAGGAAGTACGGTTTTGGGGCGACCAGGTGTGATCTGCCCGGCGCCGAGGGAGCTGGTAGCTCCTTCGCAGGTCGTAGTTGAGGTCCAAGGAGGCCCATTCGTGGACGCCGCAGTGCTCCGACAGGCACCGCTGTTCAGCCAGCTCGACGACGAGGCAGCCGACGCGCTGGCCGCGTCGATGACCGAGAACCGGCTGCGCCGCGGCCAGGTGCTGTTCCACGAGGGCGACTCCGGTGACCGGCTGTTCGTCGTTGTCGAAGGCAAGGTCAAGCTCGGCCGCACCTCCGCCGACGGCCGGGAGAACCTGATCGCCGTGCTCGGCCCGGGCCAGATGTTCGGCGAGCTCTCGCTGTTCGACCCCGGACCGCGCTCGGCCACCGTCACCGCCGTCACCGACGCCTCGATGATGTCGCTGACCCACGACGAGCTGCTCCGCTGGCTCGCCGGCCGTCCCGAGGTGGCCCGCGGCTTGCTCCTGCAGCTCGCCTCCCGGCTCCGCAAGGTCTCCGACGTGGTCGCCGACCTGGTCTTCTCCGACGTCCCCGGCCGCGTCGCCAAGGCCCTGCTCGACCTGGCCAGCCGCTTCGGCCGCACGGCGGACGACGGCGTACACGTCCACCACGACCTGACCCAGGAGGAGCTGGCCCAGCTCGTCGGCGCCTCCCGCGAAACCGTCAACAAGGCCCTCGCCGACTTCGCCTCCCGCGGCTGGGTCCGCCTCGAACCCCGCTCGGTAGTCCTGCTCGACGTAGAACGCCTCCAACGCCGCGCCCGCTGACCCCTGCCGCGGGCGCTCCACCGTCCCCGCCGTACGCCGGCCCACCCGCCGCTCAACACCGGACGCATCGCCATCCCAGGCGCACCGCGTTCCCAGGCGCCCCGCGTTCCCGCCGCCCAGCCGCCCCTCCACGCACTCTGATGGGTTAACCCGCCAGATTGATGGTTGGCCCATCACATTCTGGTGGGCCAACCATTGACCTCACTGGTTAACCCACGAGACTTGGCAGCGGGGACGGTCGCGGGGCCGGCTGGGGCTGGAGTGGGCGCCGGTTGGGCGTGGGCGCCGAACTGTGGCAATACCGGCGTGGTGTGTCAGGCTGCTCGGACGGCTCGGGCGAACGCTTGGTGGATTCGGGCGACGACGCGGGCGGGTTGCGTCAGTTCCGGCCAGGTGACGCGGACAACTTCCAGTCCCAATGCGCGGAGCCGATCCTCGCGGATCTTCTCCTGCACCAGGATCTCGGCCGACCCGTCGGCGTACTTGGTCAGGCCGTCGAACTCGATGACCGTCCGCATCGACGAAACGAAGAAGTCGACCCGGCCGATGAAGCCCCCGACATCCTCGAACGGTACCTGCAGGGTCGGCGGCGGAAGCCCGTGATCGTGCATCACGACCCGGAGTCGCGACTCGCCGACCGACTCCGCCAGTGGGTTGCGGAAGTTCAGCGCCGCGCGGGCCGTCGTACTACCCGGCCAGAACTCCGTGACGACCAGCAACCGCTGGAGATGCAGGTCGACCTCAGGATGGCTCCGGCAGATCGCGTCCGCGGCGACCACCGCCGCCTCGAACGACGTGGCGCAAGCGGTCTCGGTGAGGGCACGCGCGGGAGTTGTCACGGTGAGGCCCGACACCTCGGTCAGATCCGCCGGGGTCAGCCCACCGCGGTGATGCCGTACGCCGGCGGTCGGGCCGCTGCGCAGATCGTCGAGGCGGGTGAGTTGCGCCTCGGAAAGGTCCAGGCCCCAACGCGGAGCTCCGTGCAGGACCAACGCCGACTGATGGCTGACGGCAACGCTGCCGAGGCGCATCGAGTTCACGGCGGCGTGAACGAGACGGCGATGCCTGACCACGTCACGCTCCCACGGTGGCATGCCGCCGAGGTCGACTGCGGCGGCGTACTGCCCGTACCGGATTCGTTCCCAGCGACCGTCCGTCAGCCTGGCTTGAATCTCCTGCAGGGAGTAGCCACAAGCCAATGCCTGCCGACGGCTGAAGACACCACCCTGGCCCCCGGCCACTACACGAAGTCTTGTCCGCACCTGTCCAGCATGGACAATTCCCGACCATCTTGCTGGCCGACGTCGGTCACCTGTGGACAGCCGCCTTCGCCGCCTCCAGAGGAGCGGCGGGGCCACAGCGATTCGGCGTACCGGCAGCGGCCGCAGCTGCTCAGATGGGTTAACCCACCAGAGGCAGGGTTGGCCCGTCGGATTCTGGTGGGCCAACCATGTACTTGCTGGGTTAACCCACCAGAGTTTGCGCGAGGGCCGGAGGGGCGGAGGCTGCTGCCGCCGGATCGCCCGGTCTGGTCGAACCTGGCTGGGTTATCCCCTCAAATAGTTGAGTTGGGCGCGGACTGAGCGTTCGGCGGCGGGCCGGAGGGAGGGGTCGACGTCGGCGTAGACGTGTTCGACGACGGCTTCGGGGGTGGTGTGGCCGGCGGCGAGGGCGGCGCGGACCTGGTCCAGGCGTTCGCGGCGGTGGGTGAGGTAGAAGGTGAGGACGGCGGTCGGGTCGTCGATGACCGGGCCGTGGCCGGGGAGCAGGCGGGCTACGCCGGCGGGGGAGTTGGCGAAGGCGCGCAGGTGCTCGAGCGAGGTGAGGTAGGGGCCGAGGGCACCGTCGGGGTGGGCGACGACGGAGGTGCCGCGGCCGAGCACGGTGTCGCCGGTGAGCAGGGAGCCGTCCTGGGGCAGCCAGAAGCAGACCGAGTCGAGCGTGTGGCCGGGGGTCGGCAGGACCTCGATGCGCAGGTCGCCGGCGGCGATGACGTCACCTTCGGCGAGACCGTGCGCGTGGTCGGTGGGGATGCGGAAGCCGGGGTCGACCGACCGGACCGGGCAGCTCGCGCGGTTCGCGAACCAGGCGGCCCCCTCGGAGTGGTCGAGGTGGTGGTGGGTGAGCAGCACCGTCTCGACCGTGCAGCCGGCCGCCGCGACAGCGTCGAGCACGGCCTGCAGGTGGTCCGGCAACAGCGGGCCCGGGTCGACCACCACGGCCCGGTCGGACTCCGGTGCGCGCAGGATCCAGGTGTTGGTGCCGTCCAGCGTCATCGGCCCGGGGTTGGGCGCGAGCACGCGGGCGGCGTACGGCGTGAGCTGCTCGGCGGTCATCGGGTCTCCAGGTAGGCCTGGTCGCCGTCCACCCGGACGGTCGGCAAAATCGGCCGGATCTCCCGGTCCGCGGCGAGCGCCTCGGCGACGCTGCCGTACGCCGTGAGGTCGCGGCAGCACAGGTACGTCGGCGGCAGCATCAGCATCTCCCCTGCGTCGACGGCCGCGACCGCATCGGCCGGGCGCAGCCAGGCGACTTGGTCGGACTCGCTCGTCACGTCCCGGGTCACCTGGCCGGCCGGCAGCGCGGCGACGAAGAAGCGGGTGTCGTACCGCTTCGGCTCGTACTCGGGCGTGATCCAGTGCGCCCACGGGCCGAGCAGGTCGGCACGCAGGACCAGCCCGCGGCGGTGCAGGAAGTCGGCGAACCCGAGCTCCCGGCTCTCCAGCGCGACCCGGTCCGCCTCCCAGTCGGCGTCGGTGGTGTCGCCGACGACGGTCTCGGCCGACGGACCCGCCAGCAGCACGCCGGACTCCTCGAACGTCTCCCGGACCGCGGCCGCGACGTACGCGGCGGCGGTCTCGGCATCACAGCCGAGCCGCTGCCCGAACCACTCCGGCGGCGGCCCGGACCAGGAGTCGACGATGGTCGAGTCGGTCGGGTCCACCCGGCCGCCCGGGAACACCGTCATCCCGGCCGCGAACGCCATCGACCGCTGCCGCCGGAGCAGGTACACCTCCGGCCCGCCGTCGCCGTCCCGCAGCAGGATGACGGTCGAGGCGGGACGTGGCTCGACCGGCGTACGGCGCTCTCGGACGTGCGCCAGCGCCTCGGCCGCCATCCGGCCGGACAGCAACGTGGAGCTGAGAGCCACTCGACCTCCAGTCGATCGACGCGCCACCCCGGCGCCACTCGCCGCCCCGTGCGCCGCGGTGGTGCTGGGTCCGGCGCAAGCGCCGCGGTGGTGCTGGGTCCGGCGCAAGCGCCGCGGTGGTGCTGGGTCCGGCGCAAGCGCCGCGGTGGTGCTGGGTCCGGCGCAAGCGCCGCGGTGGTGCTGGGTCCGGCACAAGCCCCGCGGTGATGTTGGGTTCAGCGCCGCAGGGCGCTCTCACCATGCGCCGCACGCACCGCAGTCCCCTTGCGAGCGCCGGGTGGCGCAGGCCGTGGTGGTGCCGTTGGCGCTGCGGCGCGCAAGCAGCGGTACGGCGTACGGTCAGGCGACCTCGACGATCAGCTCCACCTCGACCGGGGCATCCAGCGGCAGCACTGGTACGCCGACCGCGCTGCGGGCGTGCTGACCGGCTTCGCCGAAGACCTGGCCGAACAGCTCGGAGGCGCCGTTGGCGACCTGCGCCTGGCCGGTGAAGTCCGGTGTCGAGGCGATGAACGCGGCCGCCTTGACGACCCGCTTCACCTGGGCCAGGTCGCCGATCTCCGCCTTGACGGCGGCCAGGGCGTTCAGCGCACACTGCTGGGCGCACTCGGCGGCCACCTCCGGGGTCACCTCGGCGCCGACCTTGCCGGTGGCGATCAAAGTGCCTTCACGCAGCGGCAGCTGCCCGGAGGTGTAGACCAGGTTGCCGGTGCGTAGCGCAGTGACGTAGGCGGCGACCGGCTTGGCGACCTCGGGCAGTTTCAGGCCGAGCTCGGCCAGGTTCTCCTCGGGGTGGCTCATGACTCGGTGATCTCCCGCTTGAAGTAGGCGACCAGGTTTTCCGGGTTCAGGCCCGGGACGACCTGGACCAGCTCCCAGCCGTCCTGGCCGAAGTTGTCCAGGATCTCCTTGGTCGAGTGGACCAGCAGCGGCGCGGTGAAGTACTCGAACTTCTTCATGAGATGGACTCTAACGGGCGCCTCCCCCGCTCAATAGCTTCCCCGTCCACCGCCGCGGTCGGTGTGCTGTGGGCCACGCCCTACGCTGGGGACCATGGCGAGGTTGCATGTGGTGACCGGCAAGGGCGGCACCGGCAAGACCACCGTGGCCGCTGCCATGGCGCTCTCGCTGGCCGACCAGGGCAAGCGCGTGCTGCTCGTGGAGGTCGAGGGCCGCCAGGGCCTCGCCCAGCTGTTCGACGTCCCGCCGCTGCCGTACGTCGAACGCCGGATCGCCGTCGGTCCTGCGGGCGGCGAGGTGTTCGGGCTGGCGGTGGACGCCGAGGCCGCGCTGCTGGAGTACCTCGACATGTACTACCACCTCGGCCGGGCCGGCAAGGCGCTCGACAAGGTCGGCGCGGTTGACTTCGTCACCACGATCGCGCCGGGCCTGCGGGACGTGCTGCTCACCGGCAAGGTGTACGAGGCGACCCGGCGCAAGGCGCACGGCCGGCTCGCGTACGACGCGGTCGTGCTGGACGCGCCGCCGACCGGCCGGATCGGCCCGTTCCTGAACGTGAACCACGAGGTCGCCGGGCTGGCCAAGGTCGGCCCGATCCGGAACCAGGCCGACGCGATCATGGGCATGCTGCGCTCCGACGTCACCCGGGTCCACCTGGTCACGCTGCTGGAGGAGATGCCGGTCCAGGAGACGCTGGACGCCGTCGAGCAGCTCGAGGCGCTGGACCTGCGGATCGGCTCGATCGTGGTGAACATGGTCCGCCGCAGCCCGCTCGACGACGAGATGCTCGCGCTGGCGGTGAAGGAGAAGCTGCCGGCCGCGGAGCTCACCCGGGGACTGAAGGCGGCCGGCATCACCGCGACCAAGGAGATGGTGGGCACGCTGGCCGCCGAGGCGCGCGACCACGCCGTCCGGGTCGGGCTGGAACGGGAGAACCGCGACCGCATTGATGCCCTGGGCAAGAAAGTGACCGAGCTCGGCCTGCTGCCGGACGGCATCGACCACGGCGCCCTGTTCGACCTGGCCGAGGAGCTGCGCCCGTGACCGCCCTGGACCTGGACGCTCTGATCGACGACCCGGCCACGCGCATCGTGGTGACCTGCGGGTCGGGCGGGGTCGGCAAGACCACCACCGCGGCCGCTCTCGGGTTGCGGGCGGCCGAGCGCGGCCGCAAGGTCGTCGTGCTGACCATCGACCCGGCCCGGCGGCTGGCGCAGTCGCTGGGGCTGACCGAGCTGGACAACACCCCGCGCGCGGTCAAGGACGTCGACGGCGCCAACGGCGGCAGCCTGGACGCGATGATGCTGGACATGAAGCGCACCTTCGACGAGGTGGTGCTGGCCCACGCGACGCCGGAGAAGGCCGAGCAGATCCTGGCGAACCCGTTCTACGTGGCGCTCTCGTCGTCGTTCGCGGGCACCCAGGAGTACATGGCGATGGAGAAGCTCGGTCAGTTGCACAAGCAGGCCGAGCGGACCGGCGAGTGGGACCTCATCGTCGTGGACACGCCGCCGTCGCGATCCGCACTGGACTTCCTGGACGCACCGGAACGGCTGGCGTCGCTGCTGGAGGGCCGGTTCCTGCGGCTGCTGCTGGCGCCGGCGCGCGGGCCGCTGCGGTTGATGTCGGCCGGCGTGAACCTGGCGATGTCGGTGATGAACAAGGTGCTCGGGGCGCAGGTGCTGACCGACGTGCAGACGTTTGCGGCCGCCTTCGACACGCTGTTCGGTGGATTCCGCGAGCGGGCAGAGAAGACCGTCGCGCTGCTGCGGGAGCCGCACACGGCGTTCCTGGTGGTGGCCGCGCCGCAGAACGACGCGCTGCGCGAGGCCTCGTACTTCACCGAGCGGCTGCGCGAGGAGCGGATGCCGCTGGCCGGCGTCGTGCTGAACCGGATGACGACGACGCACGCACCGGAGCTGTCGGCGGAGCGCTCGCTGGCGGCCGCGGAGAAGCTGGCCGAGGCGGGCAAGTCGGAGCTGACCACCGCCGTCCTGCGGCTGCACGCGGACCGGATGCAGCAGGTCGTCGGCGACACCAAACGCGCCGACCGCTTCCGCCGCGGCCATCGCTCGATCCCCACCGTCGACGTGCCCGCCCTCGCCGACGACGTGCACGACCTCTCCGGCCTGCGCCGCATCGGCGACCTGCTCACCGCCTGACCACGTGACAGCTCCGGTCCGGCCGCCGCAAGTCTGGGCGACCGCGTCCTGGCGGGCCGAGGCCGTCGACTGGATCCACGAGCGCCTGGCGGCGGCCGGGGAGTCGGTGACCGGGCCGGTCTCCGAGCCTCGGCTGATGCCGTGGTCCGCCACGATGCGGGTGCCGACGAGTACCGGCACGGTGTGGTTCAAGGCCAACGGGAGCGGTACGGCGTACGAGCCTCGGCTGCTGTCCGCGCTGCGGGACTGGGCGTCGTCCCGGTGGACGACCGATGTCGTCGCCGTCGACGACCGGCGCGCCTGGTCGTTGACCTTGGACGGCGGTGAGCCGCTCAAGCATCGCCTCGCGGTGGATGGAGATCTTCGCTGGTGGGAAGGCGCACTGGCGGAGCATGCGGAGCTGCAGCGGGCGCTGATGCCGCACGCGGACGAGCTGCTGGCGCTCGGTGTACCGGATCTGCGTCCGTCCGTGCAGCCCGGTCGGCTCGGCGAGGTGCTGGCGCGCCCTGACGAGCTGCTGCCCGGCCGTCCCGGCGGGCTCACGACAGCGCAGTACTCTGCGCTTCGTGGGCTGGCCGCCGAGCACAATCGGTGGTGTGCCGAGCTGACGGCCGGGGGGATTGCCCCGTCGCTGCAGCACGACGATCTGCACGACGACAACGTGCTGCTCGGCCGGAGCGGCGAGTACCGGTTCTTCGACTGGGGTGATGCCTCGGTGAGCCACCCGTTCGGCGTACTGGTCGGAGTCCTCGACAATGTCGGCCGGGATCGGCGGTTCACGAGTGCACAAGTCGGCCGGCTGCGGGACGTCTATCTGGAGCCGTGGACCGCGGAGTACGACCGCGCCCACCTGGTGGCGGACTGCGACCTCGCGCTGCGGGTCGCTCGAACGGGCCGGGTGCTCAATTGGCACCGGCTGCTCACCCCACTGAGGTCTGCCGAACGCATCGAGTACGCCGAGACGCTCGCGGACTGGCTGGCCGAGTCGCTGGCCCCGCCTTCGCCGTGAGCGAACGCCGGATGGGCCGGGAATGACCAGGTGGGGCCCGCCGTTGAGCCTGTCAGACTCAATCTTCAAGTGAGGGTGTGACAGCGTGACTGAGACGTTGAATCTTCCTGTTCTGCCGCTGGACGACGTCGTGGTCCTGCCCGGAATGGTCGTGCCCGTGCGACTGGCCGACACCGAGGCCCGCGCGGCGATCGACGCGGCGCAGGCCTCCGGTCAGGACCAGGTGCTGCTGGTGCCGCGGCTGGACGGGAAATATGCCAAGGCCGGAACGCTCGGCGAGATCGAGCAGATCGGCCGGCTGCCCGGCGGCGCCCAGGCGGCCGTGATCCGGGGCACCGCCCGGGTCCTGATCGGCGCCGGTACCACCGGTCCGGGGGCCGCCCTCTGGGTCGGCGCCACGGTGCTGAACGAGATCACCGACGCTCAGTCGGCTGAGCTCGCCCGCGAGTACAAGACCCTGATCACCAGCGTGCTGGAACGCCGTGGCGCGTGGCAGGTGATCGACTCGGTGCGGCAGGTGAACGCTCCGGCCGAGCTGTCCGACCTGGCCGGCTACGCGTCGTACCTGAGCGACGCGCAGAAGCTGGAGCTGCTGGAGAACGCGAACGTCACCGAGCGGCTGACCAAGCTGATCGGCTGGGTGAAGGACCACCTGGCCGAGCTCGAGGTGTCGGAGTCCATCCAGAAGGACGTTCAGGAGGGCATGGAGAAGCAGCAGCGCGAGTTCCTGCTTCGCCAGCAGCTGGCCGCCGTCCGCAAGGAGCTGGCGGAGCTGGACGGCTCCACCGCCTCCGAGGAGGAGGACTACCGCGCCCGCGTCGAGGCGGCCGACCTGCCGGAGCACGTCCGCAAGGCCGCGCTGACCGAGGTCGACAAGCTGGAGCGGACGGCCGAGCAGTCCCCCGAGGTCGGCTGGATCCGGACCTGGCTGGACACCGTCCTGGAGATGCCCTGGAACGAGCGGACCGAGGACAGCTACGACATCCGGGAGGCCCGGGCCGTGCTGGACGCGGACCACGCCGGCCTGGACGACGTCAAGGAGCGCATCACCGAGTACCTGGCCGTACGGCGCCGCCGCGCGGACCGTGGCCTCGGCGTGGTCGGCGGACGCCGCAGTGGCGCCGTACTGGCCCTGGTCGGTCCTCCTGGCGTGGGTAAGACCTCGCTGGGCGAGTCGGTGGCCCGTGCGATGGGCCGCAAGTTCGTCCGGGTCGCGCTGGGCGGTGTCCGGGACGAGGCCGAGATCCGTGGCCACCGCCGGACGTACGTCGGTGCGCTGCCGGGCCGGATCGTCCGGGCCATCACCGAAGCGGGTTCGATGAACCCGGTGGTGCTGCTGGACGAGATCGACAAGGTGGGCGCGGACTACCGGGGCGACCCGACCGCCGCGCTGCTGGAGGTCCTCGACCCGGCCCAGAACCACACCTTCCGGGACCACTACCTCGAGGTCGAGCTGGACCTGTCCGACGTGGTCTTCCTGGCCACGGCGAACGTGCTCGACTCGATCCCGGCGCCGCTGCTGGACCGGATGGAACTGGTGCAGCTGGACGGCTACACCGAGGACGAGAAGGTTGTCATCGCCCGCGACCACCTGCTCCCGCGCCAGCTGGAACGGGCCGGCCTGTCGGCCGAGGAGGTCAGTGTCGAGGACTCGGCGCTGCGCCTGCTGGCCGGCGAGTACACCCGGGAGGCCGGCGTACGGCAGCTCGAGCGGTCCATCTCCCGCGTACTGCGGAAGGTGACGGCGAAGCTGGCGCTCGGCGAGGACCTCGGCGGTTCGGTGACGATCGCGGCCGAGAACCTCAAGGGTTACCTGGGCTCGCCGAAGTTCACGCCGGAGTCGGCCGAGCGGACCGCGCTGCCGGGCGTCGCGACCGGACTGGCCGTGACCGGAGCCGGTGGTGACGTGCTCTTCGTCGAGGCGTCGCTGGCGGACAAGGAGACCGGCGCCACCGGCGTCACGCTGACCGGTCAGCTCGGCGACGTGATGAAGGAGTCGGCGCAGATCGCGCTGTCCTACCTGCGCTCGCACGGCGCGGAGCTGGGCCTGCCGGTCGGCGACCTGGCCGAGCGCAACGCGCACATCCACGTGCCGGCCGGAGCGGTCCCGAAGGACGGGCCGTCGGCTGGTGTCACGATGACGACCGCGCTGGCATCGCTGCTGTCCGGACGGCCGGTCCGCTCGGAGGTCGCGATGACCGGTGAGGTGTCGCTGACCGGCCGCGTCCTGCCGATCGGTGGGGTGAAGCAGAAGCTGCTCGCCGCCCACCGGGCCGGACTGACCACGATCCTGATCCCGAAGCGCAACGAGCCGGACCTGGAGGACGTGCCCGCCTCCGTGCTGGCCGAGCTGACGGTCCACCCGGTCAGCGACGTGCGGGAGGTGCTCGACCTGGCCCTGGTTCCGGCCCAGGTCGACGCCCACCAGTACGCCGCCTGACCCGGTCCGGCCGGTCCGCCTCCCCCTGGCGGATCGGCCGGGCTGCCGGCCTCGTCGGCCGGACCCGCCGGAAACCCCTGACGGCCGGCGGACCCACCTGTCCCGGTGGGTCCGCCGGCCGTCCTCCTTTCGGATGATTTTCGCCGGCCGGGTGCCCGGCGGACCGGCGTACGCGGGACCCGGGGACCGTTCCTGACGCCGCTGAACACGTTTCGGTTGGCGTGATGTAGATCACTTTCGGCCCTCCGGCGTGCCGCTCCGATCACGTAGGCTTTGCCCCATGCGCGTGAGGGAGAAAAACGATCGAGGCGTCGTCCAGTCGGTGGTGCTGTTCCTCGGGGTGAGCGCGTTGTCCGGCGCCCTGGCGGCCGGGCTCGCAATCCCCTTCGTCGGGCTGGCCGACTACAGCACGGACAAAACCCACGAGACCCTGCAGGACCTGCCGCAGGAGCTGAAGACCGCTCCGCTCGCGGTGAAAAGCAAGATCGTCGCCGCCGACGGCACCCTGATCGCGAACCTCTTCGAGCAGAACCGCAACCTGGTCAGGCTCGACCAGATCAACCCGATCATGCGCAAGGCGATCATCGCCATCGAGGACGACCGGTTCTACGAGCACGGCGCGATGGACGCGAAGGGCACGCTGCGCGCGATGCTGCGCAACCAGAGCGAGGGCTCGGTGCAGCAGGGCGGTTCGAGCATCACCCAGCAGTACGTGAAGCTGAGCCTGATCGCGAAGGCGAAGACGCCGGAGGAGTACCAGCGGGCGACCGCCTCGACGTACCAGCGCAAGATCGCCGAGCTGCGCTACGCGGTCGCGGTGGAGAAGCAGTTCTCCAAGGACGAGATCCTGGAGAAGTACCTGAACCTGGCGAACTTCGGCGACGGCGCGTACGGCGTCGAGGCCGCGGCCCGGCACTACTTCTCGACGACCGCCGCGAAGCTCACCCTGCCGCAGGCCGCGCTGCTCGCCGGTCTGGTGAAGAACCCCAGAGGCTACGACCCGACCAACAACGCCGCGCGGGCCAAGGACCGCCGTGACCTGGTCCTGCGCCGGATGCAGGAACTGAGCATCATCACCGCCAAGCAGGCCAACGACGCGATCCGCACCCCGGTCTACGACCCGAAGAAGGTCCAGCGGGTCCCGAACGGCTGCGCCGCCTCGAAGTACCCGTTCTACTGCGAGTACGTCGTCTCCAAGCTGCTGGACAACCCGGCCTTGGGCAAGGACGAGAAGGCTCGCGCGCACTACATCAAGACCGCCGGCATCACCGTCAAGACCTCCTTGGACCTCAAGGCCCAGCGCGCGGCCGAGGCGGCGATCAAGGAGCGGACCAAGCGGTCCGACACCGCGGTCGCGGCGGTCACGATGGTGCAGCCCGGCACCGGTCTGGTGAAGGCGATGGCCCAGAGCCGGCCGTACGGGCAGGACAAGAGCAAGCGGGAGACGTCGTACAACTACAACGTCGAGAAGACCTACGCGGGAGGCTACGGCGGCTTCCAGATCGGGTCGACGATGAAGGCGTTCACGATCGCCGCGGCGATCCAGAAGGGCATCCCGCTGAACTACCGGATCAACTCGCCGGCCCAGATGTCCATGGGACATCTCAAGTTCACCACCTGCACCGGGACCACCCGCGACCCCAAGTACAACCCGAGGAACTCGACGGCGGCCAAGGGCGACCTGACGATGATCCAGGCCGCGCAGGCGTCGACCAACACCTACTTCCTGCAACTGTCCCAGCGCGTCGGCCTGTGCTCGATCGCCACCCTGGCCGCCAAGCTCGGCCTGAGGGACGCGCAGAACGGGCAGCCGCTGCAGCAGGTCATCTCGATGACGCTGGGCATCGACAACGTCAGCCCGTTGATGCTGAGCAACGCGTACGCGACGTTCGCCGCGCGCGGCAAGTACTGCAAGCCGCTCGTCGTCACCTCGATCACCAGCCTCGGCGGCAAGCCGATCAGCACGCCGGGCGTGGAGTGCAACCAGGCGCTGGAGCCCTCGGTCGCCGACGGTGTGAACCGGGTGCTGCACGAGGTGATGGAGCCGCCCGGCACCGGTCAGGCCCTGAAGTTCGGCAACAGCGACCTGGCCGGCAAGACCGGAACGATCCAGTTCAACAAGGCCGTCTGGTACGCCGGTTACTCGTCGCGGCTGGCGGCGGCCGCCGTCGTCGCCGACGCCGACCTGCCGTACACGGACCTGATGCGCGGCCACACGCTGGACGGCGAGGACATTCGGGACGCGAGCGGTTCCGGCACCGCCGGACCGATCTGGAAGATCGCGATGCAGAAGGCACTGGCCGGCACCCCGCCGACGCGCTTCGCGGCTCCCACCGACAAGACCGTGCGCGGTGACGTCAAGGATCTCCCGTTCGTGAACGGGATGAACGTTCAGGACGCCACCAACCGGCTGCAGCAGGCCGGCTTCCAGGTCACCGTGTCTCCCGAGCAGGTCAGGTCCACCGAGGCCGCCGGCACCGTCGCCTACACTTCTCCGCGCCAGCGCGACGGCGCCCCCGAGGGTTCGATGGTCACCCTGCACATCTCCAGGGGCAACGGCGAGCAGCCGCCCGTTCCCCCGAACAGTCCCGCTCCGCCGAACCCCCCGACCACGGGCGCTCCCCCGAGCATCCCCCAGTGCCCACCCTGGCACCCGAAGTACCCGAACTGCGGCGGCCCGCGCCGATAGTCGGCAAGCCGACAGAGGCGCTCCCGGTCGAACCGGGAGCGCCTCTCTCGTTTGCGGTTGTGGCGGCTGCCGACCAGGACGAACTCCTACCGAAGGCCGCCAGGGCGGTCAGGCGCCGAGTTGGCGTTTGACCTCGGTGGAGACGGCGCCGCCGTCGGCCTTGCCCTTGACCTTGGGCTGGAGCGCGCCCATCACCTTGCCGATGCCGCGCGGGCCGAGCTCGGCGGCGCCGGTGGCGGCGATGGTTTCGGTGACCAGGGCGGCGATCTGCTCGGCGGTGAGCTGCTCCGGCAGGTACTCGGCCAGGATGTCCGCCTCGGCCTGTTCCTTGTCGGCCAGCTCGGTACGGCCGGCCTCGCGGTACGCGGTGACGGACTCGCGGCGCTTCTTCGCCTCGGAGGTGAGCACGTCGAGCACCTCGGCGTCGGACAGCTCGCGGGCCTCCTTGCCGGCCACCTCCGCCTTGGTCACGGCCGTCAGCGCCATCCGCAGGGTCGACTTGCGGATCTCGTCGCGGGCCTTGAGGGCGGCGGTCATGTCGTCGTGCAGGCGCTGCTTCAGCTCGGAGTTGGACATGCCCACGATTGTGGCAGGCTGGAGCAATGAGTTTCCGCGGGCTGGCCACGACGACCCTGAAGACCGCGGGCGTGCTCGGTGCCGTCGGCGCCGCCTGCGTCGGGTACGCGGCGGCGATCGAGGCGCGCTGGTTCACCCTGCGCCGGTTCACCGTGCCGGTGCTGCCGCCGGGCGCGGACCCGCTGAGGGTGCTGCACGTCTCCGACCTGCACCTGATGCCGAGCCAGGAGAAAAAGATCCGCTGGGTCAACGAGCTGGCCGAGCTGGAGCCCGACCTGGTGGTCAACACCGGCGACAACATCTCCTCGCCGCACTCGGTGCTGCCGCTGCTGCGGGCGTACGGCGCGCTGCTCGACCTGCCCGGCGTGTTCGTGTTCGGCTCCAACGACTACTGGAAGCCGCACTTCAAGAACCCGGTGAACTACCTGCTGCCGCCGCAGAAGCAGCGGCACAAGCCGCACGGCCCGGACCTGCCGTTCGACGAGATGCGCGCTTCGTTCACCGACGCCGGCTGGACCGACCTGAACAACGCGAAGGCCACCCTCAAGGTCAACGGCCTGCGGCTGGACTTCGCCGGCACCGACGACCCACACATCAAGCGCGACCGGTACGCCGAGGTGGCCGGCGAGGTGGACCCGGCGGCCGACCTGTCGATCGGCGTCACGCACGCGCCGTACCAGCGGGTGCTGAACGCGTTCGTCGCCGACGGGTACCCGCTGATCCTGGCCGGGCACACGCACGGCGGGCAGCTCGCGGTGCCGCTGTACGGCGCGCTGGTGACCAACTGCGACCTGGACACCTCGCGGGTCAAAGGGCTCAGCACCTGGGGCCACGACGGGCGCCAGGCAGCGCTGCACGTGTCGGCCGGACTGGGCACCTCGCCGTACGCGCCGGTGCGCTTCGCGTGCCGTCCGGAGGCGACCCTGCTCACCCTCGTGCCCCGGATCCGGGCCTCCGAATAACCCGATTTCGTCCCAGCCGGGACCGCATGTAAGCTGACTCCGGCTTCGGGCTGTGGCGCAGTTTGGTAGCGCGCGTCGTTCGGGACGACGAGGTCGCAGGTTCAAATCCTGTCAGCCCGACAGAAGAGGGCGGTGACTCACCAGTCACCGCCCTCAGTCATGCCTGCCGCCCCTGAACGTCCGGCCTAAGCTGGGCGAGTGAGCGCGTTGCAGCGGGTCGACCTGGGCGAGGTCGAGTACGAGGTCGCCGCCAAGGACATGACGACCTGGGTGGAGCAGCGGATCGAGGGCAGCGCCGGGGATCGGTTGTTCCTGCTCAGTCATCCGCCGGTGATCACCTACGGGCCGCGGACGTCGCTCGCCGACCTGCCGGCCGAGACCGCGGCGATCCCGTCCGTGGCCGTCGACCGGGGCGGGTTCGCGACGTACCACGGGCCCGGCCAACTGGTCGGCTACCTGGTCATCGACCTGAACCAGCGTGGCCCGGTCGACATCGTCCGCTGGGTCGAGAACGGGCTGATCGCGGGCCTGGGCGAGCTCGGCTTCCCGCTGGTTCGCCGGGAGACGCCGCGCGGCGCGAGCAGCCTGGTCGGGGTCTGGACCGAGGACCACCGCAAGCTCTGCTCGATCGGCATGCGGATCCGCCGCGGCGTCACCAGCCACGGTTTCTCGATCAACGTCGACCCGGCGATGCACGTCTTTCACACGTTCACCACCTGCGGGCTGCACGACGTCACGATGGTGTCGCTGGCCGAGCTCGCCGCCGAGCGCGGGCTGCCAGCGCCCCCCGACGCCGCGGTCCGGGACGCGGTTGCCACCGCGCTCGGCGCCACCTGATCCAGCCGGTAGCCTGCGCGCATGGGCGACGCGGACGACGAGGTCACCCGCCCGATGCCGGCGGATCCCGAGGAGATGCTCGAGCAAGCCGACGAGGCCGCGGCGGAGCGGGCCGACGAGGGCCGGTTCGACGCGCCGCCGCTGCCGCCGCTGCTGGTGCTGGCCGTGGTCGGGCTGCTGGCCGGGTTCGTGACGATCGGCATGGTCTGGCTGAGCGAGCGCGGCTGTGAGCAGTTCCGCGACACCTCGAACTGCGGCGCCTGGGGCTTTCCGCTGCTCGTGCTGACCGTCGTGGTCACCATCGTGCTCGGCTCGCTGACGCTCAGCCGGCTCGCGATGCCGCATCCCCGGCTGGTCGCGTTCCTCGGCGTAACCTTCATGCTGCTGGTCGTACTGGCGTTCCTGTCGGACCACCTGTTCACCACCTGGACCCTGCTGGTCGTCCCGGCCCTGACAGCGGTTACGTTCCTGCTGGCCCATCTGATCGCCGGACTGCTGGAGCGCGCCGATGCCTGATCTGCCCCGCTACAAGGCCCACCGCACCACCACGCCACCGCCGATCGACGGCACCCTGACTCATCCCGCCTGGGCCGACGTGGCCTGGACGAGCGACTTCGTCGACATCCGCGGCGACCGGCCGGCGCCGCCGCTGCGGACCCGGGCCAAGCTGCTGTACGACGACGAGTACCTGTACCTCGGCGCGCAGCTGGAGGAGCCGCACGTCTGGTCGACGATGGCCGAGCGCAACACGCTGCTGTTCGAGGAGAACAACTTCGAGCTGTTCCTCGACCCGGACGGCGACCGGCAGAACTACTACGAGTTCGAGATCAACCCGCTCGGCACGATCTGGGAGCTCACCCTGCCCAAGCCGTACGCCGACGGCGGCGTCGCAGTGGACCCGACGAACCTGCCCGGCCTGCGGACCGCCGTGCACGTCGACGGGACGCTGAACGACCCCGCCGACACCGACGCCGGCTGGACGGTCGAGGCGGCGTTCCCGTGGGCGGAGCTGGCCCAGTTCAACCAGGGTGTCGCCCCGCCGCGGCCGGGTGACGAGTGGCGGATGAACCTGATGCGGGTCGAGTGGTCGCACGACGTCGTCGACAGCGCCTACCGCAAGACCGAGCAGCAGGACTTCTGGGTCTGGGCCCCGCAGTACGCCGTCGACATGCACCGGCCGGAGCACTGGGGTGTACTGGAGTTCTGACCCCGCGTGAGCCGGTGAACCCGGCGGGGTGACAATGAGTGATGTGGAGTTCCGGGGCGGAGGCTACGACGAGGACCTGTCGTACCTGATCCACCTGGTCGACGACCCGGAGCTGCGCGGCGCCGACCCGTTGCGACTGGCACCCAGCGCCGACCAGGGCCCCGGCGGCGCGTCCGGCACCAGGTCGGCGGCCGAGGGCGACCAGGTCGTCGCGGCGATCGAGCGGGCCTGCGAGAGCGACCCTCGGATGGCGCTGCGGCTGGTCGCCGGGCTGTCGAGCTACTGGTGGTCCCGCGGGCTGCAGGACGAGGCTTCAGCAGCGGCTGAGCGCGTGCTGGCCATGCTGGGGCGTACGGTGCCGCCCGGTCTGGAGGAGGAGTACTTGCTGGCCGTCCTGCACGGCGCCTCGTCGGCCGAGCAGGAGCAGCTGGAGCTGGCACAACAGGTCGTGCTGAGTGCGGTCGGGCCGTTCAAGCATCCGGTGACCGTGCTGCTCTGGGCGCTGGTGTTCGGGCCGTTCGAGTCGAGCGCGACGGTGTCTACGGTCCTGGCCCGGCACGAGCGGGACGGTGACGCCTGGACGCGCGCTGCGGTCGAGCTGTGCAAGGGGTACCCCGGGCTGATCGACATCGCGCCGGGCGACGCGGAGCAGTCGCTGCGGATCGCGCTGGCCCGGTTCCGGATGCTGGAAGACCGGTGGGCAATGTTCCTCGCACTCACGGCGTTGCGGCAGATCACCAGCGACCTGATGCCGGTGCTCGACGAAGCTGTCGAGCTTGCCGACGAGCTGGGACTGGAGGAGGAGGCCGGGCTGCTGCTGTGTCAGCGTGCCGACCTCCGGCTGCGCGAGGGCGAACTGGACGCCGCGCGGCGCGACTACGGGCAGGCGCTGGACGTCGGCGAACGGTCCGACCTGCTGGAGACCGTCGCCGCGGCGCGGATCGGGCTGGCCCGGGTGGCGCGCCACGCGGGCGACCTGGCCTGCGCCCGGGAACACCTCAGCGCCGTACTGACGGGATGTCCGGAGGAGCTGGACGACGCCCGGGAAGAGGCTTTGCACGAGCTCGGCGTACTGCGCGCCGCCGAGGCGAGCGCCTAGGGCGTGTTGTGGTCGCGGCCACAGCGGGCAGCTCTCGCCGGATTCCGGGCGGCTGGTTAGAGTCGGGGGACCGTCCCCTGACCGGGCCCCAGATCTGCAACGGAGCAGCCTGATGGACAAGACGTACGACTCGCCGCAGGCCGCGGTCGACGACATCGGCGACGGCGCGAGCCTCGCGGTCGGCGGCTTCGGGCTGTGCGGCAACCCGATGCAGCTGATCAGCGCGTTGCACGCCAAGGGGGTGACCGGGCTGCGCGTGGTGTCGAACAACTGCGGCGTCGACGACTGGGGCCTCGGCATCCTGCTGGCCGACCAGCGGATCGCCAAGATGACCTCGTCGTACGTCGGGGAGAACAAGGAGTTCGCCCGGCAGTTCCTGTCCGGCGAGCTGGAGGTCGAGCTGACGCCGCAGGGCACGCTGGCCGAGAAACTGCGGGCCGGCGGCTGCGGGATCGCCGCGTTCTTCACCCCGGCCGGGGTCGGCACCCAGGTCGCCGAGGGCGGTCTGCCGCAGAAGTACAACACCGACGGCTCGGTCGCCAAGGCCTCGGAGCCGAAGGAGACCCGGGAGATCAACGGGACGACGTACGTGCTGGAGGAGTCGATCACCACCGACTTCGGCCTGGTGCACGCGCTCAAGGGCGACACCCACGGCAACCTGGTCTTCGACCGGTCGGCGCGCAACTTCAACCCGCTGGCCGCGATGGCCGGCCGGATCACCATCGCCCAGGTCGAGCAGCTGGTCCAGCCCGGTGAGCTGGACCCGGACCAGATCCACCTGCCCGGCGTCTACGTCCAGCGCGTGGTTGCCGTCGGCAAGGACATCGAGAAGCGGATCGAGAAGCGTACGGTGCAACCCCGCGAGGCCTACCAGGCCCAGCGCGAGAAGCTGGAGGCCTGAGATGCCGCTGACCCGTGAGCAGATGGCCGCCCGGGCCGCCGCCGAGCTGGAGGACGGCTCGTACGTGAACCTCGGCATCGGCCTGCCGACGCTGGTGCCGAACTACATTCCCGCCGGCGTCACCGTCGTGCTACAGAGCGAGAACGGCATTCTCGGCGTCGGCCCCTACCCGGTCGAGGGCGAGGAGGACCCGGACCTGATCAACGCCGGCAAGGAGACCGTGACGACGTTGCCGGGGGCGTCGTTCTTCGACTCCGCGCTGTCGTTCGGCATGATCCGCGGCGGCGCCATCGACGCCGCCATCCTGGGCGCGATGCAGGTGTCGGCCACCGGCGACCTGGCGAACTGGATGATTCCCGGCAAGATGGTCAAGGGCATGGGCGGCGCGATGGACCTCGTGCACGGTGCCAAGAAGGTGATCGTGCTGATGGAGCACGTCGCCAAGGACGGTTCGCACAAGATCGTCGAAGAGTGCGACCTGCCGTACACCGGCCGTGGCGTGGTCAACCGGATCATCACCGACCTGGCCGTGCTCGACGTGACCGACGACGGCCTGCGCCTGGTGGAACTCGCCGAGGGCGTCACCTTCGACGAGCTCCAGAGCAGGACCGGGGCGCCGATCAAGCAATGAACCGGACGTCCGGGTGGCGCGGCGAGTCCCGCCAGCTGCCCGGCCGGCCCCGCAGGTGCTGGTCGAAGAAGCCGGGCAGGTAGGTCCGCAGCGACCGCAGGATGCGCTCGGCGTCGACCGTGCCGACGGTGGTGGCGACCAGTTCCGGCGGCACAGTGAAGAACCGCTGGAACCACGGGATCAGCACCTGGTGGTCGATGAACGTGTAGTGCCCACCCGCCGGCACGTTGAGGTCCCGCTTCCAGCCGGTCGACCGCTCCCAGAACAAGCCCCAGGACGGGTCGGTGCGGTGGGTCTGCGGCCCGCCGTCAGGGCCGGTGCCGCCCGCGCCGACCAGCAGGAACGGCCGGTCGGTGCCGCGCGCCACAGTCGGCGAGTCGCAGGGGCTCGGGTAGCCGTAGCCGAGCGTGCCGTCCAGGTTGATGCCCGCCCGTACCCGGCGGTCGGCCAGCATGACGTCGGCTGAGGTGATGCCACCGGCGGAGTGCCCGAAGGCGCCGACCCTGCTCAGGTCGAGGACCGCGCCCAGCCCGGCCGGCAGGCGGCGTTGTCCGGCGTCCGGGTTGCGGCCGTGGGCGAGGTCGGTGAGCGCGTCGAGAACCCGGCGTACGTCGGTCAGGCGGGTCTGGCGGGCGAGCAGGGCGTACGGTTTCGGCGGCAGCGTTTGCAGGGCGACCCGGCCGCCCGGGAACTCGACGGCCGCGGCCTCGTAGGTGTGGTCGACGGTGACGACGACGTACCCGCGACCGGCCAACTCGGCGACCATGACCGACGCGAGGCCCCGCGGTACGCCGAAGCCCGGCGAGAACAGGATCACCGGGCGCCGGCCCCAGCTCCGGCTGACCGGGGCGAGCAGGCCGGCGTGGTGACGCGCGCCGGCCCAGTCAACGGTGCCGAGGGGCTGCTGGAGCGCGATCGCCGCGCCCTCGGCGTACACCTGGGCGGTCAGCGGCGGGAGGTACGGCGCACGGTCGGCGCCGGCGCGGGCGGCGGGGTACCAGATGCTGATCATCAGCTCGCGCGGGCGCCCGGGCACGAACGGGTCGTCCCGCCCGGCGTCGACGAGGTGCAGCTCGGTGGTCCCGACGGGGAAGGGGCCGGTCGGCCGCGGAAACCGAAGCCGGACCGGGCTACGACTGCCCGCGAGCGCGCCGCCCGTCGCGTTGCGAGCGGAGGCGGTTGCCGGGGCGGCGGGCAGAAGAGTGGCTGCGGTACCGGTGAGGAGGAGGCGTCTGGAAAGCATGGGTCGAGCCTCGCCCGCCGGCCCGCGTCCGGCTTCCCTCGATCGGCAGGCCGGCGCCCTGCCGAAAGTCATGCCGGCGGTGCAGGCCGACCGGTCACTGGGCCGTCAGCCCGTAGTCGCTCAGGACGAAGCGTGGGATGCGGTCGGCGACGCCGTCCAGCACGGGCAGCGCCCGGAGGGTGGTCGGGACGGTCCAGGGGGTGTCGGCGAAGGCGAGGACCAGGTTGCCGTGGATGCAGAGCTCCAGGCCGGGATGGGCGAGCAGCCACTCCATCATCCGGGGATGCATCACGGCGGACACGTACCGGTCGTCGGGCCCGGAGACGTCGTACTGGCGGTTGAAGGCTCCGCTCTCCGCGTCGAAGGTGCGCCGGCCCGGCTCACCGATCGCCTGCCGGCGGACCATCAGGTCCGGCAGCCGGACCGGCAACTCGACCGCCACGAGGTGCCGGACGTACGTCGTCGGGAGGTACCGCGAGCGGACGCTGTAGACGAATTCGGCCATCCGGATCGGGCGTCCCTGATAATCGCCGACCAGCACCCGGCGCACGCTGCCGTCGTGGCCGGACGTCACGCGGCCGGCACTCGCGAGCAAGCCGTCCGCGTCGGTGCCCGGCGTCCAGCCGTACCGCTCGGCGCCGGCCTGGTCGCGCGCGAGCCGCGCTTTCGACCTCTCCAACCACGGTCCGAACAGCTTGAGCAGCAGCCAGCCGAGGAAAGCCATCCAGCCGAAGAACAGCGCGAATCCGAGCAGCACTTCGAGCACCGGCCCCAGCCACTTCACCCGGCCACCTCGCCGTCGCCATCGATCACCCCCGCAAAGTAGCCGACCGGCCGGTCACCGTCCGAGGCGATGACCCGTGCGGGGGGTGAGGATGCGGGATGGAGTTCGACGTGTTCGTCATCGGCGGGGTCGGGATCGACACGATCGTGCGGGTACCGTCACTGCCGTTACCGGAGCGGGAGACGATCCGCGTCGAGCCGGTCGAGTCGTACGTCGGTCACACCGGGCACGGGGTGGTGCTCGGCTGTCACCGGCTTGGGCTGCGCAGCGGGCTGGCCGACGTACTCGGCGACGATCCCGAGGGCGACCGGATCCGGCAGGTGTACGACGAGCTCCGTCTGCCGCTGCATGCCGAGCTCCACCCCAGCGGCACCCGCCGCTCCGTCAACCTCGTCTCGCCCGACGCCCGCCGGCTCTCCCTGTACGACGCCCGCCAGCCGGCCGCAGCAACGACTACCACCGAGACTTCGCCCGGGCCGCGGACCTCGTGTTCGTCTCGGCAGGAGCACTCGGCGACGGCGCGATCGACTGGATCCTCGGCGCAGGCCGGGCCCAGGCCGTCATCGCGATGGCCGGCGCCGACGGCAGCCATGTGTATGCCCGGGGCAACGATCCGCTGCACGTGCCGGCCGCGCGGCTCCCCGAGCGCCCGGTCGTCGACAGCAACGGCGCCGGCGACGCGTACGTCGCCGCCTTCCTCACCTACTGGCTGGAGGGCAGCCCGCTCCCCGAGGCCGCCGCCGCGGCCACCATCGCCGGCACCTGGGCCTGCGGCTCCCCCGGCACCCACACCGACCAGATCACCCGTGCCCGCCTCACGGAGCTCCTGGCCGCGATCACCTAGCGACAGCTCAGCGCGTGGCGTCGCCCAGCCGGTACCGGTAGGTGATCTCGTCGAGCCGCTTCTTGGTGTCGGTGTCCAGCTCGACGTCGAGAGCCCGCAGGTTGTCGTCCAACTGCTCGGGCCTGCTGGCGCCGATGATGGGCGCGGTGACCACCGGGTTCGCCATCACCCAGGACAACGCCGTCGTCACCAGCGGCAGCCCGAGCTCGTCCGCAACCGCACGAAGCTCGTTGACGGTCGCGAAGACGTCGCGGTGCCAGTAGCGGTCGCGGTACATGTCGCGCACCGTGCTGACCGTGAACCGGGTGTCCGCAGTCGGTTCGCCGTCCTGATGCTTGCCACTCAGCATCCCGCCGGCCAGCGGGTTGTACGGGAGCACGGCCAGACCCTCCTCGGCACAGAGCGGCAGCAGTTCGCGCTCGAGCTCGCGGAAGAGCAAGTTGTACCTGGGCTGCACCGAGACGAACTTCGCGACGCGCAGCGTCTCGCTGTGCCCCAGCGCCCGGGCGACCTGGTACGCCTGGAAGTTGGAGCAGCCGACGTAGCGCACCTTGCCGGCCCGCACGAAATCGTCGAGCACGGACAGCGTCTCCTCGATCGGCGTGCCCGGGTCCGGGTGGTGCAGCTGGTAGAGGTCGACGTAGTCGGTCCCCAGCCGTCGCAGCGAATCCTCGAGCGTCTCGGTCAGCTGCTTGCGCGAGCTGCCCTCCTGCCACGGCCGCGGTCCGGTCCGGCTACACCCCTTGGTCGCGACCACGAACTCGTCGCGCCTGCCCTTGAGCCACCGGCCGACGATCACCTCGGTCCGGCCGGCGTACTCGAGCGTGCCGCCCATCGGGTAGACGTCGGCGGTGTCGATGAAGGTGATGCCGGCCTCGGCGGCCCGGTCGAGAATCGCGAACGAGGTCTGCTCGTCGGACTGCAGTCCGAAGGTCATCGTGCCGAGGCACAGCCTGGACACCTGGAGGCCGGTCCGGCCAAGACGTACGTGGTCCATCGAAGATCATCCTTCCTGGGTGGGAGTACGGCGGCCGACCCGGTGCGGCCGGACCGCGGCGGCGGTCCGGGCGACGGCCGCGTCGCTGGCCGGCGAGGTCCGCTGCGCGACGCCGGTGACCAGACAGTCGATCACCAGCAGCTGGGTGTGCCGGCCGGAGAGACTGCCCGAGCGGTACGTCGCCTCGCGGGCGGACGTGGTCAGCAGCAGCCCGGCGACGCTGGTGATCGCCGACCGGGGAAAGTTCGTCACCGCGGCGGTGACGGCACCCGCGTCCCGGGCCGCCGTCAGCGGTTCGATCACCTCGATCGTCTCCCCCGAGTGCGAGATCCCGATCGCGACGTCCTCGGGCCCGAGCAGTGTGGCGCTGGCGAGGGCGTCGTGCACGTCGATCCACAGGTGGCAGGTGATGCCGAGCTGGTGGAGTCGTCGCTGCAGATCGTTCGTGACCGCCGCACTGCCGCTCACGGCGTACAGGTCGACCCGGCGGGCCGTCGTGATGGCGTCGACGAGTTGCTCGGCCACCGCCAGGTCCAGCTGGGAGGCCGTCTCCTGAAGAGCTCGCACGTCGGTGGCGACCAGGTTGGCGAGAACGCTCTGCATCGGATCGTCCGGCCCGATGTCCGCGGCCGCCCCGAGCGTCCAGTCCCGCGAACTGGCCTCGCCCGCCTCGGTCGCCAGCGCGAACCGCAGCTCCTGGTATCCCGCCATCCCCAGCGCCCGGCAGAACCGGGTCACCGTGGTGAGCGAAGTCCGGCTCCGCTCGGCCAACTGCCCGATCGTGCCGCGATGGGTGCCGAGCGGATCGGCCAGCACCTGCTCGGCGACCCGCTGCTCGGCCGGAGTGAGGGTCGGCACCAGGCCCCGGATCCGCGTCTCGATCTCGCCCATCGCCCGCCTTACGTTAGTGATTCACGATTGCTGTTCTAGTTAGTGATTCTCTTTCGCAGTCGTCCGAGTGTCAACCACTTGCTCGAAGTGGAGCGAGCGAATGAAGCAGTCCCGGGGCTGATGGACGGCGAACAGGACGCAGTCGACCACCGACTGCGCCGTCAGTTCCGCGCCGGTTTCCCGGGGGCCGGCCTGCACGAAGTCCGGCGGGAAGAGGGAGATCACCCGAATCCCCTCCGGGCGGAGGCGTGCGGACAGGATCTCGGCGTAGCCGGCCTGGGCGTGCTTGGCGGCGTAGAAGGCCGGGTGAGCGGACGAGCGGTGCCGGCCGGGCTCACCCGCCGCGGAAATCAGGTTCACCACGTCGGCGCGCTTCGATGCTCTGAGCAACGGTAGGAGCCGCTCGGTGAGCAGGACGGTGCCGGTGGCCGCGCCGGCGATCGTGTCGGTGATGTCGGCGGGCGACGCGTCGCCCTCCAGGTAGCGGGCTCCGCTGTTCACCAGAACGTCGAGGCGGTCGAGCTCCAGCGCCGCGATCGACTCCGGTGACGCGAGGTCGAGAACGGCGGCGGTGGCCGATCCGCCGTTGGCACGGATGAGCGCCACCGTCTCCTCGGCGGCGGCCGGCGTTCGGGCTGTCGCGATCACGTGGGCGCCCTGCGCGGCGAAAGCCAGCGCGAGCAGGCGACCCGTGTCGCGGCCGGCGCCGGTGACCAGTACGTGGAAAGTCATGCCGAGCAGAACAACACTTCGAGAGCGGTCGAGGTCAAGCGCGGGTCAGCGGTGGGTGCAGCGTGGTCGCGGCGCCTCGGCGGAAGAGTTGGGCGGGGCGGCCGCCGTCGCGGGTGGTGGTCGCACCGACGGGCTCGACGAAGCCTTCGGTCCGGGTGGCCTTGCGGTGGAAGTTGCGCGGGTCCAGAGCCACGCCCCAGACCGCCTCGTAGACACCGCGCAGTTCGGAGATGGTGAACTCGTCGGCGCAGAACGCGGTGGCCAGCGGTGAGTACTCGAGCTTGGCGCGGGCCCGCTCGACCGCGTCGGCGAGGATCCGGTGGTGGTCGAAGGCGAGCCGGCCGGGGTCGGCCAGCACGTCGGCGACCGGGATCCACGACGCCGACGCCGCGTCCGAGCCGGCGACCGGGACGGGCAGGTCCGGGACCAGGGCCAGGTAGGCGACGCTGATCACCCGGCCGCGCGGATCGCGCCCCGGTTCGCCGTACGTCGCGACCTGTTCGAGGTGGATCCGGTCCGAGTCGACGCCGGTCTCCTCGGCGAGCTCGCGGCGGGCGGTCTGCTCCAGATCCTCGGCCGGGCGGACGAAACCTCCCGGCAGCGCCCAGCGGCCCCGGTGCGGCGCGATGCCCCGCCGGATCAGCAGCACCTCGAAGGAGCCGTCCCGCACGGTCAGGATCACCAGGTCGCAGGCCACGCCCATCGGCTCGAAGTCCATGGTCGAGCAGCTTAATCGTCACCTTGACGAAAAGCCATGACCGGACTTATCGTCAACATGACGACAAGCGAGTATGTGCTGGCCGGATGTCCGGCCGCGAAGGAGACAGCGATGGCAGACATCACCCGGTTCCGGTTCATCAGCCACCTGCGGGCCAACCCGACCACCCACGTCCGGCACCTGCGCAACGGCGAGCTGGCGCACGAAGGGGCCGGCCAGGCGTTCTGGTTCCGGGCGCTGAACTCGGCGCTGAGCGAGGTGCCGATCGACGACCGCGAGCAGCCGCTGCTGTTCCACGGCCGTACGGTCGACTTCCAGGACGTCGTGGTGCAGGCGACGGTGACGTACCGGGTGACCGATCCGGGACTCGCCGCCACCCGGCTCGACTTCGGGATCGACCCGGACACCGGGAGGTGGCGGTCGACGCCGCTGGAGCAGCTCGGCGGTCTGCTCACCGAGCTCGCCCAGCAGACCGCGCTGGACCTGCTGGCCCGGATGACCTTGACCCAGGCACTGTCCGAGGGAATGGCGTCGCTGCGGCAGGCGGTCGGCGGCGGGCTGCGCCAGGACCAGCGGCTGACCGGGCTCGGGATCGGCGTCGAGGACGTCCGGGTGGTCGCCGTCCGGGCCGAGAGCGACGTGGAGCGGGCGCTGCAGACTCCCACCCGGGAGATGGTCCAGCAGGCCGCGGACAAGGCGACGTACGAGCGGCGCGCGATGGCGGTCGAGCGGGAACGGTCGATCGCGGAAAACGAGCTGCAGAACCAGATCGAGCTGGCCCGGCGCGAGGAGCAACTGGTCCTGCAGAAGGGCCAGAACGAACGCCGGCGGGCGACCGAGGCGGCCGCGGCGGGACGGATCGAGACCGAGGCGCAGGCCGGCCGGCGGCGTGCGCTGAGCGAGGCCGAGGCGGACGCCAAGCGGGTCATCGGCGCCGCCGAGGCGTCGGCGGAGAAGGCCCTGCTCGACGCGTACGCCGAGCTGGATCAGGCCACGATCCTCGCCTTGGCGATCAAGCAGGGTGCGCTGCCGGAGATCGGTACCCTCAACCTCACCCCCGACCTGATCACCCCGCTGCTCAGCAAGCTGACGGACGGCCAGGCATGAGTCTGCCTCCGCGGGCGGTGATCGTGCACCGGGCGACCGAGCTGACCGAACTCGTCGCCCGGCACGGGACCCGTCAGCAGGCCGGCTTCTTCCTGAAGACCCGCGGCCGGGACCTGGCCGAGCTGGACGCCCGGCACCAGTTCCAGCAGCAGGCCCTGGCGACGGTCTCGGCGGCGATCCCGCTCGACTGGCGGCGGGCGGTCGCGGAGCGGGCCGACCTGGACCGGTTCGTGTTCGGGCCTGAGGACGTGGTGGTCGCGGTCGGCCAGGACGGCCTGGTCGCGAACGTCGCCAAGTACCTGGACGGTCAGCCGGTGATCGGCGTCAACCCGGAGCCCGATCGTCATCCCGGCGTCCTGGTCCCGCACCCGCCGGCCGCGGTCGCCGGCCTGCTGCGCGAGCGGCACGTCGAGCAGCGCACGATGGTTGCCGCGAGCACCGATGACGGTCAGCGGCTGCTCGCCCTCAACGAGGTGTACGTCGGGCACCGGACGCACCAGTCCGCGCGCTACCGGCTCGCCTCACCGGAAGGGCTGGAGGAACGGCAGTCGTCGTCCGGCCTGCTGGTCGGCACCGGAACAGGTTCCACGGGGTGGTGCCGCTCGGCATGGCAGGAACGCCGCAGCCGCCTCGCGCTGCCTGGTCCGACCGACCCCGCACTGTGCTGGTTCGTCCGCGAGGCCTGGCCCTCTCCCGCCACCGGCACCAGCTGCACCGAGGGCCTGCTCACCGCTACCGACCACCTCACCGTGACCGCCGAGGCCGACCTGGTCGTCTTCGGCGACGGCATCGAGTCCGACTCCCTGACACTCACCTGGGGCCAGCAGTTGCAGATCACCGTCGCCGAGACTCGCCTGAATCTGGTTCGCTGAATCTCCACCACTCACCAACCATCGACGCACCCGAACCCGCCCGCTCAGCTGGAGTACTGGCTGGCCGATCGCGGCAGTTGGTGAGTGGTGGAGGTTCGGCCGAGTCTCCTCGACCACTGCACAGATCGTGACCAGCCAGGTGAGATGCGTGCTGACAACGCTGCCAACTTCTGCCTAAGGTGCGTGCACCACAACGGCCCTGTCGAGGGAGGGCCGGTGTGCTCCACCCACCGCCCACAGGGGAGCAGACACGTATGCGCAGATTTCCATCGAGCAGAGCTGTCCGTACCGGAGTGGCCCTGCTCGCCACCGCGGCGCTGGCGCCGATCGCGTCGCTGACCGCGACCGCCGGCCCGCCCGCCAAGCCCTTCGTCGACGGCACCCGGACCGTCGCCGCCTACGACTACGACAACGCCGTGCACGAACGGGTCGAGGTCGAGGTGCCCGGGGTCGACGGCGACGCCAACGGCGTCAAGGACCGGGTCACCGTCGACATCGTCCGGCCGGGCGAAGCGGCCCAGGCCGGCATCGACGTACCGGTGATCATCCAGGCCTCGCCGTACTACGCCGGCGACCCGAAGAACTACTTCGACGCCGACGGCACCCGGCAGGTGTACGGCAGCTGGCTCGACAACTACTTCGTCCCGCGCGGTTACGCGGTCGCCTTCGTCGACATGCCGGGCACCTTCCGCTCCACTGGCTGCAGTGACGTCGGCGCGGATCTCGAGGTGCTCGGTACCAAGGCCGTGATCGACTGGCTGAACCACCGGGTGCCCGGCCACACCCCGGCCGGCGCGACCGCGAAGGCCGACTGGTCCACCGGCAAGGCCGGCATGATCGGCGTCTCCTGGAACGGCACGATCGCGAACTCGGTCGCCGGCACCGGCGTCCGCGGCTTGCAGACGATCGTGCCGATCGCCGCGATCTCGTCCTGGTACGACTACACCCGTGGCTTCGGCGTACCGTTCTACGACGAGTACATGGGTTTCCTGCACGACTACGTCAGCAACGACGCGTCGCCGCGCTGCGTCCAGCTCACCGACGAGATCGAGCAGGACTCCGACACCCGCACCGGCAGCTACAGCAAGTGGTGGGACCCGAGGAACTACCGGCTCGACGCGAGCAAGGTGAAGGCCAGCGTGTACGTCGTGCACGGCCTCGGCGACGAGAACGTGAAGACCCGGCACTTCGGTGAGTGGTGGGACGAGCTGGCCCAGCGAGGCGTGCCGCGCAAGATCTTCCTGCACCAGGGCGTGCACCTGGACGGCTTCAGCTTCCGCGACGAGTGGGTCAGCAAGCTGCACCCGTGGTTCGACTACTGGCTGCAGGGCCTGCAGAACGACGTCATGTTGACGCCGCAGGCAACCGTCCAGCGCGAGGACGGATCGTTCGTCGACGAGCCGCGCTGGCCGGCGACCGGCGTACGCAGTACCAAGCTGACGCTGAGCAAGCCGCTGAACGCCAAGACCGGCGGACTGTCGATCGCGGCCCCGACGTCGAACCCGGTCAGCTTCACCGGCACCAGCGAGCCGTCGGCCGACTCCGTGGTGCTGGACCCGACCGCGCAACGCACCGACCGGGCGGTGTTCCTCAGCAACGACCTGGAGCGGTCCGTGCGGATGTCCGGCACCGGCAAGGTCACGGTCCGGGTGAAGGTCAACAAGGTTGCCGCCGGCATCAAGGCGCGCCTGGTCGACTACGGCACCGCGACCCGCTACCGCGACGTCACCAACGTGCCGAACACCCGCGTCTGCTGGGGTGACGGCAACACGCTCGACACCGGGTGCTACGCCCGGACGCAGATCAACACCGCGGTCTCGGACGCGTCGATCGCCGTCCGTACGCTCGCGGACATCGGCCACTACAAGTCGCTGAACCGCAAGGAGTCCCTGCAGTCGGGCAAGTGGTACGACCTCACCTTCGAGCTGAACGCCGACGACGTCGTCTTCGCCGCCGGCCACCGCCTCGGCCTGGTGCTCACCGTCGAACCCGACAACCCGTCGGTCCCCTTCACCGGCGCCACCGTCACGCTCGACCCGGCCCGGTCCTCCCTCACCCTCCCGCTGACCAGTACGCCGGACCTGGCGACCGCGGACACCCCGCAGTCCCGGATCCCGGCCGCTTCGCTGGCCCAGCCCGAGCCGGAGTCCGACCCGGAGGCCCTGATGCGCCAGTTCGTCGAGGCCAGCCGCTGACCTGATCCACCCAGCACGGAACCGAGGCCCCGGCGGGCGGATGCCGGGGCCTCGGTGGGTCCTGACCGCGCCGAAGGCACGGACCAGGGGATCAGAGCGACAGCGACCAGGAGTTGACGTAGCCGACGTCCGCCCGGGCCACGTCGCGGACCTGGAGTCGCCAGGTGCCGTTGCGGACCTCGTTGCCGACGGTCGCCGTGTACGTCGTGTTGACGTTGTCGGCGGAGTCGCTGGGGTTCGTGCCCTTCAACCGGTACGACGAACCGTCCGGCGCGAGCAGGTCGATCACCAGGTCACCGCGGAAGGTGTGCACGATGTTGACCGCGACCTGGGCCGAGCTGGTGCTTCCGGTGCAGCCGGTCGCGGTGACCGAGCTGGTGACGGCGGCACCGGCATCCGGGATGTTCACGTTGGTGCCGTTGGTGAACGGGCCGCAGGCCGGCCCTCCCCCACCGCCGAGGTTGGCGGCGGCCGCGGCGATCGCCGCGGCGAAGGTGCTCACCTGCGTGTAGACGCCCGGCGCGCTCGGCCGGGCGCACCCGTCGCCGTGGCTGACGATGCCGACCTGGATCCACGCGTTCGCGTTGTCCCGCCGGAACATCGGCCCGCCGGAGTCACCTTGGCAAGTGTCGACCCCACCGGTCGCCATCCGCCCGGCACACAGCTCGGCCGCGAAGATCAGGTCGCTGTAGTACGGACCGGCGTCCCGGCAGGTCACGTCGTCGACGTACGGCACCTGGGCCTTGAGCAGGTAGCGCTGCTGCGTCCCGCCCTCGGTCGCCGCACCCCAGCCGGCCACCGTGAACGTGCCGGAGTCGTACGCCGTGGTGGTGGCGATCGGCAACGTCGCAACGCCGGCGATCGGGCTGGCCAGTTTGATCAGTGCCCAGTCGCCACCGGTGCTGGTGCCGTAGGTGGGCGAGCGGTGCACGTACGTCGAGCGCACCTTCGTCGCCGACGTGTCCTGCAGGTCGACCACGCCGACGGTGGCGGTGATCGAGGTGTTGTTGCCGGTGGAACCCACGCAGTGCGCGGCGGTCAGCACGAGCTGACTGGTGTACATCGCGCCACCACATCCCATGGACAGCCTCACCATCCACGGGAACTCACCTTGTGCTGCGCGGGTTCCACCGACGACTCGGGGGCCTGGCTCACCGTGGGCGGAGGTGGCGCTGGCACTCGCCGAGTGGGCGGGCACGATGACCAGGGCGGCGGTCATCGCGCACAAGCCGA
The DNA here is from genome assembly GCF_000024345.1 of Kribbella flavida DSM 17836. Lineage (NCBI taxonomy): Bacteria > Bacillati > Actinomycetota > Actinomycetes > Propionibacteriales > Kribbellaceae > Kribbella > Kribbella flavida. The sequence continues at coordinate 434,711 of NC_013729.1, read as the reverse complement.
CGGACTTGATCAAACGGGTCAGAAGCATGGGCGGTGCCTCCTCGAAAAACCGCTGCGGTTGCACAGTTTGTACACCCTCCGGTACAGCCGGTGATGGCACGGGAGTGCGAGGGCACCGATGCGCCGGGATCGAGACCCAACCGAAACGGGGTCCGCTGACGCAGCAGCCAACTCGGGCCAGAATTGGAACAGCAGCCCGGCGGCGATCAGGTGGTCCGTCGCCGGGCTGCTGGACCTCAATTCTCGCTCACGACAGCGCGGAAATGGTGGCCAGATGGTGACACGGCACAAGAATGCTGACAGAACAACAAAGCTGGCGCAGCGCAGTGGCCACACCACGGACAGTGCGGTCCGGCCGGTGCGGAGCCATCTACCCTGGAGCGGCGGTAGCGCGTGGTGACCGCGCTGGGGAGGGAGGGGACGGAGATGAACTCGACCGACACGGAGCGTGCCGACCATCTACGCGTGCTCGGCCTGAACGACGACGAGATCCTGGTCTACCAGCACCTGCTCCGAACCGGCCCCTCGTCGGTGAGCGAGCTGGCGGCCGTCGTCGCCGGCCGGGAGACCGGCATCGACACCACCCTGGGCGGACTGGTCCAGGCGGGACTGGCCCGCCGGTCCGGTTCCGACCACGCCCGGTTCCTGCCGGTGCCACCCGACGCCGGCCTGGAAGCGCTCACGCTGCGCCGCGAGTCCGAGCTGAAGCAGGCCCGGATCGAGGTGCTGAACGCGTACGACGAGTTCCGCCGGACCGTGCACAACGAGTCGACCACGCACCTGATCGAGGTGGTCACCGGGACGGCGATCGTCGAGCGGATCAACCAGATCAAGGGCAGCGCCCAACGCGAGATCCTGGCGATCGACTCACCGCCGTACTACCTGGGCGCGGGGCCGAATCAGATGGAGATCGAGCAGCTCAACCGCGGGGTCGCCTACCGGGTGGTCTACTCGCCGGAGTCGGTCGAGGTGCCCGGTTACCTGACCGAGAACATCCTGCCCTGCGTGGAGGCCGGCGAGCAGGCGCGGGTGCTGCCCGACGTACCGGCCAAGCTGACGATCATCGACGGCTCGATCGCGTTCGTGTCGATGTCGGTGCGCGACACCGACGTGAACCGGTCCCTGCTGATCATCCGGCCGAGCAGCCTGCTGACCGCACTGATCGGCATGTTCGAGCTCTGCTGGCGCAACGCGTTGCCGTTGCACGCGTCGGTCGGCGCGGAGGACGACCGGCTGGAGCCGATCGAGCGCCGGCTGCTCGCCCTGCTGGCCACCGGCGCCGCCGACGACACGATCGCCCGCACGCTCGGCATCAGCCGCCGGACCTTCTTCCGCTACCTGGAACGGCTGATGAACCGCACCGGCGCCAGCACCCGCTTCCAGCTCGCCCTGCACGCCGCCCGCGAGAACTGGTTGTAGACACGGGGCTCCGGACACCGAACGGGACCTCGGACAGGACATGTCCTGTCCGAGGTCCCGTTGTCGTGGTGGGGGTCAGCCGGCCGCCGCGGCGAACTCCTTGGCGACGACCTCGGCGATCTGCGCGGTGTTCAGCGCGGCGCCCTTGCGCAGGTTGTCGCCGCAGACGAACAGCTCCAGCGCCTGCGGGTCGTCCAGCGACTTGCGCAGCCGGCCGACCCAGGTCGGGTCGGTGCCGACCACGTCGGCCGGGGTCGGAAACTCGCCCTCGGCCGGGTTGTCGAACAGGATTACGCCCGGCGCGTCCCGCAGGACCTCGCGCGCCTCCTCGACGTCCACCTCGCGGGCGAACCGCGCGTGCACGGACAACGAGTGGGTGGTGATCACCGGCACCCGGACGCAGGTCGCGGACACCTTCAGGCCGGGCAGGTTGAGGATCTTGCGCGACTCGTTGCGGACCTTCAGCTCCTCCGAGGACCAGCCGTCGTCCTTCAGCGAGCCGGCCCACGGCACCACGTTCATCACCAGCGGCGCCGGGAACGGGCCGAGGGCGTTGCCGATCACCCGCCGGACGTCGCCGGGCGTGGTCCCCAGCTCGCGATTGCCGGCCACCTTCATCAGCTGGTCGTAGAGCGCGTCGATGCCTTCCTGCCCGGCCCCCGACGCGGCCTGGTACGACGCGACCACGAGCTGCTCCAGCTCGTAGCGGTGGTGCAGCGCGCCCATCGCCACGATCATCGACAAGGTGGTGCAGTTGGGGTTGGAGATGATGCCCTTCGGCCGGTTCCGGGCCGCCTCGGCGTTCACCTCGGGCACCACCAGCGGCACCTCCGGGTCCATCCGGAACGCGCCGGAGTTGTCCACCACGACGGCGCCCTTGGCGGCCGCGATCGGGGCCCAGTGCGCCGACACCTCGTCCGGTACGTCGAACATCGCCACGTCGACGCCGTCGAAGGCCTGCTCGGTGATCGCGACGACCTCGACCTCCTCGCCGCGGACCTTGAGCCGCTTGCCGGCCGAGCGCTCGGACGCGATCAGCCGGATCTCGCCCCAGACGTTCTGCCGGGTCGAGAGCAGGCTCAGCATCACCGTGCCGACGGCGCCGGTCGCGCCGACCACCGCCAGGGTGGGCAGACCTGCCCGGTCGTCGGTCGTGGGGTCCGCAGCGCTCACCGGGGTCACCGTCCTGTTCCTCCGTAGACGACGGCCTGGGTGTGCTCGTCGTCCAGGTCGAATGCGGTGTGCGCCGCGGTCACGGCGACGTCCACCAGGTTCTCGTCGACGACCACGGAGATCCGGATCTCCGAGGTCGAGATCATCTCGATGTTCACGCCCGCGTCCGCGAGCGCCGAGAAGAACTTCGCCGACACGCCGGGGTGCGAGCGCATGCCGACACCGACGACCGAGACCTTACCGATCTGGTCGTCGTAGAGCAGCTGTTCGTAGCCGACCGCGTCCTTCATCCGGGCCAGCGCGGACATCGCCCGGGCGCCGTCGGCGCGCGGCAGGGTGAAGGAGATGTCGGTGCGGTTGGTGGCGACCGCCGACACGTTCTGCACGATCATGTCGATGTTGGTCTCGGCACCGGCGACCGTCTCGAAGATCCGCGCCGCCTCACCGGGCTTGTCGGGTACGCCGACCACGGTGATCTTGGCCTCGTTGCGGTCCTGGACCACGCCGGAGATGATCGCCTGTTCCATCTGATTCAGTTCCTTCGCATCGACGACCCAGGTGCCTTCCTTCTGCGAGAAGGAGGAACGCACGTGGACGGGGACGTTGTAGCGCCGCGCGTACTCGACGCAGCGCAGGTGCAGGACTTTGGCGCCGCAGGCGGCCATCTCGAGCATCTCCTCGTAGGAGATCTTCGGGATCTGCTGGGCGGCCGGCACGATCCGCGGGTCGGCGGTGAAGATGCCGTCCACGTCGGTGTAGATCTCGCAGTAGTCCGCCTCCAGCGCCGCCGCCAGCGCGACCGCGGTGGTGTCGGAGGCGCCGCGGCCCATCGTGGTGATGTCCTTGGTGTCCTGCGCGACCCCCTGGAAGCCGGCCACGATCGCCACGTGACCCTCGGCCAGCGCGTCCTCGATCCGGCTGGGGGTGATGTCGATGATGCGCGCGTTGCCGTGCGCGGAGGTGGTGATCACGCCGGCCTGCGAGCCGGTGAACGACCGGGCCTCGTAGCCCAGGTTCGCGATCGCCATCGCCAGCAGCGCCGCGGAGATCCGCTCACCCGAGGTGAGCAGCATGTCCAGCTCGCGCGGTGGCGGCAGGGGCGAGACCTGCTGGGCCAGATCCATCAGTTCGTCGGTGGTGTCACCCATGGCGGAAATGACCACCACCACGTCGTTCCCGGCCTTCTTCGTCGCGACGATCCGTTGGGCCACACGCTTGATGCAATCGGCGTCAGCGACCGAAGAACCGCCGTACTTGTGCACGACGCGTCCCACAGCTGTGTCTCCTCAAAGCTTGGTTCCCAACCAGCTCACACTGGTTGCGGTACGCCGTCCTGCGCCGCAACAGGGCTGCACCAGGCGTGTTCTGTCGGCTCATTCTAGCCGTGCGGGGCCTGTTGTCTCCCGTCTGACCAGCACCCGGGCGGCCCGTCCGGCCCCCGGCCCCGGCGCGCGCAGGAACCGGGGCGAGCGCCCGCCCCGGCCGCAGACCTTCCGGCCTTCCGGACCACTTGCTTATATAAGTGATCACTGAAACACTCGGCCTATGCACGCCTTCGACATCCTCGGCGACCCGGTCCGGCGACGGATCCTGGAGCTGCTCGCGGACGGGCAGCTGCCGGCCGGCAGCATCGCGGCCACCATCGGCGCGGAGTTCGGGATCAGCCAGCCGGCCGTCTCCCAGCACCTGCGGGTGCTGCGCGACAACGGGTTCGCCACGGTGACCGTCGACGGCACCCGCCGACTGTACGCCGTGGACACCGCACCGCTGCGGGAGATCGACCAGTGGCTGGACCGCTACCGCAAGTTCTGGACCAACCGGCTCGACGCGCTGGACACCGAGCTGCGCCGCGGCCGCCGGGCCCGCGCGACGCCATTGGAGGAAACCCATGACTGAGCTGCAGGAACTGCTGGACTCGACCGGCCGCAAGATCACCACCGAGGACGGCACGTACGCCGTACAGCTGCGGCGCTCGTACGCCGCCGACGTGCACGACGTCTGGTCGGCCTGGACCACTCCCGCCCGGCTGTCCCGCTGGCTGGGCGACCTGACCGGTGAAACTGGGGTCGATGGGACGCTCCAGCTGACGATGTCCCCGCCCGATCAGGAAGTCGCAGTTCTGCACGTCGAGACCTGCGAGGCTCCCACCCGGCTGCGCGTTCGCTGGACCTGGCCGGGTGAACCCGACTCCGCGGTCGAGCTCCTGCTGGAGCCGGAAGCAGACAACACCGTGCTCACGCTCACCCATTCCCTGGTGGGTCCGGACACGGCGGTCGACTACGGCTACGGCTGGGAGGACTTCCTGAACCGGCTGACCGAGCTCCTGGCCGGCCGGGACCCGGCCGCCGTGTCCTGGGTCGCGGCGCAGGCGATCCTCAAGCCCCGCTGGTCGGCTTTGCTGCCGAGATCCGGGTCTCCGGAAGCTTGACCTGGAGTGCGGTCCAGGTAGTTAGCTGACGGCATGATGCAGGAGGAACTCACCCAGGCCGTCACCATCGGCGAGGCCTCGCGGATCTCGGGTCTGCCGGTCGAGACGCTGCGGTACTACGACCGGGAAGGGCTGTTCGGCGACCTGCCGCGGGACTCCGGTGGCCGGCGGCGGTTCACCCCGGACGCGCTCGGCCTGCTCGACGTCCTGCTCCGGCTGCGGCGGACCGGGATGCCGGTGGAGCAGGTCCGCGAGTTCGCCGAGCACGTCCGGGCCGGCGACCGGCTGCGGGCCGGGCGGCTCGCGCTGCTGCGAGCCCATCGGGAGCGGGTGGCCGCTGATCTCGCGCAACTGGAGGCGGACCTCGAGGTGATCGACTGGAAGATCGCCGCGTACCAGGCCGCCGAGGACGGCATCGATCCCCCGGCGCGCGACCTGAACTGACGCCGCCGGGGGCACGCCCACATCCGGCCGCGTGTGCCCCGGCAGGCTGGGCGTCGGCCCGACGGCCGGAGGGTCAGGCGACGGCGACCTCTTCGACGACCGGGTCGTCGGCGGGTCGGTGCGGGGGCACGTGCAGCACCGCGAGCGCGGCCAGCAGGGCGAGACCGGCGGCCATCACCCAGACGTAGCGAACGCCGAAGCTCTCGACGACCACCCCGGACACGGCCGAGCCGACCGCGCCGCCGATCATCGCGCCGCTGCCCATCCAGCCGAAGATCTCGGTGCGTACCGAGTCGGGCGTCATCGTTCCGAGCCGCTCGTACAGCGCGCCCACGGTCGGCGCCAGCACGCAGCCGGACAGCAGCAGCCCGATGCCGAGCGTGACCGGCGACGACGTCGCGAACACGCACAGCAGCATGCCGGCGGCGATCAACAGCGCCCGCCGCCAGACGAACGAGTTCCGCCGGCCCGGCAGCGCACCCACGATCACTCCGCCGATCAGGCTGCCCAGCGCCCACACCGACTCCAGCACCCCGGCGATCAGCCGGTTGCCGTGCTCGTCGGCGAAGGCGACGATGCCCAGCGAGACCGAGGCGAACGCCGTGACGCACAAGGCGAACGCGAGGATCAATGGCAGCCGGTAGCGGTGCCAGAGCAACTGCGGCGCCGTCAGTCGCTGCACGTTCTCGTCGTGCTTCACCGCCGGCTGCTGCTGTACGCCGTACCACCAGATCGACGCCATCGCGACCGCTGCCGCCGAAAGCACGCCGGCCCGCGGGCTGGCGAAACTCACCACCAGCGCACCGAGCATCGGGCCGATCGCGAACAGCACCTCCTGGGCCGTCGCGTCGAGCGCGTAGACCGCCCGGAGCCTGGACCCCTGGACCAGCCGCGGCCAGGCCGCCCGCAGCGTCGCAGTCACCGGCGACACGAACGCGCCGGCGATCGCGGACACCACCGGCATCGCCCGGTACAGGTCGCCGGGCAGCAGCGCGAGCACGACCATCGCGACGCTCCAGGCCATTCCGGTGCCGATGACCACCCAGCGACCGCCGCGCCGGTCGGCCAGCCGGGACCAGATCGGCCCGCCGACCGCCGTACCGACCGAGTAGGCGCCGGCCACCACGCCCGCCCAGCCGAAGCTGCCGGCGGCGTCCTTGGCCAGGAACGACACCGGCACCATCGAGGCCATCACCGGCAGCCGGGCCACCAGGGCGGACGCGAGCAGCGACGCCACCCCGCGGGTTCTCCAGAGCGCGCGATAAGCCGACAGGTCCATGGACCGCATTCTGTCCTGTCGCGCCGGAGTCCCGCCTCCAGAATTCTCCCTACTCCTCCGGTCCGCATCCCTAGATCACACCGCTGAGTTTATGCGAACATGTGTTCGTGTCCCGACCTCCCGCCGCGTCGATCCTGCACGCCGATCTCGACGCCTTCTACGCGTCGGTCGAGCAGCGCGACGACCCGCGGCTGCGCGGCCGGCCGGTGATCGTCGGCGGCGGCGTCGTGCTGGCCTGCAGCTACGAGGCGAAGGCGCTCGGCGTCCGGACCGCGATGAACGGCGGGCAAGCCCTGCGCCACTGCCCGCAGGCGATCGTGGTGCCGCCGCGGATGTCGGCGTACTCCGAGGCCAGCAAGGCGGTGTTCCGGGTCTTCAACGACACCACGCCGCTGGTGGAAGGGCTGTCGATCGACGAGGCGTTCCTGGACGTCGGCGGCCTGCGCAAGATCGCCGGTACGCCGGTCGACATCGCCCGGCGGCTGCGAGCCGACGTGCTGGCCAAGGTCGGGCTGCCGATCACCGTCGGCGTCGCCCGGACGAAGTTCCTCGCCAAGGTGGCCAGCGGCGTCGCCAAGCCGGACGGGCTGCTGGTGGTGCCGCCCGACGAGGAACTGGAGTTCCTGCACCCGCTGGCGGTCGAGCGGTTGTGGGGTGTCGGCGAGGTGACCGCCGCCAAGCTGCGCACCCGCGGCCTGACCACGGTCGGCGACGTCGCGATGCTGCCGGAGGCCGCGCTGGTCGCGATGCTCGGCCGCGCCTCGGGCCGGCACCTGCACGCGCTCGCGCACAACCGCGACCCGCGCCCGATCGAGGTCGGCAAGCGCCGGGGATCGATCGGCTCCCAGCGCGCGCTCGGCCGGTCACCGAAGTCGGCCGAGACACTGGACGCCGTGCTGGCCGGCCTGGTGGACCGGGTCAGCCGGCGGATGCGATCGGCGGGCCGGGCCGGGCGGACGGTCACGCTGCGACTGCGGTTCGACGACTTCAGCCGGGTGACCCGGTCCCACACGTTGCCTCAGGCAACTGGCCAGACCCGCGCACTGCTGGTCACCGCCCGGGCGCTGATGGCCGAGGCCCGGCCGCTGATCGAGAAGCAGGGCGTCACCCTGGTCGGCGTCGCGGTCGGCAACCTGGAGAACGAGACCACCGTCCAGCTCGCGCTGCCGTTCGACAAGGCGAGCAACGACGAGCTGGACAGCGCGCTCGACCACGTCCGGGACAAGTTCGGCAACAACGCCGTCACCCGCGGCATCCTGCTCGGCCGCGACCAGGGCATCACTGTCCCGATGCTGCCCGACTGACGCCGCACAGGTTGTCCTCGCCGGCCGTCCCGGCGCGATCGCTCACCGGCTCGTCGGTGCGCGTCGCTGCCGCCGGCTGGTCGGTGCGCAGCGATCCGGCAGGCTGCTCGGCGCCTGGTGTTCCGGCGGGCTGCTCGGCGCCTGGTGTTCCGGCGGGCTGGTCGGCGCCTGGCGTTCTGGCCGCTTGCAGTGCGGCGACGACGACCGTGAGCAGCGCGAGTGCGCCGATGGCGGCGCCGATCCAGCCCAGCGAGCGATAGCCCGCCCCGGCTTCGATCGCCAGACCTCCGAGCCAGGGCGCGACGGTGATCCCGACGTTGAACGCGGAGACGTTCACCGCCGCGGCCAGCGTGGGCGCGCTCTCGGCCAGCCTGAAGACCCGGGTGTTCACGGCCGGGTTGGTCGCGAACCCGAAGACGCCGAGCAGCACGATCACCGCGACGACAGCGGCCGGCTGACCAGCCCACAGCGCCAGCGCGACGGACAGGACGACGAGTCCACCGAGCCCGACCAGCAGCGTGCCGAAGGGCCTGCGGTCCGAGGTCCGGCCACCGACCGTGATGCCGATCAGCGCACCCACGCCGTACAGGGCGAGCACGATCGGCACCCACCCGGCGGACAGCCCGGTCACCTCGGTGAGCAACGGCGCGAAGTAGCTGAAGCTGACGATCAGCGCGCCGACCGACAGGGCCGTCGTCGAGTAGGCCAGCCACAACCGGGGATTCGCGAAGGCGCCGACCTCGTCGAAGATGCGGGGCGCGGTGGCCGGCTTGCCGCCGGGAATGGTCGCCAGCACGCCGGCCATGGCCGCGGTGGACAGCAGGGCAACGCCCCAGAACGCGGCACGCCAGCCGAGGTGCTGACCGACGACCGTGCCCGCGGGCAGTCCGACGATGGTGGCCAGCGTCAGTCCACCGGCCACCACACTCATCGCCCGGCCCCGGCGATCGGCCGGCACCAGGTTCAGCGCGGTGACCGCCGCGACGGCCCAGAAGCCGGCGTACACGAAGGCGCCGACGACCCGGGTCGCGAACAGCACCTCGTAGTTGGGCGTCAGCGCGCCGACGACATGGGTGAGCGCGAAGATCGCGAGAAAGGTCAGCAACGCCGTACGCCGTGGCCAGCGCAGGGTGACGACGGCCAGGACCGGCGCTCCCACCAGCATGCCGACCGCGAAGGCGGAGATCAGCAGACCGGCGTCCGGGATGGAGACGCCGAGATCGGCCGACAGCTCCGGCAGCAGTCCGGCCAGCATCAGCTCGGAGGTGCCCTGGGCAAAGATCGCGAGGCCGAGCACGTAGACGGCAAGCGGCATGGCGGAATCCTTCCTTCGGTGCGGCAGGAGGGTCAGAGAGCGGACAGCGCAGTGGTCGCGATGGACTCCAGGGCAGCGCGGTCGGCACCCCCGCGAGCCATCACGCGCATCCCGCTGATCGTCGCGACGACGAACCTGGCCAGGCTTTCGGCGTCCTTGTCCGCAGCGATCTCGCCGGCCCGCCGGCCCGCCTCGATCGCCGCGACCAGCGCGGCCAGCCGGACCTCCTGATCGCGGCGCAGCATGTCGGCGGCGGCCGGGTCATGAGGGCCGAGCTCGACGGTGGCGTTGACCACCAGGCACCCGATCGGGTTGTCCTCGTCCGGCTCGACGGCCCACCACAGCAGCGTGCGCACCTTCTCCCGGACCGGTAGGTCACCGGCCAGCAGCTCCAGGGCAGCAGCCGTCTTCAGCTCGATGTAGCGAGCCAGCGCCTTCTCGAAGAGATCGTGCTTGCTGGCGAACGTGTTGTAGATGCTGCTGCGGCCGAGCCCGGTGGCTTCGCACAGGTCCTGCGTGGAGGTGCCTTCGTAGCCGTGGGCCCAGAACGCGCGCATGGCGGCGTCGATCGCCGCGTCCTCGACGAACTTCCGCGGCCTGGCCATGGGAGGACGGTAACATGTTTTGGAATGATTGGTGCAAAACAACGGATCAGGACCGCGGATAGCCGATCTCGGCGATCTCTTCCGTGAGGTCGGCCAGCCGGCGTTCCCGGTTGAGCGATGTCACGACGTACTCCGTCAGCGGCATCAGTGCGTAGACGTGCCGGATCGCGTCCAGGTCCAGGGCGACCTCGTAGTGGTCCTCGGCGAAGGTGAGATAACCCTCGGGCCCCTCCGCCAGCAGTCCGAACAAGCGCTCCGCGCCGTCCTTGTCGGCGCCTTCGACCGGTCCGCACAGCCAGCGGTCGTCGGCGGGAGTGCGCCAGAAGCACACCGTCACCGACTGATTGCCGTCGCCGTCGCGAAAGGCCGGCTCGTCGAGGGCCGGCGCCAGCTCATCCGGTACGCCGATGAACAGGCCGGGCCAGGTCCGCCCGCCCGGGGATTGCCGGGGCGACATCGGCGACTCGTGGTCGAACCCCTGGGCGATCGCCCCGTCCGGCGAGAAGACGATCGAGTACTCGTCGCCGGACCCGTTGCGCATCAGCGCCGCCTCGTCGGTCGGCGACCAGCGCGCGTCGAAGCTGTAGTACCGGTACTCCGGGTCCGGGCTCAGCACGGCGTCGAGCACGGCCAGCGCGCGACTGGTCCTGCGTACCGCGTCGATGCCGGGCAACCGGGCGATCAGTTCGTAGACGGACATCCCGCAATTCAAGCGGTTCCGCCGTCCGCCTCCGCCATCAGGCCGGTGCCGAACAGCAGCACGCCGCGGCCGGGACGAACCCGGCCACGGCGTGCGGTGGTCGCGCAGGGATCAGCGCTCGGTGACGACGCGCTCGTTCGGGACGCAGTGCGTCATGGTCAGACCGCTCACGTCGCGCGGGCCGTTCTTGCCGAGGTTCGCCATCCGGGTCAGCTCCTCCTCGGTGAGCGACTGGGTCGGCAGCGGCTCCAGGTGGCTGACGTCGGCGGGGGTGATGCCCAGGCCGTCCCCGACCCGCACGCCCAGCTCGTCCTCGGCCATCACGAAGTGCCAGACCATGCGCTCCTGCATCGCCCGGTCGCACTGGCTCAGCGCGTCCACCAGGTTGGCCACCAGGTCGTCGCGCTCCCACTGCTCGGACAGCAGGTACCGCTCACCGGCCTGCTTGTAGTCGTTGGTGCGCGGGATGCGCTTGCGGGTCAGCCGGCCGACGATCTCCGGACCCTGCTCGTCGTGCGCCGGGTACTCCGCCTCGCGCAGGCCGCCGAGGATCGAGGGCTCGTAGTTGACGTGCGGGTTCTGCCCCTCGGCGAGGTCCACGCCGTAGGCCATCTGGCCGTCGCGCTGGTTGGTGGCGACCTTCTTCTTCGGCGCGTTCACCGGCAGCTGCAGGTAGTTCGGGCCGACGCGGTAGCGCTGGGTGTCGCTGTAGCTGAAGGTCCGGCCGACCAGCATCTTGTCGTCGGAGAAGTCCAGGCCGTCGACCAGGACACCGGTGCCGAAGGCGATCTGCTCGTTCTCGGCGAAGAAGTTCTCCGGCGCCCGGTTCAGCACCATCTTGCCGACCTTGAGCAGCGGGAACTGCTCCTCCGGCCACACCTTGGTGTCGTCCAGCGGGTCGAAGTCGAGCTCGGGGTGCTCGTGGTCGTCCATCAGCTGGACGGACAGCTCCCACTCGGGGTAGTCGCCGCGCGCGATCGCGTCGTACAGGTCGCGGGTGTGCGAACCGAGGTCGGTGGCCTGGATGTTCGCGGCGTCCTCGGCGGTCAGCGACTTGACGCCCTGCAGCGGCATCCAGTGGTACTTGATCAGCTTCGTCTCACCCTGGGCGTTGACCCACTTGTAGGTGTTGACGCCGAAGCCCTGCTGGTGGCGGTAGCTGGCCGGGATGCCACGCGGGCTGAAGACCAGCGTCACCATGTGCAGCGCCTCGGGCGTCTGGCTGAGGAAGTCGAACGCGCGGTTGGGGTCCTGGCGCTCGAAGGTGACCGGGTCCGGCTTCTGCGAGTGGATGAAGTCGGGGAACTTGATCGCGTCCCGGATGAAGAAGACGCCGAGGTTGTTGCCGACCAGGTCCCAGTTGCCGTCCTCGGTGTAGAACTTCACCGCGAAGCCGCGCGGGTCGCGGGCCACCTCGGAGGAGTCCCGGCCGCCGGCGACGGTGGAGAACCGGATCGCCAGGTCGGTGCGCTTGCCCTGCTCCTGGAACAGCTTGGCCCGGGTGAACACCGAGGCCGGCTGGTCGCCGACGGTGCCGTAGGCCTCGAAGTAGCCGAACGCCGTCGCGCCGCGTGCGTGCACCACCCGCTCGGGGATGCGCTCGCGGTCGAAGTGGCTGATCTTCTCCAGGAACTGGTAGTTCTCCAGCGTGGCCGGACCGCGGGCGCCGACGGTGCGCTGGTTCTGGTTGTCGTAGACCGGGTGACCCTGACGGTTGGTCAGGACCGGGCGTTCGGTGCCCGGCTCCGGCTGCTGGGAGGACGCGGTGGTCATGATGGCCTTTCTGAGGGGTCGGAAACGGTCGTGCAGTCGGGGCACAGGCCCCAGAAGATGACCTCGGCCTCGTCGACGAGGAACCCGTCACGACGCGACGGCTCCAGGCACGGGGCGGCGCCGGCCACGCAGTCGACGTCCGTGGTCAGCCCACAGCCGCGGCAGACCAGGTGGTGGTGGTTGTCGTCGACCCGGGTCTCGAACAGGGCGGGATGACCGGCCGGCTCGATCCGGCGGACCAGTCCCGCGGTGGTCAGGGCGCCGAGGCAGTCGTAGACCGCCTGGGTCGAGACCGTGCCGAGGCGGGCCCGGGCGCGGTCGGCGACCACGGCCACGGTGAGGTGGTCGTGCCCGGTCTGTGCTTCGTCCAGGACCTCGAGAACGGCCATCCGCGGCTTGGTGACCCGCAGACCCGTCCCGCGAAGCCGGAGATCAGCTGGTGCGGACATACCCCCATGGCATCGCGTAATCTTGAATGAGTCAAATCTTGGCGCACCGGGGCGTGTTGCGAGCGACGGGCCGCCGTAGGCTCGGAGGCATGGGCGAAGAGCTGACCGAATCCGAGCTGGCGTACCTGCGATCCCTGTTCGACCGGGCCAGGAACGGCGAGACCGAGGAGCTGGTCACCGCGATCGACGCCGGCGTACCGGTGAACCTCACCACCGGTACCGGTGACTCGCTGCTCATCCTGGCCGCGTACCACGACCATCCCGCGACGGTCCGCGCGCTGCTCGATCGAGGCGCTGACACGGCTCGGGTCAACGACCGCGGGCAGACCGCTCTGGCTGCCGCGGTCTTCCGCCGCTCGACCGAGAGCGTCGAGGCGCTGCTCGCCGCCGGCGCGGACCCGGCGCTCGGCACCAGGTCGGCGCTCGATGTCGCCCAGGTCTTCGAACTGCCGGACATGCTCGAACTGCTGACGCGGGCTCGCTGAGCCGTCAGCGGATCCTGTCGTCCAGGCGGCCGGTGTGCTGGGTGAGGCGCTGACGCCGGCGACGGTCTGACAGCACCACGGCCTGGAACGCACAAGCCTGGAACGCACAAAGGCCGGGCCCGGTGTGCGGACCCGGCCTTTTACGTGGCGCTCAGCGGCGCTGGACGACTTCTTCCGCGACCTCGACCAGCTCGCGGTCGGACGCCTCCGTCTCCGGGTCGTGTGCCGGCTCGAGCCGGTCGTGCGCGATCAGCGACTGGATGGCCCGCAGGACGGCGCTCGCCGCCGCGCCCCAGGTGGACACGTAGGAGAACTGCCACCACCACAGCGCCTCGAGGATCCGGCCGGACTGGTAGTGCGCGAGCCCGTGCACCAGGTCGGTGGCGATCGCGGTCAGGTCGTCGGACAGCCGGTTCACCGTGATCTCCGGCGGCGCGGCGTACGGGTCGAAGACCTCGGCGTACTCGTCCAAGCCCTCGAACAGCACGGCCAGCCGGTCGCGCATCGCGTCGAGGTCGGGGTCCGGACCCGCGTCGCTCTCGAACCGCTCTTCCGGGACGAAGTCCTCGAAGGCGCCGAGCCGGCCACCGGCCAGCAGCAGCTGGCTCACCTCGAGCAGCAGGTACGGCAGCGAGGCAAGGCCCTCGTCCACGCCGTCCTCGTCCGGCTGCGCGGCGATGTCGCGGACCGAGATCAGGAAGCTCTGCACCTGGTCGGCGATCTGCTCGGCGAACTCGGTCAGGTCCTCGTTGTCGGTGTCCAGCGCGCGGTCCGCAATATCGGTTGAGTCAGTCATCGATCGATCGTCGCCCTTCAAACGCCCGTCCGAGTGTGACCTCGTCGGCGTACTCGAGGTCACCGCCTACAGGTAGTCCACTGGCCAAACGGGTGACGCGCAACCCCATGGGCCGGAGCAACCGGCTCAGGTAGGTGGCGGTCGCCTCGCCTTCCAGGTTCGGGTCGGTAGCGAGAATGATCTCGGTCACCTCACCGCTGGCCAGTCGCTGCATCAGTTCGCGGATCCGCAGCTCGTCCGGGCCGATGCCCTCGATCGGCGAGATCGCACCGCCGAGCACGTGGTACCGGCCGCGGAACTCCCGGGTCCGCTCGATCGCGACCACGTCCTTGGCCTCCTCGACCACGCAGATCAGCGCGAGGTCGCGGCGCGGGTCGCGGCAGATCCGGCACATCGTCTCCTCGGCCACGTTGCCGCAGATCTCGCAGAACTTGACCTTCTCCTTCACCTGCACCAGGACGTGCGCCAGCCGCCGAACGTCGGTCTCGTCGGCGGACAACAGGTGGAACGCGATGCGTTGCGCGGACTTCGGACCGACGCCGGGGAGCCGGCCGAGCTCGTCGATGAGGTCCTGGACGGCCCCTTCGTACACGTCAGCCCGGGTTCTGACCGGGCAGGCCGGTCTGGCCGCCTGGCCGGGTGAATCCCAGGCCGGGGCCCTGGTTGCCGCTCTGGCCACCCTCGGCGCCACCGGGCAGTGCCTCCGGGCCGCCACCGAGACCGGGCAGACCGCCGCCGAGCCCGCCGGCCAGCGGACCCATCGCCCGGGCCGCGACCTCTTTGGCGTTCTCCGAGGCGTCCCGCACCGCGGCCACGATCAGGTCGGCCAGCGTCTCGGTGTCGTCGGGGTCGACCGCCTTCGGGTTGATCGTCAGGCTGAGCAGCTCACCGGTGCCGGACACCATCGCGGTCACCAAGCCACCACCCGCGGTGCCCTCGACCTCCTGGTTCTCCAGGTTGGCCTGAGCTTCCATCAGCTGGTTCTGCATCGCCTGTGCCTGCGCGAGCAGCTCGGACATGTCGAAGCCGCCGCCCTGCCCACCGCCACCGTCGAACACCGCGATCTCCCGTCGGACTGTTCCGCTTGCCCCTGAGCCTAGCCGGTCCCTGCGACAACCCCAGCCCCAGGCGACCTCCCGACGGAAACCGCGGAGTCCTCCTTGTTCTTCCACAGGCTGTGGAACTAGTTATCCACAACCTGTGGAGGAGTTGTGCACTACCAGCCGGGTCAGCACGTGCGCTTGAATTCCACACCAGTGGAGAACTCCTGTGGATAACCCACGAGGTTGGCTTCACAGCCACAGCCGCCTGTGATTGCCGACGGCCGGTATCTGTGGATCTACCCACCTGGCACGCGTGGAATGCGTCGAAGCCGGCGGCCCGCCGTCCCCGGCCTGGTCACAATGCCAGAGGGGCTCGGAAAGCAACGGCGCGGCCACTTGCGTGGTGAAATCGACAACCTACGCGTGGTGGAACCGACTCCCACCGGCGAGGACTGCGCCCGGCAGTGCTTCCGGTCAGCCCCGTCGTCATGCCCAGTTGTCCGCTTGCCCGGCTGTCCGGCCGCCTGCCGCTCGGCTGTCCCGTCTGCCCCGGCCGTCGGCCGGGACGGCGTTCAGCACGACGGCGTGTGCCGCTGGCGGACCGCGTCGTCGAGCCAGCCGATCAGCTCGGCCTGCTGCTCAGTTCGGTTCTTCGGTGATGATCTGCGCGCCGAGCGTGTCACGCAGCAGGTCGGTGTGCGACCGCGAGTCCTCTTCCAGCACGATGTCGTCCTCACCGATCGCCTCCGCCTCCTCCTCAGGCGTGAGAGGCGCCTCGGTCACCGTCGCCAGAGCCGCCTTGCGCGCCTGCTCAGCCGCAACCGCAGCCTCGGCCGCGCGCCGCTTACTGGCAGCGAGTTCCCGCCGGTCGACCTGATCCGGAACAGCCGACGGAGCCGGCGGTCCACCCGCCTGCTGACCACCCTGCAACGGCACGCCGGCAACCGGCTGCCCCTGCCCGTCCGCCGGTCCCTGGACGCCGCCGTTCACGGTCGCCCCACCGGCGCCAGCCGGCGAAGACAGCCCGTCGACACCACTCACGGGATCAGCAACTCCAGCCCGCCCCGCGCCCGTACCGCGACTGCCGCCATCCACACCTGCCGCGCCCGCACGCGCAGCCGCGCCACCCGTCAGCGACGCGCCGGCACCCGAGGCTCCACCGCCGGCCAGCGCCGACTCGTCACTCGGCGATCCCGCGGGACCCTGCGCCCAGTCCGGACCACCTTCAGCAAACCAGTCTGGCTCAGCCGCCGCCTGCCCCGCGCCGAAGTCACCAGCCAGGCCGCCCGCAGCCCCGGCACCGAACGAACCGTTGCCCCCAGCAACCCCGCCGGGACCACCGGACCCACTCACGCCGGTCGCGCCACCGGGCCCACTCGCGCCGGTCGGACCACCGGATCCGGTCCCGCCGGTCGCCCCGCCGGATCCACTCACGCCGCTCGCCCCGCCGGATCCACTCACGCCGCTCGCCCCGCCGGAGCCAGCCTCTCCGCCGGGCCCACCACGGCCGCCCGGACCGCCCGACACGCCTACGCCTGCAGCTCCACCAGGACCAGCAGCTCCGCCGTGCCCAGCAGCTCCGCCCAAACCGCCGGATCCACTCTGCCCAGCTGAGCCACCCGCGCCCGCTCCAGCCTGACCCACCGATCCGCCAGATGCAGGCTGCCCAGACGCCCCAACACCGGACTGGGCACCGCCCGCGCCTCCACCAGCCACACCCTGTGCCGCCTGCGAACCCCACGACGAACTCGACGGCGCAGCCGGAGGCGCCGGCGGCGGTGCCGCACCCTGACCCGCGCCGGGATCAGTCGACGGATCCACCACCGCCTCGATCCGCCGGTTGAGCCCGATCGTGTCGATCATCGCCTGCCGCAGAATCTCGTCGCTGCCCGAACGCGCGAAGCTCTCCCGAGCCCCGGCGTTCACCAGCCCCAACGTCAGCGTCTGGTCGTCGATCGCGATCACCTGAGCGTTCTGACTCAGCATGATCCAGGCGAACCGGCGCTTCGTCTTCACAGCCTCGAGAACTTCGGGCCACAGCCGCCGAACATCAGCAAGCCCAACAGCACCCGACGACACCGGAGCAGCTGCAGCCGGCGCCACCGCCGAAGCCGCCAGCGACTGGCCACCCGGCTCCCCAACCGCCCCGGCCTGCCCAGCACCAGCCTGCCCGCCGGTCTGACCAGCACCAGCACCAGACCACCCTGCGCCGCCTTGCCCACTACTCGCCTGACCGGGGGCAGCGTCCCCGCCACCCGCCTGACCAGCGTCAGCCTGGGCACCACCGGCTTGACCGCCATCGACGCGCCCAGCAGCCGCCTGACCGCCACCTGCCCGACCAGCACCTGCAGAATCCGACTCGTCGGGCCACGCACCGGACCGGTTGTCTCCGCCGACCGGCGGATTCACCGCTCCCCCGGCAGCACCTGACTCCGCCCGACCGCCCGCTCCCGCGCGAGCCGAAGCAACAGAGGCAGCACGCCCACCATTCGTGGAACCCGCCGCGCCACCCGTGGAACCCGCCGCAGCGCCCGCGTCACCCGCCGAGCCACCTGTACCGCCACCGGAAGCACCCGCCGCGCCGCCTACGCCACCCGCTGAGCCCACGCCGCCTACGGCACCCGCCGAGCCCGCTCCACCAGCAACAGCAGCACCCGCCGAGCCGCCGACTCCGCCCGCCGAAGAACCACCCGCGGAACCACCCGCCGGCGTACCAGCAGCTCCGTCGGTCGCCGGCATCACCCGCGCAGCAGGCGCCACCTCCGGCGTACCGGCGGGGACGCCGATCGTGAGGCGGCGCTCCATCCGGTCGAGCCGGGCCTGGATGCCGTTGGTGGAGTCGTCCGCGCCGGGCAGCAGCACCTTGGCGCAGATGAGTTCGAGCTGGAGCCGGGGGGCCGTCGCGCCGCGCATCTCCAGCAGGCCGGCTGCCACGATGTCGGCCGCGCGAGTCAGCTCGGCCGGGCCGATCCCAGCGGCCTGGGTCTGCAGGCGTTCGCCCTGGTCCTCGGCCGCTTCGATCAGGCCGGAGGCAACCGCGTTCGGCACCGCCGACAGGATGACCAGGTCCCGGAGCCGGCGCAGCAGGTCCTCGGCGAACCGCTTCGGGTCCTGCCCGGTCTCGATGACCTTCTCGACCGTCTCGAACACAGCCCTGCTGTCGTGTGCCGCGAACCCGTCCACGCACGCATCCAGCAGCGAGTCGGGCGTGAACCCGAGCAGCGCGACGGCCAGCTCGTACGTCACACCCTCCGGCCCTGCACCACCGATCAGCTGGTCCAGAACGCTCAGCGAGTCACGCACCGACCCGGCGCCCGCGCGGACCACCAGCGGCAGCGCGGCCGGCGCGATCGCAACGCCCTCGGCCTCGCACAGCGTCGCCATGTAGTCGCCGAGCACCTTCGGCGGCACCAGGCGGAACGGGTAGTGGTGGGTGCGGGACCGGATCGTGCCGATCACCTTGTCGGGCTCGGTGGTGGCGAAGATGAACTTGAGGTGCGGCGGCGGCTCCTCGACCAGCTTCAGCAGGGCGTTGAAGCCCTGCGTCGTCACCATGTGCGCCTCGTCGATGATGTAGATCTTGTACCGGCTCTCGACCGGCGCGAAGAACGCACGTTCGCGCAGGTCTCGGGCGTCGTCGACACCACCGTGCGAGGCGGCGTCGATCTCGATCACGTCGATGCTGCCCGGACCGCCGCGCGCCAGGTCGGTGCAGGACTTGCACACGCCGCACGGCTGCGCGATCGGCCCTTTCTCGCAGTTGATCGCACGCGCCAGGATCCGGGCGCTGGTCGTCTTGCCGCATCCGCGCGGGCCGGAGAACAGGTAGGCGTGGTTGACCCGGTTGTTGCTCAGCGCGTTGCGCAACGGCGCCGTGACATGGTCCTGCCCGATCACCTCGGCGAACGTCTCCGGGCGATACCGGCGGTACAACGCAAGGGGTGCTTCCACGACCGCAACCCTAGCGCCGCCGACCGACATTCCCACCCCGCCCCAACTCTCTCGGAGGTGAGCGGTGAGGAACTCGGGCGGTAAGGAAGTACAGTCCGACGGCGGCCCGGCCAAGCCCCAACGGTGCCCGGCGGAAGTGCCCCTGGCAGCGCGCCGGCCGCGCGCGGGCGGTGACCTCCCGCGCGCGGCCTGCGCTTCTGGTCAAACTGCGTTGATGACCACCTCGGAGGTTCGATCGGAACTTCCGGCGATACTGACGGCCCTTCCTTTGGCCGGTCCCCCGAAGCCGGCGAGCGCCTCGAATTTCGTCCACGTACCGTCGCTGTCTCGCACGCGGTGGTAGACCACGTCATCGATCCCGATGACGGCGACCTGCGCGCGACCGTCCGGCATGCCCGTGATGGCAACGTCCTTCGCGACCATCCCCAAAGGCCTGAACGGTGTCCATGTGCCGTCGGTGCGCCGCACCGAGTGGTACGACGCACCGTCGGTGCCGGTGATCACCACCTGGGACGTGCCGTCCTCCAACCCCGCGATACTGACGGACTTTCCCTTGGCCGGTCCCCCGAAGCCGGCGAGCGCCCCGAACTTCGTCCACGTACCGTCGCTGTCTCGCACGCGGTGGTAGACCACGTCGTCAGTCCCGATGACGGCGACCTGCGCAAGTCCGTCGGGCATGCCCGCAATGGCAACATCCTTCGCGACCATCCCCAAAGGCCCGAACGGTGTCCACGTGCCGTCGGTGCGCCGCACCGAGTGGTACGACGCACCGTCGGTGCCGGTGATCACCACCTGCGACGTACCGTCCTCCATCCCCGCGATGCTGACCCGCCGACCTTTCGCCGGCCCACCGAAGCCGGTCAGGAATCCGAACTCGGTCCAGGTACCGTCGCTGTTCCGCAGCCGGTGGTAGACCACGTCGTCGACGCCGATGACGGCGACCTGCGCGCGACCGTCCGGCGTGCCCGCGACAGCGACGTCCTTGACCGCCATCCCGAGTGGACGGAACGGCGTCCACGTCCCATCGGTCCACCGCGCGTGGAACGCCGCGGTCGCCGTGCCTCCACCGGCCAGCTGAGCGGCGACATCGGCGCGCATTCTGTCGAGATCGACGCCGTGCGGGTCGATCTTGCCCGTCGTACTGGTCTCGAGGTGACCTCGCGCGTAGCTCGCGTCGCGGCCGAGCTGCCGCAGTACCGCCGCGGTCGCCCTGACCGACCCGGTGTACTGCTGAGGGGTCATCACCTGATCCTGGCCGTCGTAGTCGATTTCCCAGCCGACCAGCAGGGCGTTGCCGTCGCCGGCGGGGATCGGGCCGGACGGCCTTGTTTCACCGGCATGGTTGGCACGCCCTGCGGCGATGACGTGGAAAACACCGTTGTAGTCCACGAGCGCGTGGCACAACGGCCCTTCCAGCTCCGGCCGCCCTGCGATGACCGTGGCCAACGCCGGCGCCGGGTTCTCCGGGCTCGAGGTCGCTGCGGTGTGGTGCCACAACACCCCGATCGGCGCGAACGAGCCGGCCACGGCGCGGCGCCGCCAGTCGCCCTCCTCGATCACCTGGAGCCCGGCACCCCGTAGAACGTCCGCCAACCAGGTGATGGCAGCCATCAGATCACCTTCAAATCGGCCAGGCACTCGATCACAGCGCGATTCTGCGCAGCCTGCGCCGCCTGCGGAGCGGCAACCCCGAGCGCTGACGCCGTCGCCACCACCGCGAGTCCGAGAGCCGTCCGCCGAGTCGGCCGAGTAGGTGAAAATTGTCGGGAATCACTCATTGTTCTGCCTCACTGTCCTCACCACGAATAGTGGAATCAGTGGAACAGTCGGGCCTTTCGCGCCCCTTTCGCGCCAACAACGTCACGACAGTCACGTGGCGTTTCGAGAAAGCCAGCGGATGGCGATGATTCGGTCTTGCATGGCAGCCGCCGTCCACTTCACGATCAAATCTGCGCCCGGCCAGCCACCACTCGAACGACCATTTTCTCGTGGTGGTCGGCGCGGCAGCCGGTTAGCGCCGGCCACACCCGGAACATGACCTGTCGGCCCCAACCGACGGCAGAAGCGCGGACACGCGCCAACGGAGTACGCAACCACCAAGCCAACTCAGCCCGGCACAGGAACCGTCAGCGGCGGACTTCGGCGTCAGAAGCCGCGTTCTTCGTCGAGCAGGCCGAGCAGGTAGGCGCCGTAGCCGGACTTGGCGAGGGTGTCGGCGCGGGCCTGCAGGCCGGCGTCGTCGATGAAGCCGCGGCGCCACGCGATCTCCTCGGGGCAGCCGATCTTCTGGCCCTGGCGCATCTCGACCGCGCGCACGAACTCACCCGCCGCCATCAGCGAGTCGAACGTGCCGGTGTCCAGCCACGCGGTACCGCGCGGCAGCACCTCGACCTGGAGACGCTTGGCGTCGAGGTAGACCTCGTTCACCGAGGAGATCTCCAGCTCGCCCCGCGCCGACGGCTTGATCTGCTTGGCGATCTCCACCACGTCGCTGGAGTAGAAGTACAGACCTGGCACCGCGTAGTTGCTCTTCGGCTCGGCGGGCTTCTCCTCGATGCTCAACGCCCGTCCCTCGGCGTCGAACTCGACCACCCCGTACGCCGTCGGATCCGCCACCCGGTAGGCGAACACGACACCCCCGTCGACCTCGTTGAAGGTCTGCAGGTGCACGCCCAGGCCCGGCCCGTAGAAGATGTTGTCGCCCAGGGCGAGCGCGACCGGCTGGTCCTGGATGAAGGACTCCCCGATCAGGAACGCCTGCGCGAGCCCGTCCGGGCTCGGCTGGACGGCGTACGTGATCTCCATCCCGAACTGCGACCCGTCGCCGAGCAGCCGCTGGAACTGCGGAGCGTCGTCCGGCGTGGTGATGACCAGCACCTCGCGGATGTTGGCCAGCATCAGCGTGGACAACGGGTAGTAGATCATCGGCTTGTCGTACACCGGGAGCAGCTGCTTGCTCGCTGCCATCGTGATCGGATGCAGTCGCGTGCCGGAACCGCCGGCCAGGATGATCCCTCGCATGCGACCGCACCTTACCGACGATGGCGGTCCATGCCACATCAAGCACTGGTCCGCTCCCGGTGAACAGGCCGGTTTCACTCCAGGTGGTACTGCGCGAACCGCGTCCGGAGGTCCTTCTTGGAGAACTTGCCGACCGAGGTCTTCGGCACCTCCTCGATGAACTCCACCGCGTCCGGCAACCACCACTTCGCCACCAACGGCTCGAGGTAGGCCAGGATCTCCTCGCCGGTCACCGTCTCCCCTTCCTGCAGAACCACGCAGGCCAGCGGCCGCTCGTCCCACTTCGGGTGCGGTACGCCGATCACCGCCGCCTCCTTGACGGCAGGGTGCGCCATCAGGAGGTTCTCCAGCTCGACGGAGCTGATCCACTCGCCACCGGACTTCACCAGGTCCTTCGTCCGGTCCACGAGCCGCACCGATCCGTACTGGTCGATCGCGGCGACGTCCCCCGTCTTCATCCAGCCGTCCTCGGTGTTCAGCCGGACGTCGTCGTCGAGACGGTAGTACTCCGCGGCGATCCACGGGCCGCGCACCTGGAGCTCGCCCGTCGCCTCGTCGTTCCACGGCAGCGGAGTGGTCGATCCCGGCTCCACGATCCGCACTTCGACACCCGGCAGCGGCAATCCCTGCCGGGCGCGCAGCTTCGCCTGGTCGTCTTCGGGCAGCCCCTGGTCGCGCATCGGGACGTGCGAAGCGGTCGCCACCGGACTGGTCTCCGTCATTCCCCACGCCTGCAGAATCGGCTTGCCCAGCTTCTGCCGGAACGCCTCCGACAGCGCGAGCGGCACAGCCGAACCACCGCACGGGATCCGCCGCAGCTTCGGCAGCTCCACCCCGTCCAGCAGGGGCAGCAGTCCCTGCCAGATGGTCGGAACACCGGCGGACAGCGTGACCTCCTGCTCCGTGAGCAGCTTGAGGATGCCCTGCGGCGACATGTCCGGACCGGGGAACACCAGGCTCGCGCCGGCCATCGGCGCCGCGTGCGCGAGACCCCACGCGTTCGCGTGGAACATGGGCACCACCGGCATCACGGTGTCGGTCTCGTGCAGCCCGAGACCTGCGTTGGTCAGTACGCCGATCGAGTGCAGCCAGGTGGACCGATGCGAGTAGACGACCCCCTTGGGATTGCCGGTCGTGCCGCTCGTGTAGCACATGGCGGCGGCCTGGTTCTCGTTCTCGACATGGAACTCGACCGGCTCGGCGGCCGCCAGTAGCTGCTCGTAGTCGTGGAACCGGTCGTCGGCGGGAATCTCGACCCCGGCCGCGCCCGGCGGCAGGTCGTCCATCACCACGACGTGCCGGACCAGCGGCAGCCGATCCAGCAGGGGCAGGAACAGCCCGAGCAGGGACCGGTCGACGAAGATCACTTCGTCCTCGGCGTGGTTCGCGATGTAGACGACCTGGTCGGGGAACAGCCGGATGTTCAGCGTGTGCAGGACCCGGCCCGTGCACGGCGCCGCGAAGTACAGCTCGAGGTGCCGGCCCGAGTTCCAGGCGAAGGTGCCCACACGTCCGTCGGCACTGATGCCGAGGGTGTCGAGCACGCCGCCCAGACGCCTGGTCCGCGCCGCCCACTCGGCGTACGTCGTGGTGGTGGGCGCGGGGCCGCCGGTGTGCACGGTCTTGTCCGGGAAGAACTGCTCCGCCCGGCGGAAGATGGTGTCCAGGGACAGCTGGAAGTCCTGCATCAGACCCTTCATGAGGTCACTTTGCCAGTTCCGATGTCACCTTGACCATGACCTCTTCCTGCACTCGGTCCGCACTCTGTCTGCACAACTCGACGGACCGATAGTTGATACGACATACGTGTCATGTAATCTATTGATGTGAAGCAGGCGGAAGAACTGCGGTATCTCGTGCTGGCGATCCAGCGCGAAGGCAACCGACTGCTCGCCGCCGACCTGCGCCCCCTCGGCATCACACCGTCCCAGGCCGAAGTGCTCCGCGTACTCCGCGACCACGGACCCCTCACCCTCAGCGCCCTGGGCGGTCTGCTCGTCTGCGAGACCGGCAGCAGTCCCAGCCGACTGGTCGACCGACTGGTCGCGCAGGGCCTGGTCCGGCGAGAGATCGACGAGCACGACCGGCGCTACCTCGCCCTGAGCCTCACTCCGCGCGGACGCCAGCTCTGCCGGCGCATCGTCACCGCGGAGGACCGCCTCCACCGCCACCTCAGCGCACTGGTGGCGGACCAGCATCTCGACGAAACGATCAGCACGCTGCGAGCCGTCGCCGAGGCCTTTCCGGCCGGCGAAGCCCTGGCCCGCCGGCGCGACACCGTGAAGGAGAAATAGTCATGGAGCAAGCCACCTCTCAGATCCCGGCCTCACCAGACGCGATCCGGCACGCGCTGCTGGACGCCCTGTCACTCCCGGAGTGGAACGAGGCCTTTCTGTCCATCGACGGACCTGCCCGGCCAACCGTCGGTACGCCGTACGCGCTGCGCGTGCGCCCCGGCTTCACCGGCACGCTGGTCTACACGGTGATCGAGCCGGACCGGGTGGAGATGGAGTGGGACGTCCCGGGCTTCCACGAGACGGGCAGCTGGACCCTCGGGCCGACCGGACGGGTCACCCACGCCTTTGCCCAGACCGGCCCGCTCGCGACGGTACTGCGCCCGGCGTACCGGGGCATCGCTGCTGTCCGCCTGGATCGCCTCGCCAATCGTCTCGCCCAGCTCACCAGAGCTGCTTGAGCCTACGACGCCATACAGCAGGTGCCTCAGCAACTGCTGAGGCACCTGTGCGTCAGTGGAAGTGCGCGCCCGGCTTGCGGTAGCCGCGCAGCAGGCCGCGGGAGATGATCAGCCGCTGCATCTCGTCTGTGCCCTCGAAGATGCGCCAGAGCCGGACCTCACGGAACCAGCGTTCGATCGGCAGTTCCTTGGTGTAGCCCATGCCGCCGTGGATCTGCAGCACCCGGTCGGCAATCCGGTTCACCGTGTTGGTGCCGTAGAGCTTGGCGATCGCGCTGTCGTGCTGAGGATGGCGGCCCTGGTCGACCGCCCACGCGGCGTACAGGACCAGCCAGCGCGCGGCCTCCATCTCGACCTCGGAGTCCGCGATCATCCACTGGATCGCCTGGTTGTCGGCGATCGGCCGGCCGAACGTCTCCCGGCTGGTCGCGTGCTCGATCGCCAGCTCCAGCAGCCGTTCGCAGGCACCGATACCGCGGGCGGGAATGATGAACCGGCCCTTCATGATCCAGCGCATCGCCAGTTCGTAGCCCTGGCCGATCTCGCCGAGCACATGGTCGCCGGGGACCCGCACGTCGTCGAAGTTCAGCGTCGCCGGAACGGCTTGCCCCATCGTCACGATCCGGTCCGAGGTCCAGCCGCGCTCGCGGTCGACCAGGAAGGCCGTGAACCCGCCCTTCGAGCCCTTCTCCGGGTCCGTCACCGCGATCACGATCGCGAAGTCGGCCTCGTTGCCGCCGGTGATGAACGTCTTCTCGCCGCGGATGATCCAGTCGTCGCCGTCGCGGCGGGCGGTGGTCCGGATCGCGCGGGTGTCGGAGCCCGCGCCCGGCTCGGTGATCGCGAAGCAGGACCGGCGTTCTCCGGAGATGGTCGGCAGCAGGTACTCCTTGCGCTGCTCCTCGTTGCACTCGTAGAGGATGTTGTCGGCCTCGCCGCCGAACGAGAACGGCACGAAGGTCCGGCCGAGCTCGCTGGTGATCAGCGCCTGGTCGACGGCCGACAGGTTCATTCCGCCGTACTGCTCGGGCGTGCTCAAGCCCCAGAACCCGAAGCTCTTCGCCTTCGCTCGCAGGGCTTGCACGACGTCGGGTTCGACCCCTGGCAACCCCTCCCGCTCCCGCCGCAGGACGTCGTTCTCCAGTGGCATCAGCTCCCGCCGGACGAACTCCCGGGTCGTCGCCCGGATCGCCTGCTCCTCCTCGGTGAGCGAGAAGTCGACCATGCGCTGCCTCCTGGAAGTGCCGCGGGAATGCGTCGGGAATGCACAGTGAGTGCCTGCAGAGGTCGTTCTTTGCCACCCTAGGCGGACCTACGCTGGGCTTCATGTTGACGGAGATTCGTGGGACTCGCCTGTACGTCGATCCGCGCGGTGCGGCCGATGCGCCGCCACTGCTCTACATCCATGGCGGACCAGGGGCCGGCTCGTACGACTTCCTGGCCTACCAGGGCGATCGACTAGCCGAACGGCTCCGCGTGATCGGCGTGGACCAACGCGGGGTCCAGCAGTCCGACCCGATCGACGAGCCGGCCACGGAAGAGGATGTGATCGCCGACTTCGAGGCACTGCGGGACCAGCTCCGCGTCGACCACTGGGCGGTGCTCGGCCACTCGTACGGCGGACGGCTCGCGCTGCGGTACGCCGTCACGCGTCCCGAGACCGTGAGCAAGGTGATCTTCGAGAATCCGCCGTGGGACATGGTCCTGGCCACGCGCACGCTGGTCGAAGCAGCCGGCCCGCTGCTCAGTGAGCTCGGCCTCGAGAACGAGGCGAAGAGGCTGCTGGCCCACCAAGGGCCGGCGACCTCGGAGACGTGGGACGAACGCATCGCCCTGCTTCACCAACTGGGCGACCGCCGCATGGAGGTCTACCTCGGCCCGACGTCCCATGGTCTCCGCCTGCCCTCCAACGACCTTCCTGAGGAGGTTCAGGAGCGCGCAGGCTACTTCGCCGAGACCATCACCCGAGCTCCCAGCTTCAACGAGTCCCTGCTGCCGTACCTCGCGCAACTGACTCAACCCGCGCTGCTGATCAAGGGCGAGTACGACCCCGTCACCAGCTCGGAGGAGATCGCCCGGTTCCAGGCTGACGCGCCGAACGCCACCTACCGACAGGTCGATGGCGTCGGGCACTTCGTGCACGCCGAGCAGCCCGCGGAGTACGCCGAACTCGTCACCGCGTTCGTGCTCGGCTCAGCCGCCGCACTCCAGCAACCGGTTCGCGATTGAGCCGCGAACCGGCGCTGGACAACGGTGGCCGAGCCCGGCGACGAGGCCTGATCGGATGCGTCAGAGGCCGATGGGCATGGCGCGCTTGTGGCTGGTGCGGCGGTGGGTGGCGATGATCGTCTCGGCGGCCTGGTCGTCGACGTCGTGGCCCTCGAGGAAGGAGTCGATCTGGTCGTAGCTGACGCCGAGCACGGTCTCGTCCGGGATGCCCGGACGGTCGGACTCGAGGTCGGCGGTCGGCACCTTGCCGGTGATCTCGGGCGACGCGCCCAGGCGTTCGCCGATCGCGCGGACCCGGCGCTTGGTCAGGCCGGACAGCGGCGTCACGTCACACGCGCCGTCGCCCCACTTGGTGTAAAAGCCCATCACGGCTTCGGCCGCGTGATCGGTACCGACCACCAGTCCGCCGCGTACGCCGGCCACGGCGTACTGGGCGATCATCCGCTCCCGCGCCTTGACGTTGCCGGCGTGGAACTCGACCCGGTCGCCGAGACCGACGTGCTTCATCGCGTCCACCATCGCGTCGGTGGAATCCTTGATGTCGACGGTCAGCGTCTCGTCGGGCCGGATGAAGTCCAGCGCGCGCTGCGCGTCCTCCTCGTCGTGCTGGACCCCGTACGGGAGCCGCATCGCCACGAAGGTCGCGCTGCCGCCGTCGGCCCGGACCCGCTCCACCGCGAGCTGGCAGAGCCGGCCCGCGACGGTGGAGTCGACTCCACCGCTGATGCCGAGCACGTACGACGTGGCGCCGGTGCGGCGCAGCTGGTCGGCCAGGAACGCGACTCGGCGTTGGATCTCCACATCGGCGTCGAACGACGGTGTGACGCCTAACTCGGCGATGATCAGTTCCTGCAGGTAGCGGCGGTCCTCGCTCATCGGGCTCCCTCGGCTGGTCGGTTCCCTGATCCGGTACCCAAGTATCGGACGGTCCATCAGCCACGCCGCGACCGGGCCGCACGGACCCGGACATGAGGATTCCCCGCGCACCCGGAAGAGCTCACTTACCCTTGCTGCCTTCCGGCCCTGGGGGAGTTGGGCGAGATACCGCCACGCGGGGAACCAGGAGGAAGTGTACGGGATCACCGGCCCAGATCCGGAATCGGCCCGGGGCCACCGCCGGTTTCCACGCCCGGCTGATCGGTGAGTTCGCCGCCCCTGCCCGTCGGCTCTGCCCGCCGACCCTGCCCGCCGACCGTGTCCGGCGACTGGAGTCGGCGAACCCGTGTCCGGCGAACCCGTGCACCCGCTCTGAGCGTGATGCCGCAGCGTCCATCTGCTGAGTACGGCCGTGCACGCCGCCGGCGGCGACCTACGCTGGGCCGGGTGACCAAGCTCTCCTTCGGCCCGTTCGGCATCACCACGGGGCTGACCAGCTCCCCGGAATCACTCGAGGCAGCGCGGATCGCCGAGGAGCTCGGCTACCCCGCGATCTGGCTGTCCGGCGGCCCGATGACCGACCTGCAGACCATTCACGACCTGGTCGAGGCGACCAGCACGATCAAGTTCGTCAGCGGCATTCTCGCCGTCGACACCTACACCCCCGAGGAAGTCAGCGCGCTCTACAAGACGCTGGAGTCGGCACACCCCGGCCGCTTCACGGTCGGACTCGGAGGTGCGCACGGGCCGAAGCCACTGGCCACGCTGAACCAGTTCCTCGACCAACTGGACGGCGTACCGGTTGAGCATCAGCTGCTCGCCGCCCTCGGCCCGCGAATGCTGAAGCTGGCTCGGGAGCGGACCAGCGGGGCGTACCCGTTCCTGGTGACGCCGGAGTACACGGCTGAGGCCCGAGCGACTCTGGGCACCGACAAGCTGCTTTCGGTGAGCCACCTGACGGTGGTGGAGACCGACGCCGAAAGGGCCCGCGCGATCGCCCGTGAACCGATCAGTTTCTTCACCACGCTGCCCGGCTACGCCGCCAGCCTCCGCCGGATGGGCTTCAGCGACAGCGACCTGTCCGAGCTGCCCGACCACATGGTCGACGCGCTGACCGCCTGGGGCACTCCTGACCAGATCGCCGACAAGCTCCGGGAGCACCTGACCGCCGGCGCGGACCATGTCGCCATCAACATCCTCACCGGCGTGACCGGCCCGCAGCCGATCGACCAGTGGCGCACGCTGGCACCCGTGCTGCTCAGCTGACCCGCAGCACTAGGCGTGCTGAGCTGCACGCTGTCTCTGCAGGAGCAGCGGGATCCAGTGATCGCCGTACCGCTCCTGCAGCTCCGGACGCCGCCAGTCCGTCCCCGTGACGACGCCACGGCACAGAGGCGACCCGCAGGAGCACTTCATGCGCCAGTCAGCGATGCCGGTGCTCGTGCCGTAGTCGCTGGTGACCTCCTCCCCGGGCGCGATGTCCCGGCGGGCAGACAGCGTGACGGCGTCCACCCACCAGGTGGTCGGATCGCAGCTGTGGTTGCCGTACGCGATCACTGGCCGGGGATCCGTCGGCAGTACCAGGTGGAGGTCGTCGGCCACCGTGATTGTGTCGACTGGCGGATGCTCCAGCAGTTCCTCCAGCTCGGCTGTCGACACCTTGCGCCCGGCAAGCACCGCGATGACCTCGCCGACCGCGATCGGCCCAGCCGCAAAGAGCCCTTTCCCCGCGATCGGGGAGTCGCGCACCGCAAGCCGCGGATGACCCCAGCACAACGCCTTCTCGTAGAGCTGCACAGTCGAGGTCAACTTGTCGTACTGGTGCGGCTTCACCTCGCCGGTCGGCTCGAACCCCTGCCGACGCCAGAATGGCGCGGCCCGCTCCGCGTTCATCTCCACCACGGCCAGCCGCAACCGCCGTACCTCAGCCCAGTGCTCGAAGACATACCGCTCCACCAGCCCGTACGCCGTACTGCCGGTGCCGCAGCCCTGTCGATCGCCATGCACCTGCAGCAGCCCGATGAAGGCGAAGCCGTCGTCCGGATACCCGCGGAGCAGATCGGCCACGGCAACCAACTCGTTGCCCTCGAACACCCCGAGCACCACCTTCGCCTGCTCCGGCAGACCGTCCGGCCGCATCATCAGCAGACTTTGCGCGTCCGCCGGCCCGGGCGGATGGCCGGTGATCCGCTCCGTGTAGCCCGGATCGGACTCGATCAGCGCCTGAACCGCCTCGACGTCCTCCGGCGCTACCGGACGGATTTCCATACTGCCTCCAGTTCGTCGACGCTGCCCGCCATGATCGTCGGCACCTGCCGCCGAGGCGAGAGCCGCCAGCCACCGGCCCTCTCCTCATTCACCCTCGCGCCGGTTCGTGTCCAGGACGAGGGCCCTGGTACCTGCGGCGAAGGACGCTTTAAGTCTTTCTGAAGGTCGGCGACGACGCTGGTGTTCGACGGGTCGATGCAGCAGCTCGCTCGTACGGTCGGATCTGGAGGGGGAAGCGCAGATGAGTGGGGAACAGCCGGTTGTGGGTGCGTTCGCGAACGCACCGGGAATGGTCACGGTGACGTGGGACCACAGTGGTGACGGGGTGCACTGGTTCGTGATCGAACTGGAAACGCCGTACACGTTCTGGGTCGCGGACATCGGTAAGCGGGCGTGGAGCGTGACGGGGCTGGATCCCAGCCACACGTACCGGTACCGGGTGTGCGCGGTGTACGACTTCGACCGGGCGTGCTCCGAGTTCGGCAGCGTGACCACCATGCCGCCGGTGTCGGGGCCGGCATCTCCGCCGGCCACGGTGGACGCCCAGCCGCTGCCTCGCGACGTGTGTTCGTTGCAGGCGATCAACTTCCCCGGGCTGCTGGCGCGGCACCGCAACTTCGCCGGCCTGCTCACGCCGGTGGAAACGGACCTGGATCGCGCCGACGCGACGTTCGTCGTCCGGAAGGGGCTGACCGGGGCCGCGGGAACCGTCAGTTTCGAGGCGTCCAACCACCCGGGCCACTTCCTGCGCCATGCCAACTTCAAAGTCGGCCTGCACAAGAACGACAACTCAGACCTGTTCCGCGCCGACGCGACGTTCAAGCGTCACGGCGGTGACGAAGTCGTCGGCATCGTCAGCTTCGAGTCGGTGAACTTCCCGGAACACTACCTGCGGCACCAGAACTCCGAGCTCGTGATCTCCAAGCACGACGGGTCCGACCAGGTCTGGCTGGACGCGCAGTGGCTGAGGATCCCGCCACCGCCGAAGGGCGCGCCGCCCGGCACCGTGTCGTTCCATTCGGTGAACTTCCCCGGGCACTACGTCCGGCACCGCAACTCCCTCGGGGAGATCAGCCGGGTCAGCAGCGACCTCGATCGCAACGACGCCACCTTCGTGGTCCGTCCCGGACTGTGGAGGAACGGCCCGTTCCCTCAGGGAGTGAGTCTGGAGTCCCGCAACTTCCCGGGTCACTACCTCCGGCACCAGGACTTCCGCGTCAAGCTGCACAAGGACGACGGGACCGAACTGTTCCGCAAGGACGCGACCTTCGCCTTCGTCTCCGGCTACGGCGACCTGGCGAGCAAGGGTTACGGAACCCTCAAGCCGGTGCACAGCCCGCACCGCGACTTCTACGTCCGGCACCAGAACTTCGAGCTCTGGATCGCCGAGACCGACGGATCGTCCCTGTTCGGCCTGGACGCGACCTGGCAACCCACCGCACCCCTCGCGTAACCGCCCCAGCCCGCTCCCAGCCGCCCCTACCCCCGATTTCCCCCCGCGCCCCCACCTCACGTATTCTCTCCGCTTGGAGGATTCGCCTAGAGGCCTAGGGCGCACGCTTGGAAAGCGTGTTGGGGGCAACCCCTCACGAGTTCGAATCTCGTATCCTCCGCCAGTCTCCCGGACTGAAGAAACCGCAGGTCAAGGCCAGGTTTCGGACTCCGGAGGCACGAACGACAGAGGGGCCGGACGCTCAGCGTCCGGCCCCTCTTCATGCCCCAGGGTCTCAACGAGGGTCTCAACGATCCCTCTCGGGCAGGAACCGGCGCCCCTTCCGAGCCGTCGTCACGGGCCGCTCGCTCACCCCAAGTGCCGCATCGAACCGTTCGACGGGCGACCGTCCGGTGTCCCACTGTCGTAGAGGTGGTCTTGGCACCAGTCCGGGATAACGTCGCGACCGACTGTCCCATTTGCCGACCATGACAGCTATCGTCCTCCCATGCCTAGGCGCACATCACCAGGCCACACCCAATTGGCCGACGTCCCGGCCCGACACAGCTAACAAAATTACACGCCGACCTGGATTAAGTGCACGCCCGACATGGGAGGGATCATATCCAGAGAACCAAGTTGGAACCTTGATCAAGCACGATCTGACTACATCAGCCGATTCATCAAGCCGACCCAGACTCTCAGCAGAGCCAAGAAGGAGCAGATAATCGCTGCCGCGAGTTCGGAGGGCCTCCGCGAGCAGATTGCTTTTCTGCATGCAAACGCCCCCGCCAGTCTCGCACCATACATCGAACGAGTATTAGTGGCGACCCCTTCACATACAACGACAATCCAAGCAGAGGCTATCGCATACGGCGCCACCTCACGCGTCGTGATACTGAGTCAACCTGCACGCGTCATGCTGGGCTTCCTAGGAACCGCTATCGCATCCTTTCTTGACGATTTTCGCAAGTTCATGGGAATCGAGCTAAAGCGAAGTCCCAAAAAGATATTGCCGACGGCTGACGCGATTGCCCATATGGAGGATACTGGCAAGCAGTTCGCCCACCGACACCATGACTTTCTTCTCGGCGAGGCTAAGCGTCTAGTTTCTGACCTTGTGCGCAGCCCAAAGGATCTGCCGCGCCTGGCGGGTCGATGGGTGAAACTCCCCCACCCGAATACGATGCATTTGTACTTCGCCGATCGCGCCGCAGAGTTCGTTCTAGCCCACGAGTTATCTCATCATCTTCTGAACCATCCAGCGAAGGCGGCGAGCAATTCGAGCGCGCCCGCACGGCGGTACCTTACGCAGAGATTCGCTGAAATCGACCATGAGTTCCCGACAGACATATCAAAGTCTCACCTACACGAATTCGAAGCTGACGCACTGGCACTCTTCTTGCTCCTCGGGGACGGCGCAGACGCAACGGCGAGCTACGGCCGCGCAATCGACGCCGTTGCCGCCGCATTCTCGGCACTCCTCGCGTTCGATCTGATGGAAGAACTGACAGCGGCACAGCCCAGCAGCAACCCGCTGGGCCTGGAGCCTCGCAACACCCACCCCATGATGCGCGACCGCGCAATCGCATTGCTCGATCTCACGGGGTTGGCTGCCCCCGATCACCCAGATGGAACTGAATTCAATTGGCACCTGGGCCGCACCGTCTCTCGGCGAGTCGAGGGCCATGCTCTTCAACTCTGGGCATGCCGAGCGTTCATGTCCGAAGTCCTCACGAGTCGCCTGTGGCTGCCTCGCGAGACGGTTAGAGGCGAGCTTTCGCCGATGCTAGCCGGGGCGCCCGATACACTGCCAAGGATTTCAATGCAATTAGACGGTCCTCGCGACCAGGCTAATTGGAGCCTTCGGTGACACGAGCCCTTCTCGTAGAGGGACCCAGAATCGCGATTCTGCAGTTCAGAAGGCTCTCGCCGTTAGGGCACTAACGCTAGTGGGGCCGGACGATCACCGTCCGGCCCCACCCGTGTCCAATCGTCTCGACGAGGGCGCCTCACAGCCTCTCAGGCAGGCACGTGAACCCCGCCGGCTGCCTCGCCCGGGTCATCCTCCTCCCCTGCCTCCATGGCCGACCAGAGCAGGCCGCCGACGCGTTCGGCAATGTCCATCCGAACCGGCGCGGTCACGTGCTGGTACCGCTTGACCATCGATGATGAGGACCAGCCCATCACGTCCATCACGGCCCGCTCGGGCACACCGAGCAGCAGCAGGACCGTCGCGGCCGTGTGCCGGGCATCGTGCAGTCGGCCGTCACGAATCCCGGCAGCCGCCAG
The DNA here is from genome assembly GCF_000024345.1 of Kribbella flavida DSM 17836. Classification (NCBI taxonomy): domain Bacteria; kingdom Bacillati; phylum Actinomycetota; class Actinomycetes; order Propionibacteriales; family Kribbellaceae; genus Kribbella; species Kribbella flavida. Next base: position 400,734 of record NC_013729.1, on the reverse strand, counting down.
CATCGCTTTCCATTCCCGGTAATCCATGTTCGGGCTGAGCGCTTCTCCGGTTCGCTTGGCGAACACCCATCCTTCGTCCTTCCAGAGCTGCCGGGCGAGAGTCCTTTCGGCGGCCTGCTCCTGCCAGTGCGCCTGCAGGATCTTCGTCAGCTCGGCCGGTAGACCGATCGTCCGGCGACCGGCTCGCGATTTAGTCGGCGCCGAGTCCGGCCGGGCCTTCTGACGCTTCGGACAGAACCCCGGCTTTCGGCCGCACGGGTCGTCAGCACACCCGTGCTTGTACTTCGGCCGATTCAGGCTCCGCCGGACCCGCAGAACTCCGGTCTTGATGTCGATGTCCGACCACTTCAGTCCCAGCGCCTCGCCCTGCCGCAATCCGAGCGCCAGGGCGATGGCCCAGCGCGCACTGTTCCGGTGCTTGTTCGCCTCAGCCAAGATCGCCTTGATCTCGTCCACGGTGTAGGGCTCGATCTCGTCCTCTTCGTCCAGGTCCAGGCGCGGCGGAATCGCCAGCTCGGCAGGATTGTCGGCCGTGAGCGCGCCACGTTTCTCGGCTTCCCCCAGCGCTCTCCGGATCGTGCGGTGAGCCTGGTGAGCTGTGCCGGCGCTCGATCCGTTGGCCTGCATCTTGGCGTAGAAGCGCTCCAGGTGCTCGGGCAGCAACTTGTTCAGCTTGTGCGCTCCGAGACCAGGGATGAGATGCACCCGCACCGCGACTTCATAGGCGTCATACGCGCCGTCCCGCAGTGTCGGCCGCGTGATCGTCAGCCAGTGCGTGAGCCACTGCGCCACTGTCCAATTCTTCGGACCAGCGCGACGGATCTTGCCGCTGTCACGCTGCTTCTCCAACTCCTTGACGCGCGCCACCACGTCTTCCTTACGTCTGCGCTTCACGTGTGCCCGATCCGGCGTGCCGTCGTCCTTCACGCCCATGCTGACGCGACCGTGCCAGTAACCATCCGAGCCGAAGTAGATCGACGACCGGCCGTCAGGATTCTTGTGACGCTTCGCTTTCTCGTCGCTCATTGGGATTCCCTCCTAGGCGGCCTGTCGGTTATCGCGGGCGGCGGCCCGGAGACGATCGATGTACTCGGTGATGCACTCCGCTGGGATTCGCCGCAGGCGACCGAGCGGGATCGATTCGAGTTCGCCCGACTTCAGCAGAGCGAACACAGTTGTCCGGCCGATGCCGAGCTGCTGCGCGGCCTGCTCCACGGTCAGCAAGAGCGGCGCAGTGTTGGTGATCGAGGCTTCAGCGATGCTCATCGGGAAGAGATCTCCTTCAGTCAGTCCGTCGCGTTCACTCATGCGCAGTTCGGGTGGGTGTGGCTGCCGTCGTCCTCCGAAAGGGGCCGTCGGCAACGGATGCAGGTTGGCTGGGCGGGTTTGGGTGGGTGATCCGTCCCATCCGTCCCAACCGTCCCTGCCCAGGTCAGAGCGGGGACGGATGGATCGTTGGGACGGTTCGATCCGTCCCTCAGGACCGATCCGTCCCCGGCGTGACCTGCGTTGGGACGGTTGGGACGGTTCGCGACGGTTGGTTGACTAGAGCCGATTTCGGCCGGTTCAGGGCAGTACCTCGCCCAGGCGTCAGTGAAGTCATCACGGGTGTAGCCCTTGGACTGGGTGCCGTCCTCCCAGCGGTGGTTCTTCGGGGTGATGTCGAACTCGCGCAGCAGCGCGGCCAGTCGCCGCACGGTCAGACCGCCGACACCCGGACCCTCCTGCCACGGCGATTCCTCGTCGGCGCGCAGCCGTTGTACGAGCACGGTCGAGGGCAACGCGGATGCCGCGCCGAAGGCGGTCCGGCAGTCACTCAGCAGCCGGACCGACAGTGAAACCTCTGTGGAGTCCTGTAGCTCAGCGAGCAGCGTCAACGCGGCCTGACGGGCTGCCTGCGGCCAGTCGCCGCCTGCTAGATCGGCCAGCGCGATCAGCGGTTCCCAGGTGTCGGCCGCACGGTCCTCCAAGGGCATCGACGGTGCCGCGCTGGTCAGCTCGTCCAGGTGCGCGGTAACCCACGCGTGGAGACGGTCGCGCAGATCGGCCAGCACCGGCCCGTCCCGGCGAACCCGGTAGGGCTGGACGGTCTCACCGGCCGCGCGGCGACGCATCCGGATCACCGCGGCCCGGTCCTCGATCGTGTCCGGCATTGTGCCGATCCCTGCCAGTGCGGCCATGGCGAACGTCTCGATCCGCTCGACACTGCGCGATCCGGCGTCGTACCGCAGGGTCGGCCGTCCGCGCTGGTGACCGGCGTTCAGCAGCCCTCGCAGGTCTTCGTTGTCGCCCGCCTTCGGTCCGAAAATCGTGTCAGCCTCATCGATCAGCAGCGTCGGTGGATCGGACGGCGTGAGCCCAATCGACCGGTACACCGCGGACGGGGACGCGTTGGTGGTCATCAGCGGCCGGTGCACCATGCCATCAGCCATGTCCAGCAGCCGCGACTTCCCGCACCGCTTCTCCGGGGCGCGGATCACGAGCCGGGGCGCGCAGTTCCAGGCCGGTACGGCGTGCGTCGCGGCGATCCACAACACGACTGCGGTTAAGGCGGCGTCGCTCGGGAGTACGACGTAGCGGGTGATGGTCGCGGCCACTTCGTCCAGCAGCTCGGCACCGTCGATGCGGTGAGCGTCGATCGGGTCGGGGGTGGTCATGCGGCAATCCCTTCGTCATGGAAGCCACCGGAGATAGCGGCTCGAATGTCGCGGGCGGTCTGGTCGACTTGCTGCCCCACAGCGGTCAGCGCGGCGATCGCGTCGGCGTGGCTGATCGCACCGGCCGCGACCATCCGCGCAACGCCTCTCGCAGCGCCGTAGAGCGTCGTTCGGCGCTTGCCCTCAGGTGCGTTGCGTACGGCGTTGAGGGTGGATGTGAGCAGCCCTTCTGGGTTCGAGATGCCCCCCGCTCGGGTCGTCCGGATCGGCCCGGCCGTGCGGGTAGCGGATTCGGCCGGCGTAGCGGGCAGGCATGCGGTGATCAGCGCGGGGGGCATCTCGGTCGGGTCGGCCGGACCCGATCCCCACTGGTAGGGCAGGTGGGTGCGGTGGTGCATCGAGGGCGGCAGTACGACGTACCCGCCGTCAGCCTTCACATCGATCCCGGCCCGTCCCGGCATCGGCCGCGACGCGATCTCGCGACCGGGGTGCCGGTAGTACAGATGCGCTCCGCCTGAGCCAGTGCGGACCCACAGCGTGCGCGGCACCAGTTGGTGCGTGACCAGCTCGGCAAGGCTGTCGTTGCCGCCGTGCGCGGGGTCCACGTCGACCACCACCAGCCCGGCCACGGCACCGGTCCGGACGGCGAGCTGTCCGTCCGGGACCGCGGCGACGATCTGTGCGACGCGTTCAGGGTCGGTAGTGGCGGCGTAGAACCCGTGACAGGTCAGATGCCCACAGGTCGCCGGGTCGTGCGGGTTGTCGCGGCAGTCGTCGCAGTTGGCAACCGGCCGCTTGGAGCGACCGAGCATGAACACCGGCCAGCCACGAGCAGCAGCAGCGAGGGCGGCGGTCAGTAGGTCGTTCATCGGGATCTCCTCTCGAGTGTTAGGCGGCGGTCGGGTAGCTGGCGGCATCGATGCAGTCCAGGCAACGGCCGTCTGAGGTGGGGATGCAGTAGACGGTGACGGTCCCGCAGAGTCCGCAGGTGCGGCGTGCCTGCATGGCCCTGTCGAGGGCGTTGAGCTGGGCCGGTGATGGCACACGGGAGGGCTTGGCGAGATCGAGCCGGTACAACCACGCCCACCGCTTGCCGTTGCGCCAGACCAGCAGCGCGTACGGCTCCTGGCCACCCGGAGACATGCGCATCGCTCGGAGCTGGCGGCGGGTGGCCAGCCCTGCGGGTGCCCACCGGAACCGAAACATCGGCGTCCCGTAGTAGTCCCAGCCGAGCGCCTGCTTGCCGTTCCACAGCTCGATCCATTCCGCCTTGGCCGGGTGCAGACTGAGACCTGCCAGCGCGGCGCACATCAGCGGTCTCCCCTGTTGAGCAGGCGGCGGCCGAATCGTTCGCGACGCCCCGTTCCCTTGCAGCGGGGGCAGTTGCGGAACGACTTGCCGGACGGCGACCGGGACTTGCCCGACCCTGCACAGCGGGGGCAGTTGGCGTAGGGCCAGAGCGTGCAGGCGAGCAGGTACAGCCCGGACAGGATGAGCGCGGCAATGACCAGGACCGCGACCTGTTCGGGGCGACTGAGAGCGTCGGCCGCGTCGGCAGCCGCCGCGAGTCCAGCGAGGACGAGTCCGGAGCCACCGAGTAGGACGGCGTGAACGGGATCAGTCATCATTATCACTTTCTGTAGTCGCAAGAGGGCGTGACGAGCTACGGCGAGCACCCGTTGGGTGTCGGCCTGGTTCGGTGAGGTGGGACGGTTAGATACCGGCGATCGGGTTAGGTTCCTAACTCCGACCACCAGGGGTGGCTAATGTGGCCGTGACCTGCGGAAAGTTAGCGAGTGAACCGAGTTAGCCGTGGGCCGGAAACCGCCTGGTCAGGGCTGGTTTCGGCAGGTTTCCGGCCCATGGCACGGAGCTAACTCGCGAGCGTCCCGGCGTCGTCGCCGCTGTCGTCGCCGTCCGCGGTGGCTTGTTCGCGGCGCACGATCGCGTCACGTACGGTAGCCGGATCGAGCGGGTAGCGGTTCCCGGTCGAGGGGACCTTGATCCCGTGCTCGCGGTCCAGCAGCTCGCGCAGCGCCTTACCGGTGAGCGACTGGTACGGCGTCCAGGACGGCGCGTGCCGCTTGAGCAGCGCGGGCACGTCCGCGATCGGCCGCGGGTCGTCTCCAAGCACCTCGTCCAGGTCCGAGAGCAAGTCACGCGCCTCGATCTGCACCGACTTGCTGTCCGGGATCGTCCTGCCGAGCTTGGCGATCGCTTCCAGCGACCGCTTGATCAGAGGTGTCACCTGGTCATTGCCCTTGGCAACATCGAGGTAGTACCACTGCAAGATCTCGCTCCGCTCGCCGGTGAAGCCCTTGACGACCGCGGTGCCCTTGTCGGTGCCGGGAATCAGCTCGGTTGCCCGGTGCCCGGCCGCGTACGCGCCCTGACCGAGCAGCGCGTCGTTCGCGACGTGATCACCGACCGCGAACGCGATCCCGTTGGAACAGTTCCGGGTCACGTCACGCGGCATCGAATCCCGTGTTGGTGCCTGCGTGGACACGATCATGTGAATGCCGCGCTTGCGTCCGAGCTTCACGATCTCCACCAGCAACTTGGAGATCTCCTTGCCGTAGGTGTCGTCCGTGATCGCCACGTGCGCTTCCTCCAGCAGGCAGATCAGCGGGTGCAGCCCGACCCCGGCGTTGGCGAGTTCACGAGTCACAGCGGGCTGTTCGTAGCGAATCAGCAGCTCACCGCGCCGCTGGACCTCTTCATGAACGTTCACGAGCTGATCGCGGATAGCTTTCATGGAATCGTCGTCCGCGCCCATGATGTAGTTCGCGCACCGCGGCTTGAACACCTCGAAGTCAAAGTTCGTGTCCGGCACCCAGATCCGCAGTTCCGCGGTCGGGTCCAGCGCACACCCGGCCATGATCGCCCGCGCCGCGCTGGACTTGCCCTGACCCGGCATGCCACCGGTCATCGTGTTGCGCTCCATGATCAGCGCGAGCAGCGCATCACCGCGCAGCGTCTTGCCAGCGGGCACGCCCTTGAACACGTCCACCAGACCGCCGGCCAGCAGCGGATACTCACCCGCGCCCTCAGCGAGCGCGCCCTTGTCCGCGATCCACAGATCCAAGATCCCGGCCTCGCTGCCGGTGGTCGGCCACACCTCCTTGGCTGCCCGGTGCAGACCGGTCGCCAGGTCACCACGACGCCGCGCGATCTTCTCCGCCGTGACACCGGCAGGCAGCCTCACGATCGCGTGGGTGCCGCGACCGTCCACGCGGGCCGGGGTGATGAACTGCAGCTTCAGACCGGCTTTCAGGTATTGCGTGATCGCCGGGATGCGCAGCGCCTCCAGGGCCTTAGCAATCGTGGTTTCATCGATCGCCGCGTCCCACTCGGCGTCGGCCGTGGTAACCAGCCACGCGGGCGGCTCCGCACGCCGCTTGCCCTCGCGCCAGGCAGCGAGCACGACCAGGAACGGTGCCGCGATCGAGACGCCGGACCAGATGACCGCACCAGCCGCGATCAGGAATCCGATCAGCGCGAAGAACCCCAGCCACACGCTGGTGAACGAGCCGTGCCCGGTGGCCTTGGTCAGGATCGCGATCAGCAGCACCAGGAACGGCACACCGATCGTCATTGCCACGGTGACCTTGAGGACGCCCCACGCGAGCTTCGGCAGGTCCATCAGCCGCTTGTGGCGGCGGTCTGTTGCGGCCTCCTTCCGGTCGGTCCACTGCTTCAGTTCCTCGCGGTCACCGACCGCCTCAGCGGCCTTGATCTGCCGCCGGTAGACACCCATGGTCGAGGCGTCCCACGCCCGCTTGGCCCAGGACTCGACACCCTGCACGACCGTGAATCCCTCGCGCAGCAACACCTTCCCGGCCGTCTTCGTCCGGTCGTGCGTGGCGACCGTCTTGGACGCTCGCGCCACTACCTGCGTCGTCGTCACCGCCCGGCGCACAAGCGCGCCACGGCTGGCCAGGCGGCGGTCCAGCTCGGCGGACTCTTCCTCGGTCAGGATCTCGCCCTCAACCACCTCAGCATCGGCCGCCGTGGTGTCGGTGGCGTCCACGCGCTCGGACGGCTCACTGACGATGCCCGGAGCAACGTCCTGCGGGCGGTCTTCGGTGGCGTCGCGGTCTTGGTCGTGGTCGGGGTGAAGCTTGTGCACGTTGTCCATGCCGTCTCGCTCCTATCGGTCAGGCCGCGACGCGGGCAGTCTCGCCCGGTGCGTCCGTGTCGTCGGCGCTCGTGTGGTTCGCGGTCTGGGAGCTGGTGAGTTCGTCGCGGACAGCCGCGGCAACCTTTGCCGCCAGCCCGGTTGAGCAACCGGTGGTGTGCCGCGCCCACGCCGGGGTGATCGCGTCGGCCGCCGTGCCAGGCTCGATCGCTGCCAGGGCTTCGGTCACGTAGTCGGCCAGCAGCTTCCGGCCCGTCTTGGCAGGCTTCTCCCGGCTCTCGATCGTGGCAGGCGGCTCGGCAGCCGCGGGGGTGGTGTCGAGGTGGTGAGATGCCCCCGCCGGGTCGGCCAGCGCCGCGGTGCGCTCGGCTCGCAGCACGGCCTCGGTCAGCCGGTCGCGCAGTACCGGGGCGGTCTCAGCCGCGCAGAACACCAGCAGCGGCGGCACCGAGTGCAGCACGATCCCGGCCACGTCCAGGTGAACGAACGAGTGCCACGTGTTCATGGCGTACGTCGCGGCGAACGCGAACCGCTTGGTCCGGCCGATCCACTTGGTGTGGTCGCTCACCTGATACCGGGCGGTGATCTGCTCGGCCCGTAGAACCGCGATCAGCACCAGCGACACCATCGGGTCCAGCAGCCACGCGGCGAACCACGGCAGCGACCACAGCGCAGCACCCTGCGCGGCGAACGCCTGCACGTTGACCATCGTGAACGCCAGACCCAGCACGATGCCGACCCACATGCAGCGGTCAACCTGCGTACGTACCGACTCCACCCGCAGCGCCACCACGTCCGGATGAGTCGACAGCGCACGCACCTGCGACGCTTCAGCAGCCGCCGTCCGCAACCGCTCAACGCCGTTGGACTTGGCCACCGCTGGCGCGGTGCTCGGGGCCTTTGTGAGGGTGCTCATCGCACGCCACCTCCGACCTGCGTCATGACCCACTGACCCGCGTGCGGCAGCGTGTCGGTGGTGTGCAAGACGTGGTCGCCGCGCCACACGATCCACGCCGTACCCAGCGCTGTACGGGGCGAGACAACCTGCACCAGGTCGTAACCCGCGACCTTCCACCAGCCCAGATCCACCCGGGTGAGATCCGGGAGGGGCATCTCGACGGCCTGCGCGGTCATGCCGCGCCCTCCGTCTCCGGTACGCGGTCGGCCAACTCCCGGCCCACCTCCAGCACGCGACGCTCAGCGCGGCGGATCCGCCGCGTCTCCAGCTCCGACGCATGCGGACCGGCGTTGATGAACGCGATCTGCGCGTCTAACAGATCCAGCTCAGCCGCGATCAGCGGCCATTCCGCCTCAATACCGGCCAGGTCAGCAGCGGTCGGTTCCTCGCCACTGACGGCCGACAGGTGGATGATGCTCATGGGTTGTGCTCCTGTTCAGACGGCTAGTACGGCCCAGGCGTCTCGGCGGGTGCCACCGCCGAGACGCCACCTGACTAGGCGACTAGCCTGCCTAGCCAGATTCTCGTAGGCAGAAAGCTACATAGGCTGGCTAGCCAGGTCAAGCATTTGGACAGGATTGCCCTAGCCTGCCTAGTCAGCTAGTAAGCTTGCGAGCATGGAGCAGCAGCTAGATCCGTCTGACCCGCGACCGCCGTTCAAGCAGGTCGCCAACGCTCTACGCGCGGCGATCCTCACGAAGAAGGTGAAGGCGGGCGAAAAGCTCCCGTCTCAGAACGAGCTAGCGACGCAGTACGGCGTTGCCCGGATGACCATCCAGCAGGCTCTACGAATCTTGCGCGACGAAGGCTTGATCGTGTCCCGTGTCGGAAGCGGCGTGTACGTCCGCGAGCAGGCCGACCAGGCGGTCGGCCTCCGCCCGCACATCGAGAAGGCGTTCGAACAGGACGAGGTGCGCATCGACTTCGCCGGGTTGACTGGCGAAACGCTGCTCGGTGCGCTTGAGGAGCCAATCGACCGCATTAGACGCGGTCGCCTCACTCCGCAATCGATCACAATACGCATGCTTCTACCGGATCTGAACCAACCGATCGCCGTACCGTCTCGCGCCGGGGAAACTCCTGGTGACGATCCCCGAGTACGTGCACGGGTCGCAGGAATTGCGCACCGGTCGGCAGGAGAGATCATCCAATCCGTCCGCGAACTCGGAGAGTTGGGGCTCGTCCCGAAAACCGAAGTCGAGGCGCGTGTGGTGGTTGGGCTGCCGATGATGTTCAAGCTCTACGCGTTGAACGATGAAGAGATCTTCTTCGGGTTCTATCCAGTCGTAGAGCGGGAGGTCGAGATCGAGGGCGAGCACGTCTCAATCTTCGATGCAGTCGGCAAAGACACGGTGCTTTTCCACCACTCGACCAGCGACAATGACCAGGCCACGGGGTCGCAGTATGTCGAGCAGGCGCGCCGGTGGTTCGAAAGCCTGTGGGGCACACTCGGGCAGGTCCGCGAACTGTGACAACCGATCCACTCCGACAGCTATTCGACTCAGCTGACGCAGTCCTTTTCGACTTCGACGGACCGATCTGCTCCGTGTTCGACGGATACCCCGCCCAGCGCATCACGGCCGAGCTTCGTGAGTTGGCCGGCACGCTTCCGCACGACCTTGACGAGGCACTGCGAAAGCCTGCCGGTCCTCACGAGTTGCTGCTAGCGGCCGCCACCGATCAGCGGCTCGCGACCCGGCTTGAGCGGGCCTTGCAGGAAGCCGAGATAAAGGCGGTGGAAACTGCGCGGCCCACTCCGGGCGCAGCTGAGTCGCTGGCCGCCTGCAAGAGCAGCGGCAAGCTGGTAGCGATCGTGAGCAACAACTACACCGAAGCCGTCGTGCGCTACCTCGTCCGCACCGGCCTAGCCGACCGAGTAGCGCATGTTGAGGGCCGCGACCCCTCGGACCCGACTTTGATGAAGCCCAGCCCACACCTACTCGATCGCGCGACGGTTGCCCTTGGCATCCGTACGGCAGCTTGTGTCTTCATTGGTGATCAGGCTAGTGACATGGAGGCCGGGCGGGCGGCCGGAACCCGCATCATCGGGTACGCCAACAAGCCCGGCAAGTCGGAAGCGTTGACACACTCCGGCGCATCCGCGGTCGTCGACTCGATGTTCGCTATCGCAGCAGCGATTCGCTGATAGCGCACCTTTACTTGACTCGGACTCACTCAGAGACAGTGGGTGACCAGGCGCTACTTATACGAAATACTGACTGCCCGGGGCAGTGCGGTGGACGAGAGGATCGTAAGTGGAGCGAGTGAAGGTCGTAGCGTCGCGGCGATACGGAACGCTGTCTCCGCTCAGGTATCCGGGGGGTAAGTCCGCGCTCGCGGGCCTGTTCGCGGATGTGATTGCAGCCCTGGCGCTCCCCACTCCCTGTTACGTCGAACCGTATGCTGGCGGGGCGGGCGCGGGGATCGCACTCCTACGGAACGAACTCGTCGACCATCTCGTCATCAACGATCTAGATCCAGCCGTGCACGCTTTCTGGCATAGCGTCGTCCACAAGAACGAGGCCTTCGTCGAACTCGTCGAGACCACCCCCTTGACGATCGATGAATGGTCAGCCCAGCGTGAGATCTACCGTGCGGCCGACGAGTCAGACCTCCTCGCACTTGGATTTGCGTTCTTCTACCTGAATCGCACCAACCGCTCCGGCGTACTCCGCGGCGGCGTTATTGGCGGCCTTGCGCAAACCGGTACCTACAAGATCGACGCTCGTTTTAACAGATCCACTCTGTCAGAACGAATAAGCGCGATCGGTAGGCTCTCAGACAAGATCACAGTCAGCAATACGGACGGGCGCGCAGTAATCCTTGCCCATGCAAATGACACGAACGCATTTATGTATATCGATCCGCCATACGTTAAAGCAGGATCGCAGTTGTACCTCAACTCATTCGAACACCGCGACCATACGGCTCTTGCGAAGGTTGTCAACGGCATCAAAGGCGCTCATTGGCTAATGACGTATGACACCTCACCACTCATTGAAAGGCTATATGCCAAGAGTTTCCAGCGGCGTTACGCGCTGAATTACTCCGCAAGGCATCCAGGACAGGCAGATGAACTAATGATCGCCTCGCGCTATGTAGCTGACGTTATCCGGCAAACGGAGCTGGCGACTACGGACGCTTCAATAGGAACCTGACCAAAGGAAAGACAACGCGCCAGGCCTCGTGCACCTGCCGCCCGTTCACGTCGATGTTGACGCTGTGAGACACCATGTTGAACCATTCGCCGGATCCCGGCACCGTGCTTGCGCCTCTACCCTTCCTGTTGATCGTCGAGATCGCGTTAGCAAACTGCTTGTCCTGGTTGTAGTCGCTGGTGATCCTGACCATGACATCACTGAGCATGCCGGTGGCTGCCGGGCCGCCCTTGACTCCGTAGTGCTCCTTGATCGCGGATTCAAGTACTGACCTCATGAGCATCGCCGCGGCGGCGGGGAACTGCGCAACTTCGATCCGGCGCAACTCTCGGACGCGATGTTTCAGCGGCAGCGGTAGGGGTTCCTCGTCGATACCGGCAAAGTCGAGCGTCTTCTTTGTCTCGGGGCTGTTTGGGCCGCGACGTGAGGTCTGGTCCCCAGCTGCAGCAGCAGAGCCTGGCTCGCCCGACGGACGACCCGGCGCCGCGGCTGGTCCTGATCCGCCCGGTCGAGTACCACCTGACCCCGCATCGCCGGCATTGGAGGCATCCGAAGTCGCCGCGGCGGCGGGAGGCTCGTCTTGCGCCTGGGCTGAAGTCCCGCGCATCTCATCGATGAGTCTGCGGAAATCATCCGTGCCCACCTTCAGACCGCGGCGGGTGTTGAGTTCACCAGCCTTGAAGCCACGTAGCAACCGAGCGAGAGCTGCTACGTGGGCGTCCGTCGACGGACGACTCGTCAGGTTGCCTTCGTCGTCGAAAGCGATGCCGATCGCGGATTGAATCGCCGAGTTGCGGTAGGCGTACTCGAACGCCGACATCGGCAACTTGCTACTGACGGCATACTCCTCCAATGCGGGATCTCCGAAGGAGATCTCGCCCAACATCTGCCTGACGTTTCCCATACGGATCAGACGCACAACATCCTTGATCGCGGGCAACTGCTCCTTCAGCGCCCTGACCGTGATGCCGTCGGTCAGTTGAGCGAAGACAAATTTGGCTTGTTCGTCGAGATTCCACCGTCGCTTGTTTTCCCCGATATGCAATCGCGCCAGAACTGGAGCAGCGGCCTCCCTATCCGGGAATCGCATGACGCGGATCTTCTCCGGCAGGTCGGCTGCCTCAAGCGGATAGCGTCGCAGCAGATGCTCGATCTCTGTCTGGTGAGACGGAACGAGCGACGGGTCGAGTAGCGCTCTGAGGGCGGACAAGCGCCGATTGCCCTCGAGAATGACGAACCCGCCGTCCTCCTCAACGACTAGAGGCAACTCGTTATCAACGTAACCGTCCGGCAGAATGAGCCGTACAACTTCCATCACATCGGAAGCGGCGAACAGGTAGTTCATGGCGGCGTGCTCGCTGGGCTGATCTATCGGGAACCGGTAGTTGCTGACATCGAGCCGCAGATCGCTTACCGACACCTCGTCGATCGGGAACTGCGAGTAGACCATGATTCCTCCCCTGGCAAACACACCCTGTTACCGGGGGAGATTCTGCCAGTACCGGTCCAGTCCTGCGCGGGATTTGGTGTCGCATGCGGTCGCGGTGCCAGACCGGCGTCCGATGGGGGCACAGTTGTGGGCTGGCCAGGGTCTCAAAGTGGGTCTCATCCACGACGGTTCAATGCCGTTCGCCGCCGTCCGCGACTCCGCGGCCGCGGCGCTGAGACTAGGCCGCGTACCGCCCCGAACGTCGACTCGCGGTCTTGGAAAGCGTGTTGGGGGCAACCCCTCACGAGTTCGAATCTCGTATCCTCCGCCACTCTTCGAGCGGCCGATCGACCAGCTTCCATCTGGTCGGAGCACCATCCGGCCCTCCGCAGAGACCGCAGTGGAACCGGCCCGGGCGCATCAGCGACCGGGCCGGTTTCTGGTTGCGTCGCGCTGGCTCACTTCGAGGCAGGTGCAACTGATTGCGGAAAGCAGCGCCCGCTTGGAGGGTGCTGGGGAGGCAGCAGATCGCCCGGCTCCGCTGCTCCGCGTTCGGGAAGGGGCTGCGATGGCGTACAGCCGCAGCACCGGCGGGCTTGGCGAGCCAGGAGGTCCGACCGAGGAGCTTGAGATCGCACTGCTCGGGCCGTTGCGAGTGCGGCTGGGCGGTCACGACCTGGCCATCCCCGCCGGGCGGCTTCAGGCGGTGCTCGCCATGTTGGCGATGGAGCCGGGGCGGGCTGTGTCGAACGGGCGGCTGGCTCGGGCGGTGTGGGGTGAAGATCTGCCCGTCAACGTGCGGAAGAGCGTGCAGACGCACATTGTGCGGTTGCGTCGTCTGCTGGGTCGTTCTCGGATTCGCACCGAGCCCGGTGGTGGGTACCTTCTGGACGTCCGGCCGGCCCAGGTGGACGCAGTGCGATTCGGCGAGTTGCTCGCTGCTGTCCCGCTGGAGCCGGATCCGGGTGGGCAGCGGCGGTTGCTGGCGGAGGCGTTGCAGCTCTGGCGGGGAGCGCCGTTCGAAGGCGTCGGGTCGCAGTGGCTGGACGAGGTCGAGTCGACCCGGATGGTCGAGTTGTACGTGAGTGCGCGCGAGCACTGGGTCGACCTCGACCTCGCAGCGGGCCGGCATGACGCAGCGGTCGCCGAGTTGCGCGAGGTCACCGCGCGGTACCCGCTGCGAGAGGCACTGTGGTCGCGGCTGCTGCTGGCCCTTCGCCTCAGCGGTCGGCAAGCGGAGGCTCTTGCTTGCTACGAGGAGGTCCGGGTCCTGCTCGCCGATCAACTCGGCGTCGACCCAGGTCCCGAACTGAAGCGCCAGTACTCCGAACTGCTTCACAGCGGGCAGCCCGCCCCAGCACCGGACAGCGGTTCCTCGGCTGCAGCGGAGGACAACACGCCAGCCCCGGACCACCCGCCGGCCGCAGTACCGCGGCAGCTTCCGGCGGCGCGCGGGGTGTTCGTCGGGCGCGGGCGGGAGCTGCGAGTGATGGACGAACTGTTCGACAGCGCGGCCGATGAGCCGGCGGAGCCCGAGATGATCGTGCTGCACGGGCTCGGCGGTATCGGCAAGACCGCGCTGGCGCTGCACTGGGTGCACAGCGTGCGCGAGCGATTCCCCGATGGTCAGCTGTTCATCGACTTGCAGGGGTACGGGCCGGGCGAGCCTGTCGATCCAGCGTCCGCGCTGCACAGCCTCCTGGTCGGAGTGGGACTCCCCGAGGCGCAGATACCTGACGACGTCGAGGCACGCAGCTCGATGCTCCGGACGATGCTGGCGGACCGTCAGGCCCTGCTCGTGCTGGACAACGCTCTGAACGCCGACCAGGTCCGGCCGTTGATCCCGGGCCCGGGATCGCTCTCCGTGGTGACCAGTCGCAACGAGCTCCACGGACTCGCCGTTCGGGAAGGTGCGGACCGGATCGCGCTCGACGAACTGACCTCCGCGGAGTCGAAGGCCCTGCTGCGGGCCCGGCTCGCGACTCAGGACGTCGGTGACAATCTCCTCGCCGAGCTGGCGAACCTCTGCGGCCATGTACCGCTGGCACTGTCGATCGCCGCCGAGCGCTCCGGGTCGGCACCCGAAGCGCAGATCACGGCGCTCATCGACGAGCTGCGCACCCGGCACCACCCCCTCGCAGCGCTGGCAGTCGGTGACGAGAGCGGGGACCTGCGGGCAGTGTTCGCCCGGTCGTACCAAGCGCTCGGACCTCGCGCCGCGCAAGCGTTCCGGGTCCTCGGCCGGCATCTCGGCTCTCAGTTCGGCCTGCCGGCTGCGGCTGCCCTCCTCGGCACCACCCCGTACGACGCGGTGCCGGTGCTGGAGTCTCTCGCGGACCAGCATCTCCTCAGCCGGGTCGATGGCCGGCGGTTCGAGTTCCACGACCTTGTCCGGGCGTACGCGGTGGAGCTGGCGCATCACGACGGCCCGCCAACCGCACGCGACCGGGCGGCCAGGAACGTGCTGCCCCTGGCCACCCGGTCGCCGGCTACTTACTGAAAGTACGCCTCTTACTGGAAGTACGCCTCGATGCTCTGGGCGTGCGACCAGCAGTAGTGGGCGAAGCTGACCGAACCCCACGGGCCGACCCACTTGGTCTGGTCGGCATCGTTGTCGCCCAGTCCCCAGCAGTCGACGTGGAAGTGCGCGTACCTCGCCTGATCGGTCTGGTTGTAGCAGGTGGCGACGACGTTCTCCGTGTTGATGCCGCTCTGCTCGCACCAGTAGCCGTCGTCGGCGGCGCTCACGGCACTCTTGCTGGTCACGGGCGCCGGGTCCGCGGCCGGCGCCGCGAAGGCGGAACCCACTCCGGTCAGTTGCACAACCATCGTCCCGACCGCCGCAACACCCAACATCGCAGTCTTCCTCATGCTGACTCCTCTGTGGACCTGGAAACTTTTGATGTCCTCAGGCAACCAAGAGCCGGCGTCACCCCGGCGTCACCCCGGCGTCACCGGTCCGGGCGGACGAGGAGGCTCAGTCGACCAGAGCGCCCCCGGACAGGTTGGCGACCGTGCCGGTCATCACGCCGGCGCGGTCCGATGCCAGGAAGGCGGCGGTCTCCGCGATCTCGGCGAGCGTGGGCAGCCTCTTCAGCAGTGTGCCCTGCGCCAGTCCGCCGTCGAGGAACTCCTGGACCGACTGCCCGGAGGCTGCCGCGGACGGCTGGAACAGGTCCTTGGTGTACGAGCCCGCGGCCGGCGCATCGGCGATCGCGTGGGGACGGAGGTTGACGACACGGACGTTGGCGGGCGCCAGCTCCGCGGCCAGGAGCCGGGCGAACGCCTCCTTGCCGGCCGCGCTCACGCCGTGGCCCAGGATGCCGCCGATGGCGAGTTTGGCGCCGGGCTCGGACAGCGTGAGGATGACGCCGGGACGGTCGCTGCCCATGTGCTGCGCCACCGCCTTGGTGGTGATGAACAGCGTGCGCAGGAAGCCGTCGATCGGCCGCATGAACTCCTCCACCGAGAGGTCGGCCAGCACGGTTCCCTGGTCGTGCATGACGCTGACGGCGTTGAGAGCGATGTCGATGCCGCCGGCTGACGCCGCGACCGCGCTCGCGTGCTTCTCGACCGCCTCCTGGTCGAAGACGTCGACCTGCGCGGTTTCGACCGTTCCGCCGGCGGCAGCGATGTCGCCGGCCACGGCGTCGAGCTTGTCCTGGGTCCGTCCGGCGAGAAAGACCTTCGCGCCCTCCCGGGCGAAGACCCGGGCGACGGCGCTGCCGATGGCACCCGCGCCCCCGTAGATCACGGCGTTCTTGTTCTCGAGCAGCAAGCCAGTCATGTGGTTCCTCCGGGTGGTGGTTGATCAGGCAGGGTCGGAAGTCAGAGCTGTTGCGGTCGTCGGCGGTTTCAGGAAGCTGGCGGCCCAGGCGATCGGGATGGCGACGACGGCGATGACCAGACCGGTGATCACCGCGGCCGAGGCGGTGAAGGCGCCGATCGCCACGCCCCCGGCGTACGCGCCGAACGCGATGCCGACGTTGGCGGCGGAGGCCGGGAGCGAGGACGCGAGCTGTCCGCCGGGGCCGGCCAGGCTCACCACGCGGTACTGCATCGAGGGCACCATGCCCATGGCGAACAAGCCGAAGGTCAGCAGCGCGAGCGCCACCAGTACGGCGATCGAGCCGGCGAGGTAGAGCACCAGCAGGGAGGCCGCCACCCCGATGGCGCCGACGATCAAGGTCCGCGCCGCGTCCTGGTCGGCGAACCGGCCGCCGGCGAACGAGCCCGTCGCGGTGGCGGCCCCGTAGGCCAGCAGGAACAGGCTGATCAGCGCGCCGGAGATCCCTGTCACGTCCTGCAGGAACGGCACGATGTACGTGAGGGCCGAGAAGACGGCGGCGAACGCGACGACGTTCACGACCAGTGCGGCGAGCACCCGCGGCGCGAACGCGTACCTGGCCTGGCTGGCCGCGCCGCCGCCCGAGCTGGGCATGGACGGAATCAGCATCAGCGTGGCGACCAAGGCCACCACCCCCAGTACGGCGACCGCGGTGAACGAGCCGCGCCAACCCAGCAGTTGGCCTACCAGCGTGCCCAGCGGCACCCCCAGTGCGGTCGACACGAAGAGACCGGAGACGACCACCGAGATCGCCCGCCCCATGCGCTCCGGCGGGACGATCGACATGGCCAGGACGAAACCGACGGCGACGAACAGGCCGTGCAGCGCTCCGATCGCGGCTCGGACCGCGACGAACAGGCCGAAGCTGCCGGTCAGCACCGGGATCAGGGTGAGCACGACGACCAGAGCGATCGCGCCGATCAGGATCGTCCGCTTGTTCACCTTGATGGTGAGCGCGGTCAGGACCGGACCACCGGCGGCCAGACCCAGCGCATAGGCCGTCACCAGGACGCCGGCCGCGGGGATGGAGACCTGGAGATCCACCGCGATCAGGTGCAGCAGTCCCACCACGAGCAGTTCGCCGCTGCCCAGCACGAACATGCCGACGAACAGCGAGGCCAAAGCGAGGTTCGTCCCGCTTCGGCTCAGCGCGCCTGACCGAGTACTTGTCTGCCGCATTCGGTTCCACCCCTCATCGCCGTGCCGCGGACCACACGGCTCCACGGTAAGCGGAGGGAGTTGTTAAAAGCAACTACTGATCATTGTAAAGAACAACTGAATGTTATGGTGGTTCCGCAGTGAACGGGACGAGGAGAGTGCACATGCCAACGAGCCGCAGCTATCGGGACTCCTGCGGGATCGCCCGGGCTCTCGACGTCGTCGGGGAGCGGTGGGCCTTGCTGGTCGTCCGCGAGCTGCTGCTGGAGCCGCAGCGGTTTTCGGAACTCCGGCATGCGCTGCCCAACATCAGCTCGAACCTGCTGGCCGACCGGCTCCGCGAGCTCGAGCACCGCGGCGTGATCCGCCGGAGGCCGGCCGCGACCGAACGCGCGCAGGCCTACGAACTGACCGAGTGGGGGCGGAAGCTCGAGCCGATGCTGGCAGCGCTGGGCGAGTGGGGAATCGACGCCCCGGAGCCCCCGGCGCCGGCAGCTCTCAGCGCCAGCTCCGTACTGATCTTCCTCCGCGGTGCCGCCCGTCCCGACCCCGCCGCGGAACCGACGACGTGTCGCCTCGAGCTCGACGGTCGGGTGTGGACGGTCCGGATGGCGTCCGGGCGGGTCGCGGTGGAGCCCGGCGAGCCCGCGACCGCTGCCGCCTCACTGCGTGCCGACCCCAAGACGTTCAGCGCACTGCTGACCGATCCGGCCACGCTGCCGACCGCCCGCGACGACGGCAGCGCCACCGTCGTCGGGGACGTCTCGGCGATCGACCGGCTGCTGCGTTCGGTCAGCGAACCGTGGTCCGCCGGCGAGCAGCGGCCCGCGGAAGTGCGCAGCCTGTAGCGGGTGGAGCGAGCTTGACTCCGGCCCGCCCCGCCCGCGCGCCTTCACTGTGCGCAGTGGATCAGGAGTTGAGGATGACCAACCGCTGAGTGGCCCGGGTCATCGCCACGTAGCGATCCACCGCACCCTCGATGCCATCGCCGAACGATTCCGGGTCGACGAGCACGACGAGGTCGAACTCGAGTCCCTTGGACAGTTCAGGGGTGAGCGTGCGAACGCGCGGACCGGACGGGTGGCCGATCGGTTCGGTGGCGATGATGCAGGCGACGCCCTCCGGGTGCTCGGCCTGCCAGCCGGCGAGGATGGCATCCAGGTCGGCGACAGCACCGTGGCTGACCGGGATCCCGCTGGTGCGGATGGAAGTGGGGACGTTGGCGTCCGGGAGGACGGCGCGGATGACAGGCTCGGCCTCGGTCATGACCTCCGCCGGGGTGCGGTAGTTGATGCTGAGCGAGGCCAAATTCACGCGGTCCAGGCCTACTCGTTCGAGGCGTTCCTGCCAGGACTCGGTGAAGCCGTGGCGGGCCTGGGCTCGGTCGCCGACGATGGTGAAGCTCCGGGAGGGGCAGCGAAGCAGCAGCATCTGCCACTCGGCGTCGGTCAGTTCCTGAGCCTCGTCGACCACGATGTGCGCGAACGGCCCGGCCAGCAGGTCCGGGTCGGCGGCCGGAAGGGCGGCAACGTCGATCAACGACTCCTGGATGTCCTTGCCGCGCAGCATCGGCACCCAGCCTTCGTTGTCGTCGTCGGCCTCGATGATGTGGTCGATGACGTCGGCCATCCGCTCGCGTTCGACCGCGGCGGCGGCCGCTTGGCGACGCTTGCGACGGGACGCCTCCGGGTCACCGAGGCGCTGCCGGGCCGCGTCCAGGAGCGGGAGGTCGGCGACGGTCCACGCCTGGGGATCGCTCCGCTGCAGCGTGCGCACCTCGTCGGGGGTGAGCCAGGGGGCGCACATTCGCAGGTAGGCAGGCACGGACCACAGATCTCCGACCAGGTCGGTCGGGTCGATCAGCGGCCAGGCCTTGCCGAAGGCGTCCATCAGGTCCTCGTTGCCCAGCAGGGACCTGCGCAGCATCTCGGGCGAGACGTCGTCGTCCTCGTACTCGTCGGCGTGCTTGTCCATCAGGATCGTGAGCAGTTCCTCCAGGACCTGGTCGCGCGCCTCGTTGTGCGGCGTACTGGGGTCGGCCGATCCGAACGCCTCGGCCCAGTCGGCGGCGGTGAGCCAGATGTCGGACCAGTGGGTCTCGACCGTCATCGGCTTCGTCGGCGGTTCCTCGTACAGCCGGACCGCCGGTTCGATCGCCGCCACCATGTCCGCGGACGACTTCAGCCGGGCGACCTCCGGGTCCGCCTCGGCCGGCGCGGAGGCTCCCTCGGGCAGCAGGTCGCGCAGGGTGCAGATCTGTACGCCTTCCTCGCCGAGGCTGGGCAGTACGTCGGAGACGTAGGCCAGGTACGGCTGGTGCGGCCCGACGAACAGCACGCCGCCCCGGCTGTGCCCGAGGCGCGGGTCGGAGTACAGCAGGTACGCGGTGCGGTGCAGGGCGACGACGGTCTTGCCCGTGCCGGGACCGCCGTCGACGACGAGGGCGCCGCGGGATCCCGCCCGGATGATCGCGTCCTGGTCGGCCTGGATGGTGCCCAGGACGTCGCGCATCCGGTCCGACCGGTTGCTGCCCAGGCTGGCGATGAACGCGGACTGGTCGTCGAGCGCGGCGGCGTGCCCTTCGAACCCATCCGAGCTGAACACCTCGTCCCAGTAGTCGCTGATCCGGCCGCGGGTCCAGCGGTACCGGCGACGGCTGGCCAGCCCCATCGGGTTGGCGTGCGTCGCTCCGAAGAACGGCTCGGCCGCTGGGGAGCGCCAGTCGATCAGCAGCCGGCGGCCGTCGCTGTCGGTCAGGCCGAGGCGGCCGACGTACACGGGGTCGGGGTCGTCCGCGCCGACCATGTGCCCGAGACACAGGTCGAGACCGAAACGCCGAAGGGTCCGCAGGCGGGCGGTCAGGCGATGGATTTCCAGGTCCCGGTCGAGCGCCTCCTGGCCGGCGCCGCCGGGCGTCTTGCGGGCGGCGTCGAGGCGGTCGGACAGGTCGGCGATCGACTGCTCGAGGCTGGTCGCGATGGCCGCGAAGTGCTGCTCGTCGGCGGCGATCAGCCTCGGGTCGGCCTTGGCGGCCAGGTTGCCGGGAAGGGCGAACGCGCTGCTGGAGACGGAAGCCACGTCAGGACCTCCAATCCGAGGCCAGAGCCCGGCGATCGTCCGATGTCCCGTTGATCAGCTCGACCAGGTAGCGCGCGGCCACGGCGGCCCCGTCGGTACGGACGGAGGCGGCCACGGTGGTCGCTCGTGCGCCGGTCTCGGGAGTCAGGGCCGTCTCGAGCGCGACCGAGAGCGACTCGACGGTCGGGATCGGGCCGTCGTGGGCCACACCGATGCCGAGGTCGGCCACCCGGCCGGCCCAGTACGGCTGATCCGCCGCCTGGGGCACCACCACCTGCGGCGTACCGGCGCGGGTGGCCGTGGTCGTGGTGCCGGCACCACCGTGGTGCACGACGGCCGCCACCCGGGTGAACAACTGCTGCTGGTTGATCTCGCCGACGGCGAAGCAGTCGTCCTGGTCGTCGATCAGGCCCAGGTCGGCCCAGCCACGCCGGATGATCACGCGACGGCCCTGGGCCCGGACCGCCTCGATCGCGACCCGCGCCGCGTCCGTCGCCGCGTGCAGCGGCATGCTGCCGAAACCGACGAACACCGGTGGGCCGCCGGCTCCCAGGAAGTCCTCCAGGTCGTCCGGCAGCGGGCGCTCGTCGGGCAGGATCCACGCACCGGTCTGTACGACGTCGAGGTCGGCCGGCTCCAGCCACGGGTCGAGCACCGGGTCGGACGCCAGCCACGGGCGGTCGCCGACGACGTAGTCGCGCACGTTCGGCACCGGGGGCAGGCCGATCGACGCCCGGTTGCCGTTCAGCGCCTCGCCGAACAGCACGTTGTTGCTCTCGGCATCCAGGTCCCACAGCGCCTGGTTGTCGGTCACGTCCGGCGGGAACGACCGGCCCGCGTAGGCCAGCGGCCGGTGGTGCGGCGACGGCAGGGTCAGCTGCTGGAACGTCACCGAGACCGACCGGATGCCCAGCTTTTCGGCGATCGACAGCGCGCCGGCCACGGTCGGGATCATGCCGGTCGCCACCAGCGCGTCACACCCTTGCGCCGCGGCGGGCAGCACGGCGAACTGGCTCGCGATCAGCTCGGCCGCGCGCTCCGGGATGGAGGACGGCGGTGGCGCCGACTTCGTCAGGGCACGCGCCGACTGGCCGACCGGCACCAGCGGTACGCCGGCCCCCGCCAGCAGCTCCGCGAACTCCTCGTCCGGCGGTGCGCACACCACCGCCTCCACGCCGAGAGCCTGCAGCTGCACGCCCAGCGCAACCACCGGCTCGACGTCACCGCGCGACCCGTACGTCGACAACAACACTCGCACTTGCGACTCCCCGCATCCGTCCGTTTTTCGTCAAGGCGGACGATTCTGCGGCACCACCTGGGTCTTGCGGCAAGCCCCCCGGTGCGCTATAAGTTGAGAGTGGAAAGAGAGCGTCGCGCTCCTTTCCCTTTTTTGTGCCCGGAGCAAGGCACCGATGCGGCTACTGCTGCAAGCGGGTGGGGATCGGCGCCAACGGGTAGGTACGCCAGAAGAACGCGTCGGCGGCGTGCTGGTCCGACGGGTAGTTGACGGCTTCGACGATGCGGCGGTCGGCGATGCGGAAGGCCAGCGCCCAGGTGAGGTCGAGGCCTTCGGGCGTGGTGCTCCAGCCGCGGTGCAGGTCCACGACCCAGTCACCGTCGGCCGCCAGGAACAGCGGATCCGCGCGGAAACCGGCGCGAGCCAGCTGGGCGAAAAAGGCGAGCACCTCCTCGACGCCCTCCTTCGTGCCGGCGAGCGGGTGGTGGCCGGGGATCGTCCAGCGGATGCCGGGGGCGAAGTAGCGGTTGCGCAGGGCGGCCAGATCGCCCGCGGCATAGGCCTCGTAGTAACCGCGGATGAGCTTGACGTTGGGATGCTCGGGCCGGGCGGCGTACGCCGTACCGGGGATCGCTGCTGCTGCGGCGGCTACGGCGGCGCCGCGGAGGACGGTGGCTCGGGAGACGGAAACGTTCATGGGAAAAGCACACCTCGCCGAGGTGAGCGGCGTCCAAGACCTGCAGGTATGCCTTTCGTGCATAGGTTGCCTGCCGACGGACTCCCGGCGCCGCGTCCGCAGTACGGCGTACGCGGCGCCGAAGCGTCACATCAGCGGGATCAGCTGGGCTTCCTCCCGGTCGAGGTGGTCGGTCAGTTCCTCGATCAGGCGGTCGATCTCGGGCAGGATCGCCGCCGGGCTGCCGGTGCTGAGCAACAGCTGGAACTCCTCGAGCAGCAGGGCGATCTTGTCGTGGTCGGCCTGCAGCGCCGAGATCGTGTCGGTGAGCTCGGGATAGCGGTCGAGCAGGCTCGGAAACAGCCCGTCGCTCTCGACGGTGTGGTGGAAGTGCAGACCTCGGCAGAGCGTCAGGCAGTTGATGCGGAGCTGGGCGCCCAGGCCCACCGAACCACTCGCGGCGGAGGTGGCGACTTCCTTGCGAATCAAGGCGAGTTCGCGGCGAAAGGCGGCGTGGATGAGGATCAGGGCCTCGCCGAAGGAGGAGGCGTTGGGCGGGCCGCCCGCGACCTGGGTGAGGGCGACGACCGGGATCGTGCGGGTGGTCCGGCGCTGGTACTCGGCCCAGCCCGGGTCCGCCTCGGCGAGGCGGGCGAAGGTCTCGTCGCGCTCGGCGCCCTGCAGGACGGTGGCTTCCGCCTCGTAGGTGAAGACGCCGGTCTCCACGGTGACGCGCGGATCGGCGCGCAGGTTGTGGAACCAGTCGGGATGCTTCGGGCCACCACCGGCCGAACCCACGACCAGCAGGCGGTCCTCGGTGTCGGGGTAGTAGCCGAGCACGGCCGTGTGCGGGCGACCGGAGCGGGCGCCGGTGGTGGTGAGCAGGAGCAGCCGCGCGCCGTCGAACGGGCCGCCGACGCGGCCCTGGTTGGCACGGAACTCGGTGATGATCTGTTGGGTGAAGTCGTTCAGCATTCGCTACTTTCTGTGCGGATTCTCGATTGACGCAGGAGAAATCGACACAGAGGCGGGCCGCGATCGGCCCTCGCCGCGCTCAGAACGCGGCCGGGAACCCAACTAGTCCTTGGCTCGAGGCCGACCCGGCAGTCACCCGCCCATGGTAGGGCAGCGCCGGGCCGAAGCGCACCCCTGGTGAGGGATCCCCCCAAGCACCCCCACCCGCAGAGATGAGGGATCGACCCTCATGCCCTCAGGCCGGGGAAGCGACAGAGTTGGTGTCACCGAGCCACACCGAACAATCATCACTTGGGGGTAGCACCACCATGAAGCGTCACCGCCTTTCCGTTCTCGCCGGCCTCACCGCCGCCACCGCGCTCTTCCCGGCCGCCGGCGCGTACGCCGCCCCGGCCGAGCTGCCGATCGCCCCGCTCTGCGCCGAGCAGAAGGACGTCGCCGGCCCGCAGTACGCGGTCAACCTGTGCGACGTGACGGATGCCGACCAGTTCCGCACCCACCTGGCCGCGGAAGGCAGCAGCCACTGCGGGCCGACCTCGCTCTACAACGCGATGTACTACCTCGGCGAGCACAAGGGCCTGCCGATGCGGATCACGCCGAACGGCCAGCTGCTGACGGAGTACGACCCGGGCAAGCCGGAGGACTACGACGAGGTGACCGCCTGGATCGGCTGGCTCGGCTACAAGGCCGGAATGGGGCCGAACGGTGGCGGGTCCAGCACGGGCGAGAACCGGGCCGCGTTCGACGCCGCCACGGTCGGGGCCAAGGCGGCCGGCTGGACGGTCAATCGGGGCGGCATCGGGACCGACAACACCCCGGAGTTCGGGCTGGAGATCGCCAAGCGGTTGCGGCAGGCACCGGTTCAGCTCTGGTACGGCCGGTACGTGCTGAACGCCGACAACACGCACAGCCGGACCGGCGGCCACGCGGTCACCGTGGTGGCGGCCAAGGGTGACGTCGGCTCCGGCAAGGTCGAGCTGACCCTGCACGACCCCGCCCGCGCCGACGACCACAAGACCCCCGGCTACAAGGACACCCAGTCGGAGGTCCGGGGCGAGAAGGTCACCCTGTACCGGGTCGCGATCAACGTGAAGTCGGTGTCGGACGACGGCGTGACGACGATCAAGCAGCGCACCTACTGGCGGCTGTTCGGAGAGCAGTACCAGGGCTCGACGATGGGGTACGTCGAGGCGATCAACTGGTTCGAGGCGGCGCCGCCGGTCGGCTGAGCCTCGCCGGATCCCGGTTCCGAGCGGCCCCTGGAGGGAGGGGCCGCTCGGAGCCACGTTCGGCTGCCGGCAACCCGCTACGTCAGCGCGCGGGCCAGTTCGCGCCGGCCGGTGATGCCGAGCTTCACGTAGATCCGGCCGAGGTGGTTTTCGACCGTCTTCGGCGAGACGAAGAGCTCGTGCGCGATGTCCCGGTTCGTCCGGCCGCTCACTGCCAGTCCGGCGACCCGGCGTTCGCTGGCGGTCAGCGAGTCCTGGCCGGTGGAGATCAGTGTGCGCGGGCGATCTCCCAACGCCTGCAGGGCTTCTGCCGCTCGCTGCCTGATCACGGCAGACCCGCAGACCGCCGCCAGTTCACCGCCCCGGGCCAACGCTTCCCGTGCCTCCGTACGACGTCCGACCACGCGCAGCGCCTCGCCCAGCTCCACCAGAGCCTTCGCCAGCTCCAGCTGGGCCGGCGACTTCTCCAGTACGGCGACCGCTTCGGCCAGGGTCGCCACCCGGCGGGCACCCTGGCCGACGTCCACCTTCGCGGTCAGCCGGAGCGCGGTACCGAGATCCGATGCGGCGCCCCACCGGCGAGCGAGCTCCAGCTGGTCGGCGGCGAGTTGCCGTGCCTCTTCCTCCGAACCCAGCCGCAGCAGGGCCCACGCGGCCGGCGTACGCCAGGGCACGGCCAGTGGATCGAGCTCAGCCGCGGCCATCTCGTCGCGCAGCCGGTACGCGTGCTCGAGCGCGGCCGCCGGATGGTCCTGCTCCAGCGCGATCCGGGCCCGCAGCTCGTGCAGCCACATCATCGCGATCACCCGCGGCGCGTCCTGGCACTGCGTCTCGAAGTCGGCAAGCAGCGCCTGCGCCGCTGCCACGTCGCCCCGCTCCAGCGCGGCGTACCCGCCGAAGTGCACCGCGGTCGCCCGCAGCGCGACGACCTGGGGCGTCAGGTCCTCCGGTTCCACCGCCGCCAGCACGCCGTCCGCGTCGGCCTCGACGGCGGGCAGGTCCCCGCACCGCCAGGCAACGAAGTCGGCGACGTTCGCCACCATCGCGAACTCGATCGGCGAGCCGTGCCGCCGGACCCAGTCGCGGGCTCCGGCGATCTCCTCGCGGGCCAGGGTCACCCCGTCGGCGGCGACCAGCGACATCATCGCCAGCAACCACCCGACCAAGGTGTCCGAGTGACCGGCCGAGTCCTTGAACAGGGCGCCGTGCCGCAGTGCGCGTTCCGCCGTACGCCGCACGTCGGCCGCGGGGCTGACCTCGTAGCGGCCGCGCTGGGCGAGCAGAGCCAGCAGTGTCCGCTCGTCGGGCGTCTCGCCGGGCAGGTCGGCGAACCGGCGCAGATGCTCGGACGCCTTCTTGCGTTCGGTGGGCAGGTAGGACCGCAGGATGCCCAGTCGCGCCTCCAGGGTCAGGCGGTCCGGGGCGAAGGGCGGTCCTGGCCAGTCGGCCAAGGTGTGCACGAGCTCGTTCGCCGCCGCGAGTGGGCCGTCGATCAGGGACGTGGCGGTTGCCGCCGCTGCGAGCAACGCCGCGCGCTCCGGTACGGCGCTCGCGGCCGCCGCGGCCAGCAGGTGGTGCCGCGCCTGCGGGGCGTCGCCGCCTCGGAGCAGCGTGAGACCCAGTTGCCCCTGCAGCGAACTGTTGCCTGGGGCACCTTCCAGCGCGCGGGTCAGGTAGCTGATCGCCGTCGCGGTGTCGCCGGCGGCCGCTGACGAGGCCGCCGCCTCGCACAGCACCTCGACGGTCTGCGCAGACGAGTCCGCAGGGGTGTGGATCAGGTGGGCGGCGACCCGGGCCGCGGGGGCTCCGGCCGCCGACAGGGTCTCGGCGGCCCGGGCATGCAGCGCTGCCTTCTCGATCGGGCCGAGCATCGAGCGAACCGACTCGCGGATGACCGGGTGCAGGAAGCTGACCTGCGCGGAACTGGTGGTGACGACGTTCGCGGCGACCAGCCCGTCGATGGCTGCGGACAGCGGCGCATCGGCGAGACCGGCGATCGACCCGGCCGCCCAGAGGTCGGCGCGGGCTCCGAGAATCGCCACCGCACTTGCGAGCGCCAGGGCATCCGGAGACAGCCGGGCCAGCGTGGTGCGACTGACCGCGCTCGACGCCAGGCCCCGGACCGCGTCTGCTGTCGCCGGGTCTGTCACCGACCGGTGGAGCACAGACAACTCGTCCAGCAACGACTCGGCCAGGAACGGATTGCCGCCACTGGCCTCCAGGACCGCATCCACGACCTTCTCCGCCGGCGCCTCTCCCGTCCCAACTGCCGGGTGGGGGGCGCTCGCGAGGTGCTCCGCCGTCAGGGTGCCGATCGCCTCGCGGGACAACGGCCTCGGCAACAGACGTTCGACGTGGCGCGAGACGGTCAGTTCGGCCAGCGGACCCAGACGGTCGGACGGCGGACGGGTCGCCACCACGAGGGCGATCGGCAGGTCGGCGACGCGTTTCGACAAGTACGAGAGAAACCGCAGCGACGGCAGGTCGGACCACTGGGCGTCGTCCACGCTGATCAGCAACGGACGGGGCGAGGCCAGATCGACCGCGACCCACCAGAGCGCGTGCATCGTCCGCGCGACCTCGGCGTCACCCGCGTTCGGAGTTGCCTTGTCGAGAGCGTCCAACGCGCGGCCGGCGGGCCCGGCGAGAATCGCGGCGCGGACCTCACCGGCGTACCGGGCGATCGACCGCTCGACCATCTGCCGGACGACACCCCAGGCGAGCGCGCTCTCCAGCTCGTCGCCGATCGCCTGCATCCGGACGAACCCGCGCTGCTTGGCCAGCGCCCGCGCCTCGCCGACCAGCCGGGTCTTGCCGATGCCCGCCTCGCCCTCGATCACCACGACCCGGCCGTTGCCCTGGCCGGCGGCGTCGAGGGCCGCCGCGATCCGGCTCAGCTCACCGGGTCGCTCGAGAGTGCTGCCCATTCAGAACCGCGTCCTGGACGCCGGCAGCGCCTCGGCCACCCGGGCCAGCCGGTCGGGATCACGCAGCGGACGGCCGTGACCGAACAGCACCAGCTCCGGGCGCAGCTCGGCCAGCCGGCGCATCGAGTCGTAGTTCCGCTGGACGTCGACGGTCAGGAACTTCCACGGCTCGGACAACCGCGGCAGCCGGAAGAACACGTCACCGCACAGCAGCGTGCGGTCCGCCTCCCGCCACAGCGCGATGTGCCCGGGCGAGTGCCCCGGTACGTCGAGCACGGTGAAGCTGCCGACCTGGTCACCCTGGACCAGCCGGCGGGTGACCGGATGCGCGGGCGGCATCTTGGACTTCGCCATCAGCGCCGGGATCCGGCCGGGACCGACCACCGGAGTCGCCGTCTCGATCGCCTCGGCGTCCGCTGCGCCGGTCCACAACGGGATACCCAGCGCCTCGCAGACGGCATGACTCGAACCGAAGTGGTCCGGGTGCGCGTGCGTCACGACGTGGGCGGCGACCTGCCGGTCGCGCAGCTCGCGCAGGATCCGGCGCGCGGCAGCCGGCGTACCGGCGTCGACGAGCACGTCGTCGACCAGGTACGCGTTGATGAAATGCGGCGGTCTCCCCAACAGCTGGTGCACGCCGTCCGTAAGCTGCCGCACCTGCCGAATCCTATCCGCGGAGTCACCGCTCCGCTGCGGCATCGCCGCGCCGTCAACGCGCCCACGTCACCTGACGCCAGTACGGCGTGCGTGTTGCTCAGAGCAAGGTCAGGTCGGCGACCAGGCCGTAGTGGTCACTGAGGGGTGGGTTGACGCCGACGAGGTCGACCGTGTCGATGGTCGCCTGGGTGTCGGGGTGAGCGTGACGGGAGCCGACGAAGATGTAGTCCAGGCGGCGGTGGTGGGGCGACTGGCCGATCAGGGTGGCGATCTCCTCGCGGGCGAGAGGGTTCGCGGTGGTCCAGGTGTGGCCGGGGCCTTCGCCTCGGGTGGTCCAGGCGTCGTGGAAGTGGACGCTGGTGCCGTCGAGGGACTGGTGGCCGGAGAGGAAGCGGATGCTCGCGGAATCCGGGGTCGCGTTGAAGTCGCCGGCCAGGACGGTGGGCAGGGCGGTTCGGTGGCGGGCGTCGAGGGCGGCGATGTCCAAGGCCTGCCGCTCGCGCGCGTACTCGTGGTCCAGCTGCCAAGGAGTGGTCGGGGTGATGGCGAGCACCTCGCCCACTGGCCCCAGGTCGACCGTGACGGCCAACGTCCACCAGTGCGGATCACCCCGTACGCCGGTCCCGCGGTGCTCCAGCACTTCGGCGACGCGGTGCGGGTGTCGCGTGGCGATCGCCGTTCCGTCGTGGCGGAAGAGTTCGGGCAGGTCGGGCAGGACGTCGCGCTGGTGGGTCCGATGGGTGAGCCCGGTGCCCTCGAGCAGTTCGGCCAGCTGGTCATTGGATCCCGCCGGGTAGCAGACCTCCTGCAACGCGACCAGGTCCGGGGAAAGCCGGCGGAGCTCTTCGTTGATCAGCCGGAAGCGGCGTGGGTCGCCTACGTCGTTCTGCACGTTCAGCGTCAGCACTCGGTATCGCATCGTTGTCCGAGTGCCCGATCCGGACGTCGCGAACCGCCGGAACCGTCAAGGACCTCCGCGCCGCATGTAACCGTGCGTAATGACCAAATTCCGCATTGCGACATTTCCCGCACACATGCCTGATTCCGCAGAAATCCTGCGGAGTTTCTCGAAAAAAGGTGGAGAAAAGCTGTAACGGACTTCACCTGCACCCGATAAACGGATCGAGCGGCCTGGCTGGGGGGCTTGGTGGACGCTCCGGTGCTTCTTCGGGATCACCGGTTCGATGGAGGGGCCCCAGCAGGTGCTCGCCCGGGGCGGGGTGAGCACCTGCACACGGGGACCCGCCAGGGGGGCAACGAGGGGGGGGGAACACGGGGCAACTCTCCGGGGGGAACCAGAGAGCCAACCGCGAAGAGCCGGCGTCGATCAGGTGGATCGACGACCGGCTCTTCGGCTGTCCGGGGTCAGCTCCGAACGGTCGGTTCCGGACGGTCAGCCCTTGATGCCGACGTTCGCCATGCCCTCGACGAAGCGCTTCTGGGCGAGCACGAACATCACGATCATCGGCAGTGTCGCCAGCGCCGTACCGGCCATCAGGTACGGCCACTGCACCTCCGCCGGGTTCTGGGCGAAGATCGCCAGCCCCAGCTGCAACGGCCGCAGCGAGTCCGACGTGGTGATCATCAGCGGCCAGAGGAACCCGTTCCAGGCCGCCTCGATCTGGAACACGCAGATCGTGATCAGGGCCGGCTTGATCAGCGGCGTCATGATCCGCCAGAAGATGCCGAACTCGCCCAGCCCGTCCACCCGGGCCGCCTGCGCCAGCTCGCTCGGCAGCGACACGAAGAACTGCCGGGCCAGGAACGTGAACAGCGGCGCGGCGCCGAGCGGGATGATGAGGCCCCACCAGGAGTTCAGCCAGCCGATGCCGCCCTGGCCGAGAATGTTGTTGCCGCCGAACAGCGGGATCGACTTCACGATCAGGAACAACGGCACCAGGATGATCTGGAACGGCACCAGCAGCAGCAGGATGAAGTAGTTGAGCAGCGCCTTCGAGCCGCGGATCGGCAGCTTGGCCAGGGCGTACCCGGCCGTCGTGCAGACCGCCAGCGTGAACGCCGTCTCACCGACCGCGATCAGCAGGCTGTTGCGGAAGTAGCGCAGGAACGGCCCGGACTGCATCGCCTCGACGAAGTTGCGCCAGCGCAACTCCCCCGGCAACCAGGAGAACTTGGCGATCTCCAGCTCGTTCTTGAACGCCGTCAGCACCATCCACACGAACGGCAGGATCATCAGGATCGCGCCGACCGTCAGCGCGGCGTACAGCAGGATCCGGCCGATCCGCAGCGACGAGGGCTTGCCGGCCGCGGCGGCGGGCAACGGGACGCTAGTCATGGGAGTCCGCCTTCTGGAGCAGGCGTCCGGCGCCGATGAAGAGCGCGATCACCAGCATCATGATCACGGTCTCGGCGGACGCGTAGCCGAGTTTCAGGTCCTGGAACGCGTTCTGGTAGATGTCCAGCACCAGCACGCGGGTCTCGGTGCCGGGACCACCTCTGGTCATCACGTACACCAGGTCGAAGACCTGGAAGGTGCCGACGA
The DNA here is from genome assembly GCF_000024345.1 of Kribbella flavida DSM 17836. Lineage (NCBI taxonomy): Bacteria > Bacillati > Actinomycetota > Actinomycetes > Propionibacteriales > Kribbellaceae > Kribbella > Kribbella flavida. The sequence goes on along the minus strand of NC_013729.1, from coordinate 370,107 downwards.
TCGAGGTGATCAGCACGAAGAACTGCACCGGGCCGAGGGCCGGCCAGGTGACGTGCACGAACCGCTGCCAGCGGCCGGCACCGTCCAGGTCCGCCGATTCCAGCAGGCTGCGGGAGACGCCCTGCAGCGCGGCCAGGTAGATGATGATCTTGGTCCCGAGGCCCTGCCAGATCCCGACCACCATCAGCGAGCCGAGCGCGGTCGACGGATCGGTCAGCCAGCGGTTCGGGGCGAAGCCGAACAAGCTGAGGAACCCGTTCGCCAGACCGGAGCCCGGGTTGTAGATCCACAGCCAGATGGTGGCGATCGCGACCGTCGCGGTGACCGTGGGGATGTAGAACGCGGTCCGGAAGAAGCCGAGGCCGCGGATCTTCTGGTTGAGGCCGACCGCGATCAGCAGGGAGATCGCCATCGAGATCGGGATCACCACCACGGCGTACAGGACCGTGTTGACCAAGGACGCCTGGAAGTCGACGTCGCGGACGAGGTCGCGGTAGTTGGCGAGGCCGACCCAGGACCACGAGTCGCCGAAGCTGTAGTCGGTGAGGCTGAGCACCAGCACGGCGATCACCGGGATCACGATGAAGATCGCGGAGTGCGCCAGCGCGGGCGCCAGCAGCACCCAGCCGGCCCGGACCTGGCTGCGGATCAGCGCGCGGCTGTCCTTGCCCGGAGCCACCTTGCGCGGCTCGGCGACGGCGGTCGGGCGTTCCAGTGTGGCGCTCATCGTGACTGTCCTGCCAGGTTGGCCAGTACCTTGGCGGGATCCTTCTGACCGAGGATCGCCTGGGTGAGCTGGATGTCGAAGTTGCCCCGCATCTCCAGCCAGTTGGTCGGCGGGCTGTTCTCGTTCACGGCGTGCGGCAGGCCCTCGGCGACGAACGCGCTCAGCGGGTTCGACTTCGCCTGCGGCGAGTTGATCGCGTCCCGGTAGGCCGGCAACTTCTTGTTGAGCTTGGCCATCTCGTCCAGGGTGCTCGGCTGGGTGAGCGCCTGGATGAACGCCCAGGCCGCGTCCTTGTGCCGGCTGCGCGACCCGATCGAGGCGAGGTCGCCACCGACGTACTCGATCTCCTGGCCGCTGTCGAAGCGGAAGAACCGCAGATCGTCACAGTTCTTCTGGCCGATGCCCTTGTCGGAGCAGTCGACCGCGCCGCCGACGATGCCCATCGCGGCCTCACCGCTCAGCACCAGCGGCTGCTGCGACGCGTTCTGCTGGCCGTAGGGCTGGACCTTGTTGACCATCGACTTGATCCAGTTGAGCGTCTCCAGGCCCTTCTCGTTGCTGTAGTTCGGCTCCCCGTCGACGTACAGCGGCGTGCCGGTCGAGGCGAGCAGCGTGGTGTAGGTCTGCCGGTAACTGCTGGCCCCGGCCAGGAAGTCGAACCCCGGCCTGGTGATCGTGCCGCTGCCGTCCCGCTTGGTCAGCTTCTCGGCCGCGACCTCGAGCTCGGCCAGCGACGCCGGCGGGCGGTCCGGGTCCAGTCCGGCTTCGCGGAACGCGCTCTTGCGCAACGCGACCGCGCGCGCGTCGGCGAGTAGCGGGTACGCGTACAGCCTGCCGTCGTACGTGGCCGGCTGGATCAGCGCCTCGAGGCTGCGCTGCTCGATCACCTCCGGCGTCACGCCGTACTGCGCGAGATCGAGAAAGATCCGCTTCGACGCGAAGGGCTGGATCCAGCCGACGCCGGTCACCATCACGTCGTACGAGATGCCGGCGGCGATCGACGTCGACATCTTCTCGTTGAGGTTGTTGTACGTCGCGAAGTCCGGCTCGACCTTCATCGCCGGATAGGTCTTCTGGAACTCTTGCACGACCTTGGCGAACGCCTCGCGGCCCTTCGTGCTGGCCGGGAACGACGGGATCAGCACCCGCAACGTCCCGGTCGCCTCGGCCGGTGGCACGCCGTCCGTCGACTTGTCGATCACCCCGTTGCCACAGGCACTCGCGGCCAGTCCGACCGCGGCCGCCAGCACCACCAGTCCAGCACCACGTCTCACAGGGGGCTCCTTCGCTGCCGTGTGCTCCGCCCGTGCGTGACGGCCGGACCACCGAGTGCAGCGAAAGTATGGGAAAGGGCTTTCCGCGTCAATACCTGGCGCTCGAATGATCAGATTCGATCAGCGAGGACCGCTCCGCAGGATTCCCGGACCCGCAGTTCCGGCAAGAGGCTCAGATGCTGCGTCACTCCCCGCCGGTCGCTGCCCGCCCGCAGCCGGCGCAGTAGCAGCTCACACGCGGTCTCGCCGAGCTGGAACTTGGGCGGACAGACAGCGGTCAGCGGTACCACGGCCAGCGCGGCGGTCTCGTCGTTGTAGGCGATCACGGCCAGGTCGTCGGGGACCCGCAGCCCGCGTTCCATCGCGCGCTCGACCAGCCGGGCCGCATGCTCGTCGGAGTGCACCACCACGGCCCGGGCCCCGTACGCCTCGCACTCGGCGAGGAACGCGTCGAGCTGGGCGATCGAGTGCGCATCCTCGCCGCGCGCGGGCAGCACGACCGGGGAGACGAACAGGTCGACGCCGAGGGTGTCGGCCGCTCGCGCGACGCCCTGCCGCAGCCAGTGCGCGGTGGCGCTCGCGTCCAGGCTGATCCCGATCCGGCGATGGCCGAGCGAGACGAGGTGCCGCAGCGCGAGCAGCGCGCCGTACGCGTGATCGGTCCGCACGTGGTCGTACTCGTGGTCCACGTCGGGGAATCCGAAGGCCCGCTCCATCAGCACGACCGGTACGTCGATGTCGTCCAGCCGGCGACCGACCTCCGCGGCCCGCTCGTCGCCGAGCGCGGTGGCGATCAGCAGGCCGGCGACGTCGAGGGCGAGGATCTTGTCGATCCGCTTCTGCTCGACCTGCACGTCGTACCCGGAGACGCCGAGCACGAGACGGGCGCCGTACCGGTCGGCCATCGCCTCGGCGCCGCGGATCACGTCGGTGTAGTAGAAGGTCGAGCTCGGGACGACGAGGCCGACGGTGAGCTGGGGCCCGGCTTGGGAGACGCCGGCGGGGGAGGTGCCGACCGCCCCGCCGTGCACCCTGCGGAGCAGTCCGGCGGAGTCCAGCTCGGCGAGATCGCGGCGTACTGTGATCGCGGAGACGCCCAGCTCGGCGGCCAGCTCGCCGACCCGGAGCCGGCCGCGGCGGCGCAGGCTCCGCAGGATCAGCTCGTGGCGCTCAGGTACCAGCATCGCGACGGCCCCCTGGAATGGTGCACAGTGATCTGTGCGTGATTGTTCGTGATCATACGATCATCCGCGCCGACGAACCGAAGGAGACGGTGTGAGCGAGGGAACGAGCCGGACCAACGTCGTGATGTCCAAGCTCTCGACGGCCGGCGACCTGCTGATGCTGCAGCTGGCCTTCCTGGTGCTGAGCGTCGGCATCGTCACGCTGTTCCCCGCCGCGTTCGCGCTGCAACGGGTGTTGCCGTACGCGATCGGTCAGGAGCATCCCTCGTTGCTGCGCCGGTTCTGGGGCGAGTTCAGGTGGGCCTTCCGGCACTTCTGGCTGGCCGGCCTGGGCCTGTACTTCGGCGGCGTGGCGCTGGCGTTCGGCCTGCTCTTCTGGGCCTCGACCGGCGGCCCGATCCGGATCTTCGCACTGGCGGTGCTGATCCCGCTGACCGGGATGATCATCGGGCTGTACCTGAGCGCGCTCGCCGTCCTGCCGGACACCGCGGAGGACGCGACGCCGCGCAGCCTGTTCCGTGCCGCCAACCTCTTCCTGCTCCGGCGCTCGCTCGCGGTCGCCGGTGGGGTGATCGGCCTGGCCACCTGGTTCCTGCTGGTCGGCCGGCTGCCCACGCTGTTCGTGATCGGCTCCGGCCTGGTGCCGGCGCTGCTCGCGTACTGGATCTCGCGCACCACGACGAACCGGCCGCAGAAAAGTTCTCCCGACGTGTCAATCTGAGCGGTCCCGGTTCGACGTAGGGGTGTAGGCAACCCCACGGACCCGAGGAGACCCAGCATGTACGCGACGACCGAATCCCTGGCGACGACGCCGGCCGCGCAGGGCAGCGGCCGTTCCCGCTGGCTCGCGCTCTACACACTCTGCGCGGGCATGTTGATGATCGTGCTCGACGTGACCGTGGTGAACGTGGCGCTGCCCGCGATCCAGGACGATCTCGGCTTCACCAGCTCGTCCCTGGCCTGGGTGGTGAACGCCTACCTGATCGCGTTCGGCGGGCTGCTGCTCCTGGCCGGACGGCTCGGCGACCTGCTCGGTCGGCGCAACATCTTCGTCGCCGGACTCGCCGTGTTCACGGCGGCCTCGGTCTGGTGCGGCTTCGCCGGCTCGCAGGAGATGCTGGTCGCGGCACGGTTCCTGCAGGGCGTCGGCGGCGCGCTGACCTCCGCGGTGATCCTGGGCATGATCGTGACGCTGTTCCCGGAGCCGCGCGAGCAGGCCAAGGCGATCGGTGTCTACGCGTTCGTCGCGTCCGCGGGCGGTTCGATCGGTCTGCTCGCCGGTGGCGTGCTGACCCAGGCGATCAGCTGGCACTGGATCTTCTTCATCAACCTGCCGATCGGTATCGCGACCGCCTGGCTGGCGATCCGGCTGATCGACAAGGACAGGGGCCTCGGGATGAGCCGCGGGACCGACGTACCGGGTGCCGTGCTGATCACCGCGGCGCTGATGGTCGGCGTGTTCACCATCGTCAGCCCGGCCGCCGAGCTCGGCTGGACCGCGCCCCGCACGATGGCGCTGTCGCTGCTGACGCTGACACTGCTCGGCAGCTTCATCCTGCGTGAGTCGACCGCCGCCACCCCGCTGGTCCCGCTGCGCATCTTCCGCTCCCGCACGCTGACCGGGGCGAACCTGGTCCAGGCGCTGTCCAGCTCGGGCATGTTCGGCATCTTCTTCCTCGGCTCGCTCTACCTGCAGCGGGTGCTCGGGTACGACGCGCTGGAGATCGGGCTGGCGTTCCTGCCGACCACGCTGGTGATGGGCGTGCTGTCGGTCCGGTACTCCGAGCAGCTGGTGACGCGCTTCGGTCCCCGGCGGCCGCTGATCGCCGGGCTGGTGCTGATCGTGATCGGGCTGGTGCTGTTCACCCAGGCGCCGGTCGGCGGCAACTACGTCGTACACGTGCTGCCGGTCCTCATTCTGCTCGGTCTGGGCGGCGGCATCTGTTTCCCGGCGCTGATGGGCCTGGCGATGGCCGACGTCGAGCCCGAGGACGCAGGTCTGGCCTCCGGCCTGATCGGCACCACCGCCGAGGTCGGCGCCGCCCTCGGCCTGGCCGTCCTGGCCACCCTGTCCGCCACCCGCACCGAAGACCTGGCCGGGGCCGGCAAGCCCGCCCTGGACGCCCTGACCAGCGGCTACCACCTCTCCTTCGCCGTAGCCGCCGCCATCGTCGCCGCCGCGGTCGTCATCTGCTGCACGGTGATGCGCCCGGCAGCGCAGCCTGCCCCGGACACCGAAGTGGTTCCCGACGCCGCCTGACCCACCGCCGTACGCCGGTCCGTCGTCCATCCCGGACGGCGGACCGGTGCGGTGTTTCAGCGCGGACGCCGAAGTTCGCCCGGAACGACGAAGACGGCAAGAACCACCCCGACCGGAACGCCGAGCGGCGGGGCGGTTGTCCACAGGGTGAGGGGTGGAAGTCGTCGTTCGTCGGCTCGATGGTGAAGGATGTGGGCAGCATCGAGGCCGCGGGCGATCGGCGGCAGGGTGCCTCGGTTTGTTGGACGTAGAGGGGAACGGCACAGTGGTTTTGCAGTCGATCGAGCAGCGGATCGCCGACGAGCTGGAAGTGGGTGTCGGGCAGGTCCGGGCGGCCGTCGGGCTGCTGGACGAGGGCTCGACGGTCCCGTTCATCGCGCGGTACCGCAAGGAGGTCACCGGAGAGCTCGACGACGCGCAGCTGCGCGCGCTCGAGGAGCGGTTGCGCTACCTGCGCGAGCTGGAGGAACGCCGGCAGACCGTGCTCGAGTCGATCGAGAGCCAGGGCAAGCTGGACGACGCGCTCAAGGCCTCGATCCTGGCCGCCGAGACCAAGTCGCGGCTGGAGGACATCTACCTGCCGTTCAAGCCGAAGCGGCGGACCAAGGCGATGATCGCCCGCGAGGCCGGGCTGGAGCCGCTCGCCGACGGGCTGCTCGCCGACCCGTCGTACGAGCCGCTGGCCGCGGCCGCCGTCTTCGTGAACCCCGACGCCGGCGTCGCCGACCCGCAGGCCGCGCTGGACGGCGCCCGGGCGATCCTGGTCGAGCGGTTCGCCGAGGACGCCGATCTGATCGGCGAGCTGCGCGAGCGGCTCTGGAGCCAGGGCCGGCTGGCCTCCAAGGTCCGTGAGGGCAAGGAGACCGAGGGCGCGAAGTTCTCCGACTACTTCGACTTCGACGAGCCGTTCACCAAGATGCCGTCGCACCGGATCCTGGCGATGTTCCGCGGCGAGAAGGAGGACGTGCTCTCGCTGACCGTCGAGCCGCTGCCGGCCGGCGTCGAGGTGGACGGGCCGACGGAGTACGAGACCACGATCGCCCGCAAGGTCGGCATCGAGAACCAGGGCCGCCCGGGCGACCGGTGGCTGGTGGAGACGGTGCGCTGGGCCTGGCGGACGAAGATCCTGGTGCACCTGGGCATCGACCTGCGGATGCGGCTGCGGCAGACCGCCGAGGACGAGGCGGTCCGGGTCTTCGCGGCCAACCTGCGCGACCTGCTGCTGGCCGCGCCCGCCGGAACGCGCGCCACGATGGGCCTCGACCCGGGCTTCCGGACCGGCGTCAAGGTCGCCGTCGTCGACGCGACCGGCAAGGTGGTCGCCACCGGCGTCATCTACCCGCACGTTCCGCAGAACCAGTGGGACAAGTCGATCGCCCAGCTGGCCGCGCTCTGCGCCGCGCACCAGGTCGACCTGATTGCCATCGGCAACGGTACGGCGTCGCGGGAGACCGACAAGCTGGCCGCCGAGCTGATCGCCAAGCACCCCGAGCTGAAGCTGACCAAGGCCGTGGTGTCCGAGGCCGGCGCGTCGGTGTACTCGGCGTCCGCGTTCGCCTCCCAGGAACTGCCCGGCATGGACGTCTCGCTGCGCGGCGCGGTCTCGATCGCCCGCCGGCTGCAGGACCCGCTGGCCGAGCTGGTGAAGATCGACCCGAAGTCGATCGGCGTCGGGCAGTACCAGCACGACCTGCCGGAGAACTCGCTGTCCCGCTCGCTCGACGCAGTGGTCGAGGACTGTGTGAACGCGGTCGGCGTCGACCTGAACACGGCGTCCGCGCCGCTGCTGACCCGGGTCTCCGGCATCACCCCGGGCCTGGCCGAGAACATCGTCCAGCACCGCGACCAGAACGGCCCGTTCGCCACCCGGACGGCGCTCAAGGAGGTGCCGCGGCTCGGCCCGAAGGCGTTCGAGCAGGCGGCCGGCTTCCTGCGCATCCCCGGCGGCGACGACCCGCTGGACTCCTCCAGCGTGCACCCGGAGGCGTACCCGGTGGTGCGACGGATCCTGGACAAGACCGGCTCGGACCTGAAGTCCCTGATCGGCAACACCGCCGCGCTGCGGTCGGTCAAGGCGGCCGACTTCGTCGACGAGACCTTCGGTCTGCCGACCGTCACCGACATCCTGGCCGAGCTGGAGAAGCCGGGCCGGGACCCACGGCCGGCGTTCAAGACCGCGACCTTCGCCGAGGGCGTCGACAAGATCGCCGACCTGAAGCCGGGCATGCGGCTGGAGGGCCAGGTCACCAACGTGGCCGCGTTCGGCGCGTTCATCGACATCGGCGTGCACCAGGACGGCCTGGCGCACGTGTCGGCGCTGTCGAAGAACTACGTCAAGGACCCGCGCGAGGTGGTCAAGCCCGGTGACATCGTCAAGGTGAAGGTGCTCGAGGTCGACATCCCGCGTCAGCGCATCTCGCTGACGCTGCGGCTGGACGACGAGATCGGCGCCCCCACCTCGGGCCGTTCCGGCGGCGGCCAGAGCCGCGGCGCGGCGGGGCAGGGTCAAGGCGGCGGACGTGGTTCGGGCGGCCGTGGACCGGGCAGCCAGGGCCGCGGTCCCGGTGGCCAGGGCGGTCGGGGTCCCGGTGGCCAGGGCGGCGGGCGCGGCCCGGGTGGTCAGGGCGGCCGCGGCGGCGCCAAGCAGGGCACCCCGATGGACGAGGGTTCCCTCGCCGACGCCTTCCGCAAGGCCGGCTTCACCGTCCGCTGAGCGCACCGGCGTGGCGACGGTCCTGTTCCAGCCAGGACCGTCGCCGCGTCGTACTGCCGCGCCGGAACGCCTGCGGAACGGCCTGGCCGCCAGTTCGTCGCCGCTGGCCCGAGGTGGAGATGGAGCCGGTCGGCGGTTCAAGCTGCCCGATCGTTCGGCCGGTGCCGAACCGTCGCGGGTTTACCGTGGGGCGATGAGTCGAGAAGCGATCAGGCAGCGGTATCTGGAGATCAACGGCGACCACCCGATGACCGCCGAGGACGACGCCTACGTGACCAGGCAGTTCCGGGTCCTGGACGAGCTGTGCGCGGAGCAGGGCCGGGACGCCGACGAGGTCCGGCGACTGATGCTGGCGGAGAAGCTCCCGATGCCGGGTTACCTCCGCTCGGACGGCGCCGAGATGGTCCCGGCCGACCTGTTCGCCTTGGCCGACCAGGCCGAGGATCTGCGCGCGTGGTTCGTCGCTCAGTGGGCGGATGTGGCCGAGGGCACCGAGGAGTGGGGCGCGTACTTGAGCGGTCAGTACGTGTGTCTGCACTCGGTGACCCCGGCGACCATCCAGCGAAAGGGCCAGTTGATCGAGGCGATCAAGTCGGCCACGGATCCGGCCGAACTGAAGTCACTCGTCGACGAACTGGACGCACTGGAGCCTGAGTTCACCGCCTACGACCGGCTCCGCTTCGGCGGCCCGGTCTCCCGCGACGTCTACATCACGCCTTTCCGGTCGGCGACCTCCGCAGTCTCCGCGACAACGAGCAGCGTCACCGCCAACTGAGCTGGCCCAGCGACCTCCGCGATCTCCGCGACCGCGAGCGGCGTCGCTGCTGACTGAGCCTGTCCTGCGACCGGCTTGCTCGCCTGCCCACCAGACGTCAGCAGTTCGCCATCACGATCGTGCGCACTCTGGTGCTCGACGAACTGGACGGCGTACTCGACTTCCAGCCGCGGACCGATGGTCGGCGAGCACGCGGCGGTTGACGTCTCCATCACGTTGCGGCCGCGGTTTGGCCGCGTCCGGCCGGCGGATCGATGCGCGCTCACGACCGCCCCGACGTACCGGCCGAGCAGGTCGCGACCGGCTGGCGTCCTCCGGACCACACCGGGCTGGGTCAGCGGAGGTCGGCCAGGTGGCCGCCGGGGTCGCCGAGGTGCACGGCGGTGGCCTTCGGCTCGTAGCCGAGGCGGCGATAAATGCGGTCAGCGCCGTCGTCTCCGGGCGTGAGCCAGGCGAGAGTCGCGCCGCCGACCTCAAAGGCCTGCTGGGTCGCGTAGGCGGTCGCCAGTGCGCCCAAACCCTGCCGACGATGGGAGTGCAGCGTCCCGACGCCCGCCACCTCGGTCACGCCATCCGCGATCGCGGTCCACGCCGCGGTCGCCACTGGTACGCCATCCATCCGGATCAGTACGGCGCCTCCGTCGGCGGGCTCGGGCTGGAACGGGCTCGCGACGTCGTCCGTTTCGTACGCGTCGCCCGCGATCGCATTCGCCGCCTCCTGCTCCTCGGCCGACGCCACCACCGCCGCAGTCACCCCGGCAGGAAACTCCGGAACCAGCAGATCACCCGGCTCGACCGCCAGCAGCGGCGGACGCGACACGATCGTCATCCCGTGCTCGACCAGTACGTAGGCAAGCCCCGGGTTCGCTTCCTCGACCAGCTCCGCACTCAACCACCTGCCCTCGGCGGCGAACGCCTTGCGAATCGTCTCCAGCGCCCAGGGCACCTCCGCGGGGTCGAACGGCACACCCGGTTCGGCGGCGACCGCACGGGACAGGAACCAGACGTCCTCGTCGTGCAGCAGCCCAACCAGCGGCCCGGCGACGACCTGACGGCGCGACCGAACCAGCCCTTGCAACTGAGCGGAGGCAATCCGCGCGGCAATCCCCATCCCCCGACCCTATCCGCGCCGCCACCCGGCAAGCACCCGCACCGTCCCGACACCCACCGCGCCGTACGGGCTGACCCGAGGCCACGTACAGGCTGACCCGAGGCCACGTACTGGCTGACGCCGAGGCCAGTCCCCGGCCACCCCGTCGCGCATCTGGCGGGTTAACCGACCAAATGCAGGGTTGGCCCACGACATTCCGGCGGGCCAACCCTGCACTTGCAGGGTTAACCCCCGAAAGACCGCCATCCCGGCCGGAGCCATGCCCCCTGACGCCGTACGGACGGATGCCGCAGCGCGTCCCCCGTGCGCCATCGCGCGTCCGGTGGGTTAACCACCCAGACGCAGGGTTGGCCCACGACATTCCGGCGGGCCAACCCTGCACTTGAAGGGTTAACCCACGAGGGAGTGCTTGCTGGGGCCGGGTGGTGCCGAGGTGGACGGGTGCTGAGGTGGGCGAGCGGGGCTAGGTGGTGGAGAGCAGGAGGAGGTCTAGCAGGCGGTCGAGGTCGGTGGGGGTAGGAGTGGTGGGGAGGATTACGGCTAGTGCTTGCAGGGTGGTCAGGAGATCGCCTTGGATCGCGGAGCGGGGGCGGTTCGACGCGACGGCCAGGCGGTCGATCACCTGAGCGGTACGAGGTGAGGCAGCCAGGAGCGCGGCGCAGGGGTCGACGGCGCTTGCAGCGTCGACGGCCGCGCCTGCGGCGTTGGCGCCATTGCCCGCGCCGCCCGCGGTAGCCGCGTTGCCCACCCGGTCCGCGTTGGCCCTAATGCCCGCGCCGCCCGCGGTAGCCGCGTCGCCCACCCGGTCCGCGTTGGCCCTATTGGCCGCGGCGACCGCGTGGCTTGGCTCGTCGACGGTTGGCGCGTTGGCGGCGTACGCCCCGCCCCCGGAGGCGTCGGCTGCAGCGTTGGTGCCGGTGCCGGTGGCGGGGGCGGTGTCAGGGTTGGTGGTGTCGGCGTGGGTGGGGAGGTTCTCCAGTTCGACGCGGAGGTGGGTGCCGAGGGCGGTGGCGAGGCGGTCGAGGGTTGCCAGGGTTGGGTTGCCGCGGCCGTTCTCCAGGTTGGCGATGTACGGCACGGACAGGCCGGCGTCGACCGCGACCGAGGCGATCGTGCGGCCCGCGGCTTTGCGTCGTGCTCTGAACTCTGGTCCTAGTTCCACCTGATTCAGACTATCCTCACAAAATAGTATTGACCACGATTCTTCCGTGGAGATACTGTCCAGCCGGTGAGCGTCTGGGCGAACCGCGACTTCCGGCTGCTGTGGACGAGCAATGCCGTCTCCGGCGCCGGTTCCTGGCTGCTGGTGGTCGCGGTCCCCGTGCACGTCTTCCAACTGACCGGGTCTGCCGCCGCGACCGGGCTGACTCTCGCGCTCGAAGCCTTGCCGGCTCTGCTCCTTGGCCCCTGGGCCGGCGTACTGCTGGACCGGTGGGACCTGTCTCGCGCGATGTGGATCGCCGATCTGGTCAGTGCCGCTGCGGTCGGGCTGATCCTGTTCGCGGATCGGCCGGAGCGGCTTTGGCTGATCTACCTCGCCGTCCTGGTCGAGAACGTCGCGAGCACCGTCTTCCGCCCGGCGGCACGAGCACTGCTCCCGGCGGTGGTCGGCACCGGTCGCGAACTGGCCGCGGCGAACGCGCTGACCGCCTTCACCGGCAGCGTGAACAGACTCGCCGCGCCGCCGCTCGGCGCCCTCCTGCTGGCCGGCCCCGGCATCACCTTCGTCCTGACCGTCGACATCGTCAGCTACTTGTTGTCGGCAGCAACCATTGCTGCGATTCGCCGTCGTCCGGACCGTGCGCTCCGGCAAGCCCTGCATCCCCTCGAAGGACTGCGGTACGCCGTGCGCAGCAGACCGCTCCGAGGACTTCTCACCGGCAACGGCATCTTTCTCACGGCCAACGCGGGCCTGACAGCCCTTCTGGTTCCCCTGACCGTAGAACGTCTCGACGCTCCCGGCCACACCGTCGGCTACCTGATTTCCGGCCTCGGCGTCGGCTACCTGGTCGGCGCCGCTGTCAGCGTGAAAGCCCTGTCCTGGCTGGGCATCCGCGAGCTCATCGCCGCGACCCAACTCGCCACCGCCGCCGCATTCTTCGCCTTGGCGAACGCACCGAATGTCCCCTGGGCCATCGGCGCCGCTGTGCTGATCGGACTGCCGGGCAGCGTCCTGCTCATCACCACCGAGACCACCGTGCAGCGCGTCACCAGGCCCACGATGCTGGCCCAGGTCGGCGCGCTCTTCTTCGCCGTGGATGCCTTGGCCACGGTGATCGGCGCCGTCGTCGCTCCGGCCGCTGTCCTCGTCGCCGGACTGCCGCTGACCCTCAACCTGCTGGCCGCGGTCGCCGTACTGGCCGCACCGGTCACGCTTCTCGTCCTACCGGGGCATCCAGCCGAGTTGACCCGGAAGCCGGCGCCCGAACGCTTCTCTCGCTGACGGCAACGACGAGTTACCCCCAAGCAGTGGACAAAGCTGTGGACAACCTGAAGCAGAAGTTGCTGTAGGCATCGACCGCGCCGAACCCACCGAACTACTGGGCCGACGGCCGGATGATGTGCTGCTCGATCGCGCGGGCGACGGCGGCGGCGCGGGTGTCGACGCCGAGCTTGGTGTAGATGTGCGACAGGTGCGACTTCACCGTGGCCTCGCTGACGAAGAGGCGTTTGGCCAGTTCGCGGTTCGACTGCCCGGTGGCGAGCAGGCCGAGGATCTCCACCTCGCGTTCGGTCAGCACCGGCCCGGGAGAGCCGGCCCGCTTCACCAGCCGGGCCGCGACCGCCGGGGCCAGGACCACCTCGCCCCGGGCGGTACCGCGGATCGCGCGGAACAGGTCGTCGGGTGGCGCGTCCTTCAGCAGGTACCCGGAGGCGCCGGCGTCGATCGCGCTCATGATGTCCGCCTCGGTGTCGTAGGTGGTGAGCACGAGCACCTGCGGCGGCTCCGGCAGCGCCCGCAGCCGCGCGGTGGCCTCGACGCCGCCGGGACCACGACCGAGGTTGAGATCCATCAGGACGACGTCCGGCCGGACCGCCGCGACGAGTTGCTCGGCGCTGTGCGCGTCGGACGCCTCACCGACCACGGTCAGGTCGTCCTGCCCGTCGACCAGCGCGCGCATCCCGGCCCGGACCACCGGATGGTCGTCGACCAGCGCCACCCGGATCACGAGCGCTCCAAGGGAACCGAGGCCGCGAGCGCAGTACCCTCCCCCGGCTCGCTCTCCAGGACCAGCGTGCCGCCGAGTTCCCGGAGGCGGCTGCGGATGCCGGCCAGTCCCCGGCCGCGGTCCGGATCGGCAGGCGGCGGGCGCTCGGGCAGACCGCGACCGTCGTCACGGACGTCGAGCGCGACAGCGTCCGGCTGGTAGGTGAGCGTGACCACCGCGGTGGTTGCGGCGGCGTGCTCGAGCACGTTCGCAAGCGCACCCCGCGCAGTGCGCAGCAGGGCGGTCTCGATCTCCGGGTCGAGGCGTACAGGCGTTCCATGGACCTGCACGCGGATCTCCACCGCACTGTGGGCAGCGAGCCGCTCGCACGTTTGCCGCAGTACGGCCGGCAACGCCGGATCACCCGGCCCCGACGCGAGCTCCGCCGGTGCGAGGTCGCGGACCACCCGGCGTACTTCGTCCAGGCCGTCGCGGGCAGTCGCCGCTGCCTGGGCCGCGTGCTCGCGCGCCGCGGCCGGGCGGCTGTCCCACTCGCGGTCGGCCGCCTGCAGCAGCAGGTTGATGCTGGACAGGCCCTGCGCGACGCTGTCGTGGATCTCCCGCGACAGCCGCGTCCGCTCAGCCAGTACGCCGGCCCGGTGCTGCGCGTCGGCCAGGTCACCCTGAGCTGCGTGCAGGTCGTCCAGCAGCGCCTGCCGGGCGAGCGCGTCCCGCTCCAGCGCCCGGTACGCGCCGACGGCGAGCACTGCGACGCAGACCGGGCCGAGCACGATCGTCGGGTCCAGCCGGTCCGACATCCGGGTCCAGGTGACCACCGTGGTCACGACCATGCCGGCGACCACCGCACAGGCCGGCCGGAACGGCAGCACGCGCAGCGCCACGAAGGACAGCGGCACAGCACACCAGGCGAACGACGGCGCCAGCAGGACCAGGCCGAACCAGACCGCGATGAGCAGGGCGAGCCATACCTGGCTGGGCAGCACCCGGTGCGCGGCGTACGTCGCCAGCAGGGTCGCGGCTCCGGCGAGCACCCAGGGCGCCCGGTCGCCGAACCCGTGCCCGGACAGGTACCGCACCGCGGACGCCGCGACGAGAACGACCAAGGTCGCGTGCAGCAGCGTCACGAGCCCGTTGGCACGGCCGAGAATCCCGGCGGCCCAGGTCGGTGCGGTCGGACGCGAGCGTGAAGTGGTCATCTGGAGCCGATGGTAGGCCCGCGGACCGACGGATCGAATCATCCGATCGGCTACTTCATCGTCCCCGAACGCCCGTCGTGCGCCCGCCGTCCGCGGACCAGGCTGGACCGTGTCGACCGTCCAGCACACCAGGGGCGTGTCCCCAATTCCGCGCAGCAGGCGGGGAATTGGAAGACACGCCCGAAATGCGAGGTATTCATGTCTGTTCGTTCCTTGTCCGCGACGCTGGCGCTGTCCGCCGTGCTGCTCGGCGCCGGGATGCCCACGGCCTCTGCCCGCCCGGCAAGCTACGAGTTGCCCGGGGACCCGGTGGTGAGCGGCGCGGGCGGGTCGAAGTACGAGGGGATCGGGTACGACGCCCGCACGCAGCGGTTCTACGTGTCGGAGACCACCGGCGGCGAGATCCACCGGGGGTCGCTGCGGTCCCCGGCCGCGGCCGAGTGGCTGGCCGGCGACGGCACCGACGGCCGGTGGACCGCGCGCGGCATCACCGTCGACGCGCACGGCCGGGTGTACGTCGCGGGCGGGCCGAACGGCATCGACCACCCGGGTGCACCCGACTTGTGGGTGTACGACCGGTCCGGCCGGCTGCTGGCCGCGCTGCGTACCGGCGTACCGAACGCGTTCCTGAACGACGTGGTCATCGGCCCGGACGGCGCGGCGTACTTCACCAACTCGAACGCAGCCCAGGTGTTCCGCGTGGCCGAGCGGGACGGCCGCTGGGCGGTGCGCACCTGGGCCGACGCAAGCGGGACGATCCCGACGCAGGCCGGGTTCAACCTCGGCGGCATCGTCGTGTCGGCGGACCGCCGCGCGCTGGTCGTGGCCCAGGGCAACGTCGGCAAGCTGTGGCGGTTCGACCTGCGGACCGGCGCGGTCTCGGCGGTCGGCACGGGTGGCGCTGACCTGGTGAACGCCGACGGCCTGGTGCGCCAGGGCGACCTGCTGTGGGTGGTGCGGAACTTCTCCCGGACCCTGACCACGCTGCGGCTCTCCGCCGACGGACGCACCGCCACCCTGGTCGCTGCGACTCCCACCGACCCGGACCGCGTGTTCACCACCGCGAAGCTGGCGCAGGGACGGCTGCTGCTCGTGGACAGCAAGTTCGACGAGCCGGTCGGGCTGCCGCCGTACCAGGTCGTTGCGCTGACTCCGCCGGGCCGATGACCCGTACTGCGACTGCCGTGGCCGCCGTCATCCTGGTGACGACGGCCACGGCCTGCTCGCCTCAGCAGGCCGCCTCGCCCCCAACCAGTACGCCGTCCGCCGCGCAGACCAGCCCGACCACCACGCCGATGCGAACACCAACTGCGAGGACCTCCCCCGTGCCGACCACCGACAGCCTGGACCGGCAACTGATCGCCGCCGCCTGGAAGAACGACGTGGCCACGGCCCGGCGGTTGATCGCCGCCGGGGCCGACGTGAACGCTGTCGACGACACCGTGCAGAGCGCCTTCCTCATCGCCGCGAGCGAGGGCTACCTGGACCTGCTCGAGCTGACCCTGCAGCACGGAGCCGACGTCCGCCGCCTCGACAGCTACCGCGGTACTGCGCTGATCCGCGCCGCCGAGCGCGGGCATGCCGCAGTGGTCGCCCAGTTGCTGCGCGCCGGTACTGCCGTGGACCACGTCAACCGGCTCGGCTGGACTGCGCTGCACGAGGCAGTCCTGCTCGGTGACGGCAGTCCGCGGTACGTCGACACTGTGCGCCTGCTGGTTGCTGCCGGAGCAGACCGCCACCGTCCGGCCGAGCGGGACGGGACAACCCCGCTGCAAGGAGCTCGGACTCGCGGACAGACGGCAGCGGTCGCAGTACTGAGCACCGCGCCGCCGAGTCGTACGGAGGCGGCTGCGGCGCTGCTGACGGCAGCCGAGGCGGGTGACGCAAACCGGGTCGCGGCAGCACTGGCCGCGAAAGCGCCGCTGGAACACAAGGACGGGCAGGGCCGTACCGCCCTGCTGCTCGCGTCGCTGCACGATCGGGTCGACGTGGCGCGCCTGCTGGTCGGGCTCGGCGCGGATCCGGACGCGCAGGACGAACGCCAGGACTCGGCCTGGCTGGTGACCGGGGTGACCGGCAGTGTCGCGATGCTGGAGACCCTGCTGCCGGCGAAGCCTGATCTCAAGCTGCGCAACCGCTTCGGCGGCGTCTCCGTCATCCCGGCGAGCGAACGGGGGCACGTGGACTACGTCCGACGCGTGGTCCGGACCGGTATCGACGTGAACCACGTCAACGACCTCGGCTGGACCGCGCTGCTGGAAGCGGTGATCCTCGGCCAGGGCACCGAACGGTGGCAGCAGATCGTCCGCATCCTGCTGGCGGCCGGCGCCGATCCGTCCCTGCCCGACCGCGACGGCGTCACCCCGCTGCGGCACGCCACCACCCGCGGCCACGACCAGCTCGCCGCCATCCTGCGCGCCGCCGGCGCACGCTGACTCCGGCGATGGCGGGCGGCGTCAGGAAGAGACGGAATCGCGGGCGTCGTAGTGAGCGCGGGCGGCGGCGATCTCCGACTGGTGGATCTCGGTCCAGCTGACCAGGGACTGGATGGTGTCGTGCAGGGTCACGCCGAGCGGGGTGAGCTCGTAGTCGACGCGCGGCGGCACGACCGGATGCACGGTACGCCGGACCAGGCCGTCGCGCTCGAGCTGGCGCAGCGTGACGGTGAGCATCCGCTGGCTGATGCCGTCGATGGTCTTCTTCAGCTCGGTGAAGCGCATCGTGCGGTTGTCGAGCAGCGCGATCACCAGCAACGACCACTTGTCACCGATCCGGTCCAGGATCTGCCGGACGTCGCAGTCCTCCCGGGTGTCCCACTGGAACGCGTCCTCGGTGCAGCAGGAGTGACTCGGTTCCTTCGAAGTGCCTTCTTCCATAACCCTTGATGGTTCCTCACGATGGGTTCAGTTACAAGTGATAACCGACCTGACGACGAGGAACCAGCTATGTCTACGACCAACGCCCCGGACCGCCTCACCGGGCGGGCCTGGGCCGTTCTGCTCGTGCTCTGCGGCGCGATCTTCCTGGAGGGCATCGACATCTCGATGATGGGCGTCGCGCTGCCGTCCATCCGAGCGGAGCTCGGCCTGACCACCAGCGAACTGCAGTGGGTGGTCAGCGCGTACGTGCTCGGCTACGGCGGCTTCGTGCTGCTCGGCGGCCGGGCTGCGGACCTGCTCGGCCGGCGCCGGATGTTCGTCGGCTGGCTGACGGTCTTCCTGGTCTTCTCTGGCCTCGGCGGTCTGGCCACCGAAGGCTGGATGCTGATCGTGGCCCGCTTCATCACCGGCGTCGCGGCCGGCTTCATGACGCCGGCCGGCCTGTCGATCATCACCACCAGCTACCCGGAGGGCCGGCAGCGCACCAAGGCCCTGCTCGTGTACGCCGGAATCGCGGCCGCCGGCTTCTCGCTCGGCATGGTCGTCGGCGGCCTGCTCACCTCGATCGACTGGCGCTGGGTGTTCTTCGCGCCGGTGGTGCTCGCCGCCGTCCTGCTGCCCGCCGCGCTCGTGCTGCTTCCCCGTGAGGACTCCACGAGCGCCGAGGACGCACCACGGACCGCCCGCCGGTTCGACGTCCCCGGCGCACTGATCCTCACCGCCGCGATGCTGCTGCTCGTCGCCACCGTCGTCCGTGCCCCGGACGTGCCGAAGGGGCAGACCCTGATCACCTTGGCCGGTGGACTGCTCCTGCTCACCGCCTTCGTCCAGGTCGAACGCCGCAGCCCGGCACCGCTGATCCGGTTGGGAATCCTGCGCAACGCGCCCCTCGTCCGGGCGAATCTCGGCGCGATCCTGCTGGTCGGCTCCTTCGTCGGCTTCCAGTTCATCGCCGTGCTCTACCTCCAGGAACTGCGGCACTGGTCCGAGCTGGAGACCGGCCTGGCCCTGATGGTGCTGGGGATCGACGCCGTGCTCGCGCCCACCCTCACGCCGTGGCTGGTGAACCGCTTCGGCGTCGGCCGGGTGATCCTCGGTGGCTTCGCGGTCGCCGTGGCGGCGTACGCGCTGTTCCTTCCGCTGGGCGCCGATCGGACCTACCTCGCGATGCTGCCGACGTTCCTGCTGCTCGGGCTGGCCTTTGCGCTCGCGTACGGCCCGTTGACGATCGCGGCGACCAACGGCGTCGCCGAGGAGGAGCAGGGGCTGGCGAGCGGCGTACTGACCACGTCGTTCCAGTTCGGGTCCGCGCTGGGGCTGGCCGCGGTGGCCGCCGTGCTGGCCGCGTTCGACGAGCTGACACACACCGGCCTGCGGACGGCGCTGCTCGTGCCGCTGGTGGCCGCGGTCCTCGGACTGCTCGCCGGAGCCCCCGAGCTGGCCCGGCGGACGGCCCGGGTCTGAAGGGAATCCTTCCGCGCGAAGCCCGCGACCCTCGCCCGGTCGCGGGCTCTGCGCACTCACTCGACCAAGGGTGCCCGCGCGATCGCGAAGAGTTACCAGGATGTGCGACATTTCGACCAGGCCCGAATAGCCGGCGGCGTTCCGGATCGTTATCGGCAAATCCGCAGGAACATTCTTGACAGTAGAAAGCCACTGCTTGTCCGGAACCGGTCCCAGGCGGTCTGACCAGCGGTTTCGGTGCTGCCGCGGAGTCCGGCGTAAGGCCTCTGTAAAGGTCCTCGGCGGCCTATTCCCGGCGCACCGCTTTATGCGGTGTTCTTTCCTTACCACCCGGAAGCACGTGAGCTGGATCACCGTCGTCCTCACTGTCGGCAACCAGCTCGAGACCCGCGGTGGATGTGCCTCACCCGTCCCCAGGCGGCCGAGCGTCCCACTCGGCGCCGGCAGAGCAGAAGGAAACGCCCCCATGACCGAGTCGCTGGAGATCCCCGCAGAGCAGCGCCGCGTGCGGGTCTGGTTCGGCGCTCACCCGATCGCGGACCACACCGCGACCCCCGACCAGGCCGCGCAGTACGAAGAGGCCATGCGGCGGCGGTTCGCCTCGCTGCGGGTCACCAACGAGCCGGCTCTCGTCACCAGCGGTCCGGTCCGATGACCACCCGTCCGACGCTGCTCGGCTACGTCCGCGCCGACGCGCTCAGCTGCGCGGAGGAACTGGCCGCCGCAACCGACTCCCTGGTCGCCTTCGCCAGCGCCGAGGGGTTCACGCTCGGCACGGTCTACACCGAGCGGGACGCCGCCGAGTCCGCCGCGTTCCACGCGCTGCTGGACGAGGTGAAGCGGTCCGACGTCCGCGCGGTCGTGGTCCCCACCCTGCAGCACCTCGGCGCGGTCGGATCGCGCGGGGCGATGCAGCACCTCGAGTTCCACCAGGCCCAGGTCTGGCCGGCGGGCGCGAGGTAACCCCAGACAAGCGGAGCCGGCGTCTTGACCCCTGCATCGGCGCCGGTTCCGCTCTCCAACCTCCACAGCTGCACCGGGTCCGCCCGGGTGGTAGTGGACCACACAAGGCCCCACCGGCTGCTACCGGTGGGGCCTTGTCGTTGCTGCAGGCCATCAACGCGCCGCAGCCGGCCGCGGTACGGCGGACGGCCGGTCAGGCGATGATCGTGTAGCCGTACCGTCGCATCACCGAGGCCGTGCCGGCGTCGAACACCCCGGTCACCGGCAGCCCGAAGCGCCGCTGGATCTTGCGGGTCATCTGCTGGAAGTGCACCCGCCACGGCACCCCGGCCGGCGGCCTGACCTCGTGCCTGCCGATCGCGGCGACCTTCGGGTGCGCGGCCCAGGCCAGCACCTGCGCCCGGTCGGCGCCCCAGACACCGCTCATCGAGTCGTGGGCGCGCGCGTACGCCATCGCGCCCAGCGAGATGCTCGTGTTCGGCGGCGGCTGCGCCACCGGGCCCGTGACCGGGTGGTGCTTGAGATGGATCTCCCAGGTCATCCCGTAGTAGCCCGGAGGCCCGTCGTCGCGACCACGGTCGGCCAGCCCGTTCTTGCACCGCCGGTACTCCGCGACCTGGTGCGCGGCGCCGCGAGACAGGTCCTTGTCGCCGACCGCGATCGCGTGCACGTGGTACGGCCAGTTGCCCTGGGCCGGCGTCCGCAGCCAGGCGGCGAAGCCGACCTGCCGCATCGCCAGCACCACCGCCTTGCGCTGCGCCGCGGTCAGCCCGGTCGCATCCAGGTCGACCGCACCCCCGCCGTCGTGGGTGCCAGCCGACGCGGCCACGCCACCCTTGTTGTACGACCCCTGGACGATCCTGAACTGCCGCCCGGCCAGCTTCTCGGCCGCCTGCAGCATCGCCACCGTCCGCCGGTTGAGCTGCTTGCCCCGCCAGGTGATCCTTGCTTCAGGCATCTACTTCACCCCGGACCGCGGCCAGGATCCGGTCCGCGTCCTCCGCGGCGCCGAGTGCCTCCAGCTCGTCCAGCTCGTCCTCGGTCAGCTCGTCGCCGACCAGCCCCTCGGAGACGTCCGCCATCGTGCCACCCCTCCCCCACGTCACGTCCGGGGCCTCCCCTGCCCCGGAACCGCGCTCCAGGGTAGGCAGCCGCGGCGCGATCCGTCCACGGTCGCCGGCGGCCGGACGTTTGAGGAATGCAAAGTTTTCGCTTGCGAGCGGGTGTGACCACCCCGGCCTGGGGTACGAGTTGAGTGTCCCGCGGTTCGGTCGGC
The DNA here is from genome assembly GCF_000024345.1 of Kribbella flavida DSM 17836. Classification (NCBI taxonomy): domain Bacteria; kingdom Bacillati; phylum Actinomycetota; class Actinomycetes; order Propionibacteriales; family Kribbellaceae; genus Kribbella; species Kribbella flavida. The sequence goes on along the minus strand of NC_013729.1, from coordinate 349,115 downwards.
CCCATTCGGGCATGGGTGGAGCTCACCGAGCCGCGAGTTCTCCCACTGAGGGGCGGGAGAACGACCGAAGGCGGCGGGCGCATCCCACGGTGCGCCCGCCTCCCGGCCACCCTCCACCGCGCCCTCGGTGACAGTTCGGAGCCGCCATGAGTCCGCAGGTGTACCGCGCGCCACTGCGCTCCCGCCGCGACGAGGTCCCGGCCGGCCTGGCCGTCGACCGTGCGTTGTCCGAGGGTGTCTGCGGCTTCGGTGGCGCTCTGATCCCGCCACCGCCCGACCTGGACGCCGCGGTCGAGGGATTGACCAGCACGTACGACGAGCGCGCGGGCCGGAGTCTCCGGCGGTTCGCGGACGTGCCCGACGGGGCGTTCGTCTGGACCCGGGAGCCGGACGGGCTCTACCACCTCGGGCGGCTGACCGGTCCCTGGCGCTACGACGACTCCCCTGCGGCCGCCGCGGCCGATCTCGTGCACGTCCGGCCGTGCGAGTGGCTCGAGCGGGCCTTTGCCGAGACGGACGTGCCCGCCGGTACGGCGTACACGTTCTCGCGGGGCGGGCGGAACTTCCAGCGGATCCGGGATCCGCAGGTCGAGGACGCGACGGCCGCGCTGTGGGGCTTCCCGTCAGAGGGCTGAGGCGACGAAGAGGTAGCGGTTGAGGCTGAAGAAGTAGCTGTCGCCCTGGCTGCGCAGGTCGTCCGCCCAGGCCTGCGCCTCCGCCTCGGTCACGCCGGCCCGGCCGGGCACGAACGCGGAGACGATGTCGATCAGGCCGGCGCTGTAGGTCCGGTAGTCGAAGCCGGCGTTGAGCAGCGGGATCACCTGGAGGTGGGTCCGGGTGAAGCCGGCCTTGGCGAGCGCGTCGCCCAACGTGCGCGGCAGGTGCGGGTCCTGCAGGTGTTCCTCGAAGGCGGTCAGCACCCGCCGCATCCGCGCATCGTCGCTCGAGCGCCAGACGATCGAGTCCCAGTCGGTGTCCAGCAGCACGACCCGGCCCGCTGGGCGGAGTACGCGGCGGACCTCGGCGAGCGCGCCCGCCACGTCGTCGACGTACTCGAAGACCTGGGTGGAGACGACGACGTCGAAGTCGCCCGAGCCGTACGGCAGCCGGTCCACCGACGCCGCGTGCAACTCGACCTCCGGCCCACCCGGCACCTTCGCCCGGGTCGCGGCGATCGCCAGCATGCTGTCGCTGACGTCGACCCCGCACACCCGCCCGTCCGGCCCCACCTCGGCCGCCATCTCCGCGGCCAGCAGTCCCGGCCCGACCCCGACGTCGAGCACCCGGTCCCCCGGCCGCAACGCCAGGGCGATCCGCACCACCCGCCGCTGCTCGACCACGTCCGGCGTCGTGTACACGGTCTCGATGTGTCGAGACACCTCCGGATCGAACCTCAAACTGCTCATCCCCATCCCTCCGACGTGCTCCTCATCATCACCCCGCCCACCGCCTCCCGGCGAGAGCAAACGCATGAGCAGATGCACGCGAGCAGGCTCGTGGGAGGTGTGAGGGGACCGTCGCGGCGTACGGGGTTCGGCTAGCGTGCTGGGGTGATCGAGCTGCCGGAGAGCTTTCTCGCGATGCCGCGGTGGTGGAAGGAAGGGGGCGAGTGGCTGGCCGGGCTTCCTGGGGCGGTGGAGGAGCAGTGCGCGCGGTGGGGGTTGCGCATCACCGGCGAGGTTGCCCACGGCTCCAACGCGGTGGTGGTGCCGGTCGTCCGCGACGGGGTTGAACTGGCGCTGCGCATGTCGCCGCCCGGCGATGAAGTAGCAGCCCAGGTCCGCGCCCTGCGGTGGTGGAACGGGCGGGGAACGGTCCGCCTGTACGACGCCGACGCCGGCCGCGGCGCCATGCTGCTCGAGCGGCTCGGGGAGTCGCTGGCCGAGCGGCCTGTCGGGGAATCGATGCAGGTCCTGGGACGGTTGATGCGGCGGCTGGCGGTCCCGGCGCCCGCGGACGCGTTGTCGACCGCGGACATCGTCGCGACGCGATCGGCCGAGCTCGAACGCGACTGGCAAGCCCTCGGCCGCCCGTTCGACGAGAGCTACCTCATCGCCGCTCTCCGGGTCGCCGGTTCGCTCGCCGTCACGGATTCCCAGGCGTCGGTCGACGGTGACCTGCACGCGGACCAAGTACTCCGCGACATCCAGCCGCTCGACGCGGTCCCCGGCCGCCGGCGCGAACCCTGGCTGGTCGTCGATCCAGTCCTGCTGCGCGGCGACGTCGAGTTCGACCTCGCCCGCATCCTCTGGACCCGGCTCGACGAGATGGGTGACGACGCGGAGATCCTGCAGCACTTCGCGACCGCCGTCGGGGCAGCCGGCCTCGACCGTCGGCGCGCTCGGGACTGGATCGTCTTCAGGACCGTCGACTACTGGCTGTGGGGCTTGACCGCCGGTCTCACCGAAGACCCTGTCCGCTGCCACCGCCTGCTCGACGCCTTCCTGCCCTGAAGTGTCGGCAGGACGAAAGGCGGATCGCCACCACTCCCCAACCTCCGTCGGCAGGCGTGACCGACGGAGGTTTCGGCGTGCCGCGTCCGACTGCTGCGCCTTGCTGAGTGGTGGAGATCCGCCGCGCAGAGAGCTCAGTGCGCCGGGGCGAAGTCCAGGAAGCCGATGACCTGCTGGATCTGGCCGGCGGGAGTGAGCGTGACGATGTCGGTGCCGCCGGCGATCGGCGCCCGACCCTCGGCGGCCAGCTCCCACGTCCAGCGGAGGTGGTTGTGGTGGTGGTCGATCTCGCCGGTACGGGTGAACCGGTGGCCGGGGAAGAGCTGCTGGGCGCCGGCGATCAGGGCGTTCAGTTCCTGGTGGCCGGTGGCCTCGAAGCTGGGGTCGACGAAGGCGCCGTCGGAAGCCCAGGTGGTCGTGATCGCGGTGGCCCGGCGGTCGCTGTCGGTCTCGTTCCAGAGGGCGAAGTAGCGGTCGGCCAGCGCGGCGGCGTTGCCCTCGGCGCCGGTGGCGGCCGGGTCGTGGGCGGTGGTGGCCGGGGTGGAGTCGGTGCTCATCTCGGGTTCTCCTCGAGTCGTTGGTTGACCGGAAGCTTGCCGCCGGTCCGGGCACGGCGGCGATGACCTCGGAGGTCATGGTGGTGATCACCTGGACGGCTACCGTCGGAGCATGACGATGATCGCCGAGGAGACTTTCCAGCGGCCGGTGGGCGAGTTGTTGCGGAGCTGGCGCGAGCGGCGGCGGCTCAGTCAACTGGACCTGGCCAACCAGGTCGAGGTGTCCACCCGCCATGTCAGCTTCGTCGAGACCGGCCGGTCAAAGCCGAGCCGGGAGATGGTGCTGCGGCTGGCCGAGCACCTCGACGTACCGCTGCGGGACCGCAACCAGCTGCTGCTCGCCGGTGGGTACGCCCCGGTCTACAGCGAGGCGTCGCTGCACTCGCCGGTGATGCTCGCGATCCGGGAGACGCTGCGCCGGTTGCTCAAGGCCCACGAACCGTTCCCCGCGCTGGTCGTCGACCGCTGGTGGAACGTCGTCGAGGCGAACGCCGGCATCGCCCTGTTCACCGAGGACGTCGCGCCCGAACTGCTCGCCGCTCCGATCAACGCGCTCCGGCTCACCCTGCACCCGGACGGCCTGGCGCCGCGGATCAGCAATCTCGCCGAGGTCCGGGTCAGCGTGCTGAGCAGCTTGCAGCGCCAGGTCACCGGCACCGCCGATCCCGACCTCCAGGACCTGTACGACGAGCTGCGCGGGTACGGCGCCGACGGGGAGCGGGCGGAGTTGCCGGTGACGGCGGAGGTCGTCGTACCGATGAAGCTGCGGCGCGGGGACCGGGAGCTGTCGCTGCTGACCACGATCGCGACGTTCGGCACGCCGTTGGACGTGACCGTGTCGGAGTTGATGATCGAGCAGTTCTTTCCGGCCGACGAGGCAACGGCCGACTACCTGAAGGAGTTGTGAATGCCGCCTGACCAGCGACTTGGTGACGCCGTGGAACTGCACCTGGCGTGGCTGGACTTCTACCGGGAGACCGTGGAGCGCAAGCTCACGGGGCTCAGCGAGGAAGAGCTGCGCAGCAGCCGGCTGCCGTCGGGGTGGACGCCGTTGGAGCTGCTGAAGCACCTCGTGTTCGTCGAGCGGCGGTGGTTGCGCTGGGGCTTCCTGGCGGAGGACGTCGACGAGCCGTGGGGTGACAACGGTCCGGACGGTCGCTGGGGGCTCGACGGCGACGACACCTTGCCCAATCTGCTCGCGGAGCTCCGGTCCGGTGGCGAACGGACCCGAAAGATCGTCAGCGGGGTGGACGGCGACGGGTCCGGTGAGGTCCTCGCGACGGTCGCTGCCGAGGGTGGGCGGTTCGGCGCCGACGACGTGAAGCCGACGCTGGGGTGGATCCTGTTCCACGTTCTGCAGGAGTACGCCCGCCACACCGGTCAGCTGGACGTCGTCCGGGAACTGGCCGACGGCGTCACCGGCGAGTAGGCCCACCCGCCGGATTGCTTGCCCAGCGCAACCCGGCCGCAGCTGGTCTCGGTGTTACCAGCTGTGGCCGGGCCGACCGGCGTGGGGGAAGGGCTACCGGTGGGTCGGCAGCACGGTGGGCCGCTGGGTGGGCAGGGAGGGCAGGCTCGGCAGGGCCGTCGGCAGCGTCGGCTTCGCGGTCGGCAACGGCGGCAGCGTGGGCTTGCCGGGCAGCGTCGGCTTGGCGGTCGGCAACGGCGGCAGCGTCGGCTTGCCGGGCAGCGTCGGCTTCGGCACCGAAGGCTTTCCGGGCGCGGACGGCTTGGTCGTCGGCACGGTCGCCGGCGGGAGCGTCGGCACGTGCTCGGTCACGCACGGCGGCACCGGTGGCTTCGCGGTCGGCACCGACGGTTTGGCAGTCGGGACCGGCAGCCGCGTCGGCTTGCCGGGAAGCGGCGCGGCAGTCGGGTTGGCGGTCGGCAAGGATGGCTTGCCCTTCGGCAGTTCGGCGGGGACCTTGACCGACGCCGAGACCTCAGCGGTGACCGTGGGCACCTGCGGCCGACAGGTGCGGTCCACGGACGGGATCGGGGTCGGCGTACCGGTCGGCAGGGCGACCGGTACCGACGGCTTGCCGCCGCCGGCCAGCAGGTTGCGGACCTCGGTCGGTCCACCGACCGCCGCGGACACCGTCGCGACCGTGCCGGCGAGCCCGGCCACTCCCACGGCGGCGAGTCCGCGCCGGATCCAGGCGAACCGCCGCCCCCGGCGCATCAGGTCGGCCGGGTCGGGCTGCCACGGGTCGAGGTCGTACTCGAGCGCGCTGCGCACCCGCTGCTCGTCGCTCATCTTGTTCCTCCCACTGGGGTTTCGATCAGATCGGGTGCCAGACGCAGCTTCGCCAGCGCGCGGGACGCGGTGCTCTTCACCGTGCCGGGCGCCATCCCGAGCAGGTCCGCGGTCTCGGCCTCGGAGAGGTCCTGGGAGTACCGCAGCGCGACCACCGCCCGTTCCCGCACGGTGAGCCCGGCCAGCGCGGCGAGCACGGCCTCGCGGGTCTGCACCTCGGCGGCGAAGTCCGCGACCGCCCGGTCGTCCCAGCCGTTGTCGACCGGGTCGCTCGGCACCTCGTTGGACCAGCGCCGGCGGGCCTGGGAGAGGAACCGGTTGACCAGCACCCGGCGGACGTAGCGCAGCCGGTCACCGTCCAGCCGGTGCCACTTCGGGTACGACCGCATCAACGCCTGCTGGACCAGGTCCTCGGCGGTGTGCCGGTCGCCGCAGAGCATCTCCGCGAACCGCAGCAACGGCGTCGACTGGGCCCGCACGAACCGCTCGAAGTCGGCGTCGCCGGCCCGGCTCATCGCTTCTCCTCTGCCTCTGTCACACCGGTCCAAACCCGCTGGGTCACCGATCCGGTTCTGTTCGGTCACCAGATCAAGCGAAGAAATTAATTCACGCGCTATACAAGAGCGCAGTTTGTTTGTCACATTAGGTGCGCCGGGTGTCGCACCCGGTGACAGCGTCCTCACCGCCCCGGAGGTACCGCCATGCGTATCACCCGCAGGTCCGCGGCCGCACTCTGCGTCGCCGCCGCCCTGGCCGCCGTACCACTCACCGCCACGGTGCTGCCCAGCACCGCGGCCGGCACCGACCCGGTCACGGTCGCCGCCCGACCGGCCGAAGGCTCCACCAACGTGCGCGCCGACGGTCGCCGGATCGTGCTCGGCGACGCCGCCGCCACCACCGGTTCCGCCGAGATCAGGCAGCGGTCCGGCATCGCCAACCTCGATCCGGTCCGCTTCCCGGCCCCCACGTCCGCCGTCGTGGTCGACTACACCACCGGTACGCCGGACCGGTCGACCGCCGAGGTCGACGTTCGGGCCCTGGTCAAGGACAGGTGGTCCGAGTGGACTCCCGCCAAGGCCGGTACGCCGACCGCGCTGCCCGGCGCGAGCGATCTCGTCCAGCTGCGCATCATCGTCAGCGCTCCGCCACAAGGCGGCAGCCCGTGGGTGAGCGACGTCCGGGTCCAGCCGACCGACCAGGCGTCGCCCAGCGCAATGACGATCCAGGCCGCGCCGCTCAAGTCGCGCGTCTTCGCCACCCGCGAAGGACTCGTCGGCGGTACGACGGCCAACGGCCACGTGATCGTCAACCGCGACCACTTCGTCGCCCTGCCGTCCCGGCGCGGGCTGGCGAACAACGGCTCGGGCAACTACTCGGTCAAGGTCTGCACGACCGCCGGCACGATCCGGTGCGCGTTCGAGCCGGTCTGGGACGTCGGCCCGTGGAACACCAAGGACGACTACTGGAACCCGAGCTCGATCCGGGAGATGTGGAAGGACCTGCCGCAGGGCCGGCCGCAGGCGCAGGCGGCGTACCAGACCGGGTACAACGGCGGCAAGGACCAGTTCGGCCGTACGGTCGCCAACCCGGCCGGCATCGACCTGGCCGACGGCACCTTCTGGGATGCGCTTGCCCTCAGCAACAACGCCTGGGTGGACGTGACCTACCTGTGGACCGGTGACGGCGGGCGCGGAACGGTCTCGATCAGCTCCGGGTACCTGAACGTACGCAGCACGCCCAGCTCCACCGGCGCGATCGTCGGGATGGCGGGCAAGGCCGCGCAGGTGCCGGTCGAGTGCCAGACCACCGGCCAGAGCGTCAGCGGTTCGCAGGGCACCTCGAACGTCTGGTTGCGGGTGCACACCGGGATGTACGTGGCGAAGGCCTGGATCAGCGCCGGCACCTTCGGCGCCTGCTGAGCCGACCGCGTCCGGAGAGCCTCGGGCGGGACTCTCCGGACGCGGGTCCGGCTCAGCCGTTCAGCGGATCGCCCACAGCGTTTCCGAACCGTCCGAGCAGCCGGCCGCCGGCGTCGTACGCGAACACCGAGACCCCCGGCCCCTTCGCGTCGGGACGGGGCTGCTTGGCCCCGCTCATCACCACCGAGGACTGCACCCACCCAGGGATCCCGGCCAGCCGGTACACCTTGGCGTACCAGGCCTTGCCGCCGAGCGTGTACACGACCGTGCTGACGCGCTCGTTGCGGAACACCGAGCTGTGCACCGGACCGACGCTCTGCAGCCCGAGCGCGCGGCCGTCGCCGAGGTTCGTGTTGCCGACCGTCCGGCGCCAGCCGAACGGCTCGTACTGCGGTTCGCCCGGCACCCGGCTGATCACGGCCCACCGGGTGCCCCGGGTGGTGAAGGAGAGGTGGTGGCCCAGCTTCACCTGCTGTCCCGGCGCCAGCGTTCCCACCGCCGGCCGCTTGTTCTGGAACGTGTACTTAGTTGCCTTTGACTCCTTCTTTGAGGGTGCCGCGGCGACGGCCGCCGCGCTGCCGGCTGCCGCGACCTGGGTGTCCGCCGCGGCGGTCCCGCCGGTTCCCCCGGTGAACGCGGTCGCGGCGATCGCCACTCCGGCCACGGCCGCCGCCGCGACGCCGGTGGTGAGCAGCTGGATACGGTTGCTCCTTCTGCGCATTGATGTCCTCCACAACAATCGGTGATGCTGTCTCGGGCTGAAGACGCGAACCGACGTCGCCAGGTTCTTCACCGCAGCAAAGGCTCCGGAGCGTCGCCGTACCGAGCCAGCAGCGTCCCGTCGGCGGAGTACGCGAACACCGAGACCCGTTCGCCGGGTGCCTGCGACGCGGCCTTCAGGTCGGCCCAGACCGCGATCCAGCCCGGAATGCCCGCCAGCCGGTTCACCTGCCCGTACCAGGCTTCGCTGCCGCGGGTGTAGACGACCGTGCTGACCCGCTCACCCCGGAACACCGAAGTCTGGACCGCTCCGACGCTCTGGACGCCGGGCTGCCGCGCATCGGCGAGGTTCGGGTTGCCCACGGTCTTGCGCCACCCGAACGGCTCGTACGGCGATGCGCCCGGGGCTCGGCTGATCACCGCCCAGCGGGTGCCGCGGGTCGCGAAGAACAGGTGTCCGGCGATCGGCGCCTCGCCGGTGACGGGCACTGTGGCGATCGGGCGCTCGGTATTGCGGAAGGTGTACCGGGCGGACGGCGTGAGCACCGGGGACGGCGTACTGGCGACCGGTGGCGCGATCGGGAGCTCGCGCGCGGGTCCGCCGCCGAGCACCACGCCGGTCGCGGCCACAGCGACCACCGCGGCGCAGGCGACGACCCCGCCGGCGGCGACCCGCAGCCGGCGCCGTCGGTAGGCGCCCGCGATGACCTTGCTCGGATCGAGCGGGCCGGCCGGTTCCGGGGCGGAGCGCAGCAGGGTGATCAGCTCGTCGTCGTTCATGTCCGTTCTCCTACGTAGCTGCCGCTCAGGTGCGGGGCGGCGCGCAGCTTCTGCAGGGCGCGGCTGGCGGCGCTCTTCACCGTGCCGACCGCGACCCCGAGGATCGACGCCGTCTGGGCCTCGGACAGGTCCTCGACGTACCGGAGCACGACGACGGCCCGTTCCCGCGCGGTCAGCGTCGCCAGCGCGGCCGCGATCGCCAGCCGGCGGTCGACGTTCGCGGCCTGGTCCGGAGCCCCACCGCCGAGCCGCTGCTCGAGGTGCTGGTCCAGCTCGGCGGCGTGACCGCTCGGACGCTCCCGCCAGAGCCGGCGCCGGGCCCAGGAGATGTGCTGGTTGACCACCGCCTGCCGGACGTAGCTGAACGGGTCGCCCAGCTCGATCCGGTCCCAGCGCAGGTAGGCCTTCTCCAGCGCGGTCTGGACCAGGTCCTCGGCGAGCTCGGGGTCGCCGCAGAGCATCCGCGCGATGTGCACCAGCCGCGCGGACCTGGCCAGCACGAAGGCCGTGAAGTCCTCGTCCCGTCGCTCGCTCCGCCCCATACCCTCTCCGTCCTTCCACCGCTCAAGACGCCGCCGGGCGGCGGGAGGTTCTGCCGGCGGGGAAGTCGGTCGTCAGCGGGGGCGGACGGTGGGACCGACGCGCTCGACGGAGGACAGCTGGCCGACCGGGTCTGCGGGGATGGCCGGTCGGAGAGGAGGCACAGCGGGCATGGCCGGGGCCGGCGGCAGGGTGAGGTGGGCCAGGCCGGTCGGGGCCGCGTCCGCGGCCAGGCGGACCCGGTCGCGGCCGGCGGCTTTGGCGGCGTACATGGCGCGGTCGGCGCGGCGCAGCAGTTCGTCGACGGTGTGGCCGTCGGACGGGTAGACGGCGACGCCGACCGAGACCGTGAGGTGGAAGGTGTCCGGATCCAGCTCCGGGTCGTCGAGCACGCCGGCGCACATCGCGGCCAGCGGGCTGGCGGCGACCGCGCTGCGCAACCGGTCGGCGGTGACGGCGGCATCGGTCCCGTCGGTGTCCGGCAGCGCGATCACGAACTCCTCGCCACCGAACCGCCCGATCACGTCCTTGGCCCGGATCGCGCTGCGCAGGATCGTCGCGACCGCCCGCAGCGCCTCGTCGCCGACCAGGTGGCCGTGCCGGTCGTTCACCTGCTTGAAGTGGTCGATGTCGATCAGCAGCACCGCCATCGGCTCGCGCTGGGTGCGGGCCGTGCGCAGCATCTCCTCGGTCCGCTGCCGCCACCAGTCGACCCGGCCGAGCTTGGTCTTCGGATCGGTCTGCACCTCGGACTCCAGCTGGCCGAGCAGCAGCGCGCGCTGGGCGGTCAGCGAGATCGGCACCGCCAGGAACGCGAACCACGGGCTGACCAGCGCGGCGGCGGCCAGCAAGCACCCGAACGTCGCCGCGGTGGCATCGACCCAGAGGTCGTCCTTGCCGCCGATGGTGTCCCGGCGACCGCTGCCCGGGACGATCAGCGAGATCGCGAGTCCGCAGAGCAGCGTCTCGGTGGCGACGTAGGCGAAGGCTGCCGCGGCCATCGCGGCGACCAGTCCGAACGAGGCGTCACCGGTCATCTCCCGCGCACCGGTGAAGACCGCGTGCGCGGCACCGACGCCCAGGACGTGCACCGCGGTGCTGAACGCCCAGCGGTACGGGATGCACTTGCCGGCGCGGATCCGCCACCAGATCCGGAGCAGCACCGCGACCAGGATCGCCAGCGCCGGGTGCAGCACGAGCGCGGCCGCGATCATCCACGCGGGCGCGAGGTCCTTGTGCAGCGCGCCGCCGCGGTTGCGCCGGTTCTCCACCCGGCGGGCGCCCTCGACCGCAACGAGCGCCGACACGGTCAGCGCGAAGACCAGGTCGAGCCCGCGCCACGACGGCAGCTCGGCGAACGCGCGCACGCCGTACCCGATCGCGAGCAGGTCGACCAGCACGACGAGGCCGAACGCGGGGACCGTGAGGGTCCACAGCGCCCAGTTCCACACCGCCCGCCTACTCTGCGCGACCATCCCTCCACGGTACGACGTGGTTCCGGATCGTCCCAATCGGTGGCGGCGTGCTGTGGATGACGATGTGGAAACGAAAGCCATCGCTGATAAAACAGGCGTTTGATCAACGATCACCGATCGGACCGGTGGGAGCGCACGCCTGGCGAGCGCGGACCTCGGGCACCTCGACCGGCCACGAGAGCCTGCCCGGCGAGGGCCCGAAGGCCTGTCCGGACAGGGCACGAAAGGCCTGCCGGACAGGGGATATCAGCGTTTGCGGCGGGCCGCGCCGAACAGCCCGCGGACGATCTCGCGCCCGGCCGACCGGGCGAACTGCTTGAAGGCCGACGAGCCGATCACCTTCTCCACCATCGACTTGTCCTGCTTCGGCGCCCGCGGCGTCGGCTCGCTCCGCTGCGGCTGCGCCTCGGCCTCCGCCTGCGCGGCCCCGGCCTGCACCTTCGCGGCCAGCTTCTCGTACGCCGACTCGCGGTCGACCACCTCGGTGTACTTCGCGGTGTTCGGCGACGCCGCGACGGTCGCCGCCAGCTGCTCGGCGGAGGCCGGGGCCATCAGCGACTGCGGCGCCCGCAACCGGGTCCAGGCGACCGGGGTCGGCGCACCCTTCTCGTTCATCACGGTCACGATCGCCTCGCCGATGCCGAGCTGGGTGAGCACCTCGGCCAGCTCGTACGACGAGTTCGGGAACGTCGACACGGTCGCCTTCAGCGCCTTCGCGTCGTTCGGGGTGTGCGCGCGCAGCTGGTGCTGGACCCGCGACCCGAGCTGGGCCAGCACGTCGTCCGGCACGTCCTTCGGGGTCTGGGTGACGAAAAAGACGCCGACACCCTTGGAGCGGATCAGCCGCACGGTCTGCGCGATCGAGTCCAGGAACGCCTTCGAGGCGTCGTCGAACAGCAGGTGCGCCTCGTCGAAGAAGAACACCAGCTTCGGTTTGTCGACGTCGCCGACCTCCGGCAGGTCGTGAAACAGGTCGGCCAGCAGCCACATCAGGAAGGTGGAGAACAGCGCCGGCCGGTCCTGCAGGTTCGGCAGCTCCAGCAGCGAGATGACGCCCTTGCCGTCGCGCTGCTGCAGCAGGTCCGCGGTGTCGAACTCCGGCTCACCGAAGAACGCCTCCGCGCCCTGGTCGGCGAACCCGATCAGTGACCGCAGGATCACCCCGGCCGTGGCCGCGGACAGCCCGCCGAGCTCCTTCAGGTCGCCCTTGCCCTCGTCGCTGGTCAGGTGCGTGATGACCGCGCGCAGATCCTTCAGGTCCAGCAGCGTCAGGCCCCGCTTGTCGGCGTAGTGGAAGATCAGCCCGAGCGAGGACTCCTGGACGTCGTTCAGCCCGAGCACCTTCGACAGCAGCACGGGCCCGAACGACGTGATGGTGGCCCGGACCGGTACGCCGCTGCCCTGCCCGCCCAGCGCGTAGAACTCGGTCGGGAAGCCGGTGCCGACCCAGTCCTGGCCGATCGTCTTCGTCCGGGACAGCAGCTTCTCGCTGCCCTCACCCGGCTGGGAGATGCCGGACAGGTCACCCTTGATGTCCGCGGCGAACACCGCGACGCCGGCCGCGGACAGCTGCTCGGCCATCAACTGCAGCGTCTTGGTCTTGCCCGTTCCGGTGGCGCCGGCGACCAGGCCGTGCCGGTTCACCATCGACAGCGGGATGCGCACCGCCGCCGACGGGTCCGGCGTACCGTCGACCAGCAGCGCGCCGAGCTCGATCGCCGCACCCTCGAACGCGTACCCCTGCTTGACGGTCTCCACGACGTCCGGTGTCTCGGCCATCTCCACGCTGCCTTTCGAGCGACGGAACTACCCCTGCGCTCGGCATGCTAGTGCCCCGCCGGCGAAGTTCGGTGAACCTGGCCAGCGGGGCAGCGAGCGCGGTCAGCGAACGACGACGACCTTGGTCGTGCTGGTGGTGAAGGCCCAGATGGTGTCCGACATCGCCTTCTGCACCCGGATGCAGCCGTGCGAGGCCTTCAGGTTCGTGCCGAGCAGCCAGTCGGCGTGGATCTGCGCGCCGCTGCTCTTGTAGGTCGGGATCTGGTGGAACCCGATCCCGCAGGGCGCGAACCGGACGAAGTTGTTCAGGTAGAGGCTGCCGCCGTCGGTGTTGCGCTTCACCCGGGCCGGCCGGCCGCACTTCGAGCCGGTCGTGTAGGTGCCGGGCCTCAGGTAGGCCGGGTTGTCGATCATGCCGCCCTGCCGGACCACCTTGCCGGCGGCATCGATCAGCCACAGGTAGTTCTGGCTCTGGCTGATCACGATCCGCTTGCCGCCGCCGCTGGCCGGGACCGCCCGGACGTCGCAGCGCTTCGCCGACGCCGCCAGCAGCCTGCTGTACGTCGTACCGGCGAGTGAGCCGTTCTGGGTCATCTTGTTGGCGGCCTGGAACCGGATGGTGGCGGCCTTGGTCATCTGGCCGACCTTGCCGTCGACCGGGCCGGAGTTGCAGCCCAGCTTGTTCAGCCGGGCCTGGGCCGCCTTGTTCTGGCTGATGGTGAGCGCCTCGGCCGGGAGCGTCGTACCGGCCACGGCGACGACCACGGTGGCCGCCCCCGCGACCAGCTTCGTCAGTACCTTCATCGTTACCCCCTGGTTGTCCTGTTCCTTGGTGGACGCCGCGCAGCGGTGAAAGGTTGAGTCTTGGTATCGACCTTCTCCGGTGACGTTCCCGACCTCTCCCGCGACCTCCCTCCCCGCTAGACTTCGCTGGGTGATCTTCAAGCGCGTCGGCGAGGAACGGCCGTACCCCGATCACGGGTACAAGGCCAAGGACTGGTCCGTGCTGCCTCCACGGCAGATACGGCTCGACGAGCTGGTCACGACCAAGGGCACGCTCGACCTGAACGCGCTGCTCGACGAGGACTCGACCTTCTACGGCGACCTCTTCGCGCACGTGGTGGAGTACAAGGGGGAGCTGTACCTCGAAGACGGTCTGCACCGGGCCCTGCGCGCGGCCCTGCAGCAGCGGCTGGTCCTGCACGCCCGGGTTCTGGTCGTGGACTGATGCGCCCGACGGGAGGCGTCCGCCGATGACCGCCATCCACCCACAGCCGAGGCCGCACTCACGGTTCCACTGGCGTACCCCGATCACCCTGGTCGTCCTGCTGGCGATCCTGGTCGGCGGCTTCTGGTGGGGCTGGAACTCGCTGACCAACAGCAGCGCCGAGCAGACCTGCGTCGAGCAGAAGCTGCCGAACAACCGGATGGTGCCGAAGCAGGTCGTGGTGAACGTCTACAACGGCGGTGCCCGGGCCGGTACGGCGAAGCAGATCGCCGCCGAGCTGCGCAAACGCGGCTTCAACGTCGGCAAGGTCGCGAACGAGCCGAAGGGCGACAAGGTCGACGTCGTCGAGATCCGCGGCACGGCACCCGACGCCCCGGAGTTCAAGCTGATCGCCGGCCAGCTGAACCAGAAGGCCCACCCCGCGCCCGACAACCGCCCCGACCACACCGTCGACGTGGTGCTGGGCATCGGCTTCACCAAGCTCAACACCAAGGGCCTGCCGTCGGTCGCCGTCCCCCCGAACAGCATCCACTGCCTGCCCTCCATCCGCCCCACCCAGGCCATCCCCTCCGGCCAGAACCCGAACTGACCCGCCCGGGCTGCTTGCCTGAGTACCAAGAATCAGTTCGACTGGCTGAAGGTGCGTGGTCCGGCGTCGTGGACCACATGGTTGTCTCCGCGAGCTTGCTCGCGTGCCGGGCCCGGCACCCCGGCGCGCCACCGCGGCGACGCCCACCAGGCACCTGGCTGATGTTCTTGTTCTGTTCTTCTGCGGGTTCAGACCTGTTCGCGGCCGCGTTCGCCGAACCAGCCGGCCAGGCGGCCGGCTCGGCTGACGGCCCGCAGGCGGCGAATGGTCTGGTCCCGCAGCGGGCTCGGCGCAACCACCAGCATCGCGTCGCCGGCCCGCAGCACGGTCCGGCGTTCGGGCACGAACGAGTCCTGGGACCGGATGATCAGCGAGACCGACACCCCCCGCGGCAGCCGGAGCTCGCCGATCTCCACCCCCGCCAGCCGGGACTCGCTCGGAATCTGGACCTGCAGCATGTCCGCGCCCAGCGTCTCCAGCGGCGCCACGTCGATGTCGACCTCGTGCGCGGCGTTGTCGTCGAGCACCTTCAGCCGGCGGGCCAGCCACGGCAGCGACGGGCCCTGGAGCAGCGTGAACAGCAGCACCAGCACGAACACCACGTCGAACACCCGATCCGCCTGCGGCACGTGCTCGGACAGCGGGATCGTCGCCAGCACGATCGGGACCGCGCCGCGCAGTCCGGCCCAGGCGATGAAGGTCTGCTCGTTCCACGGCATCCGGAACGGCGTCGCGGACAGGGCCACCGCCGCGAACCGGCCGACCACCGTCACCGCGATACCGATCACCAGCGCCACGCCCACGTCGTCCAGGCCGATCCGCCCCGGGGAGGCGAGCAGACCGAGCATCACGAACAGCCCGATCTGGGCCAGCCAGGCGATGCCGTCCACGAACGACTTGGTCGCGATCCGGTGCGGCAGCTCGGCCCGGCCCAGGATCAGGCTGGTCACGTAGACGGCGGCGAACCCGCTGACGTGCAGCAGCACCGTGCCCCCGGCGTACGAGACGAAGGCGAGCGAGACGATCGCGAGCGGGTACAGACCGGCGGAGCCGAGGGCGACCCGGCGGAGCAGGCCGACGCTGACCCAGCCGATCACGAAGCCGAACAGTGCCCCGACCACCAGCTCGTAGACCACCAGTCCGATGAAGTGCAGCAGCCCGTCCTCGACGATCGCGCCGGTGCTGACCAGGGTGACCAGCAGCACGGTCGGGGCGTCGTTCAGCCCGGACTCCGCCTCCAGCGCGCCGCGCAGCCGCGGCCGGATCGGCACCCGGCGCAGCACCGAGAACACCGCCGCGGCGTCCGTCGGGGAGGTGACGGCACCCAGCAGCACGGCGAGCTGCCAGTCCAGCCCCAGGACGTAGTGCGCGACGCAGGCGACCACGCCGACCGACACGGTGACACCCAGAGTGGCCAGCACGACGCCGAGCGGCATCACCGGGCGGACCTCGTTCCACCGGGTGGTCAGACCGCCCTCGGTGAGAATGATGACCAGCGCCGCGAACCCGAGCGCGTGCGCCAGCTGCGCGTCCTCGAACTGGATCCCGATCGCCGACTCACCCAGCACCAGCCCCATGCCGAGGTAGATCAGCAGCGACGGCAACCCGAGCCGGCCGGACAAGCGCACGGCGACGATCGCCACCAGCAGCACCGCGGCACCGGCGAGCAGAATCCGGTCGAGCTCGTGCACGTCCACAGCGTCGGCCCTTTGGGGTCGGGGGCTGCATCCTAATTGACCCCTGCCTCCGGCAACGAATCATCCGGCCCGCGCGACCACGGGCCCGGCCGCACCGATCCGGCCCGGCCCGCGAGCCCCCCGGACACAGGCGAAGACCCTGACGCATCACACAGCATCAGGGTCTTCGGCGTTACTACCGCCCGAAGGCGGTTGGCGGTGGCGGAGGGATTTGAACCCTCGGAAGGGGGGTACCCTTCACGCGCTTTCGAGGCGCGCTCCTTCGGCCGCTCGGACACGCCACCGCCGGAGAGGCTATCAAGACCTGTGCCCAATGAAGAAATCGCGCAGCCGGGCACCCGCTTCGTCGGCCAGCACACCGCCCACGACCTCGGGCCGGTGGTTCAGCCGGCGGTCCCGGACGACGTCCCACAACGACCCGACGGCGCCCGCCTTCTCGTCGTACGCCGCGAAGACCAGCCGGTCCAGCCGGGACAGCACGATCGCGCCCGCGCACATCGTGCAGGGCTCCAGCGTGACCACCAGCGTGCAGCCGGTGAGCCGCCACTCGCCGACGTGGCGGGCCGCCGCCCGGATCGCCAGCACCTCGGCGTGCGCGGTCGGGTCGCCGGTCGCCTCGCGCTCGTTGTGGCCGCGGCCGATCACCTCGCCGCCCGCGTCGACGACCACCGCGCCGATCGGTACGTCGGCGCTGCCGCGGGCGTGCTCCGCCTCGGCCAGCGCGAGCTCCATCAGCCGGGACCAGGCCCGGTGGGCCGGGTCAGCCAACGGCCTCGATCGCCTCGTGGAACTCGGTGCCGAACCCGAGCGCGTCGGCGATCTCCTCGAGCATCTCCTCGGGGTACAGGTCGACGTCGTCGATCAGCGCGCCGAGGTCCATCGCGCTCATTCCCAGGTCGGCCACGATCGCCAGGTCACCGGCCGGCACCTGCTCGTCGTCGTCCTCGGCCAGCGGGATGTCCAGCTCGTCGATCACCTGCTTGGCCAGCGGCCACTCGGTGGCGGCGGTGACGTCGGACAGCAGCAGCCGAGCCCGGCCGCCGACCACCCGGAGCACGATGAAGAAGTCCTCGTCCACCGAGATCATCCCGATCACGCCGGCGTCGCCGGGGTAGCGCCGCAGCGCGGACACCACCGAGGACAGGTCGGGCTCGCCGCGCAACGGCAGCGGCGTGACGGTCCAGACCCCGTCCTCCCGGTACGCCGCGAGCGCGAAGTCGAGCTCGGTGGTCGTCATCGGCCCAGCCGTGGGATCAGACACCCGGTCATCGTCGCAGACTCGGGCGTCCGGTGGGAGCTTTGCCCGATCTCGAGCCGGTATCGGTGCCCCGGCGGTTCCGCGAACGACCGCGCGTCACCGCACGGGTGCACAACGGCCTCCCGGACGTCGGCGCGGCGGCGGAGTCAGTGGTGGTACGTCGCCCGGCGCATCGCGGCGCGGATCCGGCGGACCCGGGCGCGCCGAGGAGCGATCCGGTCGCGCAGCGCCTTGGCCTCCTCCAGTTCCCGGAGGAAGGCCGCGCGGCGGCGCAGGCGTTCGAGCTGCTGGGGCGACTTGCCGGTGTTCTCCGTCACGGGCGCACGTCCTTGGCCGGTTGAGGTGAGGCGCCCTGGGGCGGGCGGGGACCGGCGTCGGGACCACCGGACCCTCGGGCACAAACCAGAATCGACTGCTTCCCGACCGTAACAGCGGGCGAGGTTTCCGGTGCCGAAACGCCGGGCGGTACCGTTCCGGCCATGCAGATCCTCGTCGTGGACCACCCGCTCGTCGCCCACAAGCTCACCGCGCTGCGGGACGAGCGGACGGACTCGCCGACCTTCCGGCGACTGACCGAGGAGCTGGTCACGCTGCTCGCCTACGAGGCGACCCGCGACGTCCGGACCGGCCCGATCACCGTGCGCACGCCGGTGGCCGAGGCCGAAGGCATCAAGCTGACCTCGCCGAAGCCGCTGGTGGTGCCGATCCTGCGCGCCGGGCTCGGGATGCTGGAGGGCATGACCCGGCTGCTGCCGACGGCCGAGGTCGGCTTCCTCGGCATGATCCGCAACGAGGAGACGCTGAGCGCCTCGACGTACGCCGAGCGGCTGCCGGAGGACCTGTCCGGGCGGCAGTGCTACGTGCTCGACCCGATGCTGGCGACCGGCGGCACGCTGGCCGCGGCGATCCAGTTCCTGGTGGACCGCGGCGCCGACCACATCACCGCGATCTGCCTGCTGGCCGCGCCGGAGGGGGTGGAGCGGATCGAGCGGGAGCTGGTCGACCTGCAGATCCCGTGCAACCTGGTGATCGCCGGGATGGACTCCCACCTGAACGAGAAGGGCTACATCGTGCCCGGCCTGGGCGACGCCGGCGACCGGCTGTACGGCGTCGCCCAGTAGTCCGCGGACCAGCGCCTCTCCGGCTAGAAGGCGTACGGGTACGGCGACCAGTCGGCCGGACGCTTCTCCAGGAACGAGTCGCGGCCCTCGGCGGCCTCGTCGGTACCGTAGGCCAGCCGGGTCGCCTCGCCGGCGAACAGTTGCTGGCCGACCAGGCCGTCGTCGATCAGGTTGAACGCGTACTTGAGCATGCGCTGCGCCGTCGGCGACTTCGCGCAGATCCTCCGGCCCCAGTCGAGCGCGACCTGCTCGAGCTCGGCGTGCGGGACGACCTTGTTCACCATGCCCATCCGGCAGGCGTCCTCGGCGGAGTACTCGTCGCCGAGGAAGAAGATCTCCCGGGCGAACTTCTGCCCGACCTGCCGGGCCAGGTACGCCGAACCGAAGCCGCCGTCGAACGAGGCGACGTCCGCGTCGGTCTGCTTGAACCGCGCGTGCTCGGCCGAGGCCAGCGTCAGGTCGGCGACCACGTGCAGGCTGTGCCCGCCGCCCGCGGCCCAGCCGGGCACGACGCAGACGACCACCTTGGGCATGAAGCGGATCAGCCGCTGCACCTCCAGGATGTGCAGCCGGCCGGCCTTGGCCGGGTCGATGGTGTCGGCGGTGGCGCCCTCGGCGTACTTGTAACCGTCCTTGCCGCGGATCCGCTGGTCACCACCGGAGCAGAACGCCCAGCCGCCGTCGCGCGGGGACGGGCCGTTGCCGGTGAGCAGCACGCAGCCGACGTCGGTCGACATCCGCGCGTGGTCCAGCACCCGGTACAGCTCGTCCACCGTCTGCGGGCGGAACGCGTTGCGCACCTCCGGCCGGTTGAAGGCGATCCGGACCACTCCGGCGTCCACCGCCCGGTGGTACGTGATGTCGGTCAGGTCGAAGCCGTCCACCGCTTTCCAGGCGGACGGGTCGAAGAGGTCGCTGACGTGCGCGGGCTCGGTCACCCGCCGAGCATATTTCAGCGCTGCGGCGTGCTCTCGCGCAGCACGACCTCGGCCGGGAACGTCTCCGTCCGCGGCTCGCCGCCCTCGATCGCCAGCTCCAGCGCCCGGCGGCCCATCTGCTCCAGCGGCAGCCGCACGGTGGTCAACCCCGGCCAGACGTCCCGCAGCGTCGCGATGTCGTCGAACCCGGCCACGCTCAGCTGCCCCGGCACGTCGACCCCGCGCTCGCGCAGCGCCGACATCGCGCCGACCGCCATCACGTCGTTCACCGCGAACAGGCAGTCCAGGTCGAGCTTGTTGTCGAGCAGTTCCAGGGCCGCCGCGTGCCCGCCGTCCCGGGTGAACTCCCCGGCCCGCACGGCCACCGGCTCCAGCCCGGTCTCGGCCAGCCCGGCCACGAACCCGTCACGCCGGTCGCGCGCCGTCGCCAGCGCGTCCGGCCCGGCCAGGATGCCGAACTTCCGCAGGCCCTGCCCGACCAGCGCCCGGGCCAGCTCGGCGGCGCCGGCCCGGTTGTCCGGCTCGATCGTGTGCGCCGGCATCCCGGCCTGGCTGACCAGCGCCAGCCCCGCCCCGGACCCGAGGAACGCCTCGATCTCGGTCGCCGTCCGGGCCAGCTGCTCGGCGTCGGTGCGGCGGCTGCCGATCATCACCGCGGCGCGGGCCCGCTGCGCGCGCAAGGAGGAGAGGTAAGCGATCTCACGGTCGGCGTCACGGAACGTGCTGGCCATCATCACCAGCAGGTGCCGCTCGTCCGCGGCCCGCATCACGCCGTTCGCGATCGCCGCGAAGTACGGGTCCTCGATGTCGTGGACCAGGATGCCGACCACGTTCGTCGACGACTTGGCCAGCGCCTGGGCCTGCGCGTTCGGCGTGTAGCCGAGCTCCGCGGCCGCCGCCCGGACCCGCTCCTGCAGCTCCGGGCGGGGCACCCGGTCGCCGCCGTTGAGCACGCGCGAAGCGGTCGCGACCGACACACCCGCCCGCTGTGCGACGTCCAGCAATGTCACCGGTGCTCGCAGATTCACTGGCCACCCTCCTTCGGCTCCCCCCGGGTGGCGGTCACCCTATCGGACCCGAGGCGTTCATCACGCTGCGTGGCGGGCAAGTGGCCGACAATGTCGTCAGGACCTGGCTTCTGCCCGCGCGAGTGGCTAGCCTTCCCAGCCATGACGACCGTCCGCTCCAGGGTGACCGTCCTGGTCTCGTCCGCCGTGCTCTGCCTGGGCACCGCGACCACCGCCACGGCCGCCCCGGTGCCCGACAGCCCGGGCGCGCCGCCGGCCGAGGCGTCGGCCGCCGCGCTCGCGCCGAGCCTGACCGGCGGGTTGCCGCCGCACGTGGACCCGCGGACGAAGAGCACCAGGCCGGTCTACGACTACGCCGGAGCGATCCGCGAGTCGGTGTTCGTGGACACCCGGATGGACACCGACTCCGACGGCACCGACGACGTGATCGCGGTCGACATCGTCCGGCCCCGGGAGACCGAGGCGACCGGCGTACGGGTCCCGGTGATCATGGACGCCTCGCCGTACTTCGGCTGCTGCGGGCGCGGCAACGAGGGCGAGCGCAAGACCTACGACGCGGCCGGCGTCGTGCAGAAGATGCCGCTGTACTACGACAACTACTTCGTGCCGCGCGGCTACGCCGTGGTCGGCGTCGACATCCTGGGCACCAACCGCTCGACCGGCTGCGGCGACGTCGGCGGCCGGGACGAGGTCGACTCGGTCGTCGCGGTGATCGACTGGCTGAACGGCCGCAACACCGCGCGCACCCGCGACGGCCGGCCGGTCGAGGCCGGCTGGACCACCGGCGCGGTCGGCATGATCGGCAAGTCCTACGACGGCACGCTGGCCAACGCCGTCGCGGCGACCGGCGTCCGCGGGCTGAAGACGATCGTGCCGATCTCTGCGATCTCCTCGTGGTACGACTACACCCGCTCCGGCGGCGTGCCGTACTCCGTCGACTACCTGCCCTGGCTCGGCGAGTACGTCGGGCACGACACCCCCGCCTGCAACGAGGTCCGCGCGGATCTCGCCGAGCGCGACGACGACGAGACCGGCGACTACACCGCCTTCTGGGCCGAGCGGGACTACGTCAAGGACGCCGCCAAGGTGAAGGCCTCGGTGTTCGTCGCGCACGGGCTGAGCGACTACAACGTGCAGAGCAACCACTTCGCCCAGTGGTGGGACGCGCTGGCCGAGAACGGGGTCCCGCGCAAGATCTGGCTCGGGCTCGAGGACCACGTCGACCCGTTCGAGTTCCGTCGCGACGCGTGGGTGGACGAGCTGCACCAGTGGTTCGACTACTGGCTGCAGGACCTGCGCAACACCGTGATGCGTGAGCCGCAGGCCTCGGTCGAGGTGGCGCCCGATGTGTGGCGCGACTACGCCACCTGGCCGGCCGTGGCGAAGACCGTCGGGGTGCCGCTGGCCGAGGGCAAGCTCGGGGCCTACGGCAAGGGAACGGTGACGGTCACCGACGACCCGTCGCTGACCGAGGACGCGATCGTGTCGACCCCGTCGGAGGTCATCGCGGGGCGGCAGATGTTCCTGTCGGCGCCGCTGCCTGCGTCGATCCGGGTCAGTGGCACGCCGAGCGTGACGCTGCGGGTCAAGACGGACTCGAGCACGACGCCGGTCACCGCGCGGCTGGTCGAGTACGGCAAGGCGCAGCGCTACGCCGGGGTCCGGCGGACCTCGACCAGCACCTGCGAGGGCGCGAGCACGGAGTACGACGACAGCTGCTACTTCACGGTGGAGAAGTACACCAAGGAGACCGATCACGGCATCGTCAGCCGCGGCTGGGTCGACGCGGCGCACAGCAACTCGCTGAGCAGGCCGAAGCCGCTGCCGCCGGGCAAGTGGACCACGGTGACGGTCCCACTGCGGGCGCAGGACGAGGTCATCCCCAAGGGCCGCGTGCTCGGGCTCGCGGTGACCTTGAGCGACACGGAGTGGACGACGCCGAACGACACCGGCGCGACCATCGACATCGACCTGGCGCACAGCAAGCTGAACCTGCCGGTGACGGCGGGCAAGGTGCCGGCGCCTGCGAAGACGCAGCCCCTGAACGTGGACATCACCACCCCCACCGAGCGCCCCGACCTGCACGACCCCCTCGGCTGACCCCTCCGGCCGGCCGGTCCCCGGGACCGCCCGCGATCGGCCGCTGATGCGTTGTGTGACGACTGACCCCGTAGACGGCCTCAGTGGTGGTCCGAGGCCCCGGTCGTCACCGAAGGCGTCAGCGGCGCAGGCCCGGGGACAGTTGCTGGGGGCAAGAATCAGCCGGCGACGAACTGCATCGGGTCGCCGAAGCCGAGGTCGCGTACCCCGGCGCTGTGGAACGCTCCTACCAGCAACGACCTCCGGTGGGCCGCGAAGGTCAGCACGTGCGCGACCATGCCGCCGTAGGTGAAAACGCGTGGCGGCTCACACGTCGTGTCGACGAAGCTCTCGTCGAACCGGCCCTGCTCGTTCAACTGGTTGATCAGGGCAACAAAGCGCTCACCCGCGACGGCGTGCCGGCTGCGCAGGTCCGGGATCGGTGTCCGCACCTCCCGACCGCACTCGGGCACCTGGAACGGGCGGTCCTCGACCGAGGCCAGCCACATCTCCTGCTGCCAGACCAGACGGTCCAGCAGGTAGCGGATCGTGACGTCGTCGTCGATGCCCTCGATGGAGAGCTCGATCGGCCGGTCCAGGGCCGCCGCGTCGAGCCGGCTGCCGCGGTCGATCAGTTCGCCGGTGAGCCACACGTGGTGCTCGACCATCCTGACCAGGACGTCCATTCCCTTCACCTCTTTCCTCGCGGGCAGGCGCAAGCCGGCCGGTGGCTGGAAGTGCACGCCGCTGGGGGCTGCCAGGAAGAAGACCCTGGACGGCTCTCGCCGCCAGGTCCGCGGCGACATCCCGTACGCCCGGGTGAAGGCACGGGTGAACGCCTCGTGCGAGCTGTAGCCGGCGTCGACGGCGATCTCCAGCACCCCGACCTGCTCGGCCAGCAGCCGGTACGCCGCGCGCTCCAGCAGCAACCTGCGCCGGAACGCCGCCGGCGACTCCCCGGCCGCGGCACTGATCACCCGGTCGAAGTGGAACCGCGACAGGTGCGCCCGCCGGGCGAGCGTCACCCCGGTCGCGGGGTCGTCGGTCGTCCCGCTGCCGTCCAGGCTCTCCGCAACCGCCGCCACGAACTCGGCGTACACATCGGTCATGTCTCCACTGTGCGGCCCCCGGGCCGTCCGGGACTTGATCGAAGTTGCGGAGAGCACGAAGCTGTAACGCAGTGAGGACTACTCCATGATGTGTAGTAGTGTGAACGGCAGAGCACCGCCCGTCCGGTCTGAGGGGGCCGGGTGGGCGGTGCGTCGGAGTCGAACGGGTTGGAGTGGTGATGGATCCGAGCCAGTTGCTCAAGGGCGTGCTGGATCTGGCCGTGCTCGCCGTGCTGCGGGACGGCGACGGCTACGGGTACGACGTGCTGCGGCGGCTGCGCGCAGCTGGGCTGGAGGACGTCGCCGACGCCTCGGTGTACGGCACGCTGCGGCGGTTGTTCGCGGCCGGCGCGCTCACGTCGTACGTGCAGCCGAGCGAGGAAGGACCGCACCGCAAGTACTACGGGCTCAACCAGACCGGCCACAACCTGCTGGCCGAGTCCACCAAGACCTGGAACCACTTCGCCGGAACGATGGCCGGTCTGCTGGCCCAGAAGGAGGAGGCGGCGTGAACAGCACTCTGACCGGAGCGATCGCGATCTACCTGGCCCAGGTCCGGGCGGAGCTGAGCGACCTGCCGCCGGGTGAGCTGGAGGACGTGCTCGAGGACGTCGCCGGCCACCTCACCGAGGTCGCGGCGGAGTTCCAGCAGGAGCCGACCGCCGACGAGCTGCGCGAGCGGCTCGGCAGCCCGCGCGAGTACGCCGGCGAGCTGCGCGCCGCGGCCGGCTACCCGCCTCCGGGCCGGCCCAAGAAGCCCACCAGCACCGCGGCCGACCGGGCGCTGCACTGGGGAATCGTGGCCGGCACCGTCGGCCCGTTCTTCGTGCTCATCGGTCTGCTGACCGGCGCCTCCGACGGCCTGGCGTTCTTCGGCGCGATCGGGTTGATCGTGCTGTTCGGCGCCGCGTACATCGGCCTGCGCGCACTCGGCGCCAACCCGCCACGCAGCGTGCTGGACACCCCACGCGGGGCCCGCGCCGCCGAGTACCTGCGCGGGGTGATCGACCAGATCCCGCCGAACGTCCGGCACGAGCTGGTCGCCGTCGGCCAGCCGGTCTGGTGGGTCGCTCGCGGCATGGCCGGGGGTGGCGGCTTCTTCGCGCTGTTCGGCGCCGGGGCGGTCGCGGTCGTCGGCGCGCTGGCCGGAGCCGGGGTGTCGATCTGGGTCGGCCGCCGGACCCAGCAGGACCGCCGGTGGCTCTGGTACGTCGTACCGCTGAACGTGGTCGCCGCGCTGGCGGTGCCGGCGGTCTTCGCGGCCGCTTTCACCGGGCAGTCGAACGGCCTGTTCTCGTTCTCCGGTTACGACGACGGCAGCTCGTCGAGCAGCTACGCGCCGACCGGGCTGACGCTGGACGGTGAGTCGATCTCGAACATCTACCCGTTCGACGAGCAGGGCCGGCCGGTCAGCGTCCGCCTCTACGCCCAGGACGGCAAGCCGCTCAACCTGCCGCTCGCCGACTGCGTCGCCCTCTACGGCGAAGGCGGTGCGGGCACCTGGGAGAGCACGGAGGCGGTGAGCAACCTGTTCCCGCAGCCGGTGATCGACCACACCCTGTCCACCGAGTCGCCCGGCTGGGAGGAGTGCCGCGACACCACCCGGGCGCCTTTCGTGCCACCGCCGGCCCCGGCCACCCCGATCCGGCCACTCCGGACTCCGAGCGCCGGCCCGGGCGCGACGACGACCCCGAGCACGACCCCGAGCACGACGCCGAGCACGACCCCGTCCGGGCCGTCGCAGACCCCGCCGGGCCCGTCGGTGCCGCCGTCGGCAACGCCCTCCGGCAAGCCGACCACCCCGGCCACTCCCGGCGTGACCCTTACGGTCGCCCCCACCCGCTGACCGTCCCTAGGCGTGGTGCGCGGCGGCGACAGGGCGGTACCGGTAGCCCAGCCGCTGGTAGACCGCGATCGCTGCCGCGTTCTCCGCGTCGACCATCAGCGCGGCCCGCCCGTGCTGCTTCACCAGCTCGGCCGTCACGAACGCACACACCTGCCGCGACAACCCACGGCCCCGCGCCACCGGTCTGGTCGCCACCCCGGCCAGGAAGCCGACCTCCGGCGCACTCCAGGCGTCAGCTGCGACGCTCACCAGCGCATCGCGGTCGTCGGCGATCGCGGCCCAGCGCCGGACGCCGGTGCTGCCCGGCCAGGCGTACGACGTCGGCGACGCCTCGTCCAGCAGCTCCGCGACGCCCCGGTCGTCGGGCAACCAGCGAGCGGTCGTCGTCTCGGCCGGCGCCGCGTCCGTCTCCATCCAGCCGAACGCCGCCCGGAACGACAGCCCTGGCACCCGCTCGGTCAGTCCCCGGATCAGCGGCTCCTCGCCGAACGGCCGAAAACCCGGTCCCACGATTTCGAGCACCTGCTCGACCAACGGAGCCAGCGCGTCCACCGGCCCGGCGACCGCCAGCCGGTCGCGCCGGGACAGATCGGGCGCCGCCACGGCGACCGCCCCCTCGGCGTACCAGGCCCGGACGTCGGCGCCGAGTCGCCCCTGGCCGGCCCAGACGGGGATCAGGTCGCCTTCGGCTGCCTCGACCAGCTCTGCCGGGGTGAGGAGTTCACGCACTCGACCATTGTCCGGTCAGCGGCTCGCCCGCACGCGGCGGGGTCAGCGCTCGGCAGCCCGTTGCAGCGCGTACGGCGTGAGGTGGTGGTAGCCGCGGACCGAGACCCGGCGCAGGCGCCGCAACCGGTACGCCGAGTGGCCGTCGAGGGCGGCGGCCAGTTCGCGATCGGCCAGCACGCGACCGGGTTTGCACTCGGAGGTGAGCCGCGCGGCCAGGTTGACCGTTTCGCCGTACACGTCGCCGAGGCGGATCAGGATGCTGCCGTACGCGAGCCCGATCCGCAGCTCGGGCAGGCCCTCGGTCGCGGCAACCTCGTCCTGCAGCGCGAGCGCGACGGCGGCGCCCTGGGCGGCGGTGTCGGTGACGAACAGGACCTCGTCGCCGATCGACTTGATCACCCGGCCGCCGTTCAGCGCGACGACGTCGGCGGCCATGCCCTCGAACCGCTCGATCAGTTCGCCCAGCCCGGCCTCGGAGAGCCGCCGGGTCAGCCGGGTGTAGCTGACGATGTCGGCGAACCCGACGCAGCGGATCCCGCGGGCCAGCTCGTCGGACCCGGCCACGGCCCGGCCCGCGGCGGCGGCCAGGTGCCGGCGCCAGACGTAGGTCTGCAGCCGCTCCATCGCGGGCAGCAGCAAGCCCGCGACCTCGATCGCCTCGTCGGCCGGCAGCTTCGCGCCGGCCAGGAACTCCAGGAACATCGCCGACTGCCAGGAGGCCAGCCGCGACTGGGTCTGGCCGAGCTTGCGGGCCAGCGACGACTCGATCGCGGGGTCGATGAAGTTGTCGTCCTCCAGCGCCGCGACCAGCCGCAGCGCCTCCACGTCGTCGTCGGTGAAGGCGAGCTCGTCGTCCGGCACGGTCGCGAAGCCGAGCGCGCGCCACATCCGCTCGGCCCGCTCGGTGGAAATCCCGGCCCGCTCCGACACCTGCCGGCGGGTGAACTTCCGCTCACCCCCGAGCAGCGCCCGCTCGAACTCCTTCGCCAACGCGTCCAGGTCCGGCGCGCCGCCGGGCCGACCGCCGGAATCGCCGTCACGCGCGGCGGCGTCGCTCCGGGCATCTGCGGCGAAAACGCCTGCCGGGCCGGCGGCCCCACCGTCCGCGGTACCGGCGCTGGGGTCAGGCGTCGGGCTGGGGGCCACGGCGTTCGGCGATGGTGGCGTCGACGGCGTCGCGGAAGGTGGGCAGCCGGCGGGTCAGCTCGTCGAACTTCTCCCGGGTGAAGTGCAGCAGCTGCAGCCGCGACTTCGCCGTGACCGTTGCCGTCCGCAACCGGTTCTGCCGGACCGCGACCTCGCCGGCGATGTCGCCCGGTCCGAGCTCGGCGATCTCCTCGCCCTTGACCCGGACCGCCGCCGTCCCGGCCAGGATCAGGTACGCCGCGTCCGGCGGCGTCTGCTCCAGGATCAACGACCAGCCGGCCGGTACCGAGACCTCCTCGCCGGCCCGGAAGATGTCCTTGATCTCCCGCCCGGACAAGTCCGCGAACAGCGGCAGGTCCCGCGGGGACGTCCTACCCAGCGCCACGTCGATCCTCCGAGCCCGCCGGGCACCGCCCGGCGCTAGAGCCGATGTTTCCCGTCGGTAACTCTAACGGCTGACCGCGCCCGGGGTCACAAGGCCGTCGTCGCCGGGGCGCCGAAGTCCGGACCCGAGTGGGTGCTGGGCCTGATGGAAAACCCGTCGAAGGCCCAGGGCTACGACGTCATGACGGCGAACTTCCCGCCGCCGATCCGCTGGCTGCGGCCCGTGCTGCTGCGCAGGTACGCGACGGCGCGCAGGGTCGCTCGCCGTCGACTGAGCCGAGCCCTCCCTGCGCGGGTCAGCCGCGCGCGGAGACGACCAGCAACGGTGGTCTGCGGCGGTGAAGTACCAGGTGCGGCGACCGGCGTACCTGCTCGGCGGTGGGTTGCGGCTCGCGTACCGCCTGGACGGTGAATCCGGCGGACAGCAGCGCCTCCAGCGTCGACCCGATGGTCCGGTGGTACTTCACCACCCCGTCGACGAACCACTGTCGTTGCCGTTGGCCCTCGTCCGCGTAGTCGTCGACCACGAGATCGGCCTGCTTCACCGGAGCTGTGACCACCGGATGCTCGACCGAGAACACGAACTGTCCACCCGGCACCAACCACGCCGCCACCCGCCGTACGAGCCCAGAGAAGTCCTCGACGTAGTGCAGCGCCAGGCTGCTCACCACCAGGTCGATCGAGTCCGCCGGCAGCTCGAGCTCCGCCAGGTCGCACCGGATGTACCGGACGCCGGGGTGCGGTCGGGCGTTCGCGAGCATGGCGGCCGACGCGTCAACCGCGACCACCTGAGCACCGGACTCGGCCAGCCGTACGGCGAGGCTCCCTTCGCCACAGCCGAGGTCCGCGACCCGCAGCCCGCCGACGGGCGGCAGCAAGGCGTCCACCGCGGGGATTTCCAGCACCTCGTTGAGGCCGAGCCCGCTGCGCCGCAACTCCCGGTAGCCCGCCAGGAAGTCCGGATCGTCGTACAGGTCGGCGCCCTTCACGACAGCCACCGGACCAGGTCGTCGACGTCGATCATCGGCAGCTCCCAGCGCATCGCGAACTGCTCCAGCTCGGCCGCCTGCGCCATCACGCCGTCCGGCCGCATCACCTCGCAGCACACCCCGACCGGCGCCAGCCCGGCGGCCACGCACAGCGCGACCGTCGCCTCGGTGTGCCCCTTCCGCTCGGCCAGCAGACCAGGACGTGCGGCCAGCGGAAACACGTGCCCGGGCCGGAGAAAGTCCGACGGCACGGCGTCCGGCGCGGCCAGCCGGCGAATGGTCGCGGCCCGGTCGGCCGCGCTCACCCCGGTCCCCGGCGACGACGCCAGGTCCACCGGAACGTGCATCGCCGTTCCCTGGCGATCCCCGCCCCCCGGCATCGGCGGGACCTCCAGCCGCTGGAGAACCTCAGCAGCACAAGGGATCGTGGTGTGCCCGCAGACCTGGGTGAGCAGGAACGTCATCGCCTCCGGCCGGAACCGCTCGGCGGCGAAAACGACGTCGCCCTCACCTTCCAGCGCCGGGTCCCAGACCACCACGCCGCCTCCCGCCGCCAGCTGCGCCACCACTTTCTGAACGCCGGCCTCGCCGCTCAGGTGACCGGTCCAGGGCAGGCGGGCGACAGCCCGCAGCAGCTCGGGACCGTGCCCCTCCCGGGCCATCCGGGTGACCAGGTCGCTCTCCACGTTGACCCGGTCGCCGACAGCCAGGTCGCCGAGCGTCGTACGGCGCAGCGTGTTCGGCACCAGGACGACGGTGAAGCGGTCCTTGAGCACCTCGGCCACGGTCAGGCTGACCCCGTTCACCGCGACCGACGACTTCGCCACGAGCCGGGCGAGCAACCGGTCGGCCGGCTTGATCCAGACCCGGCGGCCGGCCGGCTCGTCATCGACCCGCAGCACCTTGCCGACTCCCTCGACATGACCCTGGACCAGGTGCCCGTCGATCCGGTCCCCCGCGGCGACCGGCAGCTCGAAGTGCAGCCGCGCGCCGGCGGCGACCCGGTCCAGCGTGGTCCGGCGACGGGTCTCGTCGGTGACCGTGGCGACCAACTCGCCGGGAGCGACCGACTGCATCGTCATCCGGACCCCGTCGAGGCAGACCGCGCCGCCCTCCACCAACGGCGCCGACGGATCGATCTGGACCCGTAGCGCGTCCGCCTCCACCGCGGTGACGATCGCGGTGTGCTCGATTTTTCCTGTGAACATGTGCCAGCTCCTGTGTCAGCGACGACCAGGGACCCTGACAGGTCCGAGCAGAGGTGCCCTCGACGGAGCACCGAGCGGGGTATCACCGCGTGGCCCCGGTTGTCGCCGGGTCACTCCGTACGCCGTACGGAGCCGACGGGCCCGGGATCAGCTCCCTGCCGTCACACCTTGGAATCGCACCAGCAGCAGTAAAGCACGGACCGAGGGGCGGGCGAGGGCAAGACTCGGGCGGTCCCGAGCACCTAGCATCGGGGGTTCGTGCGCGCAGGGTGGTGGACCGAGCTCGGGGGTGGGCTGGTGCGGGTGGCGATGGTGGGGATGGGCAGCCGGGGTGACGCGCAGCCGATGGCGCTGCTCGGCGCGGAACTCACCGCGCGCGGGTACGACGTCGAGGTGGCGCTGGCGTCGGACCTGGCCTGGATCGGTACGGCGCTCGGCTTGCGCACCACGGACCTCGGGTTCAGCGCGCGCGACTTCCTGGACTCGGAACAGGGTCGCACGTGGCTGGCGGCCGGCGACGTCGCGTCGTACGTGCGGTGGCTGCTTGCCTTCAAGCAGGAGATCGCCGAGGAGCTGCAGGCCCGGCTGGTCCGGCTCACGGACGGCGCCGATGTGGTGGTGTCGGGGACGGCGACCGAGCTGGAGTGTGCGGTGATCGCCGAGGCGCGCGGCGTCCCGTACGTCGCGGTGCACCACGTGCCACTGCGCAGCAACAGCGCCTTCCCGCACCTGCTGGTGTCGACGGAGATCCTCTCGCCGGAGCAGAACCGGCAGACGTACCTCGACGTGGATCGCGCGAACTGGCCCGTCTTCGAACCGCTGCTGAACGCCTTTCGGGGACAGCTCGGTCTGCCGCCGACCGCGGACAACACCGCGACCCGGCTGGAGCGTGCGGATTCGTTGGAACTGCAGGCGTACAGCCGGTTTCTGCTGCCCGAGTTGGCCGACTGGAGTCCGCGAAGACCGCTGACCGGCTTCATCACCCCGACCGAGTCGCAGCGTGCGGTGCTGAGCGGCGCACGGGGTGATCGCGACCTCGACGCTTGGCTGGCAGCCGGAGACCCACCGGTGTACTTCGGTTTCGGCAGTATGCCGGTGCTCGATCCCCCGGCGGCCCTCACGCTGATCGAGAAGGTCAGCGCGACACTCGGCGTACGGGCGCTGGTGGGGCTGCGGGGTGCGACGTCGAGCAATCCCGCCGTACGGGTGGTCTGGGAGCTCGACCACGAAGCTGTGCTGCCGCGGTGCCGCGCGGCCGTGCATCACGGCGGCGCCGGTACGACCGCTGTGTCGTTGCGGGCCGGTCTGCCCACGGTCGTCTGCGCCGTCTTCGCGGACCAGCCCTTCTGGGGCGCGCTGCTCCACCGCCGCGACCTCGGCAGCACCCTGCCCTTCACCGGCCTCGCCGAGCTCCCCCTGCTGGCTGCCCTCGAACCGCTGCTGACTTCGCAAGCCCGCGCCCGAGCAGCGGCGATGTCGCAGCAGCTCCACTCCGAGAACGGTTCTGCACAAGCCGCCGACGCGTTCGAGCACGCGCTCGGCGAGTGACCTGACTTCGCCTCGCGCGGCTGACCCGTTGACCCTCGTGGAGCACCCCGCTACGGTGGCGGGAAATCGATTTCTTCGCTGGCCGCCCCACCAGGAGACCTCGCATGCTGAAGCGATCCGCCCTCGTTCTGCCCTTGCTGCTCGGCGCGGCCGTGCTACCCGCCAACCCGTCCACCCCGGCGCAGGCCACCGCCGTTCCGTCGCCCGCCGCGAAGGTGGCCAAGCTGACCGGGCCGGAGTCGATCAACGACACCGAGCGCCGGTTCGCCCTGAAGTCGACGGACCTCGGCATCCTCTGGGACAACGGCGCCGGCGAGATCCTGTCCGCGTTCGGCGACAGCTACGGCAGCGGCTGGACCGGGCCGGGGGGCGGCGTCGGCGATCCGGCGACGCTCGACTGGCGCTGCAACCTGCTGCTCCGGAGCAAGGACCGCCACCTCGCCGACGGGATGACCTTCGACAGCGCGGCCGAGGACCGGCCCGGGCACGCGGGGCAGTTCCTCGACTGCAAGAAGGTCGACCGCGACGAGCACACGGTCATCCCGACGGCCGGGATCGCGGTCGGCCGGCGGCAGTACGTGCAGTACATGTCGGTCAACTACTGGGGTCCGGCCGGCAGCTGGTTCACCAACCACTCCGGCTTCGCGTACTCCGACGACAACGGCGAGACCTGGACCAAGGACCCGAACGCCCGCTGGACGAACACGGCAGTCTGGAACAGCAACTTCCAGATGACCGCGCTGGTCCGCGACCGGGGCCACGTCTACATGATCGGTACGCCGAACGGCCGTTTCGGCAACGCGTACCTCGCCCGCGTCCCCGAGCACCAGGTGCTCAGCAAGCGGGCCTGGCGCTACTGGGACGGCAGGACCTGGTCACCCAAGGAAAGCGCGGCCGTCCCGGTCGTTGCCGGCCCGGTGAGCGAGGTCTCGGTCCAGTGGAACGCGCACCTCGGCAAGTGGTTGATGCTCTACCTCGACGAGAGCCGCGCGTCCGTCGTACTACGCTCCGCCTCCGCACTGACCGGTCCGTGGAGCGGCGAGCGGGTGGTTGCCAAAGGCACGGACTTCCCCGGCCTCTACGGCACCTACATCCACCCTTGGTCGTCCGGCCAGGATCTGTACTTCACGATGTCGCAGTGGGACCCGTACAACGTGTTCCTGATGCACACCAAGCTCACTGACGACGGCAGGCCGACCAACCTGGTGACCGATCCCGGCTTCGAGGAGCAGACCGGGACGTCGCCGTCGCCGCCGTGGCAGCTCAACGGCCGAGGCGGCATCGACAGCGCCGACCTCGCTCACACCGGCGCCCGGAACGCTTACCTGCGCGACTCGATCGGTGCGCACTCGCTGCAGCAGACCGTCGCCGTCCGGCCGCACCACCGGTACCGGTTGTCCGCGTGGGTCCGCACCGCGGAGAACAACCGGGAGACCGTGCTCGGCGTCCGGACCCTGCGCGGCAGAACCGTGGCGGAGAAGCCCGGCGGCGCGCATCCGCAGTACACCCGGGTGAGTGTGGAGTTCACCTCCGGCCGGGAATCGCTCGTTCAGCTGTACGCCGGATTCTTCGGGCCCGGGCAGGACGTCTGGTACCAGCTCGACGACGTGGTGCTGGAGGAGATCCGGTGATCAACACGGCCTAGTGGGTGATGCGGCCGGACCGGCGGTTTCGGCGCGGGCGGGGCTGGCGGGGGCGGACCGGGCGGCGCGGGCCGACGAGGCGCGGGCCGGCCAGGCGGTCCTCGAGGCGACGGGCCTCGCGGCGAATGGGCTGAGCGACGTACTCGCCGAGAATGACGCCCGAGGCGAGCGCGACGCCGATCGCGACCGCGGTCGCCAGGCTGACGACGCCGATCAGGTTGCCCAGGCTCAGCAGCTCGAACAGGCCCTTGTAGATGGTCAGTCCAGGCAGCAGCGGCACCGTGCCGGACACCACGACCACCAGCGGCGGTACGCCACAGCGCCGGCCGAGCGAGTACCCGCCGAGGCCGACCACGAAGGCGCCCGCCGCCGTCGACCAGGCCGGCCCGAACTCCGCCCGCGCCATCAGCGTGAACGCCAGCGACCCCGCGGCCCCGACCACCCCGACCGGCAGCAGCGACCGCAACGGGGCGTACGACGCGTAGGCGAAGGCGACCGCCATCAGTGCACTGGCGCCGACCATGACCGGCAGGTTCGCCAGCTGGATCGTCTGCGCCTCGATCGCGACCGGCAGACCGAGCTTCAGCCCGAGCGTCAGGCCGAGGCTGACCCCGGCGATGATCCCGCCGGTCAGCAGCATCGCCTCCAGGCTGCGGGCGGCCGCGGTCACGTAGTACCCGGTGATCGCGTCCTGGACCGCACCGGTGAGGGCGATGCCGGCCAGCAGCATGATGATGCCGGCCGCGACCACCAGCGACGGCTTCACCGGCGCGTCCACGGCGTACAGGATCAGCGCGACGGCGGTGGCCACGAACGCGCCGGCGACCTGCTGGTAGAACGCGGGCAGCCGCTGCCGGTTGAACCAGCGGTTGTTCGTCTCGATCACGATCGCGGTGACGAAGGCGACCAGCGTGATCAGCCAGCCACCGCCGAGCAGCAGCGTCGCGCCGCCGGCCATCACGCCCCAGGCGAGCACCGAGGTCCACCGCGGGAACGGCGGTCCGGCGGAGACGATCCGGGCCAGCTCGCGGCTCGCCTCCTCCCGGGTCACGTCACCGCGGGCGAACCGGCGGACCAGGCGGTCGACATCGGTCAGCCGGGAGAAGTCCTGGCCGCGGTACCGGACGACGCGCACGTGCGTCTCGGGCGCGACGTCGGGCGCGGCCTGGTACGAGATCGCGATCGAGGTGAAGGTGATGTCCACCTCGCACCCGCGCAGACCGCCCGCGGCGGTCACGCCGAGAATGGTCGCGGTGGTGTCCGCCGTACCGGCACCGCTGGACAGCAGCACCTCGCCGACCCGCAGCGCGAGGTCCAGCGTGCTGTACACCTCACGCTGCTCGTCGCGAGCCCGCTGCTCCTCCACCACCCGCCGGTCCTCGGCCCGCCGGCCGCGCTGCCGCCGCTCGACCATCGCCTCGTCCGTCGGTCCTCCGCCCGCCGCCACCTTGCTGCTCTCGTCCACTCGCTCGACGCTAACGCCCTTGCCCGGGCCATTCCCAACCGGACCTGCACCACCCACCACCGTGCCACCGGCGGCCAGGCCCCCGCTCCGGCGGGGCCCGCGGCCGCTCGGCGCCGCCGCTTCCCGAGTGGTGCAGTTCCGCCCGGACGCGGCGACCCGGCCTGCAATCGCTTTCCCTGCGGCCGTACGGCCGGAACCGGCAACCGGTTGACTCGCCGTGACACCCCACCTAAGGTTGCGATCACACGCTCGGAAAGCCCTTTCCAAGCGATTCGACACCAGGAGGCCGAGCATGTGCGCCCTCGACGGTGAGTCCACCGCGACCGAGCCCGCGGAGCGGCCCAGCCGGCCCGATGCCGCGCTGCCCGGCGGGATCGGCGTCTCCCTGCTCACGGTGTACGACGTCGAGGCCCCCGACGGCCTGGTCGGCGGCACCCCGCACGTCCACCTGGCCTGCTCCGAGGGGTACTACGTGATCGCCGGCTCCGGCGCGGTCCACACCCTCAACCCCAAGGGCTTCACCGAGACCCCGTTGCAGCCCGGCACGGTCGTGTGGTTCGACCCCGGCACGATCCACCGGCTGGTCAACGGTGGCGGCCTGCAGATCCTCACGCTGATGTCGAACTCCGGCCTGCCCGAGGCCGGCGACGCGGTGCTCACCCTGCCGCCGGAGCACCTGACCGACCGCGAGACCTACCTGGCCGCGACCACCCTCACCGGCGAGGGCGAGGCCCGTACGCCGTCCGCGATGCGCCGCCGCGACCTCGCGCTCGAGGGCTTCGCCGCCCTGCGCAGCGCGTACGACGCCGAGGGACCGGGCGCGCTCGACGCGTTCTACCAGGCGGCCATCGGCATCGTCCGACCCCAGCTTCCCGACTGGCGACGCCGCTGGCAGCAGGGCGCTCGCCGCCTGGCCGACGAGACCGGCGCGGCGCTCGACGCGCTCGAAGCCGGGACCGCTCCGCACCTGCAGTCCGCGCAGCTTCACCAGCTTCCCGCGCCGACGGAGCTCGGTCGCCACGGGATGTGCGGGCGCCTCGACGTGTACGACCTGGCCTCCGGGGCCAGCCACACCTGACCCCCGGCGTACCAGCCAACGCCCCGACCGAGACCAGCGCAGCAGCGCCGAAGAGAGGCACGAACAGTGAACGAGCGACGCGTCGGCATCGTGATGAACGGCGTCACCGGCCGGATGGGCCTGCGCCAGCACCTGGAGCGTTCCATCGTGGCGATCCGCGAGCAGGGCGGCATCGCCGCCGCCGACGGGTCGATGATCATTCCCGAGCCGATCCTGGTCGGCCGCAACGAGCTGAAGCTGCGCCGGATCGCCGAGCAGTACGGCCTGACCCGCTGGACCACCGACCTGTCCGAGGCACTGGCCGAGCCGGACGTCGAGATCTACTTCGACTCCCAGCTCACTCAGCTGCGGGAGAAGGGTGTGCGCGCCGCGGTCGAGGCCGGCAAGGCGATCTACTGCGAGAAGCCGATCGCCGAGGGCCTGGACGCCGCGGTCGACCTGGCCCGGCTGGTCCGCGACTCCGGCCTGAAGAACGGCGTCGTCCAGGACAAGCTGTCACTGCCCGGCCTGCGCAAGCTCAAGCGGCTGGTCGACGGCGGCTTCTTCGGCCGGATCCTCTCGGTCCGCGGCGAGTTCGGCTACTGGGTGTTCGAGGGCGACTGGCAGGAGGCGCAGCGGCCCGCCTGGAACTACAAGCAGGCAGAGGGCGGCGGCATCGTGGTCGACATGTTCTGCCACTGGCGGTACGTGCTCGACCAGATCTTCGCGCCGGTCCGGTCGGTGTACTGCCAGGGCGCGGTGCACATCCCGACCCGGTGGGACGAGCAGGGCACCGAGTACGCCGCCACCGCCGAGGATGCGGCGTACGGCGTGTTCGAGCTGGAGGGCGGGATCATCGCGCAGCTGAACTCGTCGTGGACGACCCGGGTGTTCCGGGACGAGCTGGTCGAGTTCCAGGTCGACGGCACCGAGGGCTCGGCGGTCGCCGGGCTGCGGAACTGCCACGCCCAGCACCGGTCGGCGACGCCCAAGCCGGTCTGGAACCCGGACCTGCCGGTGACCGAGAAGTTCCGGGACCAGTGGTCGGTGGTGCCGGACAACGAGGTGTTCGACAACGGCTTCAAGGTGCAGTGGGAGATGTTCCTGCGGCACGTGGTGGATGATGCGCCGTTCACCTGGGACTTCGTCGAGGGCGCGAAGGGTGTGCAGCTGGCGGAGCTCGGGCTGCAGTCCTGGCGCGAAGGCCGCAAGCTGGAGGTCCCGGCGCTGTCGATCGAGGCCGGGTCATGACGCTCGCTCTGAAGCTTCCCGCCGTCGGCGGGCAGAGAAAGGGTGGCGAGGGAACCGGCGGCGGCTCCGGCCCGAGCCCTGCGGTGCGCGGTGACCTGGTGGAGTACCGACTTGTGGGTAAGCCGGTTGCTGAGGGCACCTACACGCCGGCGGTGAGCCGGCTGGCCTTCGCGGCGGCGCACGTGGTGGCGGATCCGCTGGGCGACAACGCGCCGGGAGCACCCGCGGCGATCGACTGGGAGCACACGCTGCAGTTCCGGCGGCACCTGTGGTCGCTCGGGTTGTCGGTGGCCGAGGCGATGGACACCGCGCAGCGCGGGATGGGGCTGGACTGGCCGGCGACCCAGGAGCTGATCCGGCGTTCCGCCGCGGAAGCACCGGACGGCCGGATCGCGGTCGGCGTCGGCACCGACCAGCTGCCCGCGGGTGAGCACACCCTGGACGCCGTGATCGCGGCGTACGAGGAGCAGCTGGCGGTCGCCGAGCAGGCCGGCGCGCAGCCGATCCTGATGGCCAGCCGCGCGCTCTGCGCGGCGGCGAACTCGCCCGACGACTACCGCAAGGTGTACGACCGGCTGCTCGCGCAGTCGTCCCGGCCGGTCATCCTGCACTGGCTGGGCGCGATGTTCGATCCGGCGCTGGACGGCTACTGGGGCAGCGACTCGCTGGACACCGCCGCGGACGTCGTGGTCGGCCTGATCGCCGACCACACCGCCAAGGTGGACGGCATCAAGGTCTCTCTGCTCGACGCGGCCAAGGAAGTTGCTCTGCGCAACCGCTTGCCCGAGCAGGTCCGGCTCTACACCGGCGACGACTTCAACTACCCGGAGCTGATCCGCGGCGACGGCCTGCGGCACAGCGACGCGCTGCTCGGCATCTTCGCCGCGATCGCACCGGCGGCGGCCGCGGCCCTGAAGGCCCTCGACGACGGCGACCTCGGGCGGTACGAACAGGTCTTCGCGCCGACCGTGCCGCTGGCCCGGCAGATCTTCTCCGCGCCGACGTACTACTACAAGACCGGCATCGCCTTGCTCGCCTGGCTGAACGGGCACCAGCCCGGCTTCGGCATGGTCGGCGGCCTGCAGACCGGCCGCTCGCTGCCGCACCTCGCCGAGACCTTCCGGCTGGCGGACCAGGCCGGCGTCCTGACCCGGCCCGACCTCGCCGTCGACCGCTTCCGGCGGCTGCTGGCCGTGCACGGAGTCGACGCATGAACCGCTACAGCCTCAACCAGGCGACCACGAAGTACTGGCCGCTGGAAGACGTGGTCGCGGCCAGCTCGAAGGCCGAGCTGTCCTGGATCGGCCTGTGGCGTGAGCCGGTCCAGGAGTACGGCGTCGAGCGCGCGGCCAAGCTGGTCGCCGACGCCGGGCTGCAGGTCTCCTCGTTGTGCCGCGGCGGGTTCTTCACCGCCACCGACGAGGCCGAGCGGCAGGCCAAGCTCGACGACAACCGCCGCGCGATCGACGAGGCGGCGACGCTCGGCACCGAGGTGCTGGTCCTGGTCAGCGGCGGCCTTCCGGCCGGCTCCCGGGACCTGGACGGCGCCCGCAGCATGGTCCGTGACGGACTGGCCGAGCTCGCGCCGTACGCCGGTGAGCGGGGGGTGCGGCTGGCGATCGAGGCGCTGCACCCGATGTTCTGCTCCGACCGGTGCGTGGTGTCCTCGCTCGGCGGCGCGCTCGACCTGGCCGAGCAGTTCCCGGCCGAGCAGGTCGGCGTGATCGTCGACGCCTACCACCTGTGGTGGGACGCGGACGTCTACCGCCAGATCCAGCGGGCCGGCGACCGGATCTGCTCGTACCAGGTGAGCGACTGGGTGGTGCCGCTGCCGGCCGACACCCTGCTCGGCCGCGGTCTGATGGGCGACGGCTCGATCGAGCTGCGCCGGTTGCGCGAGGCCTGCGACGCGGCCGGTTACACCGGGCCGGTCGAGGTGGAGATCTTCAACCAGGACCTCTGGGACGCGCCCGGTCAGCACGTCTTCGACCTCGCCCTCGCCCGCTACCGCGAACACGTTGCCTGAAGCAATCATCTGCCCGAGGCCGACGCAAAGGAGCACCGCCCCGTGACCGACCGCAGCATTCCCGCCGACGGCATAGGCATGCACCTGTACACGATGCGCGAGGCGCTCGCCGACGACTACCCGGGCACGCTCCGGCGACTCGCCGAGATCGGCTACCGGACCGTCGGGGTCAGCGGCCGGTTCGGCCACTCCGCCGCCGAGATCCGCTCGTACGCCGACGCGGCCGGCCTGCGGATCGTGCTGGAGCACGTCGGCTACCAGCGGCTGACCGACGACTGGGAAGGCGCCCTGGCGGACGTGCACACGCTCGGCGGCCGCTGGATCGTCGTACCGTCGCTGCCGGTCGAGCTGCGCACGCCGGACGGCTTCCGGGAGGCGGCCGCCGCGTTCAACCAAGCCGGTGAAGCGGCCCGGGCGGCGGGACTGAAGCTGCTGTTCCACAACCACGGGCACGACTTCGCCGAGGTGGACGGGCAAGTGCTGTTCGACATCCTGCTCGCCGAGGTGGAGCCCGACCTGCTCGGCTTCGAGCTGGACCTGTACTGGGTGGTGGACGGCGGGAAGAACCCGGTCGACTACTTCCAGCAGTACCCGGGCCGGTTCCCCGCGCTGCACGTCAAGGACATGGCCGCGGACGGGTCGTTCGAGGACGTCGGGATGGGCCGGCTGGACTTCCCGGCGATCTTCGACCGGGCCGACCGCGGTGGCGTCGAGCAGTGGCTGGTGGAGCACGACGCGCCGGTCGACCCGTGGGCGTCGGCCCGGACGAGCTACCGCTCGCTGGCGCAGCTGCGGTTCTGACGTCGGCGGCCGGCCAGCGACGCGCTATCGTTGTCACGGAACGCAAGTGATCGGCTACCGTCCGCGGTACGCACGATCGGGCATCGGCGTGCCGGACGCGTTGCTCTGACGGCGCGATCTGTCACTCTGTGAGGGGGCCCTCACCACGGCGGGGTTCCTGTCAGGCCGCCGACGCCGTGACGCCGGAGATGTGCAGTGCAGAACGAGCCCACCGTGCGGATGACGGCCGTGCGCCGTCTCTACGAGGTGAGCGCCCGGATGGGCGCGGGGCGCAGCCTGGGCGAGACCCTGCAGGCCGTGGTGGACGGGGTCGTCGACGGCCTCGGCTTCGGCATCGCCGTGCTGAACCTGCGGCAGCCGGACGGCAAGTTCGAGGTGATCGCGGTGGCCGGGTCGCCGGAGGCGAAGGAAGCGCTGCTCGGCACGGTCAGCGCGGCCGACATCTTCGACGCCGAGTTCGCGATCGCCGACGTCTGGGGCGGCCTGCGGTTCGTGCCGCACGAGCGGCTGCCCGAGGGTGAGGTGGTCGGCTGGGTGCCCGACGTACCGGTGTCCGCCGACCCGAACGCCTGGCACCCGCTGGACGCGCTGTTCGCGCCGCTGTGCTCGTCCGAGGGCGAACTGGTCGGCATGCTCTCGGTCGACCTGCCCGAGGACCAGCGCCGGCCGGGGCCGATCCACCGGGAGCTGCTGGAGATCTTCGCGACCCAGGCCGGGCTGGCGATCGACAAGGCCCGGCTGACCGACCAGCTGCTGGCCGAGAAGGTCCGGCTGGAGGCGAGCGAGACGACGTTCCGGCTGGTCTTCGAGGGCGCCGGGAACGGGATGGCGACGATCGCGTTCGACGGCCCCGAGGCCGGCCGGGTCCTGCGGGTGAACGACGCGTTCTGCCGGATCACCGGCTACACCACCGACCAGCTCGTCGGGTCGGCGCTGGCGGACTACCTGGAGGACGAGGACGCCGGGCAGAGCCGGCGTGAGCTGGACCAGCTGACCGCGGGCCAGGGACCGTACCGGTTCGAGCGGACCTTCCGGCGGGCCGACGGCCACGACATCTGGCTCGGCGGCACCGCCGCGATCGTCGGCCAGGGCAAGGACCAGCCGCGCATCCTGCTGATCCAGATCGACGACGTGACCGCGCGCAAGGACGCCGAGCGGGAGCTGCAGCACCACGCCGCGCACGACGCGCTCACCGGCCTGGCGAACCGACGACTGCTGCAGCACCGGTTCAACGCGGTGCTGCAACGGTCGCGGCAGAGTGGACGCCGCGGGGTGCTGCTGTTCTGCGACCTGAACCACTTCAAGCAGGTCAACGACAAGTACGGCCACGAGGCCGGCGACCTGGCACTGCGCGAGATCGGCACCCGGCTGCAGGCGGCGGTCCGGCAGGGCGACACCGTCGCCCGACTGGGCGGCGACGAGTTCGCCGTCCTGGCCGAGGAGATCGACGGCACCGACCTGACCGCGCTGGTGCGCCGCATCGAGGACTCGATCAACCGCCCACTGACCGGCATCGACGTCCCCGTCAC
This sequence comes from Kribbella flavida DSM 17836, assembly GCF_000024345.1. Classification (NCBI taxonomy): domain Bacteria; kingdom Bacillati; phylum Actinomycetota; class Actinomycetes; order Propionibacteriales; family Kribbellaceae; genus Kribbella; species Kribbella flavida. The sequence continues at coordinate 307,966 of NC_013729.1, read as the reverse complement.
CGCCAGCCTCGGCACCGCCGTCGTCAGCCCGTACACCGCCGACCTCGAAGAACTCCTCCGCACCGCCGACCACGCCATGTACGAGGCCAAACAACACAGCAGACGCTGAGCACCCTGGCCGTGCGCGGCCGCGACGGTGTTCAGCGGCGGCGGGTTCTGCGGGGGGTGCGGGTGGGTTTCTGGTGTCGTTCCTCGTCCCAGAGTTGCAGCAGGGCGAGGCAGACCGCGTTGTGGCGTTCGATCATCCGCAGCTGTCCGCTGCTGCCGGAGAACGCGGAGATCGGGGTCCAGCGCGGCTTGCCGTTCGTGTCCTTCCAGCGCACGGCGGGGAAGTCCGTCACCTGCGTGACCTGGTTCCTCTGGATCCGCCGGGTACGGAAGTAGCCGCGGACCTCGATCCCGTCCGGCCCGTACGTCGCCCCGACCCGATAGGCCCGGACCGCCAGCACCCCGCTCGCGGCGATCACCACCACCGCGACCGCCGGCACCCACGACCGCGCCCCGGCACCATCCAGCAGGGCCGCCACAATTCCGACTCCCACCACCAGCCACAGCCCTGCCTGAGCCACCCGGCTCAGCATCAACGGCCTGACCTCGTGCTCGCCAGCGGGGCTCATGCGCCGAGTTCGGCGAGGGCGGCGTCGGTGAGGCGGAAGGTGGTCCACTCGGCTTGGGGATTGGCGCCCAGGGACTGGTAGAAGTCGATGGCCGGGGTGTTCCAGTCCAGGACGGACCACTCGAGGCGTTCGTAGCCGTGCTGGACGCATTCCTGGGCCAGGGCGGTGAGCAGGGCCTTGCCGAGGCCGGAGCCGCGGTGCGCGGGGCGGACGAACAGATCCTCCAGGTAGATGCCGTGCACGCCGCGCCAGGTGGAGAAGTTGAGGAACCACAGCGCGCAGCCGACCACCTCGCCGTCGTGCTCGGCGACGTGGCAGAACACCGCCGGCGCGGGCCCGAACAACGCGGTCCGCAGCTGCTCGGCCGTCAGCCGGCACGCGTCCGGCGCCCGCTCGTAGTCCGCCAGCGCGTAGACCAGGTCCACGATCGTGGGGATGTCGTCGGGGCGCGCCCGGCGGATCCGTTCGTCAGTCGGCATGCGGACATCATCTCCGGCGCCGCAGGCGCGGCGACGGGCGGACGACACGGCTGATACGACGTCCGGGTTGTTAACGCGCAATCATGGTAAGTCCGCAGCATGACGGGTGATTTAACGCGTCGCGCTGCCTGGGCTCAGCAGGTGTCACCCGGTTACGGCGATCAAGCGATACACGGCACTCGTTCACCTTCGCGTCGACTCGTCGTCACCGGACGACTGCAGGCTGGCCCGGACCCCCCACCCGCCAAGGAGGATCCTCATGTCACTCTCCCGTCGGCGTTTTCTCGGGTACGGCGGTGCCGGCACCGCCGCGGTGCTGCTCGGCACCGGCGCCTGGGACGCCTCGACCACGTACGCGGCGCCCAGCGGCTCCGGCAACCCCTTCACCCTCGGCGTGGCCTCCGGCGACCCGAGGTACGACAGCGTCGTGCTGTGGACCCGGCTGGCCCTCGACCCGTTCGCCGTGGACGGCCGCGGCGGGATGCCGGCCAAGCCGGTCCGGGTCGAGTACGAGGTGGCCCGGGACGAGCGGTTCCGGCACGTGGTCCGCCGGTCGAGCGTGCTGGCGACCCCGGAGCTGGGCCACTCGGTGCACCCCGAGATCCACGGGCTGCAGCCGGACCACGAGTACTACTACCGGTTCCGCACCGGCCACGAGGTCTCGGCGACCGGCCGCACCCGGACCACGCCGCACCCGTTCTCCTCGCCGCGGGAACTGCGGTTCGCGTTCGCGTCGTGCAACGCCTGGCAGGACGGGTTCTTCACGGCGTACCAGCACCTGGCGGCCGAGGACCTCGACCTGGTCGTGCACCTGGGCGACTACCTCTACGAGTCGGGCGTCCGGACGAACCGGCGGGGCGTGGTGACGGATCCGCGGTTCCACACCGAGACGTTCGACCTGGCGCGCTACCGGCTGCAGTACTCGCTCTACAAGTCGGAGGCGCCGCTGCAGGCAGCGCACGCCGCGCACCCGTGGATCCACACCATCGACGACCACGAGGTGGAGAACAACTGGGCCGGCGACCTGTCCCAGGCCGACACCGAGCCGGACCAGGACCCGGCGGTGTTCCGGATCCGTCGCGCGCAGGCGTTCCAGGCGATGTACGAGAACATGCCGCTGCGGCACGACCAGATGCCGTCCGGCCCGGACGTCCGGCTGCACCGGCGGCTGCCGTACGGGCGGCTGGCCGACATCACCATGCTGGACACCCGGCAGTACCGCTCCGACCAGCCGTGCGGCGACGGTGCCTCGGCGACCTGCAACGACCGGTTCGACCCGGACAACACCATGCTCGGCGGCAAGCAGAAGGCCTGGCTGCTGGACGGGTTCCGCCGCTCGAACGCCCGCTGGCAGGTGCTCGGCAACCAGGCTCCGATGGGTCAGACCGACTGGAACCCCGGCCCGGAGACGCACGTCTGGCTGGACCCGTGGGACGGCTACGTCGCCGAGCGCAACGAGGTGCTCGGCGCCGCCCAGGACGCCGGCGTTCGCAACCTGGTGGTGATCACCGGTGACCGGCACCAGAACTACGCGCTCGAGCTGAAGCGCGACTACGCCGACCCGGCCTCGGCCACGGTCGGCACGGAGTTCGTCGGCACGTCGATCACCAGCGGTGGCGACGGCTCCGACACCACCGACCAGGGCAACCAGTTCCTGGCCGCGAACCCGCACCTGAAGTTCTTCAACTCCCAGCGTGGCTACGTCCGGGTCAGCGTCGACCGGTTCCGCTGGCGCTCGGACTTCCGCGTTGTCCCGTACGTCACCACCCCGGGCGCCCCGATCAGCACCCGCGCGACGTACCTCGTCGAGGACCGCACCCCGCACGTCCACCCGGCCTGACCTTGGCCTCCCTCCGGACCGGACGGGATTCAGCAGCCGCAGTGCTTACTCTGAACGCATCTTGCTGTTGGATTTCGTCCGGCCGGTGGGGGAACTTGGAGGGCATGGTTACCCACAAGATCCGCCGGATCGGCGACGTCGAGGTCAGTGCGATCGGGCTCGGCGCGATGCCGATGTCGATCGAGGGCCGGCCCGACGAGGACCGCTCGATCGCGACCATCCACGCCGCCCTCGAGGCCGGTATCACGCTGATCGACACCGCCGACGCCTACCACCTGACCGCGACCGACGTCGGGCACAACGAGTCCCTGATCGCGCAGGCGCTCGCCTCGTACGGCGGGGACACGTCGAACGTGCTGGTCGCCACCAAGGGCGGCCACCTCCGCCCGGGCGACGGCTCCTGGACGCTGAACGGCTCACCCGAGTACCTGAAGCAGGCCGCCGACGCGTCGCTCAAGCGGCTCGGCGTGGACGCGATCGGCCTGTACCAGTTCCACCGGCCGGACCCGAACACGCCGTACGCCGAGTCGGTCGGCGCGATCCGGGACCTGCTCGACGCGGGCAAGATCCGGCTGGCCGGCATCTCGAACGCGAACCCGGAGCAGATCAAGCAGGCCAGTGACATCCTCGGCGGCCGCCTCGTATCGGTGCAGAACCAGTTCTCCCCGGCCTTCCGGTCCAGCGAGCCGGAGCTCGAGCTGTGCGACGAGCTCGGCATCGCGTTCCTGCCCTGGTCGCCGCTCGGCGGCATCTCCAGCGCGTCCGAACTCGGCGAGAAGCACCCGGCCTTCCACCAGATCGCCTCCGAGCTCGGCGTCAGCCCGCAGCAGCTCACGCTGGCCTGGATGCTGGCGAAGTCCGAGCAGGTCATCCCGATCCCGGGGTCGAGCCGGCCGGAGACGATCCGCGACTCCTACGCCGCGGTCGAGCTGGAGCTGACCCCGGAGCAGGTGGCCGCGCTCGACGCCGCCTGAGCCGCGGAATACCGGCGTACCGGCCGTCGTTGCGGCTGACGTTCGAAGAGGCGTCAGCCGCGACGGGAGGTCCCCCATGGAAGACATGCGTGCACTGAGCTACGGCCTGGGCCGGCAGTACTTCGAGGAGAAGGACTACCGCGGCGCGATCCGGGCCCTGCGGCCGGTCGTCGAGGAGACGCCGGACGACGTCGGCACCCGGCTGCTGCTCGCCCGGGCCTACTACCACTCCGCGCTGCTCAAGCCGGCCGAGGAGCACCTGCACGAGGTGCTGACGCGCGAGCCCACGGAGTACTACGCGCATCTGATGATGGCGCGGACGCTGGAGCGTCAGTCCAGGCACGACGAAGCCGTCAAGCACCGGCGCATCGCCGCTGCTCTGACGGGCAACGACGAGCTGCTGCAGCCGCATCGGGTGTAGTGGTGTTGGGCGGAGGAGCCCCCACGCGGGTTCCTCCGCTCCCAGCAAGTCCCCTGCAGCCCCGAGCCGACCAGCACAGCACGTGTTACCAACACCACGCTCCTCAGCCCCCACCCACGGAATGGTGCCTGCCCGAGTAGCGTTATGGATGCATCGGTAGTTTAATAGTGAACTACCTACCCGAGGAGGGCAGATGCAGTTCGGTGTGTTCACCGTCGGCGACGTCACCGAGGACCCCACCACCGGGACCACGGTCAGCGAGGCCGAGCGGATCAAGGCGATGGTGACGATCGCGCTGAAGGCCGAGGAGGTCGGGCTGGACGTGTTCGCCACCGGCGAGCACCACAACCCGCCGTTCGTGCCGTCGTCGCCGACCACGATGCTCGGCTACATCGCGGCGCGCACGTCGAAGCTGATCCTGTCCACCTCGACGACGCTGATCACCACCAACGACCCGGTGAAGATCGCCGAGGACTACGCGATGCTGCAGCACCTGGCCGACGGCCGGGTGGACCTGATGATGGGTCGCGGCAACACCGGGCCGGTCTACCCGTGGTTCGGGCAGGACATCCGCAACGGCATCCAGCTCGCGGTCGAGAACTACGCGCTGCTGCGCCGGCTCTGGCGCGAGGACGTGGTCGACTGGGAAGGCAACTTCCGGACCCCGCTGCAGGGCTTCACCTCGACGCCGCGGCCGCTGGACGGCGTACCGCCGTTCGTCTGGCACGGCTCGATCCGCAGCCCGGAGATCGCCGAGCAGGCGGCGTACTACGGTGACGGGTTCTTCCACAACAACATCTTCTGGCCGGCGTCGCACACCCAGCAGATGATCGACCTGTACCGGCGGCGGTTCGAGCACTACGGGCACGGCGCCGCGGACCAGGCGATCGTCGGGCTGGGCGGACAGGTGTTCATGCGGAAGAACTCGCAGGACGCGGTGCGCGAGTTCCGGCCGTACTTCGACAACGCCCCGGTCTACGGGCACGGGCCGTCGCTGGAGGACTTCACCAGGGAGACGCCGCTGACCGTGGGCAGCCCTCAGGAAGTGATCGAGCGGACGCTGACGTTCCGGGAGAAGTTCGGTGACTACCAGCGGCAGCTGTTCCTGATGGACCACGCTGGTCTGCCGCTGAAGACGGTGCTCGAGCAGCTGGACCTGCTCGGCGAGGAGGTCGTTCCGGTGCTGCGCAAGGAGTTCGCGACGCTGAAGCCGGCGCACGTGCCGGACGCGCCGACGCACGCGTCGCTGAAGGTCGCCGCCGAGCGGGCGCACGCGCTGGAGTCGCTGTCCGCGCCGGAGCCGGTCGCGACGGGCGAGGGGGCCGAGCGATGACCGCGCCGGGTGGGGAGCGCACGATCGCCGTGGTGACCGCCGGACTGACCACTCCGTCGTCAACCCGGCTGCTCGCCGACCAGCTCGCCGCGGCCGTCCGGGACACCCTCGACGGCCGGGGCATCCCGCGCCGGGTGGTGACGATCGAGCTGCGCGACGTGGCGCACGACCTGACCAACAACCTCCTCACGGGCTTCCCGTCGGAGAGCCTGCGCGAGGTGCTGGAGACGGTGGTGAAGGCCGACGCGCTGATCGCAGTGACGCCGACCTTCAGCGCGTCGTACAACGGGCTGTTCAAGATGTTCTTCGACGTGCTGGACGACAAGGCGCTGGTCGGCAAGCCGGTGCTGCTCGGCGCGACCGGCGGCACCGAACGGCACTCGCTGGTGCTGGAGTACGCGCTGCGCCCGCTCTTCGCCTACCTGCAGGCGGTCGTCGTACCCACCGCCGTGTACGCCGCGTCGTCGGACTGGGGCCCGCACGCCACCGCCCTCCGCGCCCGCGTCGAACGCGCCGCCACCGAACTCGTCGACCTCATCTCCCACGAGCCCACCAAGCCCCCGATCGACCCGTTCGCCAACCCCACCCCGTTCGAAGACCTCCTCAAGGGCTGAGACCAGGTGTGCCGGGCCGCCCGCCCGGCTCATACTCGGCCCCATGCTCCTGCTCGCCGGTTACGTGCTCACAGCACCCACTCGCCGTGAGCCGCACCGCGACCACGCCGTACCTGATCCCTACCTGACGATCAGCGCCTGCTCGATGGACGCCGGCATCCAGCCCGAGCTCATCGACTGGTTCACGGATCGCGCCGAGGCAGAACGCGTCCTCGACCCGGCCGGCCCGCTCGACCTGTACGCCGTGGGCCTGTCCGCTCACCACGCGGCCGATCTGCGCGCGCAGTACAACGGCGAGGCGGACCTTGCCTTCGCCTTGCTCGACCAGAACCGGTCGTTGCCCGCCGACGCGGAAGTGCTCGGCCACGAGATCATCGGCTGCGAGGACCACTTCAGCTTTCACGACTGGCACTGCTACGACTTCGCTGTCGAGGCCTGCGCCGCGCTGGACCTTCGGCTCAACCGTCACGGGCTGCTCGATCGCCTCAGCGACGCCGACCGCGCCCTACGCTGGGTGCTCGCGCGCCCGGCCAGTGAAGCCCTTCCCCCTGTGCCGTGGACGGTGGTTGCCGTCGCTCGTTGTGCAAGGCCCTCAACTCCCGGTGCGGTCTGATCTCCAACGGACGAGGAGTGATCAGGCGGAAAACCGGGTATCTGGGGTGGATGGAGCTTCGGGATGGTGGGGTGGGGCGGGCCGCTTGGCGGTTGCCGTACGTCGCCGAGCGGGTCGGCGGCGCCGGGGCCGCGCGACGGGTGGCTCAGGTGGTGGGACGGCTCGAAGGCGCGCGGCGAGGCGGCGTGCACCGGGTGGCGACCCGGATCTCGCCGCGGCTGGCGGACCGAAATCCTGAGCTGGTGAAGATCTCCCCGGACTGGGCCGTCGACGCGATCGACGTCCGCCGGCACGGTCTGCGGCTGCAGCTCGACCTGCGCGACAACCTCCAGGCCGTCCTGTACTACGCCGGCCGCTACGAGCCGACCACCTCCCGCTTCCTCACCGCCGAGCTGCGCGCCGGCGACGTCATGCTCGACATCGGCGCGAACATCGGCCTGCACACGCTCGGCGTGGCCCGGCGGCTGCGTGAGCTGAGCTCCGGCCGGGTGATCGCGTTCGAGCCGGCCGAGGACTCCCTGGCGAAGTTGCAAGAAGCTGCCGAGCGCAACGGTCTCGACGAGCTGATCGACACCGTCCCGGCCGCCCTCGGCGATCGCACCCAAGAGGCCGCCCTGCACGCCGACAGCCGGTACGACGTCGCCGACACCGGCGTTCGCTCCCTGTCCGCGGACGGCGAGGTCGTGCAGCAGGTGACCGTGGTCCGGCTGGACGACTGGGCCCGGGCCAACGACCTGAACCGCCTCAACCTGGTGAAGATCGACGTCGAAGGCGCCGAGCTCGACGTACTGCGCGGCGCCGCGCACACGCTGACCCGGCTGCGGCCGCGCGCCATCCTGGTCGAGGACAAGCTGGAGGACCAGCGGTCCCGGCTGTACGAGGTGCTCGACGAGCTCGGTTACCGGCCGACCGGCGACCTGCTCGACCACAACCGGCTGTTCCGCCGGGACCGGTCGCTCAAGGCATCAACTGGCCGCCATTCACTTCGATGACCTGACCGGTGACGTAGGAGCTCATCGCGTCGGAGGCGAGGAACAGGATCGTGCCGACGCACTCGTGCGGCGTTCCGGCGCGGCCCATCGGCACGGTGCCGAGCAGGGCCCGCATCTGCTCCGCGCCGGTGTGGCGGTCGTGGAACGGCGTACTGATGATGCCGGGCGCGATCGCGTTGACCCGGATCCCGTCGGCGGCCAGCTCCTTGGCCAGACCGCGGGTGAAGGTGCTGACGGCCCCCTTGCTGGTGGCGTAGGCCACCGAGCCGCCTCCGCCGCCGTTGCGGCCGGCGATCGAGGTGACGTTGACGATCGCGCCGCCGCCCTGGGCGCGCAGTACCGGCACGATCCGCCGGCTCATCGCGAACACCGAGGTCAGGTTCACGTCCAGGATCCGGTGCCACTCCTCGTCCGCGATCTCGGTCACCGGAGTCCGCTTGACCAGGTCGCCGGCGTTGTTCACCAGGACGTCGATCCGGCCGTGCCGGGCGATCACGGCGCCGACCAGCGCGTCGGCCGCGGCCGGGTCGGCGAGATCGGCCTGGTGCACCGAACCGCTGCCGCCGGCGGTGTTCACCGCGCTCAGCGTGTGCCCGGCGCCGGACTCGTTGTGGTGGTAATGCAGAGCCACGGTCGCGCCGGTCTGCGCGAACCCCACCGCCGCGGCCGCCCCGATCCCGCTGCTGGCACCGGTGACGAGCACGACCTGGTCGGAGAAGTCGAGAAATCGCATACCCCCATCCTGCCGGACCTGCACCACTCACCAAGCTGACTGCGGCGGGAGACGGCCCGCGGCGCGGTGGCCGGGTGAGCCGCTCGCGGGCGGGTTGGTGAGTGGTGGTGGTACGGCGCTGGTGAAGGGGTTTGCGGCCGGGCCGCCGGAGGTAGCCTCGACGAATGGGGTACGACCTGGCGAAGCTCGAGCTGCGGTGGTGGCGGGTGGCCGACGCGGTCCGGCTGACCGCGGCGCACGAGGACCCCGCGATGGCCGGCCAGGGCGGCATCCGGGACACCGCGAGCGCGGTCGACTGGATCGGCCGGGTGGCCGACCTGGACAACGGCCACGTGTACGCCGTCGCCGACGCCGACGACCACCCGGTCGGCTGTGTCGCGGTGACCAACATCGACCGGCACCAGGTCGGCTGGACGTGGTACTGGACGATCGCCGCGGTCCGCGGCCAGGGCGTCGCCCGGGACGCTCTGCGCGCGCTCGTCGACTGGGCCCACCACGACGCCGGTCTGTACCGGCTGGAGCTCGGCCACCGGGTCGACAACCCGGCTTCCTGCCACGTCGCGGCCGGCGCCGGCTTCCTGCGCGAAGGGCTCGAACGCGAGCGCCTGGCCCACGACGGCGCCCGGTACGACGTCGAACGCCACGCCCGCCTGGTCTCCGACCCCCTGGAGCCACCGAGCCGCCCGGTCACCGTCGCGACCTAGGTCTCCCGGGCGGCGCGGGACAGGCGTTGCGGGCAGGCGACCGAGCGCGGCAAGCCCTACGGTTGACCCATGGCCAAAGGCAACCGGTTGTCGTTCTTCTCGCTCGTGATCGGCGGTGCGGCCGGCTTCGGGCTGCTCTGGCTGACCCGGCGCGCCTGGGACACCTGCCGGGTCGAGGTCAACGGCGTCGGCAACGGCCCGACGCTGCTGTTCGTGGGCCTGCCGGTCGCGCTGGTGGTGAACATCGTGCTGTTCAGCGTGGTGTGGCGGGTGATGAAGAAGGGCGGCGGCGGGAAGTTCCTGATGCCGCTGCTGGGCGCGCTGATCGCGATCACCATCGCCGACCTGGCCCTGTTCTCCTGGGCCGGTACCCCGGCCACCCTGCCCGCCGCCCTCTGCCCCGCGAACGTGCCACCGTGGTGGCCGGAGTGGATCCCGACCTGATCCCCGGGCGCTACCCGGTCGACGCGACCGGCGGCGCGTAGCTGCGCCACCGTTCCTCGACCACGTATCCGAGCGCCAGGTTCGCACCCAAGCTGGCGCCGTTGAGCGCCGCGCCACCGGTACCGAAGACCCGCACCCCGTCGGCGAGCAGCGCCAGGATCGACGCCGCCTTGACCGCCTGCCCGATCCCGCGCCCGCGATACCCGTCCAGGACCGACGTGAACCCGGTCTCCCCGTCCGGCCGGATGTGCGTCGCCCCGACCAGCCGGTCGCTGTCGAGCGCGCCGAACACCCGCCCTGCGGACCACAGCCCGCGGACAACCTCGACCGTACCGACCACTCGATGCGTCGCCGGGGTGTAGGGGTAGTCCCGCTCGTTCGCCGTCTCCAGCTCGTGCAGCGCGACCGCGTACTCCGGTCCGAGCTCCCGCACGATCACCCCGGCCGCGACAGCACGGCGTACGGCGTGGTCCAGCAGGGCGGGAGCGGGGTCGCGCAGCCGGGCGGCCCAGGACTCGCCGACGACGGTGTACCCGGCCGCCTCCAGTACGGCGCAGCGCGGGTCGTCGGCACGGACCACCTCGAACGTCATCCCGGCGATTGTCGCGGTCGCCGGACCCGGGCTCAACCGAGTTCGACGCCGAGGCGCCGGGCCAGGCCCTCGGCGTCGAACGGGGCCCGCACCTTCACGTCGTTGTCGAAGTACACGTACACGTTCCGTCGCTGACGCGGTGCGGGGGATCCGACCCGCTGCCCGTCGGTCGGCGTCCGGCCGCTGTGCCAGGTCTTGATCCGGCGCGCCCAGCGGTCCAGCGCGTCGTCGTCGTACCCGCTGACGTACAGCTCCTCGGCCCCGTGCAGCCGGACGTAGACGAAGTCGGACGTCACGTCGTCCAGCATCGGCCACTTGCCCGCGGTGTCGGCACACACCAGCGCGACGTCGTGCGCACGCAGCAGCTCGACGAACTCGCTCCGCTCGTACGACGCGTGCCGAACCTCCAGCGCATGCCGGATCGGGACGTCGACCGCGCACTCGAGCAGCGCGCGACCCTCCATCCGCTCGTCGTGCCGCTTCGCCAGCTCGGCCGCTTCACCAGTTGTCCTGGGCAACAGCTGGAAAAACGCGGCCAACCGGTCCTCGTCGTAGCCCAGGTTCGGCGGCAGCTGCCACAGCACCGGGCCCAGCTTGTCGCCGAGCGCCAGCACCCCGGAGGCGAAGAAGTTCGCCAGCGGGGCGTCCACCTCGGCCAGCTTCTTCATGTGCGTGACGAACCGCGGCCCCTTGACCGCGAAGACGAACCCGGCCGGCGTCTGGTCGCACCAGCGCTGGTACGACGCCGGCCGCTGCAGCGAGTAGAACGAACCGTTCAGCTCGATCGAGTTCAGCCTGCGCGCGGCGTACTCGAGCTCTGCCCGCTGCGGCAGCCCGTCGGGATAGAAGGCCTTTCGCCACGGCGCGTACCGCCAGCCGGAGATCCCGATCCGGTACGGCCCGTCCGTCCAGCGCTCCATGTCCCCGCCGGTCCCCACCCGTCAAACGGGGCCCGGCTCAGCCGAGCTTGCGCAGCAGCGGTACGACGTCCTCGGTGAACTGGGTCAGGAACCGCTCCTGGTCATGGCCCGGCCCGTGCACGACGAAGTGGTTGAAGCCGGCCTCCAGGTACGGACGGAACTGCTTGACGGCCTGCTCGGGGTCCGAGGCGACGATCCAGCGCTTGGCGACCTGCTCGATCGGCAGCTCGTCGGCCAGCCGCTCCATCTCGGTCGCGCTGTCCACGCTGTGCTTCTGCTCCGGGGTGAGCGACAGCGGCGCCCAGAACCGGGTGTTCTCCAGTGCCGCCTCCGGGTCCCGGTCGTAGGAGACCTTGACCTCGAGCATCCGGTCGACGTCCTCGAAGGTCTTGCCGGCCTTCTCGGCGCCCTCCTTGACGGCCGGGAGCAGCTTCTCGGTGTACAGCTCCATGCCCTTGCCGGACGTCGCGATGAAGCCGTCACCGGCGCGGCCGGCGTACTTCGCGACCAGCGGGCCGCCCGCCGCGACGTACACCTTGACCGGCGTCTCCGGCCGGTCGTAGATCGAGGCGTCGACGGTCGGGTAGAACGGGCCGTCGGAGCTGACACCCTCCTTGGTCCACAGGTCGCGGATCAGGTCGACGGCCTCCCGCAACCGGGCGAAACGCTCCTTGAACTCGGGCCACTCGCGGCCGGACACGGCGATCTCGTTCAGCGCCTCGCCGGTGCCGACGCCGAGCATGATCCGGCCCGGGTACAGCAGGCCCATCGTGGCGAACGCCTGCGCGATCACGGCCGGGTTGTAGCGGAACGTCGGCGTCAGCACCGACGTACCGATCAGCACCCGGTTCGTCCGCTCGCCGACGGCCGCCATCCAGGCCAGCGCGAACGGCGCGTGCCCGCCCTCGTGCCGCCAGGGCAGGAAGTGGTCCGAGACGGTGACGCTGTCCAGCCCGAGCTCCTCCGCCCGCACCGCGTACTCCACCAGGTCCCGCGGCCCGAACTGCTCCGCCGACGCCTTGTAGCCGATCCGAATGCTCACCCTCTGCTCCTCCGTTGTGGCTCGTTCATCCACTGACAACCCGGCCACCGCCCGGTCTATGCCGGGCCCTGGCGTGTCGCCACCGTACTGCGAGCGGCCGGCGTGCCGGAGATTGACGGCCGGCCGTCGTCCGGGCGACGATGGTCCGCGCGTGGCCTACGCCGAACCTCCGTCGACCGTCCCCAGCACGGTCCACCCTGGAGGCAAAGGGACTCAGTCTCAGGTCGCTGTCGAGGTCCGACCGTCTCGGACGAGGTCGCTGGGGGATGCCGTTCGAGGCTGGAAGGCCGGATGACAGCCAACAGGAGTCTCAAACGCCAGGTCCGGGCGCGCGCCGCCAAGACCGGCGAGTCCTACACGACCGCCCTCCGGCACTTCCGTCCGACTCTCCGAGGAGACGAGATGCCGAAGACCTTGCGACTGGCCGTGGCGCAGACCACCTACCGCGACGACCCGCGCGACCCCGCGCTGCTGCGCGCGAGCGGGCAGGAGATCCGCCGGCTGATGCGGGACGCGCACGCGGCCGGCGCCCGGATCGTGCACTTCACCGAAGGCGCGACCTGCTTCCCGAACAAGCACCTGATGTCGTCCACCGGGCCCGACGAGGTCGGTCCGGCCGACTGGACCCGGTTCCGGTGGGACGTGCTGCGCGACGAACTGACCGCCATCACCCGGCTGGCGGGCGAGCTCGGGCTGTGGACGGTCCTTGGCTCGGTGCATCCGCTGACCGCGCCGAACCGCCCGCACAACAGCCTGTACGTGATCTCCGACCGCGGAAAGGTGGCGACCCGGTACGACGAACGCACGCTGTCGACCACCAAGCGGACCTGGATGTACACGGCGGGGACGGCGCCGGTGACGTTCGAGGTGGACGGGTTCACCTTCGGGTGCGCCCTGGGGATGGACGTTCACATGCACGAACTGTTCAGCGCGTACGAGGACCAGGAGGTCGACTGCCTGCTCGTCTCGACGACGGGCGGCGTCCCGGTCGGCCCTGCGGAAGCTGCCGAGGCCCAGGGGTACGCGGCAACGCACCACTTCTGGGTCAGCTTCGCGGTGACGGCCGAGCACAGCCTGGCCGTTCCGTCGGGCGTGACCGGGCTGGACGGCTCGTGGACAGCCCAGTGCCCGGCCGACGGCCGGCCGGCGGTGACGCTGGTCGAGCTGAACCCCGAGGACCGGAGCCCCGGCCTGCGGACCTGGCGCCGCAACACCCGCCGCGCCCTCGCCGACCATCTGACCGCGCCCGCGGACACCCGAAGCACCACCCGCACCAGCTTCTGACCGCTCAGGCCGCGCCCCAGGTACGCCGTACGGCGTGCCGGGGCGTGGCACGTCAGCTGGTCTGGCGCCAGATGTCGTTGACGACCTGCTCGGCCCACTGCTCCCGGCCCGGGCCCGCGGTCGCGGCGACGCCGACCAACCACGACCGGCCCTGCGCGCTGAACGCGTGCGACATCATCACCGCGTGCGGCTTGCCCGGCGCCTGCAGCGAGTACCAGGTGCGGTTGTCCTTGGCCGTCCGCGGCACCGGCACCTTGTACGCCGTCGTCCACTCCTTGTCGAACGCCGCCCGCGCGGCCAGGCACCCTGGCAGATCAGCACACGGCCGTACCGCAATCCGTACGTCGAGGCTGCTGTCCTGCGGCGTCTTCGCGGTCAGCACCCGGCGGTAGATCGTCGAAGCCGACTCGACCGCCGTCCGCTCCTCCAGCACCGGCGGCTCCGGCACTCCGAACTCGAACGGCAACCCGATGCCCCGCACCACCTCCACCGAGGCATTGAGCTGGTAGGTCGACCCCACCAGCCCCTCGAACCGCTGCAGCCGCGACCACGGCGCCGACGGCGGCTTCACGATGCCCGGCAGCAGCACCGGCGACGGCAACGGCCCAGGACTGACCACCGCCGGCGGAGCAGCAGCCGGCTCCTGCTCCTTGATCTTGCTCCCCACCGCCGCCCCGACGGAGTACGCCAGGCTGAACGCGACCAGCACCACGACAACCGCCGCGGCGTAGATCCACTTCGCCGACCGCGGGCGGTCCTTGCCGTCGGCCCCTACTTGGCCCGGCCCGGGCTGCGCTCCGGCTCCGGCTCCGGCGCCTTCCGCGCCGCCCGCGCTCGCCCCTCCGCCCACGATCCCTGCACCGCCCGCGCTTGCCGCGCTCCCCGGGCCGTTCGCGCTCCCTGCTCCAGCCCTGCTTCCCGCACCGGTCGTGCCAGGCCCGCCGCTCGCGCTTCCCGCACCGGTCGCGCTCGCCGCGCCCGACCCGTTGTCCGCGCTCGGCGCAAACTCCTGCCCCTGCCCGATCCCCGGCGAATCGGCGTACCGCGGCAGGCCGCTCTCCCCGCCGACCGCGCCCTCCGACAACCCCACCGCAGGCACGGCCGCCGCGCCGTACCCCGCAAGCTGCTCGCGCACCGCCGCGATCGACTCCTGGTCGTTCCCCAGCAACCCGTCCAGCGGGTCGATCAACCGCTCGGCCCCCGTCTGCCCCGGAATCAGCTGCGTGATCGCGTACGGCGTACCGGCCGTCAGGTTCGCCGCCCACAACGGCGTCTCGTCCTGCCCCGCCCCGAACGCCGCCCCACGGCTCGCCGCACCCAGCCGCTCACGAATCACCGGATCCCCAGCGCCGGCCTCACTCAGCACCAGCGCGACGACCTCCATTCCCGTGGACGACCGCCCCCGCCAGATCTCCGCCAGCGGATGCGCCAGCAGCCGCTGGTCGAGCCGGTACCCGGGAATCTCCGGCGTGCTGTTCACTTCGTCTCCCAGATCGCGCGATCGGCCAGCACCAACGCCGCCTGCTCCGCCTTCTCGGCCGTCACCGGATAGGCCGCGTAATCGACGTGCACGACGATGTCGCCGCGCAGGACGACGACGCCGATCAGCCAGTCCTGCCCGCCGGTCCGCCCGGTGCGCTGGATTTTCGTCGGGTACGGCCGGTCCGGCACCACCTTGCCCGCCTGCCGATCGAACGCCTTGCGCGCGATCTGGTCCGGCCGGAACGGCAGCTCCCCCGCACCCCCGTCCCGCCCGGCGTACGGCGTGATCCGGACGTCAAGGGTCGCGGCGGTGAACGTGCTCTGCTGACTCTCGTCGACCACCGCCCGGCAGCGCACCTCGGTCGTCCCGGTCTGCACGAACGTCACCGGCTCAGTGGCCTTCGGCAACAAGCCCGAGATGTCCCCCAGCCGAGCGCACAGATCCGCCGGCAGCTTCCGCGCCGGCAGGATGTCGTCCTCACGCACCGGCTCCCCGGCCGCGAACCCGATCCCGAGCCCCACCACAACCGCCACCACCGCGGCGATCACCGTCCCCCGAACCACCCGACCAGCCACACCCCCGACCCTAACCACGCGAAGGTCCTGCCCGCCCACTCACCAACACCCCAGCCACCGACACGCGCACTTAGACGCACCCACCCCACACCCCGGTTCCCGCGTATCGCCCCGCCGACGAACCCCGTACCCTGCCACGCTCGCCCGCCTCCACGCCGTCACCCTCGCCCACTGCGGCCCCTCGAATCGACCAGTCACACGAACGTCGAGCCGACCAGACCCGACCGACCGCGCCGCCCACGCCGTCGTCGGCAACGACCGGATAGTCCTTGCCGCATCCCCCGACGCCCGACCTACCGGCCCGTCCGCCGGTCCGTCTGTACGCCGGTCCACCGGCGTGCCCGTACGTCCCGTACGCCGGTTCACCCATACGCCGCCTGCGCCCGAACGGGCTCCACCCCACCCGCCTCACCCCAGCAGCGTCTTGACCGTCCCACCCGACTCGCTCAACTTCGTCCCGAGCCCCGCCAGCGCTTCACCGACCGACGCCAAGATCCCTGACAGATCCTGCAGGTTCCCCGCCAGGCTCTCGATCTCCGTCGCGACCCCGCCGACCTGCCCGCTCCCGTCGTTCAGCCGCTTGGCCGCCGCGTCCCCGATCCCCGGGATCTTGTCCAGCTCGCCGGCCAGCCCCGCGAGCATGCCCGCCGCATCCTTCAGCCGGTCCTTCGCCGCGTGCATCGTGTCCGCACTCCCACTCAGCGCCTTCCGCGCCCCACCCTCCCCGTCGTCCCCGACCAGCGCCCCCGCAGCCTTCGCCGCCTGCTCCCCAGCCTCCGCCAGCCCACCACCGATCGTCTTCAGCAACTCCGGCAACCGCCCGATGAACCCCACCGCGTCATCCGGCAACTCCCGCACCAGCTTCAGCACCTTCTCGAAGTCGTCCGAGTTCTCCACCACGAACCCAACCGCCTTCTTCACGTCCCCCAGATCCCGCCCACCCAGCAGCTCACCGATATCCATGTCCGAAAGGTAGTGCCCCCGCCTCCCCCGCCACCCCACTTCCACCCCAAGACGCGCCGCCCCACCGGCGGCAGCCAACGACAAGACGGAGGCCCCAGCCCACCCCGACCCCCGATTACCACCCCGAGCCCGTCTCCATGTACAGTTTTCGTCGTTGCCTGCGCTCGTAGCTCAACGGATAGAGCATCTGACTACGGATCAGAAGGTTGGGGGTTCGAATCCCTCCGAGCGCGCCAGCAAAGCCTCAGGTCATCCAGGTGGACGACCTGAGGCTTTGTCATGTACTGCGCCCCGCACGCCCGCTCCTGCGTCGCCCGCTTGGCAACGGCCAGCAATCCCCGGCGCGGCCGAGTCGTACCTCGCGCGCTGACTCCGAGCGATCCCCCACCCGCGCCTCGCGAGTTCTGTCCAGCTGACCGCGCTTTGGCTGCCCGAATCGGCCACTGGCGCGGGTAGTTCCGCGGGACCGCCTGGCGGCCATCTGCAGAACCCGGCGAACGCACGGATCTGCCGGCGAGCGGGCGGTTCGTACCGGCTAACCGGTTGCGAGCTGGACGGCGCTCAGGATGCTGGACAGGCTCTCCGGGTGGGCCAGCTTCAACTCCGCGAGATCGCTGGGCCGGAACCAGCGAAGATCGTCGTGCTCATCCGGTGCGGCGTTGACAGGTTCACCTTCCCAGCGCGTCACGAGGAAAGCGTGCATGTCGAGAGTAGGGTCGCTGACCGTCAGAGGAATGGGGAGCGGGTCGTGGACGTGGACACCGAGTTCTTCGAGGCACTCCCGACTGACAGCCTGGTGAGGCAACTCTCCGACCTCGACATGCCCGCCGGCGGAGAAGCTCCAGCAGTCGGGATACCACCGACGCGATGGATGGCGATGGACTAGGAGCACAAGACCGTCGCGCACCAGCACGGCGACTGAGATCGGAATCCGGGCGACCATGGCGACACACTAGAGACGAACGCACCCTGATGCGGCGATCCGTGCGGTCGGGCTGACTCTTGACCCTGACCGCGCGGCCGGTCCCCGGGAGCCTGAAATCGTTTGCTTCGGTCGGGATTGCTCGCTCACACTTCGATGGCATGGAGGATGCCGAGCTCGACGTGCTGCTGAGGAACGACCGCTACCCGCGGTCCGCCGCGTACTCGGCTCGGTGGATGGTCGACAACGCGATGGGGCCGAACCCCGTGTGGCAGGCGGAGGCCCTGACCGACGTCATGTCGCTCGAGCCCGGGATGCGGGTGCTCGATCTGGGATGTGGCACGGCTTTGAGCTCGGTCTTTCTCGCGAAGGAGTTCGGGGTCGAGGTGTGGGCGACCGATCTGTGGATCAAGCCCGACGACAACCTCCGCCGCGTGATTGAAGCCGGCGTCGAGGATCAGGTTCGTCCGGTGTACGCCGAAGCCCACGCTCTGCCCTACGCGGAAGACTTCTTCGACGCACTCGTCAGCATCGGCGCCTACCACTACTTCGGTACCGACGACCTCTATCTCGGCTACTGCTCGCGTTTCGTGAAGCCTGGTGGGCGGATCGGTGTCGTCCAACCCGGTTTCGTAGCGGAACCCGGGGCGGTTCCACCACCACACCTCCAGCCCCACTGGAAATGGGACTTCTGTGCTTGGCACAGCGCCGCTTGGTGGCGGCGGCACTGGGAGAAGACCGGGCTGGTCACCGTCGAGGTCGCTGACCAACTGCCTCATGGGTGGCAGGACTGGTTGCAGTGGAACGAAGCCTGCGACCTCGATGGTGGTGAACCCGGACGGGAAGAAGCTCGCATGCTTCACGCTGACGGCGGCCGCGCCCTCGGCCTGACCCGGATGGTGGCCCGCCGCAACAGTCAACCTCTGCACAGCAGTCTGACGGCTGAGTAAAACCGTACCGTTCCGTCCAGTCGCAGCGGCATGATGGCCGCATGGGGCGAAGGCGAAGGACGGGGCAGCAGGCGGGCTTCGAGGAGATCGTGGAGCAGCTCGAGGCGGATAACCCGGAGGTGCCGGGGCAGCCGGTCGAGTTCAGGTCGCTGATCGCCGATGGGGAGTACGTCGATGAGCAGGGCGCGTGCTGGTCGATGCGGGGTGGGGAGCTTCGGTGGAGTCGCATCCAGCATCTGGCAGATGATCCCGAGGTGCGGGTTGTGCACGTGTACTTGAGCGAGGTCCAGAAGGTGGCGACCGGCGAGCGTGAAGGGTTGTTGGCGAAAGTGCGGCCTTACCTGCAGGGTGGCGTCGGGCTGGACGAGCACACCGACTTCCGGGTGGCGGAGTTCAAGGACGATCGGCATCGGTCCTTGCTGGTCGTCGAGGAGTCTTGTTAGGACTGGGCCCGCCTCGATCCCGTTGGCGGAGGCGTCAAAGGAGATACAGATGCGCTACGACCCGCACGCTCTCGCCGAGCCGGCGGACGACTTGCGGTACGCGGCGAACAAGCTGCACGGAGACGAGATCGTCACGGCCGGCGGCGCTGCGTTTCGCGAGCTGAAGCCGGCTGAGTGGCTCGGGCGCGGGGAGGTCGAGGAGTTGATCGGGCGGACTCCTGGCGTCGAGTTGCTGCTGGTCGACGACACCGTGGACATGCCCAAGGTGTGCCGGGTGCCGGGGCCGGCGAGGAAGGCGTGGCGGCAGCGGTTGTCGGCCTTGTGCAGCTCGGATGACGGGGAGTTCGATCCGCAGGTGGGCTGGGGACTGATGGCGTACAGGTGGGCGACCTCGGGTGGCCGGGAGGCGTTGGTGTTCCGCTTCGAGTGTTGAGACGGGCCCAGGGCGTGTCTCCCAACTCCGCGCCGCAGCAAGCAGGTGCTTGGTGCAGCGAGGTGCCGTGCCGAGCGCCGCACAGTAGGCGGGGAATTGCGCCCTAGTCCTCGTCGGTGCGGAAGGCGTCGACGGAGCGTTCCCGGAGCATGTCGAGCTGGACGGTGAGAGCGCCGATCGCCTCCTCGACGTTCAGGCCCTCGGTTTCGCGGAACGCCCAGCTCGAGTGGCCTTCGTCGTCGAGGCACTTGACCAGGACGATGCCGTCGAGGGCGGTCCAGCCGGGCAGCAGGGGTGGTATCTGGAAGCCGTCGCCGAGGACCCGGCCGATGGGTTCTCCGTAGTCCGTCGCCATATCCCGCATACTGGGCGACTGTGGAGTACTTCGTCTACGGGCGCGACCGTGCCGGCGGCTACGAGATCAAGGTTCGCCTGGCCGAGCCGCACTGGACGTTCATGGACGGGTACGCCGATCGGCTCATCGCCCGCGGTCCGACGCTGACCGAGGACAGCGAGGAAGCGGAGACGACGGGCAGTCTGCACATCGTCGAACTGGCGGACGTGGATGCCGCCCGGGCGTTCGCGTACGACGAGCCGTACTACCGGGCCGGGGCGTTCGAGTCGGTGCTGCTGTACGGCTTCCGCCGGCACCAGGACCGGACGATGTGGGACTTCACCGGAGCGGTCCAGGGGTACGGCCGGTTCCTCGTCCTCACCACCGACGAGCCTTCGCCGACGCCGGACTCGGAGCATCTGATCCTCTCCGGCGACCTGCTCGCGCTCGACACCGGACAACCGATCGGCCGCGCGGCCCTCGTGGAAGCCCCCGACGCGGCAACCGCCGCAACCGTGCTCGCGCCCACCGACCCCCGCCGTACCGACGTACACCACTGGCGCTTCGGCGGCAGACCGACGCTGCAGTAGTACGGCGCACCGGCCCGGCCGCCGACGCGCCGCCGTTGGACGGGGAGAACTCGGCGATGATCGACTGCTGCGCCTCCGACCCCTGCGGTCTTTCACCGGCCGCACGGCTGGCGCCGTATTAGTCGACTGAGGCCGTCTCGGCGGCGCCGCGTCCTGCGCCGATGGCGCCGTCTGCGACGGCTGACGCTGTGTTGGTCGACTGAGGCCGTCTACGGCGTCAGTCGCGGCGGAGAGCAGCACTCGGCGAAGCGCTCGACCGGAGGAGGCAGCAGCGACTCTGCTCGGGACGCGACTCGCCGACGTACGCGACTGGCGCTTCGACTGGGAGGCGGAGTCGGGTGCGCGTGTTCTGCTCGTCGCAGTGCCGACGAGGGCCGGTACACCGCCTCGACGGTCCTCCGCCATCCGACAACGTCCGGCGCGCCGACTCGGTGGGTCACGGAAGTTCCGTGGACCACGCCACCCGGCAGCAGCCTGCGAGGACCTGCGCCGGACCACCACGCCGGAGGGCTGGCCGCAGTGATCGAGCCGGTGCCGATCAGGTTGACGACCGCCTGCAGCGCGCCCCGCGCGCCGGCTCGCTGGTCCCGGACTTCTACTGGGAGTTGGAGCATCTGCTGGTCGACGGCAGTTGGCTGAGGGCGCGCCTTTCATCCCCCCACCTCGGGCGCATCGGCGGCTCTGCAGCCGTCGCCGACGGCGCCGTCTGCGACGACTGACACCGTGTTCGTCGACTGAGGCCACCTACGGCGTCAGTCCTGGCGGAGCGCGTCAGTCCTGGCGAAGCGCGTCAGTCCTGGCGGAGCGCGTCAGTCCCCGCGAAGGCCGTCAGTGCTGGCGAAGGCCATCAGTGCTGGCGAAGCGGCGTCAGTCCTGGCGAAGCGCGTCAGTCCTGGCGGAGGGCCGTTAGGCGGGGGCGGAGCGCGTCAGGCAAGCGCAGGCCAGCGGCGATTATTGTCAGGACAAATCTTGTTGCTTCAAGCAACAACCGACCCAATCACACCCAGCCCTCCCGGGGCAGATCTTCCTGGGATTACGCCACCAAGTGGGCACCGGACAAACGATCCACCCGACCGACCATCGAAATTCCACCGGAAAGCGGTTGTCGGCGGAGGTTTGTGATCGGGCTCACGTATTGGCGGTTCTCAACACGCCATGGGGTCGCGTACGGTTAGTACCACTTGCACACTGGTATACGCCCACCAGCTGTACTGGTATGCGCTAGATCACACCGCCACAACAAGCTGGATCGACCGCCGGAGACCCCGGCGGCCGGTGCCGTTCCCCCCTCAACGGTGAGGGCGTGGACGGGCGCCGGTCCGATCACCGAGAGGGAATGAGCCGCCGATGACGACCACCGCCAGCCCTGCCCAGACCGAGGAAGCGCTCAGCGTCGAGAGCTCCACCGCACCGCCCGCCCACCTCGACCTGTCCGATGCCCCGACTGAGCACGCGGGTCTGCTGGCCTGGGTCGCCGAGGTCGCCGCGCTCACCCAGCCCGACCGGATCCACTGGGTCGACGGCAGCGACGCGGAGTACACGCGGCTGACCGACGAGCTGATCGCGGCCGGCACGCTGGTCCGGCTCAACGACAAGTTGAAGCCGAACTCGTTCTGGGCCCGGACCGACCCGTCCGACGTGGCGCGGGTCGAGCAGCGCACGTTCATCTGCTCGGTCGACGAGGCCGACGCCGGTCCGACCAACAACTGGATGGACCCGGCCGAGATGAAGGCCCTGATGACGGACCTCTACCGCGGCTCGATGCGCGGCCGGACGATGTACGTCGTGCCGTTCTGCATGGGTCCGTTGACGGCCGAGAAGCCGATGTTCGGCGTGGAGATCACCGACTCGGCGTACGTCGTCGCCTCGATGCGGATCATGGCCCGCACCGGCGCCGACGTGCTGGCGAAGATGGGCACCGACGCGCCGTACGTGCCGTGCCTGCACTCGGTCGGCGCGCCGCTGGAGCCGGGCCAGAAAGACGTCAGCTGGCCGTGCAACGACGAGAAGTACATCGTGCAGTTCCCGGAGGAGCGCACGATCTGGTCGTACGGCTCCGGGTACGGCGGCAACTCGCTGCTCGGCAAGAAGTGTTACTCGCTGCGGATCGCCTCGGCGATGGCCCGCGACGAGGGCTGGCTGGCCGAGCACATGCTGATCCTCAAGCTGATCTCGCCGGAGAAGAAGGTGCACTACGTCGCGGCCGCGTTCCCGAGCGCCTGCGGCAAGACCAACCTGGCGATGCTCGACCCGACCCTGGAGGGCTGGCAGGTCGAGACGCTCGGCGACGACATCGCCTGGATGCGGTTCGGCGAGGACGGCCGGCTGTACGCGGTGAACCCGGAGTTCGGCCTGTTCGGCGTGGCCCCCGGCACCGGCTGGAAGACGAACCCGAACGCGATGCGCACGATCGAGAAGGGCAACTCGGTCTTCACCAACGTCGCGCTGACCGACGACGGCGACGTGTGGTGGGAGGGGTACTCCGAGACGCCGCCGAACCACCTGACCGACTGGAAGGGCCGCGACTGGACGCCGGACTCCGGCGAGCTGTCGAGCCACCCGAACAGCCGGTTCTGCACCCCGATCAAGCAGTGCCCGATCATCGCCGACGAGTACGACGACCCGAACGGCGTACCGATCTCGGCGATCATCTTCGGCGGCCGGCGCGCGACCACCGTGCCGCTGGTCACCGAGGCCCGGAACTGGCAGCACGGCGTGTTCATGGGCGCGACCCTGTCGTCGGAGACCACCGCGGCCGCGGTCGGCGAGGTCGGCGTGGTCCGGCGCGACCCGATGGCGATGCTGCCGTTCCTCGGCTACAACGCCGGCGACTACCTGAACCACTGGCTGACCGTCGGCCAGCAGCACGACGACGCCTTGCTGCCGAAGATCTTCTACGTGAACTGGTTCCGCAAGGACGACGCCGGCACCTTCGTCTGGCCGGGCTTCTCGGAGAACAGCCGGGTGCTCAAGTGGGTCATCGACCGGATCGAGGGCCAGGCCGCCGCGGACGAGACGCCGATCGGCTACGTGCCGACACCGGACGCGCTCGACGTCGGCGGGCTGAACCTGACGCCGGAGGCGCTGCGGGTCGCGCTCGACGTGGACGCCGAGGAGTGGAAGGCGGAGATTCCGCTGATCGAAGAGTGGTTCGCCAAGCTCGGCGACAAGGTCCCGGCCGAGTTGAAGCTGGAGCTCGACGGTCTGCGGTCGCGCCTCGGCTGATCACCCCGTACGCCGGCCGGCCGCGCGCCGGTCGTCGTACGCCAGGAACGCCGGCGGCTGACCGGAAGCCAGTACGCCGGCCACGTGAAGCGCCTCGCCCCTCACCAGGGTGCGGGGCGCTTCGCTGTTTCCCTCAGCCGCTGATTCCCTCAGCCGTAGATCAGTTCGGTGGGGCGAGGCGGTCGATGGGCAGGCGGAGCGTGTGCTCGTGGCCGGTCACGGCCGTGTACTGGACGAGGCCGATCCAGCCGTCACCGCAGTGCAGGCGGCTGATCAGCCAGGCCGGGCGCCAGCCTCCGTCGACCCAGGCGGTGACGTGCGCCGGCAGGGACAGCTGGAGGATCGAACGGAGGTCGTACGTCTGCGGTCGGATGGCTGAGTCCGTCACCGCCACCACACCCTTTCGTGAGGTCCGAAGAGCTGATCCGAACGCCCGCTCCTCACCGCGACCTCACCCGCCGGGCACCACCCCAGTTACCCACAGCAAACGCACCGCACACCAACAGTCACGTCAAGATCTCGACCCATCCCGCACCTAACCGGTTCAGGCTGCGCGATCGGTGCCGCGCGCGCACGTCGCGGTGGGTTCCGGCGAAGCTGAGCAGCCCCTAGGTTGTGGGGATGAAACTTGGCGTGATGGTCCCGGTCGGCGGGTCGGACGGACCGGACGGGCAGCTGCCGGGATGGGCGGACACCCGCCGGCTGGCCGAGGCCGCGGAGCAGAGCGGGCTGGACTCGGTCTGGCTGGCGGACCACTTCTTCTACCGCGATCCCGCCGGTACGACGTACGGGATGCACGAGGCGTGGACCTTGTTGAGCGCGCTCGCGGTGGTGACGAGTCGGGTGGAGCTCGGCACGATGGTGCTCTGCGCGTCGTTCCGGGATCCGGGGCTGGTGGCGAAGATGGCCGCGACGCTGGACGAGGTGTCGGGCGGGCGGCTGATCCTCGGCGTCGGCGCCGGCTGGCACGATCCGGAGTACGAGGCGAACGGGCTGCCGACGGATCACCGGGTGGGGCGGTTCGAGGAGTGGCTGGAGATCGTGGCGCGGCTGGTGCGCGGCGAGACGGTGAGCATGGAGGGCAAGTACTACACGGTCGTGGACAACGCGCTGGTACCGGCGCCGCAGCGGCGGATTCCGGTGCTGGTGGCGGCGCTGCGGCCGCGGATGCTGGACCTGACCGCGCAGTGGGCGGACGCCTGGAACACGGCGTGGTTCGGCGCGGTGGACGAGAAGGTGCGCGAGCGGCTGGACGACTTCGACGCGGCGCTGGAGCGCAACCAGCGGCCGGCGGGTGAGGTGGCCACGACGGTCGGCGTCACCGTCCGGGACCCCGACCAGCCGGCCATCCCGGACGGCGCCTCGAACGCTCTGGCCGGGACCGTCGAGGAGTTGGCCGAGGCGCTCACGGAGTACGCCGCGCTCGGCGTCGACCACCTGGTGGTTGGGCTGGAGCCGATGACGCCGCGCTCGGTGGAACGCCTCGCCGAGGCCGGTCGCCTCGCGTTCGGCTGACCCCGAGCCGCAGCCCCGCCACACGGGTTCCGCCGGAGTCTGGCGGACCTGCGGGCACATCGTACGCCGGGTCCACGGCCGCGATCGGACGCGGCGGCCGGGCCCGCGCCGGGCACCTGCCCCGGAACGGCAAGAGCCGCCAGCGGGTGCTGGCGGCTCTCGGGTGGTGCGGAGGCGGCGGGATTTGAACCCGCGAGAGGGGATTACCCTCAACCCGCTTAGCAGGCGGGCGCCATCGACCGGACTAGGCGACGCCTCCTCCGACGGTCCCTACGGGACACGACGACGGCCAAGACTATCCGGCCGGACGCCATCGGAGCAAAGCGGGGACCCGGTGGCTTGGGAGTGTCGTCCTCCGCCCCTGTAATCTGGCCGGAATCGACGGGGGTCGAAGCGTCACGTCAACCGAGGAGGCCGTGCCGGCGTCTGAACTACGGAAGTGCTGATCCCCCCGGGGTGCCAGCACGCCATCCGGGTCGTCCACGGCCCGCATCGCCGCCACGTCGTCGATCAGGGAACGGAGCCATGTCGCGGAGCACTCGCGCAGCCGGACGGAGAGCTGCCCCCCGGGGCAACCGGTCGCGCCATCGGGCGTACCGGACCCGTTCGGTCTCGAAGGCGATCGGTCTCACGCTGGTCAGTGCCCTGATTCCCGGCTCCGGATTCGTGATGGGCGGACGGACCAAGCTGGGCGCCTTCGTGATGACCCTGAGCTTCGGACTGCTCGCGCTGGCGGCGTACATCGGGCTGACCAACCGCAACGCGGTGCTCGAGCTGGCGGTGGATCCTCGCCGGCTGCTGATCGCGACCGCCGCCGTGGTGGTGCTCGGTCTGCTCTGGATCTGGGTCGTGGTCGCCTCGCACAAGCTGCTCCGCCCGGTCAGCCTGACCGCGTTGGGCCGGCTGGCCGGTTCGGCGTTCGTCGGGCTGATCTGCTTCGGCATCGCGGTGCCGACCACGGTCGCGGCGCAGACGGTGATGGCGCAGCGGGACCTGGTCGGCAGCGTGTTCGCCTCCGAGGGCAACTCCAAGAGCGCGACCCGGCCGGACGTCGAGGACAAGAAGGACCCGTGGGCGGACCAGCCGCGGCTGAACATCCTGCTGCTCGGCGCGGACGACGGCGCCGGCCGGGAGGGCACCCGGACCGACACCGTGATGGTCGCCAGCATCGACACCAAGAGCGGTGACACCAAGCTGATCTCGCTCAGCCGGAACTGGATGCGGATGCCGTTCCCGGAGGACTCGCCGCTGCACAAGCTCTACCCGGACGGCTTCTACGACCCCGACCTGGGCAACGTCGAGCAGCCCGAGTACTACCTGGACGCGATGTACCGCAACCTGCCGGCCGCACACCCCGGCGTGCTCGGCCCGTCCGACAACGAGGGCGCCGACGTGCTCAAGGTGTCCGCCGGCGCGGCGCTCGGGCTGGACATCGACTACTACATGCAGGTCAACCTCAAGGGCTTCGAGTCGATCGTCGACGCGCTCGGCGGCATCACCGTGAACATCAACTACCGGGTGCCGATCGGCGGCGACTACCGCGGCGCCGGCAGCGCGGACGACGTGCTGCCGAAGGACTACCTGGAGCCCGGCCGGAACCAGAAGCTGAACGGTCACGACGCGCTCTGGTTCGCCCGCGGCCGGTACGGCCTGAGCGACATCTCCCGGCAGGAGCGGCAGCGCTGCACGATCCACGCGCTCGTCAGTTCGGCCAACCCGGGCACCCTGGTGACGAAGTACCAGCAGATCGCCTCGGCGAGCAAGAAGCTGCTGCAGACCGACATCCCGCAGGAGATCCTGCCGGCCTTCATCGAGCTCGGCCTGAAGGTGAAAAACGCCAAGGTCTCGAACATCGACCTGGACAAGAACAAGAACTTCCCCAGCGGCCGGAACCCGAACTACGAGGCGATGCGCGAGATCGTGCAGAAGGCGATCGCGCCGAAGAAGACGGTCGCCTCGACGCCGGCCAGCCCGGTCACGCCCAGGAAGCCGTCCACCGGCAAGTCGACCGCCCCGCCGAAGGCGCCGGCCGGTGGCACCGAGGACCTCAGCGACGCCTGCGCCTACCACCCGGCCAATCCCTGACCGATGCGGCCCACCCGTGGCGAGGACGCGGGTGGACCGGTGACATCCTGGGGCGATGCGTACGACGTACCGGATGCGGGCAGGGCGGTTCCTCGGGATCCTGGCCGTCGGGTTGATCCTGTTCGGGGTGGCGGCGATCGCCTGGGCGGTCGGACTCCCGGACGCGGTGGTGGGGGTGTTCGCCGTGCTCGGTGGACTGGTCGCGCTGGCCGGGCTCTGGGTCCTGGCCCGGCCGCCGGTACTGCTGAAGCTCGGCGAGGACCGGATCGAGGTGCGCGGGCTGAAGACCGAGTGGACCGACGTCACCGAGGTCGGCCGGGTCGCGACCACGCACGGCGAGGCGATCGCGCTGCGGACCAAGCACAAGGACGGCTCGATCCTGATCCCGCTGCGCTGGCTGGCGCCGGGGCGGACCGAGCAGCTCGAGCAGGAGCTGCGGGAGCGGCTGAACACCGCGCACGGGTACACCATCTGGGACGGCACTGCCGGTCCGGCCGACGATCGCGCAGAATGACCGGGGTTTGTTCGGACCTGTCCGGTTCTGATCGAGGGAGTCGCGCGTGCTGTCGTTCGAGATGTCTGCCGAGGAACTGAGCGTCTACCAGGGCACCAATCCGCGGCCGGACGACTTCGACCAGTTCTGGGACAAGGCACTGGCCGAGCTGGCCGGGACCGACGCCGACGCGTCGTTCGTCGACGCGACCGACTTCCCGCTGACCACGGCGACCGCGCAGCACCTGTACTTCAACGGCACCGGCGACTACCGGGTGCACGCCAAGGTGATCCGGCCGCAGGAGCCGGCCGGACCGGCCGTCCTGATGTTCCACGGGTACGGCGGTGAGCAGCCGCGCTGGGTCGACCTGCTGCCGTACGCCGCCCGCGGGTTCACCGTGGCCGCGCTGGACGTGCGGGAACAGGTCGGCTTCCGCACCAGCTCCCAGGAGCCGAACAGCTTCAGCCTGCACAACCACCTGGTGCACGGGCTCGACGGCGGCCCCGACAGCCTGCTGTACAAGCACGTCTTCCTGGACACCCGGCGGCTGGCGGACATCATCCGCGGCCTGCCCGAGGTCGACGGGGCCCGGGTCGCGACCACCGGCTGGAGCCAGGGCGGCGGCCTCAGCCTGGTCTGCGCCGCGCTCACCCCGGAGATCAAGTACGCCGCCAGCGTGTACCCGTTCCTGACCGACTACCAGCGCGCGTGGGAACTCAACCTGGACACGAACCCGTACAACGAGATCACCACCTGGTTCAAGAAGCGCGACCCGCGGCACCTGCGTGAGCAGGAGGTCTTCACCACCCTCGGCTACATCGACCTCCAGCACCTGGCCCCGCGGGTGCAGGCCGAGGTGACGCTGTTCGTCGGACTCGAGGACCAGGTCTGCCCGCCGTCGACGCAGTACGCGGTCTACAACAAGCTCACCGGCGTCAAGGAGCTCCGCACCTACCCGGACCTGGGCCACGACGACCTGCCGGGCGCGCACGACGACATCTACCAGCTGATCGGCGCGAAGCTCTGACCAGCCTCACAGTTCTCGGCACCGCCGCTCCCTACCCGCTTCCGGACCGCCCCTGCTCGGGCTACCTGTTGCAGGGCGGCGGCGCCAAGGTCTGGATGGACGCCGGACCCGGGTCCCTGGCCGAGCTGCTGCGGCACACTTCGCTGGACCAGCTCGACGCGATCTGGGTGTCCCATCTGCACCTCGACCATGTCGGCGACGTGCTGAACGCCTATTACGCGCTGGCCTACGGTCTCCTGCCGCCGCTGGTCCGGCCTTTGCCGGTGTACGCGCCGGCGGGGTTGGGGAAGCGTCTTGCTGGGTTCTTCGAGCAGCCCGACGCAGGGTTCGTCAGCAACGTGCTGGAGCTGCGGGAGCTGCGCGACGGGCTCACTGTGGAGCTGGGCGGGCTGCAGCTGGTCAGCGGCGCTGTGGAGCACGGCTGCGACGCGTACGGGCTGCGGGCTTCCGCCGAGGGCCGGACGCTGGCGTACTCCGGCGACTGCGAGCCCTGTCCGGCACTGGACGAGCTGGCTGCGGGCGTGGACCTGCTGCTGTGCGAGGCCGACTCCGGTGAGGCGAGCGGAGGCCACCACACACCTGAGCAGGCCGGAGCGGTTGCCCGGCGTACCGGCGTACGGCGGCTGGTTGTCACCCACGTCGGCCCGTCGCTCACCCCGGACGCGGCGACTGCCAGAGCTGCTGCGGTCTTCGGTGGACCGACAGCGTGCGCTGAGGTCGGACTAACCATGCCATGGTGACGCCGAGCGCGTCGTACACCCGCGGGGCGTTCCGCAGGTGTACTTCAGCCCTTGGTAGGCCCGCAGTACCCGCCACCACCTGATGCTTGGTGAGTACTGCGCGTCCGCCGTTGGCCGCGCGCTAGTTCGCTTCTTTGCCGGCCCAGTAGTGCCAGGTGGGGGAAGCGACTGGGGACCGGGTCAGACCGTCCGGCCAGGTCGCCGGCAGGTCGTGACTCCGAGCCGCGTACAAGATCACCTCCGAGGCGAATCTGTCACCGCGGACGGCGACCCGGGCGGCCGTTTCCGCCCGCATGTCGGCCAGGTAGTGGATCGCCGGCAGGAACTCGGCGCTGAGCCGCGGACTGAGCCGGCCCACCGGTTCGTCGTCGAGCCGGACCTCCACCACCGTCCGGGGCCGGTCGTGCACGCCGTCGTCCTCGTCGGCGGCGTGCAACGTCGCGTAGGCCCAGCACTCGCCTTCCGGCCGGAAGAACGGCGCCAGCACCTCCGGACGGATCTCGCTGCCCGGCACCACGATCCCGCTGCCGGGCGGCAGGACGTGGAAGCTGCCGGGCGGTGGCAGGTTCACCGGCACCAGCATGTGTGGCTGCCCCAGCGCGACGGCCACGCTGGCGTGGAATTCTTTGGTGTGGTTGCCTTTGCCCTCCCAGTCGGCCGGTTCCCATTCACTGACCCACAGGTGGCACGGGACCTGCGGTTGCAGGCCTTGGGCCACCAGTTCTGACAGCACCGGGTGGTACCGGTGCGCGTCGTCCCTCGGCAGGTAGCCGACCACCTTGCCCTGCACCCGAACGGCGATCGAGCGCGGGTCGAAGCGGTTGTGCGGTTCCGGGACGAGATCCGCGTCGGTGTCCAGGTCTGCTCCTCGCGCTGGGATCGGATCCGGGAACAGGCTGCGAATCGCCTGCTCGTGGGCGGTTTCCCGCACCACTTCCTGTCCGCACCACAGGGCGTCTCCCCACAGACTGAACGGAATCAGTTCCATACGTTGCCCTCCAGTCCCCGTTGACCGGTGACTCGGCTCATCCCGTCCAGGAACCCCTGGCCGTTACACCGAGTGAGCGTATGAGAACTAGACTCCCCAGCCGGAGCCCCTTTCACGCATGCGAAAAGGGACCTGTTGCCCAACGGTGTCCGGCCCGTCCGTAGTGTGGACGCACCGTGTCTTGTGCAGCGAGAGAACCGGTGAAGAACGTGCAGATGCACGGGAAGGAACGCCATGCAGGGCAGTGAAACAGTGGCTCGACCGACCGTCGGCGCGGCTGAGGTCGAGGCCGCCGTCCGGCGACTGGACGGGGTCGCGCTCCGGACTCCGCTGCAACGCAACCCGCGACTCTCCGCACGCACCGGCGCCGAGGTGTGGCTGAAACGCGAGGACCTGCAGATCGGCCGGTCGTACAAGCTGCGCGGTGCCTACAACCTGATCGCCCAGCTCGACGAGGCCGCCAAGCGGGCCGGCGTGGTCTGCGCCTCGGCCGGCAACCACGGGCAGGGCCTCGCCTACTCCTGCCACACGCTCGGCGTCTCCGGCCGCGTCTACGTACCGCGGACGACGCCCCGGCAGAAGCGGGAC
Organism: Kribbella flavida DSM 17836; assembly: GCF_000024345.1. Lineage (NCBI taxonomy): Bacteria > Bacillati > Actinomycetota > Actinomycetes > Propionibacteriales > Kribbellaceae > Kribbella > Kribbella flavida. Next base: position 277,010 of record NC_013729.1, on the reverse strand, counting down.
CGGATTGCCGCGCTCGGCGGCGCGCAGATCGAGGTGATCGTCACCGGCGACACGTACGACGACGCCGCGGCCGCCGCACTCGCCGAAGCCGCCGCGACCGGAGCGACGCTGGTGCCGGCGTTCGACGACCCGCGCACTGTCGCAGGGCAAGGGACGGTCGCGGTCGAGCTCGTCGAGCAGCTCGGCCGTACGCCGGACGTCCTGGTCGTCCCGGTCGGCGGCGGCGGACTCGTCGCGGGCGTCGCGGCGTACCTGGCCGAGCGGCATCCCGGCGTGCGGATCGTGGGCGTGGAGCCGGCCGGCGCCGCGAGCATGGCGGCCGCGCTGGCCGCGGGCGAGCCGGTGACCTTGCCGCAGCTGGACAGCTTCGTCGACGGCGCGGCGGTCCGGCGGGTCGGCGACGTCACGTTGCCGCTGGTTTCGGCGGCCGGGGTCGAGATGATCTCGGTGCCGGAAGGGCTGGTCTGCTCGGAGATGCTGGAGCTGTACCAGACCGACGGCCTGATCGCGGAGCCCGCCGGTGCGCTGTCAGCGGCGGCGCTGGGGCACGGCGTCGAACTGAAGCCCGGCGAGACGGTCGTCTGCTTGCTGTCCGGCGGGAACAACGACGTCAGCCGGTACGGCGAGATCCTCGAGCGGTCGCTCGTGCACGAAGGGCTGAAGCACTACTTCCTGGTGACGTTCCCGCAGGAGCCGGGCGCTCTGCGGCAGTTCCTCGACGGGGTGCTCGGGCCGGACGACGACATCACCCTGTTCGAGTACGTCAAGCGCAACAACCGGGAGACCGGCGTCGCGCTGGTCGGCATCGAGATCGGCCGGCCGGGTGACCTGGCCGGCCTGCTGGACCGGATGGACGCGGCGCCACTGGACATCGAACGGATCCGCCCGGACTCCGCGGAGTTCCGGTACCTCATCTGAGTTCGATGAGAATGCTCTCATGTCGGGCTCATCCAGGTCTTCGGGAGGGGGCGCAGACTGTGAGCATGCGATCGCCCCGTCTCGTCTACCTCGCCGTTGTCCTGGTGCTGGCCGTTGGCGGGTTCGCGCTGACGCGCTACCTCGCGGACCGGTCGTCGCCGGGCCTCGGCGAGACGGTCGTGGTGCCCGCGGGGTCCGGGGTCTCGGTGCCGCCGCGCTCTCCCGGTACGCCGCCGGCCACAGCGCCGACCACAGCACCGCCGACCACCGCGCCGACCACGCCGGGCGCCGATCCGGTCGCGCCCGGCAGTCCGCGGACGGCCGGTGAGAACGACGACCGGGACGACGACGGAATCGACGACGATCTGGACGATGCCGTGCAGGGCGATGACTGACGCGCGGTGCGGGTGGTCGGGCTGAGGCGCCGCGGGGGCGGTGCTCCGGGCGGTGCCGGGCTTCCGAGCGGAGCCGGCCCGCGAGGTGGGGTCGGTGGTCGGGGTGGGGTCAGTGCGCGGGTACGCATCATCGGGTGGATGCTCGGCGTACTCGCGCTGGCCGTCACCGCGGTGGTCTTCCTCACCTGGCAGGTGCTGTCCGCGCGCTCCGACGCCGCGGCGGATGCCGAGCTCACGCACGAGGCAACCAAGTTCCGCGCGTACGCCGGCTCGCCGACCGCCGCGTCCCTCACCACTCCCGAGGACCTGCTCGATCGCTGGCTGCAGAGCAACCTGCCCGACACCTCGGAGGCGTTCTTCACGATCGTCGACGGCCGCGCCTACCACCGCAGCCAGGGCACGCCGCCCGCACGCCTCGACACCGACACCGCCTTCGTCCAGCGGATCGGGTCGGCCACCACCCCGCAGTACGGGTGGGTCGACAGCACCGCCGGCAAGGTCCGGTACGCCGTGATCCCGGTGCGGGTGGGGACGGAGCCGGTGCGGGCGCAGCTTGTCCTGCTGGAGTTCCGCGACCTCTTGGCGCAACCGCTGGAGGACGCGGCGAAGGCGCTGGCGTTGATCGGCCTGGTCACGCTGGCGATGGCGGCCGGCGCCTGCTGGATCGTCACCGGACGAGTGCTGGCGCCGATCCGGCAGGTGCGCGCGACCGCGGAGCAGATCGGCGCCTCCGACCTGCGCCGCCGAATCGATGTCGTCGGCAACGATGACGTCGCGCAGCTGGCCCGCACGTTCAACACGATGCTGGACCGGCTGGAGTTCGCGTTCACCGCGCAGCGCGAGTTCGTCGACAACGCCGGGCACGAGCTGCGGACGCCGATCACGGTGATCCGCGGGCATCTCGAACTCATGAGCGACGATCCGCGCGACCGCGAGCAGACCCGCGCGCTCATCCTCGACGAGCTCGCCCGGATGAACCGCATGGTCGACGACCTGCTGGTGCTGGCCAAGTCCGGCCGCCCGGACTTCCTCGAGCTGGAGCAGGTCAACCTGACCGAGCTGGTGGTGGAGGCCGTCGCCAAGGCTCGCCCGCTGGCCGACCGCACCTGGCGCGTCGACGAATCGGCTGACGCCAGCATGCTCGCCGACGGTCAACGGCTGACGCAGGCCCTGATGCAACTGGTCTCGAACGCCGTCCGCCACACCCGACCCGGCGACCGCATCTCGGTCGGTTCCCGGGTGATTCCCGCTGATCCGGACGGTCCGGCGCGGGTGCTGTTGTGGGTCGAGGACTCGGGCGCCGGGGTCTGCGTCGCCGACCGGGAACGGATCTTCGACAGATTTGCCCGAGGCAACGATCAGGGGCGGACCGACGGGGCGGGGCTCGGGCTGGCGATCGTCCGGTCCATCGCCCGGGCGCACGGTGGCGACGCCCGGCTGGCGGACGGCGGCGGGCCTGGTGCGCGGTTCGAGCTGGAGTTGCCGTTCGGGCCGGCGGTGGAGCAGTCGGTGGACGAAGAGCTCGGCGAGATCGTGGAGAGCGAGGAGGTGCGATGAACCGGATTCTGATCGCCGAGGACGAGCAGCGGATCGCGTCGTTCGTCGAGCGGGGACTGCGCAGCAACGGTTTCGTCACCACGGTCGTGGCGGACGGCGAAACGGCGTACCAGGAAGGGGTGAGTGGCGGCTACGACCTGCTGCTGCTCGACCTCGGCCTGCCGCGGGTGGACGGGTTCACCGTGCTGCGGCGGCTGCGGGAGGCGCGGGTGACGATGCCGGTGGTGATCTTGACCGCACGGGACGGGGTGCGCGACACGGTCGCCGGGCTGGAAGGTGGGGCCGACGACTACATCGCCAAGCCGTTCGCCTTCGAGGAACTGCTGGCGCGGGTCCGGCTCCGGTTGCGCAGCGACGGCTCCGGCACGGCCGACGCGAACATCCTGCAGGTCGGCGACCTCAGCCTTGACCTGCGCACCCGCCGCGCCTCCGTCGACGGCCGCACGGTCGACCTCACCGCCCGGGAGTTCCTGCTCGCCGAGGTCTTCTGCCGGCACCCCGACCAGGTGCTGTCCCGCGAACAACTGCTGTCCCAGGTCTGGGGCTTCGACTTCGATCCCGGCTCGAACGTGGTCGACGTCTACATTCGCTACCTGCGCCGCAAGCTGGGGCCCGACCGCATCCAGACCATCCGAGGCATGGGCTACCGCCTCCGCCCCGGCTGACCACCTCCGCCGCCATCCGCCGCTGTTTGACCGGCCCGCCCCGCCTGACCACCTCCCCCGACATCCCGCCCGCTGTCTCACCGGCCCGCTCCGGCTGCCATCCGCCCGGCTGTCTCACCGGCCCGCTCCGGCTGCCATCCGCCCGCTGTCTCACCGACCCGCCCCGGCTGACCCCCTCCGCCGCTGTCTCACCGAACCGCCCGGAGCCAACGATCCGCCCGCAGACGACCGCTCCCGCCCGGAGCAGTTGGTCCGGGCGGGAGCGGCGTGGAAGTCCGCGCGAGAGCGGATGGCCCGCGCAACGGCTTGTGTGATTACTGCTGTGACGAGTGCCGGGGAGTACGACCGTCGCCGTCGGGATCGACGACGGGATCGGCGTCGACCGGACGGTCGTTCGCAGCGTGCTGCGCTCGCCCGTCATCCATCAGCCGACCGTCCGCATCGCGGTCGCCGACCTGACCGCCGGCGTCGCGGTCGCCGACCTGACCCGCATCACGGTTGCCCAGTTCTTCACGCGCTCCGGGAGCACTCAGCTGATCCTCGGTAGCGCCACGCATCGGCGCACCGGGGGAACCAGCCGTACCTGCGGCCTCAGGCGAACCCCTGCGAAGCCCGTCATCGCCCTGCACGTCCCGGCGGTGCCGGTCCGCCCCCTCGGCGTGCTCTGCATCGGTCCCCCAGCTCGCCGCGTGCGGCGACCGGTCGGCGCTGTCGTCGTCATCCCGCCGCTGAGCCTCCGGGTGGAGTTCCTGAGCCTTCGTCAGGTGTTCCGAGGACTCGGAGCTCGCCTGCTCGGCTGCTTCCCGCCGCTCAGTGGCCCCCGCGGCCAGGCGGCGAGCCTCCGCAGCCTTCTCGTCGGCGATGGCCTGGGCCTTGCGCGACCGGGCCTCGACCTCATCGGCCGCGGCATGCTGACGCTCGGCGTGCACTGCGGAAAGGCGGGCCTTCTGCTCGTGCTCGACTGCTGCCTGCCGGTCATGCTCGATGCGCCGCTGCTTGGCCTTCTTCGCGGCAGCGGCGATCAATGCCAGCAGGATCAGCACGACCACGGCGGCCACGACGATCCACAGGACGGTGTTTCCGTCCATCACTCCTCCTAGGCTCGATGTCCGCGCAACCCGGTACCCGAGCCGTTCCGCCGGCTAACGTTGCCGGGGGCCTGGACGACTGCCCCAGGCCCCCGGAAGCCGCTCACCGCCGGCCTTCGATCAGCCGGCGCGCGACCTACGAAGCCTCAGGGGCGAACAGCAAACCGGTAGTTGCCCGAGCCGACCGTCAGTGCGACCGTCGTGCCCTCGTCGACCACCCCGCTGACGCCTACCGCGCGGCTCAACGCCCGCCCGCTCTCGGTGATCTGGCGAGCCTCGGCCGCCGGCAGCCGCACGGTCGCCGTCGTGTTCGCCGGCACCTCGACCTCCAGCGTGAACCGCCCGTCCGCCAGCCGCCGCCACTGGCTACCGACCTCGCCGTACGGCGTCCGGTGGCGCAGCTGGGCGGTGTCGATCCCGTCGCCCGGGGTCGGTGCGATCAGCGCCTTGCGGTACCCGGGCTCGGCCGCGGACAGCCCGGCCAGCGTCCGGTACATCCACTCCCCGACCGCGCCGTACGCGTAGTGGTTGAACGAGTTCATCCCGACGTCGTTGAAGGTGCCGTCGGGGTTGATCGAGTTCCACCGCTCCCAGATCGTGGTCGCACCCTTGCCGATCTCGTAGCCCCAGGACGGGTACGAGGTGTTCTGCAGCAGCCGGTACGCCAGGTCCGTGCGGCCGATCTTCGTCAGCACCGGCAGCAGCCCGTCCACGCCGAGGAACCCGGTGGACAAGTGCGTGTCCCGGCGCAGGATCGTCGCGGCGAAGTGCTCACCCGCGGCCGCGATCCGGTCGGCCGGCACGAGGTCGCTCGTGAAGGCGAGGATGTAGCCGGTCTGGCTGTCCGACCCCACCTTGCCGTCCGCCGCCACGAACCGTGCCGCGAACGCCGCCCGCACGTCCTCGTACACCCGCTGGTACTTCGCCGCGTCCGCGGTGTGACCGATCGCGGCCGCCATCTGGCTCAGCTGGCGCGCGCCTTTCGCGACGAACGACGTCCCGATCAGCTCACCCGGCGTCGGGTCGTCCAGGTTCAGCCAGTCGCCGTAGTCGCCGCCGCCCCTGATCAGCCCGTTCGAGCTGGCGACGAGGTAGTCGACGTACCGGGTCATCGAGGCGTAGTGCTGCCGGATCACCGAGGTGTCGCCGTACGCCTGCCACAGCGTCCACGGCACGTTCACCCCGGCGTCGGCCCAGCCGGCGTTGCCCATGCCGCCGTCGAAGGAGTTCGGCACGGTCGGCGCGACGCTCGCGTACGCGCCGTCCGCGCGCTGGGTGTCGCGCAGGTCCTGCAGCCACTTGGTCAGGAAGGCCTGCGAATCCAGGTTGTAGACCGCGGTCCGGGCGAACACGTTGATGTCGCCGGTCCAGCCCATCCGCTCGTCCCGGGCCGGGGTGTCGGTCGGGATGGAGAGGAAGTTGCCACGCTGGCCCCAGACGATGTTGCTGTGCAGCTGGTTCACCAGCGGTGAATTGGTCCGGAACTCGTTCACCTGCTCGGCGTCGGTGCCGAGGACCACACCGACGATCGCGCTGGCCGGCGGCGCCGTGGGCAGCCCACTGACCTCGACGTACCGGAAGCCGTGGAAGGTGAACCGGGGTTGGTAGGTCTCCGGTCGGCTGGTGGCGAAGGTGTAGTGGTCGGTCGCCTTCGCCGAGCGCAGGTTGTCGGTGTAGAGCGTGCCGTCGGGATTGAGCACCTCGCCGTACCGGATCTTCACCGTCTGGCCGGGCCTCCCGTGCAGGGTCAGCCGGGCGATGCCGACCATGTTCTGGCCGAGGTCGTAGAGGTACGCCCCGGGCGTCGGCGACGGGATGGCGCGTGCCTTCAGCTCCTGCGTCACCCGGACCGGCTGGTCCGTCTGCGGCACGATCTTCGCGGTGGCACTCGGCCGGACCTGCGCCGGCACCCACTCCGACGCGGTCCGCCGCGCGTCGTAGCTCTCCCCGTTGAGCAGATCGGCCACCCGTACGGCGCCGGGCGCGGTCTGCCAGCTCGAGTCGGTGGCGAACACGTCCGCCGTGCCGTCGGTGTAGGTGACCCGGAGCTGGGCGATGAACGCGGTGTCGGTGCCGTACTTGTTCGGGCCGAACATCGCCAGGTTGCCGGTGAACCAGCCCGGCGCGACTTCCGCCCCGAGCGTGTTGGCACCGCTCTTCAGCAACTTCGTGACGTCGTACGTCTGCGACTGGATCCGCCGTGCGTAGTCCGTCCAGCCGGGTGCCAGCTGGTGGTCGCCCGCCTTGCGGCCGTTCACGGTCAGCTCGTAGATGCCCTGGGCGGCGGCGTCGATCCGCGCCGAGGCGACCTTTTTTGCTTTCGGCAACGAGATCGCCTTGCGGAACACCGGGATCGGCTTGCCGGGCAGCCACAGGTCGGTGGTGCCCTTCACCTGCAGGCCGCCCTCGGCCCTGACGGTCCCGTCCGGGAAGGTCTGGTCGCCGGCCGGGAAGGCGGTGTCGACCAGCACCTCGCCGGCAACGTTGGTGACCTTGAGGCTGTGCACGACGCCGTGCTCCGCGCCGTCGGTGCGGAAACCGACCACACCCGGCGCGTTGTGGTCGGAGCGTTCGCGGCTGTCGACCTGGACGCCGTCGAGCCAGGTGGTGATGGTCCGCCCGGCGACCGTGATGCGGAGGTGGTGCCGCTGCTTCAGGTCCGTCCCCGCGGCGAGCGGGATCTCACCGAGCAGCACGTACCCGCCTCCGGGTTGGCGGACGTGCGGCCGGAGCAAGGGTTTGTCCGGGGTGAGCTGGTTGAGCTGCCACATGTACCCGACTCCACCGCGGCCGCGGAAGAAGACGCCGAGGGCGTCCTTCACCAGCGTCACGTCCGCGTCGATGGTGGTGTCGGTCCACTCGGGTCCGGGCTGGTTGTCGGCGCCGATCCAGTCGCCCTGCCAATCGCCCGGCCGCAGGGGACCGGTCTCGAAGGTCGCGACCGGCGACCACGCGGACGCCTTGCCGGCGTCGTCCCAGACCCGGACGGTCCAGTGGTACGCCGTACCGGTGGTCAGTGCGGGGCCGCCGTACGGGACCTCGATGGAGTCCGTCGAGCGGACGACGCCGCTGTCCCAGATGTCCGGCCGGGCAGTCTTGGCCGGTGTGGATGCGACGCGGATCTGGTAGCGGCTCTGGGTGATGCCGCGGCGGTCGCCGTCGAGCTGCCAGCTGAGGCGCGGTGGCGTCCCGGGGACGCCGAGCGGGTTGGTCAGGTTGTTGGTCTTCAGGTTGCGGACTTGCAGCGTTTCCCGGGTCGCGGGTGGCGAACCGGTGGCGGGGACCAACGGGGTCAGCAGCAGGACGGCGGCCAGCAGGCAGCCGAAACGGGTACGGAACGACATCGGGCGGACTCCTCACGAGACGGGGCGATCTGCAGGGGAGGAACGTGGCGTGCGCGGTGCGGCCGGACGGGCTGCCCGGAAGCGGCGGCCCGTCGCGGAGGTTGAGCGACGGGACGGGGTCGGCCGCCGCTCGGCGGTCGAGTCAGGGTCGGCGTTCAGGCGGACGAGCGTGGCACGAAGCAGGCGAGGCGGTCAGAGCAGGCCGCGGTGGGCCGCCCAGACGATCGCTTCGATGGCGGTGCCGAAGCCGAGGCGGTCGCAGGCGGCCCTGGTTCGGCGGCGGACGGTCCGCTCGGACAGATCGAGCCGGCGGGCCACCGCGTCCATCGGCAGCCCGGTGGCGAGCAGCCGCAGCAGCTTGAGGTCTTCGTGGCTGATCTCTCGTGGCAGGGCCGGCTCGGGCGTCGCCCGCGGCAGCCCACACTGGTGGGTGGCCCGGAGGAACCCGCAGTGCTCGGACGCCCGGGCGAGGTCGCTCAGCTCCGGACGTGGCCGGGTCTCGTTGTGCAGGACGGTCATCGGATCACCTGGTTCCGAACACCCGGGACTCGGCGGCGTCCCAGTCGGCCGGTCTACCTTGCGGCTCGTAGCGCCGCAGTCGATGGGTCGCGCGGACCAGCGCACGCATCGCGTCCAGGTCCGGCAACGGTTCCCCCAGGGCGCGTGCCTGGACCAGCACGTTGCCCAGCGCGGACGCCTCGACGGGACCGGCGAGCACCGGCACCCCGCAGGCGTCTGCGGTCAGCTGGCAGAGCAGCTCGTTCTGCGAGCCGCCCCCGATCACGTGCACGACGTCGACCTCACGCCCGGCCACCTGCTGCGCGCGCCGCAACGTCCGTCGGTAGGCCAGCGCCAGACTCTCCAGCACGCACCGCACGATCACGGCGCGCGACGTCGGCGGCTCCTGCCCGGACTGAGCGCAGAACTCCGCGATCCGGGCCGGCATGTTGCCTGGCGCAAGGAACGACGGATGGTCCGGATCGACCAGGACGCCGAAGGCGGGAACGTCCGCGGCACCCTTCAGCAGCTGCACCAGGTCGTCGGTCCCCCACACCCGCAGGCACTCCTGCAGGATCCACAGGCCCATCACGTTCTTGAGGAAGCGCGTCCGGCCGTCGACGCCACCCTCGTTGGTGAAGTTCGCCTCCTGGGCCGCCGGGGTGAGCACCGGCTCGGGCAGCTCCAGCCCGACCAGCGACCAGGTGCCGGAGGAGATGTACGCGAACCGATCACCCGCGGCCGCCGGCACCGCGACCACCGACGAGGCCGTGTCGTGGGAACCGACCGCGATGACGGGTGTCGTGGCGTCGAGCCCGGTCTCCTCGGCCACCTCCGGAAGAACCGGCCCGATCACCTGACCGGGCTCACGCAGTGGGGGCAGTAGCTCGAGGGGTACGCCGATGCGCCCAGCCAGGTCGGCGCTCCAGGTGCGGAAGCGTACGTCGTACAGCTGGGTGGTGGAGGCGTTGGTTGCCTCGGCGCCGGCGACACCGGTGAGCCAGTAGCTGAGCAGGTCGGGGATGAGCAACAGGCTCGTCGCGCGATCGAGGGCGCGCTCGGCGACGAGTTGGTAGATGGTGTTGAACGGGAGTTGCTGGAGCCCGGTGACCGCGTACAGGTCCTCGGCGGGGATCTTGCGCAGCACGCCGTCCATCACGCCGTCGGTCCGGGAGTCGCGGTAGTGCACCGGGTTGCCGAGCAGGCGGCCTTCGGCGTCGAGCAGCCCGTAGTCGACCGCCCAGGAGTCGATCCCGAGCCCGTCGAGCGGTCCGGTGCGGGCGGCTTCGCCGAGGCCGGCGAGAGTCTCCTGGTAGAGGCGCAGGATGTCCCAGTGCAGCGTCCCCTGGACCCGGACCGGGCCGTTGGAGAACCGGTGGACCTCACTGAGCTCCAGCGTGTCCGGACCGACGCGACCGACCATCACCCGGCCGCTGGACGCACCGAGATCAACCGCGGCCAACCGAAGGCTCATGGCGGCGAAGCTCCTTCTCTGACAGGTGATGCAGCGGGTCGTCCTCGGGCGGCGCGGTGGTCAGCTGGGGTCGACGACCTCCAGCGGGAGGTGCAGCAGGCTGGCGGTGGCCTTCAGCTCGGGGACCCTGTGGCCGGTGCCGAGGGCCCAGTGGTGGGCGACGCCGGAGGCCGACCAGGCGTCGGTCCACTCGCCGGGGTCGCAGCCGAAGTCGACGCGGCTGGTCGTGTTGCCGATCTGCAGCAGAGGGCCGGGAACGACAGTGCCTTCGGAGGCGATCATTTTGAAGGAACCGTCACGCAGCTGACCGAGGCCGAGCGCGGTGACCGGCCCGTGCGCCACGTCGAACTCGACCGAGACGCCCCAGCCGCGCTTGCCGTGGTAGACGCCGAGACCGCGCAGCAACGGCTTGGCCGAGCTGATCGCCAGGTGCGCCGGCCCGTCGTGGCCCATCTCGACCACGTTGTCGTGGAAGTTCAGCGCCTGCAGCTCGGTGAAGGACCCGCCACCGCCGAGCTTGTGCATCATCAGCATCGCCAGCGACGTGCGCAGCTCGTACTCGCCGGCGGCCGGCACCCCGCGGGCCGTCAGCAGCGACGCGCCCAGAATCATGCCGGCCGCGACCCGCTCGTGCGTCTCCCCGTCGAGCCCGCGGTGGTAGTACGCCAGCGAGTCCAGCTCGAAGTCCTCGACCAGCCGGTCCAGCGCGACCGAGACCGTCGCTCCCCAGCGGAAGTCGTGCTCGACCACCGACTCGTCGAGCGTGAAGACGTCCTGGGCGACCTTCATCCGGGCCTCGGTCTCGGCCGGGGTCACCTTCTCCACCCGGACCCGCAGGTCGTCGATCTCCAGGATCTCCACGTGCCCACCGAGCTGCGCGGACACCAGGGTCGGATCCGTGATCACGTCCATCATGCCGGGGTAAAGATGCCCGAGCAGGCCGTGCCGCCCGTGCCGCAGCGCCGCCCGGACGCCGGCCGCCCGCAGCCAGCGGCCGATCCGGTCCCAGGCCCGCTCGTCCTCCAGGTAGCCGGACACGGAGCGGAAGTCGATCCCGCACCGTTCGAACGCGTTCGCCATCTCCGGCAGCGGACAGGCACCGCAGTACGCGAGCCAGGCTCCGGTGTCGAAGGTCGCGTGGTCCATCGCCTCGGTGGGCTGCAGGTTGAGCAGCAGCACGGGTGCACCGCTGCGCTGGGCGACCGGTACCAGCATCGACGCCGTCATGTAGGTCGTCAGGAAGCCGACGATCAGGTCGCAGTCCGCGAGCCGGAGCTTCTCCGCGGCCGCGGCACCCTCCTGGGCGTCCGAGATGAAGCCGGCGTCGACGACCTCGCAGTCGAACTCGGCGAACCGCTCGGAGACCCGTCGCGCCGACGCCTGCAGCTGCGGCAGCAGCTCCGGGAACTGCGGCCAGTACGCGCCGAGGCCGCCGGCCACCAGGCCGATCCGCGTCCTGCGCGGCTCGACCCACGGCAGCAGCCCGTTCCCGTCGACCGAGCGCGTCGGGTTAGTGCTCCACATACAAGGTCCTCCTCGGCACAGGGTGCGGGCTCAGCGCAGGAACGCGGCGGCGACGCCCGCGTCCACCGGCACGTGCAGCCCGGTCGTGTGGGACAGGTCGCCACCCGCGAGAGCGAACACGGCGGCCGCGACGTGCTCCGGCAGCACCTCCCGCTTGAGCAGCGTCCGCTGCGCGTAGAACGCGCCCAGCTCGGACTCCGGTACGCCGTACACCGCGGCCCGCTGCGCACCCCAGCCCTTGGCGAAGATGCCGGACCCGCGCACGACGCCGTCCGGGTTCACGCCGTTGACCCGGATGCCGTGGCCACCGAGCTCGGCCGCGAGCAGCCGGACCTGGTGTGCCTGGTCCGCCTTGGCGGCACCGTAGGCGACGTTGTTCGGCCCGGCGAAGACCGCGTTCTTGCTGGAGATGTAGACGATGTCGCCGCCGATCGCCTGGTCGATCAGCACCTTCGCGGCGGCCCGGGAGACCAGGAACGAGCCCTTGGCCATCACGTCGTGCTGCAGGTCCCAGTCCTTCTCGGTGGTTTCCAGCAGCGGCTTCGAGATCGACAGGCCGGCGTTGTTGACCACCAGGTCGACCCCGCCGAACGCCAGCACCGCCTGCTCGAACGCCGCGGCGACGGCCGCCTCGCTCGACACGTCCGCGCCGACCGCGATCGCCTGATCCGGGCCGCCGATCTCCTTGGCCACCGCCTCGGCCGCGGCGGTGTCGAGGTCGGCCACCACCACGCAGGCGCCCTCGGCGGCCAGCCGGTGCGCGATCGCCTTGCCGATGCCGGAGCCGCCGCCGGTGACGAACGCGATCCGGGTGGCCAGCGGCTTCGGCTTCGGCATCCGCTGCAGCTTCGCCTCCTCCAGCGCCCAGTACTCGATCCGGAACTTCTCCCGCTCGTCGATCGGCGCGTAGCTGGAGACCGCCTCGGCGCCTCGCATCACGTTGATCGCGTTCACGTAGAACTCGCCGGCCACGCGCGCGGTCTGCTTGTCCTTGCCGAAGCTGAACATGCCGACGCCGGGCACCAGCACGACCGCCGGATCCGCACCCCGCATCGGCGGGCTGTCGGGCTCGGCATGCCGGTCGTAGTAGGCGGCGTAGTCCTCGCGGTACTGCAGGTGCAGCTCCTTGAGCCGCGTGACCGCCTCCTCCAGGGGCGCGGCCGGCGGCAGGTCGAGCACGAGCGGCCGGACCTTGGTCCGAAGGAAGTGGTCGGGGCAGGACGTGCCCAACGCGGCCAGCTCGGCGAGCTTCTCGCGCGCGGTGAACTCCAGCACCACGTCGTCGTCGTTGAAGTGCCCGACCTGCGGGTTGCCCGTCGAGGCCAGGCCCCGGATCACCGGCGCCAGCGCCGCGGCGCGCTGCCGACGCTGCTCGGTCGGCAGCGCCTCGAACCCGGGCACGACCGCGCCGAACGGCTCGGCCTTGCCCCGCTCGGCCAGGAACCGCTCGGCCGTCCGGATGATCTCCAGCGAGTTCGCCTCGCACTCCGCCGAGGTGTCACCCCAGGCGGTGATGCCGTGGCCGCCCAGGATGACGCCGATCGCCTGCGGGTTGTCCCGCTTCACCTGCGCGATGTCCAGTCCGAGCTGGAAGCCAGGTCGCCGCCACGGCACCCAGACCACCCGGCCGCCGAAGCACTCGGCGGTCAGCTTCTCGCCGTCCGCGGCGGTCGCCAGCGCGATTCCGGAGTCAGGGTGCAGGTGGTCGACGTGCGGCGCGTCCACCAGGCCGTGCATGGCGGTGTCGATCGACGGCGCCGCGCCGCCCTTGCCGTGCAGGCAGTAGTCGAACGCGGCGACCATCTCGTCCTCGCGCTCGACGCCGGGGTAGACGTCGACGAGGGCGTTCAGCCGGTCCTGGCGCAGGACCGCGAGTCCCGCCGCGGTGAGGGTGCCGAGGTCACCGCCCGAACCCTTCACCCAGACCAGGTCGACCGGTTGCTGGGTCACCGGGTCGGTCGCGGTGCCCTTGGCGGAGGTGTTGCCGCCGGCGTAGTTCGTGTTCCGCGGGTCGGCACCAAGTCTGTTGCTGCGCGCAACAAGTTCGGCTGCAGTGTCGGTCACGGTCATGCTCCCCATCCGGCCTGCCGGCCGTCGGCTCGGTCCTTGCTGATCTGCTCGAAGTAGCCGCTGCGCCGGTACGCCGCGACCGGGTCCGGATCCATCCCCTGCTCGGCCCTCAGGTCGGCCAGCAGCGGGCGGACGTCGGTGTTGTAGGCATCCATCAGCGCCGCGTTGGCACCGAGCACGTCACCGTCGGCCTGCGCCTTGCGCAGCGCGTCGCGGTCGACCAGCAGCGCCTTCGCGGTGGCCTCCTGGACGTTCATCACCGAGCGGATGATGGCCGGGATCTTCGCCTCGATGTTGTGGCACTGGTCGAGCATGAACGCGATCCCGCGGTCCGGGTCGAGCGCGTCGCCGCGCACGATCTCGTTCATGATCCGGAACAGCTGGAACGGGTCCGCGGCACCGACCATCAGGTCGTCGTCGGCGTAGAACCGGCTGTTGAAGTCGAACGCGCCGAGCTTGTTCACCCGCAGCAGGAACGCCACGATGAACTCGATGTTGGTGCCCGGCGCGTGGTGCCCGGTGTCGATGCACACCGTCGCCTTCGGCCCGAGCTCCAGGCAGTGCGCGTACGACGTACCCCAGTCCGGCACGTCGGTGGTGTAGAAGGCCGGCTCGAACAGCTTGTACTCCAGCAGCATCCGCTGGTCGTCGCCGAGCCGGTCGTACACCTCCTTGAGCGCGGTGGCGAGCCGGTCCTGGCGGTCCTGGATGTCGTCCTGGCCCGGGTAGTTGGTGCCGTCGGAGAACCACAGCTTCAGGTCCCTCGAACCCGTCGCGTCCATGATGTCGACGCACTCGAGCAGGTGGTCGGTGGCCTTGCGACGGACCCGCGGGTCCGGGTTGGTCACGCTGCCGAGCTTGTAGTCGTCGTCCTGGAACACATTGCTGTTGATCGCGCCGAGCCGGACGCCCTGCTCCTTGGCGTACGCCGCCAGCGCCGCGTAGTCGTCGACCTTGTCCCAGGGGATGTGCAGCGCGACGCTCGGCGCCACCCCGGTGTAGCGGTGCACGACGGCGGCGTCGGCGATCTTCTCCTCCGGCGACCGGGGCACGCCGGGCTGGCTGAAGACCTTGAACCGGGTGCCCGAGTTGCCGAACGCCCACGAGGGCAGCTCGATCTCCTGCCGGCGCAGGGCGTTCTTCACAGCTTCGGTGGTCATGGCTTCAGTCCTCTGCGGGTGGGGTCAGGTGGAAGATCTCGCGGAGCAGCAGGAACGACTCGTCCGGCGGCCGGCCGTCGCTGCCGGCGAAGAACTGCTGCATCTCGGCCTGCCAGCGCGCGTTCACCTCGGTGGCCGCCATTGCCTTCTGCGCCGCCTCCAGGTCCTCGGCCTCGACGTACCCGATCAGCAGGCCGTCGTCGCGCAGGAAGAGCGAGTAGTTGTGCCAGCCGGCCTCGTGCAGCGCGGCCCGCATGTCGGGCCACACGTCGCGGTGCCGCTCGACGTACTCGTCCAGCCGGTCCGGCTTGACCTGGAGGCAGAAGCAGTAGCGGTTCACGGATGCTCCGGAGCGAGGTCAGAAGTTGAACTGGTCGATGTTGGCCGCGGTGAACTCGGTCGGCGGGCCGAGCACGATCTCGCCGGCCGCGCCGACGGTGTACTCGCCGAGCTTGCCGGCCTTGAACTTCTCGCCCTGCGCGCCGGTGATCTGGCCCGACTTGAGCGCCGCCCCGGCGTACGCGGCCAGGTAGCCGATGTCAGCCGGGTTCCACAGGGCGAACTTCTTCACCGTGCCGTCCTTGACGTACTGGCGCATCTGGTTCGGCAGGCCGAGGCCGGTGATCGCGACCTTGCCCTTGTAGCTGGACGCGCTGACATAGCGGGACGCGGCGGCGATGCCGACCGTGGTGGGCGAGACGATCACCTTGAGGTTCGGGTAGGACTGCAGCAGGCCCTGGGCCTCGGTGAAGGACTTCTGGTCGTCGTCGTTGCCGTAGGCGATCTTGACCAGCTTGAGCTTCGCGTTCTCCGGCTTGGCCAGCTCGGTCTTCATCACCTCGATCCAGGAGTTCTGGTTGGTCGCGTTCGGGGTGGCGGACAGGACGGCGATCTCACCGGAACCGCCGGCCAGTTCCTTGGCCATCTTCACCAGGCTCTCGCCGATGCCCTGGGTGGTCGCCTGGTTGATGAAGGCGTCCCGGCAGGTCTTGGCCGCGTCGGAGTCGAAGGTGACCACCTTGATGTCGGCCTTGCGCGCCTGGTTCAGCGACGGGCAGACCGCGTTCGGGTCGTTCGCCGCGACCACGATCACGTCCTGCTGCTGCTGGATCAGCGTGTTGATGTAGCTGACCTGGGAGGACGCGCTCGCGTCGTTCGGGCCGACCAGCTTGTACTCGCCCTTGATCTCGCCGACGGCCACCTTGCCGCCGCCGACCTCGACGTCGGTGTAGGGGTTGTTCAGCTGCTTGGGCAGGTAGGCGATCTTGAGGCCTTCCTTGAGCGGCGCGTTCGGGTCGGCCGCGGCCGAGGTCGTCGCACTCGGCGCCGCGGTGGCGTCGTTGGCGGTGCTCTCCTTGGTCGTGCCACCACCACAGGCGGTCAGCGCGAGGGACAGGACGGCCACCGTCGAGAGCGGTACCGCCGTACGGCGTGAGAGACGGAAAGACATGGGGTGTCCTTTCTGGACAGGTGGCCTTACAGGAGATCGGTGCGGTGCCGGCGCCGCTGCACCGCACCGCGGACGGCGTTCGCGAGGTTGGGGGCGAGCACGGACGCGATCAGCAGGACGCCGGTCACGACGTTGAGCGCCTCGTTGGACACGTCGGACAGGCGGAGTGCGTTCTGCAGCGACGCCAGCAGCACCACCCCGGCGATCACGCCGGGCAGGGCGCCCTTGCCACCGAAGATCGACACCCCGCCGAGCAGCACGGCCGCGACCACCGCGAGCTCGAGCCCGGCGCCGTTGTCCGCGCGGGCACTCGAGTACCGCAGGGTCCAGAGCACTCCGGCGAGACCCGCCACCAAGCCGCTCACGACGTACAGCCAGAACTTCAACCGGCCGGGCCGGACGCCGGCGAACCGGGCCGCCTGCTCGCTGGCGCCGACGGCGAACACCGCCCGGCCGATCGGGGTGGCGTGCAGAATCACTCCGAACACCACGGCCAGGGCGACGATCACGATCAGCACGTTCGGCAACGGCGTCCCGCCGATCGTCCCGGTGACCCAGTTGGTGTAGAGCGCGGGGAAGTCGGCGACCGCGCCGTCACCCAGGACGACGAAGGCCAGGCCGCGATACAGCGCGAGGGTGCCGATGGTGACGGCCAGCGAGGGCAGCCCGAGCACGGTGACGAAGAAGCCGTTCACCGCGCCGAGCACCGCTCCCAGCAGCAGGCAGACCGGGATGATCGTCTCGATCGGCTGGTTTGCGTTCCACAGTGAGCCCATCACCGCGCTGCACAGGCCGAGCGTGCTGGCCACCGACAGGTCGATCTCGCCGGTCACGATCACCAGCGTCATCGGCAGCGCGACCAGCGCGATCGGCAGCAGGTCGAGCACCAGGAAGCCGAAGTTCTGCGAGGTGCCGAAGTTGTCGACGGTCGCCGCGGCGACGGCGATCACCAGCACGGTGACCGCGATGATCGCGACGTTCCAGTTGGCGAACCGGCCGGCCAGGCCGGTCGGGTGGTCGGTGACCGCCGCGGTCTCAGCTGACATGGGAGCCTCGCTTCTTCAGCGTCGCGGCCACCCGGGCCGCGACCAGCCGGTCGGCGCCGATCGCCAGCAGGATCAGCCCGCCGACGATGGCCTGCTGCCAGAACTGGTTGATCTCCAGCACCGCGAGCGCGCTGCCGATCGTGGTCAGCAGCAACGCGCCGAGCGCCGCGCCCCAGACCGAGCCGCTGCCGCCGAAGACGGCGACGCCGCCGACGACCACCGCGGCCACGACGTTCAGCTCGTAGCCCGTGCCGGCGGCCGCGTCGATGGTGCCGAACCGGGCGGCGAACAGCACCCCGGCCAGGCCGGCGAGGGCGCCGCTGACCAGGAACGCGAGGACCGTACGCCGGCCGACCGGGATGCCGGCCAGCTCGGCCGCCTGCGGACTCGAGCCCATCGCGTACAGCTCGCGGCCGGCCCGGTAGTTGCGCAGCACCAGCCCGGTGACCACCAGGACCACGACCGCGATCAGCACCAGGAACGGCACGCCCAGCAGGGTCGCGTTGCCGAAGTCGAGGAACCCGCTGGGCAGCTCGTCGGCGTTGATCTGCTGGCCGCCGGCCCAGAAGTAGGTGATGCCGCGGACGACGTACAGCGTGCCGAGGGTGACCACGAGGGCGGGGACGTTGCCGTAGCGGACCAGAACGCCGTTGACGGTCCCGCACGCACCGCCGACGGCGGCACCGGCGAGCAGGGCCACGACGACCGGGAGGCCCGGGTTGTCCCGCAGCAGGGTGCCGACCGTGAAGGCGCTCAGGCCGAGCACCGAGCCGACCGAGAGATCGATGTTGCGGGTGATCACCACCACCGCCTGGCCGACCGCCAGAACGGCCAGGATCGCGGTGCCGAGCAGGATGTCGCGAATGCTCTGGGCGGACAGGAACCGGGGGTTGGAGATCGCGGTCACCGCGACCAGCAGGGCGAGCGCGAGCACGATGCCCAGCTCACGGGCCCGCAGCACCAGGTCGAGCGACGACCTGCGGGTGCTCACGCCGGGCAGACCGACGGCCGTCACACCGACACCTCCTGGCCGGTGGCGGCGAACATCACCGACTCCTCGGTGGCCTCCGCGCGGTCCAGCTCGGCGACCAGCCGGCCCTCGCGCATCACCAGCACGCGATCGGCCATCCCGAGCACCTCCGGCAGCTCCGACGACACCATCAGAACGGCGACTCCCTCCGCGGCGAGACTGGACATCAATCGGTGCACCTCCGCCTTCGTGCCGACGTCGATGCCCCGGGTCGGCTCGTCGACGATCAGCAGCTTCGGTGCCATCGACAACCACTTGGCCAGGACGACCTTCTGCTGGTTGCCACCCGACAGCGTGCCGACCTCGTCACTGAGCCGGCCGTACTTGGTCTTCAGTCGCTGGGTCCACTCCGTGGCCGACCGGCGCTCGCTGCCACCGGTCAGGAAGCCCAGCCGGGACAGCGCCCGGGACCGGGGCAGCGTCACGTTGCGCTCGATCGACAGCTCCATCACCAGGCCCTGCTGGCGGCGGTCCTCCGGGACGAGCGCGACGCCGGCGGCCATCGCGGCCCGCGGCGAGCCCGGCTTGAGCGTCCGGCCGCCGACCTTGACCGTGCCCCCGTCGCGCGGGTCCACGCCGAAGACGGACTGCACCACCTCCGACCGGCCGGACCCGACCAGCCCGGCCAGCGCGACGATCTCGCCGGCCCGGACCTCGAAGCTGACGTCGGTGAACACCGGGTCCCGGCGCAGGCCGTCGACCGACAGCACCACCGCGCCCGGCGTGACGTCCTGCTTGGGGAACAGCGCGTCGAGGTCGCGGCCGACCATCCGGCGCACCATCTCGTCGACGCTCAGGTCCGCCAGCAGGTCGGTGGAGACGTGCCGGCCGTCGCGCAGGATCGTGACCCGCTCGCACAGCGCGGTGATCTCCTCGAACCGGTGGGAGATGAACACCAGCGCGGCGCCGTCGTCACGCAACGACCGCGCGACGCTGAACAGCCGCTCGACCTCGACCCCGGTCAGCGCCGCGGTCGGCTCGTCCATGATCACCACCCGCGCGTCGGCGGAGAGCGCCTTGGCGATCTCCACCAGCTGCTGGTCGGCGATCGACAGGCCGCGGGCCGGCCGGTTCGGCGCGATCGCGACGCCGAGCCGGGTGAAGAGCTGCTCGGCCTGCCGCAGCATCGCCGTCCGGTCGACGGTTTTGAAACGACCCAGTGGCTGGCGGCCCATCGCGATGTTCTCCGCGACGGACAGGTCGGGGAACAGCGTCGGCTCCTGGTAGATCACCGCGATGCCGGCGGCCTTCGCGTCGGCCGGGGCGTTCAGCTCGACCGGCACGCCGTCCAGCTCCACGGTGCCGGAGTCCGGGCGGTGCACGCCGGCCAGCATCTTCACCAGGGTGGACTTGCCGGCGCCGTTCTCCCCGACCAGGGCGTGCGCCTCACCGCCGTACAGGTCGAAGGAGACGTTCTGCACGGCGGCGACGGCGCCGAAGGACTTGGAAATCTCGCGCAACCGCAGCACCGGAGCGTCCGCCGCCATCTGGCACCTCCGCATCCTCGACCGTTGTTGCTGAAAGGTTTCAAGAAGATTGCACGAAGGTAAGGGTGGGCGGCTGGCGTCGTCAAGACCGAAAGTGGAACTCTGTGGACAACGTGCCGCGAGGATTCCGCGCCCGGCCAGGTAGGCTTCGTCCGCTATCACGTTTCAACCGGGGAGGCCACGTGGCATCACCCAGCGCGGCAGGACGCTCCGGCGTGCCGGAGCCTGCCGCCGGTCGCGGCGGAGCCGGCTCAGGTCGCGGTGGGGGCTCGACGTCGCGTGCCGCTGCGGCAGCCCCTCGAGCCAGCGCCACCCCGGCTTCACGAACTGGCGCTTCCCCGAGCCCACGGACCGGCGCAGCACCGGCCGCCCGGAGCGGAGCGCGTACGCCGCGAGGTGGCGGCGCGGTCAAGCGGGTGCCGGCCGGGGCATCGCGGACGACCGCCGGCGAGCTGCCGGAGACCGGCACCACGGGCCGTCGTACGCGGGTCGCCGGCAAGCCTGCCGCGCGGAACCGCTCGCGTGGAGCTGCCGGGGTCAAGGACGTCGCTGCCGCCGCGGGCGTGTCGCTGGGCACGGTGTCGAACGTGCTCAACCGGCCGGAGATGGTCAGCCCGGCCACCCGGGCCAAGGTCGAGGCAGCGATGGAGTCGCTGGGCTTCGTGCGCAACGAGTCGGCGCGGCAGTTGCGCGCCGGCAGCAGCCGAATCGTGGCGTACCTGATGCTGGACGCCGGAAACCCGTTCTTCACCGACGTCGCCCGGGGTGTGGAAGAGGCAGCGCGCGAGGCCGGTCTCTCGGTCTTCCTGTGCAACAGCAACGAGGACGCCGGGCGCGAGGCCGACTACTTGGACTTGCTGGAGCAGCAGCGCGTCCAAGGCGTGCTCATCACACCGATCGACCCACACTCCAGCCGCATCGCGACGCTGCCACTGCGCGGTACGCCGGTCGTCGTGGTGGACCGGTCCCTCGACGACGCCCAGCACTGCTCGGTCGCGGTGGACGACGTGCTCGGCGGTGAGGTGGCGCTCACCCACCTGATCGAGCTGGGCCACGAGCGCGTCGCGTTCGTGGGCGGGCCGAACACCATCGGTCAGGTCACCGACCGCCGCGAAGGCGCTCGCAACGCCCTGGAGGAAGCCGGGTTGCCCGCGGAGAACCTGGTGGAGCTGACGACCGCCGCACTGACCGTCGCCGAGGGCCGCGGTGCGGGTCAGCGCCTCGCCGGGCTGCCGGCGGACCGGCGGCCGACGGCAGCTTTCTGCGCGAACGATCTGCTCGCGCTGGGCCTGCTGCAGCAGTGTGTGAGCCTCGGACTGCGCGTGCCGGAGGACCTGGCGATCGTGGGCTACGACGACATCGAGTTCGCCGCGGCCGCCGCCGTACCGCTGACCTCCGTGCGCCAGCCGCGCCAGCTGCTCGGCAAGACCGCCGCCGAGTTGCTGCTGGACGAGTCGTCCAACCCCGACCACGAGCACCAGCGCGTCACCTTCACGCCGGAGCTCGTCGTACGGACTTCCACCCGCGGCAAGACCTCTCGCTGAAGGCCGGTGTACTCGGGGCCCGGACCGCCACCACGGGACCGGGACTCTTCAGCGGCAGCAGTTTTCCAGAGCGCGTCCACAATACGAAACTGATCGTCTCACTACGTGACTCCGGTGCTTGACCTTGAGTGGACTCCAGATCGGATCGTGCTGGGCATGACTGATCTGAGAATCGCCCTGGGTGCGATGGAGTTCGGAATGCGCATCGACGAGCAGACCTCGTTCGCGCTGCTCGACCAGTACGTCGATGGCGGCGGCGAATGGATCGACACGGCCAACTGCTACGCCTTCTGGCAGGACCCGAGCGGTCACGGCGGGCAGAGCGAGGAGCTGCTCGGCCGCTGGTTCGCCAAACGGCCCGGCGTTCGTGACCGGGTCAAGCTGGCCACCAAGGTCGGCTGCGAACCGCTCTGGCCCGGCAGCTTCCCCGAGCACACCGAAGGGCTCAGCCAGAAGGCCGTCGACGCCGCGGTGGAGACCTCGCTGCGACGGATGGGCGTCGACCACATCGACCTGTACTGGGCTCACCGCGACGACCTGCAGACGCCGCTGGAGGAGACGGTCGCGGCATTCGGCAAGCACGCGGCGGCCGGCACGATCGGCCGAATCGGGCTCTCCAACTACGCGCTCTGGCGGGTCGAGCGCGCCCGAGCCATCGCCGAGCGGCTGGGCGTCACCGGCCCGACCGCCCTGCAGATGCGCTACACGTACCTGCAGCCGCGTCCCTTCGTCCGCGACCACGCCCACGACCACCGCTTCGGCTGGATCACCGACGAGATGCTCGACTACGCCGAGCAGAACCCCGAGCAGGACCTGTTCGCCTACAGCTCGCTGATGTCCGGCGGCTACGAACGCCCCGACCGGCCCTTCCACGAGGCCTTCGACCACCCCGGCTCCACCCGCCGCCTGCAGGCCCTCACCGAGGCCGCCGAATCCCTCGGCGTCACCCGCAGCGAGGTCGTCATCGCCTGGCTCACCGGCGGCTCCCCCAGCATCATCCCCATCGTCGGAGCCAGCACCTCCGCCCAACTCACCACCGCGCTCACCGCCGCCCGGCTCACCCTGCCCACCACCCTCCGAACCGAACTGGACGAACCCTGGTGAGCAGAACCATGTCCTGAAGGCTCCTCCGTTGGCCGAGTTTCATGACAGGCTTTGGGGGTGGACAAGGAACGGTTCTGGGGGCTGGTGGAAGCGGCCCGGGAGCAGGTGGATGACACGGTCGTGGATCCGGACGGGGTCGCGGATGCGTTGACCAAGGCGCTGAGCGGGTTGCCGGCCGAGGAGATCGTCGGGTTCGGGGTGCGGTTCGAGTTGCTGCTGGGCGAGGCGTACCGGTGGGACCTGTGGGGTGCGGCCTACCTGATCAACGGTGGGCTGGGCGAC
This sequence comes from Kribbella flavida DSM 17836, assembly GCF_000024345.1. Lineage (NCBI taxonomy): Bacteria > Bacillati > Actinomycetota > Actinomycetes > Propionibacteriales > Kribbellaceae > Kribbella > Kribbella flavida. The sequence continues at coordinate 254,374 of NC_013729.1, read as the reverse complement.
GACGGGTTCGATTTCTTCCGCGGCTGGCTGGTGGCGCAGGGGCGGGAGATCTGGGAGGCGGCGCTGGCCGATCCGGACTCGCTGGCCGACGTGATCGACGAGGACCTGGACGACGGCTTCGAGGGCTTCGACGGCGAGGCGCTGCTGGCGGTCGGGGCCGAGGCGTACGCCACGGTGGCCGGGTCGGAGAAGGACTTCTGGTCCGCGGTCGACGCGGCCACGCCGGACGCGGCGGACGTGCCGGCCGGCGAGGACTTCGACTTCGACGACAAGGCGGAGATGCACGCCCGCTTCCCCCGGCTGGCGGCGCTCTACCTCGACGACTGAGCCACCAGCGCGCGGAAGTCGCCCAGGTCGCCGACGGTCTGCTCGAAGTGGTCCCGCCGGCGCGCGAGCTCGTAGTACCGCTCGCCGATCAGGTCGGGATCGCCGTCCGGGCTGCCCGGTACGACGCCGGTCGCGATCGTCAGCGTGCCGACGTACACGCCGCGAGCGCGGACCTCGGTCGCCAGCGCGCCGGCCCAGTTCTTCAGGGCCGCCATCGCTGGTCCGACGTTGCCGAGAAAGGGTGCGGGGACCGTCGACGAGACGCCGGTCGTCAGCAGGACGGCGCCGTCGCCGCGCGCCAGCATCCCGGGCAGCACCTCGCCGACCGCGGTGATCGCACCCAGCATGTGCAACTCGAACTGTTGCGTGGCCGACTCCACCGTCGTGCCCAGCGCGGTCGTGATCTCCCCGGTGGGACTGGGTCCGTACTCGAGCACGGTGATCGGCCCGAACGCCGCCGCGGCCTCCCGGAGCGCACTGCGCAACGCCTCCCGGTGGTGGATGTCGGCCGGGAAGGCCTCGGCCTGGATGCCGTCCGCCGCCAGCTTCTCCGCGAGCGAGATCAGGGTCGCGCGCGTCCGGCCGATCAGCGCGACCCGGTACCCGCGCCGCCCGAACGCCCGGGCGACGCCTGCCCCCAGGCCGGGTCCCGCTCCCACGATCGCCAGTGTCTTCGGCACGTCGTCCTCCATGGTTACTGTTTGTTCGTTGCCCCAAGCGTTGTGCCTGTGAACGTCGGCGGCAAGACGGCACATTTTTGTTCGTGACGCACCCGGAGGTCAGTTGTGGAGTCCGACGAGCAGCGGTGCCGGCAGGTGCTGAGCATCCTCGGCCTGATCGGCGACAAGTGGACGATCCTGGTCGTCGGGCAGCTCAGCGACCGCACGCTGCGCTTCGGTGAGCTGCACCGCGCTGTCACCGGCATCTCGCAGCGCATGCTCACGCTGACGTTGCGGCAACTGGAACGCGACGGCCTGATCACCCGGACGGCGTACCCGACCGTGCCGCCGCGGGTGGAGTACGCCCTGACCGACCTGGGCGAGGGGCTGCTCGACGCGGCACAGGCGATGAGCGCGTGGGCGACCGCCAACCGAGCCCGGATCATGGAGCACCGCGCCCGCTTCCAGGCAGGGTCAGCCGGGCTCGCCGCCGAGGCGCTCGATGAAGGTGCGCAGCGAGCGGCGCCAGTTCGCCTGACCGGCCTCCGGGTCGGCGGCGGCGAGGCTGACCAGGTGCTGGGTCATCTCGAAGCCCGCGACCGCCTCGCGCAGCGCGGTGAGGGTCTCGTCCGGGATCTCGTCGTCGACAGCGCCCTCGGTACGGCGTACGGCGTCTTCGGTGACCGAGTGGTTGGCCCAGCTCCCGAAGCCGGCGGGGACCAGCAGCTCGGGCACCAACGACTCGTGCGCCAACCCGGCGAGCTCCTTGTCGCCGTTGTCGATGCTGAAGATGGTGGTCCCCCGGCGGCGCACGTCGTCGATGCGCTCGAGCAGGGTGTCCGCGGGCCGGTCCTCGGCGACCACCAGCAGGGACTCGCCACGGCCGGACTCCCGCAGCCGGTCCAGACCGATCGCCAGGTGCGGCGGAGCACCGGGCGGCGGCGTCCAGCGGACCAGCGCCGGGCGGACGTCCTCCACGCCGGCGCGGTGCAGCTCGTCGTCCAGGTGCGCGGTCAGGTGCCACGGCTCGTCCTCGGGCGGGCCGAACAGGAGCAGACCGCCCCTACGCGTGGTGTACCGCCGCATGGAGTGAGCGAACGAGGTGGTCCGGCTGCCCAGCTCGGTGCCGGTCAGCATCTCGCGCAGCAGCGATGCCTTGGTGAGGTCCACTGCTCCAACCTGACACATCCACCCGGCCGCCGCGACCCGGCCGTGAGACGCGCGTCAGGTCCCGAGCCGGTCAGCCTTCGACTGCAGGTAGTCCCGCTCCGGCACCGACGTCGTCCGGCGGGCGGCCAGCAGATAGCTGGCCCGAGCACCGGCCAGGTCGCCGGACATCTCCAGCAGGTGCGCCCGGACCGCCTCCAGCCGGTGGTGGTCCTTCATCCGGCCGTCGGACTCCAGCGGCTCGAGCAGTGCGAGTCCTTCCTTCGGACCGGTCGCCATGGCCACCGCGACGGCGTGGTTGAGGCGGACCATCGGGTTGTCCGAGATCTGCTCCAGCACCTGGTACAGCGCGACGATCTGCGGCCAGTCGGTGTCCTCGGCCCGCTCAGCGGTCCCGTGCACGGCGGCGATGGCGGCCTGCACCTGGTACGGCCCCAGCTGCGTCCGTGACAACGCGTCCGTGACCAGCGCCTCGCCCTCGACGATGGCGTCCTTGTTCCACTTCGAGCGGTCCTGCTCGGCCAGCGGAACCAGCGCTCCGTCCGCATCCGTGCGGGCCGGCCGGCGAGCGTCGGTCAGCAGCATCAACGCCAGCAGCCCGGCCACCTCGCCGTCGTTGGGCAGCAGCCGCCGGACTCCGCGCACCAGCCGGATCGCCTCCGCGGTCAGCTCGGCACTGTGCAGGTTGTCGCCGGACGACGCCGTGTAGCCCTCGTTGAAGATCAGATACAGCACGTGCAGGACGGCACCCATCCGGGCGTCGCGCTCGGCCTCCGGCGGCATCTCGAACGACGACCCGGCCTGCTTGATGCTGCGCTTGGCCCGGCTGATCCGCTGGGCCATCGTTGCCTCAGGCACCAGGAAGGCGGCGGCGATCTGGGCCGTCGTGAGACCGCCGACCGCGCGCAGCGTCAGTGCGATCTGGGAGGCCGGCGACAGCGCCGGATGGCAGCACAGGAAGAGCAACGTCAGCGTGTCGTCCCGGCCGGCCAGGTCCTCGATATCTGGGCCGGGGGCAACGAACTCCTCGGGAGCGGACAGCGCGGCGGCGTTCTCCTCCCGCCGGCGCCGGGCCGTGTCGCTGCGCAGCAGGTCGGTCAGCCGTCGTGAGCCGACCCGGATCAGCCAGCCGCGCGGGTTGTCCGGCACGCCCTCGCGCGGCCACTGCTGGGCGGCGGCGAGCAGTGCCTCCTGAACCGCTTCCTCGGCCAGGTCGAAGTGCCCGTAGTGCCGTACCAGCGCACTGAGCACCTGCGGCGTCTGCTCCCGCAGCAGGAGCTCGAAGTCGCTCACATCTCCAGCCCGGAGGTGTCCATCACCGGCCGCACCTCCACCGCGACGTACTGGGCGTCCGGCATTCGCGCGGCGTACCCGATGGCCTGGTCGATGTCCTCGCACTCCACCAGGTAGAACCCGGCCAGGTGCTCCTTGGCCTCGGCGTACGGGCCGTCGGTGGTGGTGCGGGAGTTGTCGTCGCCGATCGAGACCGTGCGGGTGGTGATCGGGTCGGCCAGTCCGGCAGAGCTCACCAGCAGGCCCTGCTCGGTCAGTTCGGTGGCCAGCTCCTGGTGGGCGCGGGTGAGGTCGTCCCGCTGCTCGGCGGACAGGGACGCCCAGCTCTCCGGGTTGGAGTAGATCAGCAGCATGTACTTCACGGTCACCATCCTGACGGTCGTTAGGGCCCCTGTGACCCCCTCTCACCCGGTACGTCGAATCCGGACCCGCCGTTCTCGACACCCGGCGCGATGTCGAACCGGCCCACCCCGGCCTCGACGTCCCCGGCGAGCGGCGCCCGGCCTGGGCGCCCCGCCGTACTGGAGGACCCATGCAGAATCCACCTGATCCGAAGCGCTGGTTCGCCCTGGCCCTGCTCTGCGTCACCGGCTTCATGATCATCCTGGACGCGTCGATCGTGCTGGTGGCGGTGCCATCGATCGAGCGCGACCTCACCTTCTCCACCGGGGGCGTGCAGTGGGTGCCGAGTGGCTACGCCCTGATGTTCGGAGGCCTGCTGCTGCTCGGCGGTCGGGTGTCCGACCTGCTCGGCCGGCGACGGGTGTTCCTGGCCGGTCTGGTCGGGTTCGCCGCCTCGTCACTGCTCTGCGGCCTGGCCTGGAGCGGCGACGCGCTCGTGCTGGCACGCGGCCTGCAGGGCATCGCCGCCGCCGTGCTCGCGCCGAGCGCGCTGTCGATCGTCATGACCACCTTCGCTGGTGGCCCCGAACGCAACAAGGCGCTCGGCATCTGGGGTGCGACCAGCGGCGTCGGCGGTACGGCCGGATCGTTGATCGGCGGTCCGGTGACCGACGGCCTCGGCTGGCCGTGGATCTTCTACATCAACGTGCCGATCTGCGTGCTGGTCCTGGTCCTGGCGCCGCTCGTGCTGCAGGACAGCCGCGGCCCGGCCCAGCGCACCTTCGACATCGCCGGGGCGGTGACGGTGACCGCCGGACTCATCGTGCTCGTGTACGCCGTGATCGAGGCGCCCGGGTCGTCCGCCGGGCGCACCGCGGCGCTGGCCCTGCTCTCGGCGGCCCTGTTCGCGGCGTTCGTGCTGATCGAGCAGAGGTCGTCGGCGCCACTGGTCCCTCTGCGGCTGTTCCGGTCGCGGGCCCTGGTCGGCGGGAACCTGATCGGAATCGCCTTCGGCCTCGGCGTGTTCGGGCTGAACATCCTCTACACCCAGTACGCCCAGCTGGTCGCCGGGTACTCCGCGATCAAGTACGGCCTGGTGTCGTCGGTGCTAGCGGCCGCGGCGGTCGGTGGTTCGATGATCGGCCAGCACCTGGTCACCCGAGTGGGCGCTCGACCGGTCGCCGCCGTGTCACTGCTGCTGACTGGTGCGGGCGTGACCGTCATGAGCCGGCTGACGGTCGACACCGGGTACTTCGAACTGGCCTTCTGGGGTCTGACGATCTACGGCGCGGGCCTGGGCGCCGGGACGGTCGCCGGGTCGATCGCTGCGTTGGGTGAGGTGGCCGGAAACGACGCAGGAGTCGCCTCCGGGTTGCAGAACGCGTGCTTCCAGATCGGCGGCGCTGTGGGCATCGCGGTGATCTCGGCCGTGGCGGTGGCGAACACCAACGGGTCGACGCCGGCGGCACTGACGGCCGGCTACCGCGTGGGGTTCGCGGCCTGCTGGGCCTTTGTGGCGGTCGGCCTGGTCGGCGCAGCGCTGCTGGTCAGCCGCAAGAAGGCGCCGCAGCCCGTGGCCGCAGGACAAGGCGCCGCCTGACGACCGGCGGTCAGGGCGCGGCGAGCAGCGTCCCGCGCAGTTCGACGCGGTCGCCGACGATGCGGGAGACCTGGCCGGCGATTTCTTGGGCGCGCTCGTCGGAGGCGTCGACCATGAAGTAGCCGGCGATCTGTTCCTTCGCCTCGCCGAACGGCCCGTCGGTGACCACCCGGACGCCGTCGCGGACCTGGACCACCCGGCCCGAGCTGGGGTAGCTCAGACCTTCGGAGCTGACCAGCTCACCCGTGCCGGTCAGGTCGCGCTTGAGCTCGGTCAGCGCCCGGACGGCCGCGATGTCGTCGTCCGAGCCGGTCCAGGTGTCGTCGGTGGTGCCGTAGATCAGTACGAGGTACTTCATCTTCGGGATGCTAACCCCGGCCGCGGACAGAAACCGAGGCCGAACGCACGGGACCCCGCGAGCAGAACGCTCGCGGGGTCCGGTCGTGCAGCCGTTCCGCGGGCCTGACCGGCCCGGGAAACCACCGATCAGAACCAGTGACGCCGTCCCCCGACAGCGCGCCCGGTCGAACCGAGCAGGAACAGCACCGCTCCGACCACGAGCAGGACGATGCCGATCGTCCACAGGACCGGGATGTTCAGCAGGAATCCCAGCAGCAGCAGGATGAGTCCGAGGATGAGCATTGAAGTTCTCCTTCGTAGAAAACGCCGCCCAGGCGGGGGACGGCATCGACTCCAGTGCCCGCTGCGCGGAACCCCAATCTCCAACGCTCGTTTGATCGATCCGGCCTATGACTGCCGGTGAGGTCGTCGGCACGCACCGCTGCCCACGTCCGGAATGCAGCCCGCTGCCCGGACTTTCGACCCCCGGCACGTTCGTAATGCGTTAAAACTGCGGCCGAGTTGGCAGTGCGGCCGGGATGTGTGCTTGACTCCTCCGGTCGATAACGTTTTGGTCTCGGCAGAATGGGAATACCAGTGGCTGAAGGACGGCATAGGCAGGCGCGGCATCGTCAACCGCGCCGCAAGGTGATCGGCCCCGGCATCGTGAAGGTCGCGATTCCGGGAGCGACGGTGGCACTGCTGGCCACCGGCTCGGCGGTCGCTTTCCCCGAGCAGCAGCAGAACACCCCGACGTCGGAGGCACCACTCGCCAGCTCTCCCCTGCAGCTGGCGCGTGAGACCCAGACCAGCCGGGACGCGTACCGCCCGTCGCTGAACCTGAAGCCCAGCACGCCGCCGGCGGCCACGGCCAAGCCGAAGGCCCCGCCGGCCGCGAAGCACCTGAAGAAGCAGGCGCCGATCCCGACGCCGAACTCGGTGAAGACGCGCGCCGCGCAGGTCGCGAAGGCGCTGCCACCGAAGATCGTCGGCAGCAAGTTCACCACCACGGATCTGAACGTGTGGACCGCGCCCCAGCAGAAGGGCACCCTGCTGACCGTGCTCGCCAAGGGCACGAAGGTCTCGGTCACCGGCGAGGTCGACGGCCAGTGGGCCCAGATCGTGCGCAACGGCCTGGTCCGCTGGGTCAAGGCCGAGTACCTGGCCGCGACCAAGCCGGTCGAGAAGGTGGAGAAGGCCGAGGAGACCGAAGAGGCTGCCGACGGCGTCTCGTCCGCGGCCTGCAAGTCCGGCTCGGGCGTCGAGGACGGCCTGACCGCCGACGCGATCCGGGTCCACCGGGCCGTCTGCGCCGCGTTCCCGTCGGTCTCCTCGTACGGCGGCGTCCGCTCCGGCGACGGCGGTGCGCACGGCAGCGGCCGCGGGCTCGACATCATGGTCACCGGCTCGCTCGGCGACGAGATCGCGGCGTACGTGCGCTCGCACGCCAAGGAGCTCGGCGTCAGCGAGGTCATCTGGGAGCAGCGGATCTGGACCGTGCAGCGCGGCAGCGAAGGCTGGCGCGGCATGGAGGACCGGGGCGGCGCCACCGCGAACCACTTCGACCACGTTCACGTCTCCGTCTACGGCAACGCGGGCACGGTCTGACCGCGAAGCCGCCGGGGCGCTGAACCGCCTCGCGTCAGGGCCCGGACTCGCCGTGAGTCCGGGCCCTTCGCGTTGCCCCTCAGGGCGCGATGTTGGGGTTCAGGTGGAACAGGTTCTCCGGGTCGTAGGCCCGCTTGACCGCGCGCAGCCGGGCGTGGTCCGCCGGGGTGTACGCGGTCGCGGTGCTGGAGTGGTCAGCCAGGAAGTTGACGAAGGTGCGGCCGGTCCGGCGCAGCACCGGGGCCAGCTCGGCCACCTCCTGGTCGATGATGAGCGAGTACGGCGCGTCGCGGTGCGCGACCGGTCCCGCACCGGGACCCGGGTTCGCCATCGCGCCGGCCCAGTGCCGGATCTCGACGGTCGGAGCCGCGTCGCCGGTCAGCGCCGCGAGGCCGTCGAGCAGATCGTCCGGCAGGGCGTCGACCAGGTCGAGGTAGCGGGCCGGCGTACCGCCCATCGCCGCCTGCGCGAACGGCATGGTCGCCAGTTCGCCGTCGACGATCGGCCCGGCGACCGCGTACACGGGCTTGAGCAGGTGCTCGGCCAGCGCCGCCTCCCCGCAGTACATGACCTTGAGACCGACCACGCGGCGGCCGTCGGGGCGGCGGGTGAGCACGATCGCGGTGCTCAGCTCGTTCGGCACGGTGGCAGTCCAGTCGCGGTAGGTCTTGAGGATGCACGCGGCCTGGGCGGCGTCGAAGTAGACGATGCCGGCGTAGACCGACCGCACCGGGTACAGCCGAAACTCGAGCGACGTGACGATGCCGAAGTTGCCCGTGCCGCCGCGCAGCGCCCAGAACAGGTCGGGGTGCTCGTCCGCGCTCGTGGTGACGACCCGGCCGTCGGCGGTGACCACCTCGGCGCGGACCACGCTGTCGGCCGCGAAGCCGTACTTGCGGGCCAGCCAGCCGAGGCCGCCGCCGAGCGTGTAGCCGGTGACACCGACGTCCCGTGACGAGCCCGCGAGCGGCGCCAGCCCGAACTCGGCGGCCGCGTCGATCACCGCGCCCCAGCGAACGCCCGGGCCGGCCTTGGCGATCCGGCGCTCGGGATCGATCAGCAGTGACGTCATCGCGGAGGTCTTCAGCAGAATGCCGCCGTCGGCCGGCATCCGAGTCCCGTGCCCGGTGGCCTGCACCGCGATCGGCAGCCCGTGCTCGCGGGCCGTCCGCACCGCCGCCTGCACGTCGGTCCGGCCGAACGCCTCGGCGACCACCAAGGGCCGCGAGTCGAGCGTCGGCACCAACGCCTTGCGCTGCTCGTCGTACTGCGCGTCGCCCGGCCGGTGGATCGCCCCGCCGAACCCGTTGCCCAGCAGCCCCGCCACCACACCGACCCCGCTCGGGTGAATCACCTGCACGCTCATCGCCAACTCCGTTCTCCTGGTCTCACCCGTACGTCGAGCGGCCGGGCCGGGAATTGACACGCCGATCAAACTTTTGTCAGGAGGCTTGCCCGATGAGTCAGACCCACCACGTGACCTCCACCGGCGACACCGTCACGAAGACCTACACCGACCGCAGTCGCGGCGAGGATCAGCGCGAGTGGACCGCCCTGCGGGTGATCTCGACCGCCCGCCCGGGCTTGGTCCCCGTCCCCCTCCGGCTGACCGGCGCGACGCTGACCATGACCAGGCTCCCCGGCACGCCGCTCGCCGGCGAGCTCACCGCGCAGCAGCTCGACGGTCTCGAGACGGCTCTGCGCGATCTCTGGTCGATCCCGCCCGCCTCCTTGGCGCCCGTCGACCACCCGGCACTCGTCGCCCGCATCCGGGCGGACCTGCAGCACTCACCAACGGGTGAGACCACGGCGGCTGGAGCTGGCCCTCCGCCTGAGGCGAGCCGCGCGGGCGCGGTTGGTGAGTGCTGGAGATCTGGGCCGCGCCAAGACCTCCTGCGGGAAGCCCGCCAGGTCGCCTTGGACTGGCTGGACGGCGACGAGGCCGCGGAGTTGGCGCGGCCGGCGAACGCCGTGATCGGGCACGGGGACCCCAACCTCGCGAACTACCTGTGGGACGGCGTGCGGGTGCGAATCGTCGACTTCGAGGATGCGGGGCGCAGCGACCTCGCCTATGAGCTGGGCACCTTGGTCGAGCATCTCGCCTCGCGAGGGACCCGGTGGGACGGGTTCGCCGAGCGGTTCGGGGTGGATGCCGCGCGGTTCCGTGCAGCGCGGTGTCTGTGGGCGAGCTTCTGGCTGACGATGGTCGGCCCCGGCGGGCCGGCGGCCGAGCGCAACCCGCCCGGCACCGGCGTACGGCAGGCCGCGCGGGTGCTGGAGCTGATCAGGCCGGGAGGGGAAGCGACTCCAGGCGGGACAGGTCGGCGAGGATGTTGATCTCGACGATCCGGCCGTCGCGGATCTCGGGCGACATGACGCCGAGCAGCCGGCCGTCGACCACGGTGACGAGGCCCGGCGCTCCGTTGACCGTCGCCACCTGTGCGTGCGGCGACAACCTGCCGAAGAGCAGTGCCTGCTCGACAACCGTCTTCGCCCCACGAACCAGCCGCGAGGTCGCGAGCCCAGTTGCCGGCACAGCGCCGGCGTCGGCGCGCAGTACGACGTCCGGGTCGAGCACTGCCAGCAGACCGTCGAAGTCACCGCTGCGGGACGCCGCCAGGAACGCCTCGACGACCTCACGCTGCCGGCCGAGGTTTCCGTCGCTCGTGGGCGCGCCCTGGACCCGCCGCCGCGCCCGGCTGGCCAGTTGCCGAGTCGCTGCCGGGGTCTTGTCGACGATCGGCGCGATCTCGTCGAAGCTCACCCCGAACAGGTCGTGCAGCACGAACGCGAGCCGCTCCGCGGGCTTCAGCGTCTCCAGCACGACCAGCATGGCCAGCCCGACGGAGTCCGTCTGGACGGCTTCCTCCTCCGGGTCCAGCCGGCTCACCACCGGGTCAGGCACGTAGGTGTCGTACGGGTCCTCCCGCCGCGACTTCCGCGCGCGCAGCATGTCCAGGCACACCCGCGAGACGACCGTCGTCAGCCAGCCGCCGAGATTGGCGATCTCGCTGCTGTCGGAGCGGCTAAGTCGCAGCCATGCCTCCTGGACGGCGTCCTCGGCCTCACTCAGCGACCCGAGCATCCTGTACGCCACCGCACGCAGGTGACGGCGGTTCTGCTCGAACTGCCGGGCAAGGTCGTCCTGGTTCACTCTGGCATCTTCCCGTCGAACGGTGTCATCGCACTGACGGAGTCACCGTGACATCTGTGACACCGGAACCGATGATGGGGCGATGCTGGTCTTCGAGGACACCTTCGACCGTCCGGAGCTGGACACCTCGGTCTGGTCACCCCACTACCTGCCGCACTGGAGTTCCCGCGCGGCCACAGCAGCGCAGTACGAGTTGGACGGGTCCTGCCTGCGCCTGGTCATCCCCCCGGAGCAGGGCCTGTGGTGTGCTGACGACCATCAGCCGCCGCTGCGGGTGTCCGGCATCCAGTCCGGCAACTACTCGGGCCCGGTGGGCAGCACGGTCGGTCAGCAGCCGTACCGCGACGGCTTGGTCGTCCGCGAGGAGCAGGAAGCGTTCTGGGGCTGGACTCCGCAGTTCGGCCGCATTGAGCTGCATGCCCGGGCCGAGCTGTCGCCACGCTCGATGGTCTCGCTGTGGATGGTCGGACTGGAGGACCGTCCGGAGCGCTGCGCCGAGATCTGTGTGATGGAGGTCTTCGGCAAGGCGCTCGAACCAGGGTCGGCCGCGGTCGGCATGGGGCTGCACAGCTTCCGCGACCCCGCCGTACCGGAGGACTTCGAGGCCGTCCGGCTGCCGATCGATGTCGCGGAGTTCCACACCTACGCCGTCGACTGGACCGCCGAGCAGGTCAGCTTCTCCGTCGACGACGAGCCCGTACGCCGGTGCGCGCGTCCGCCGGCCTATCCGATGCAACTGATGCTCGCGGTCTTCGACTTCCCCGACTGGTCGACCGGTGCGGACGACCACCTCGTGCCCAGCTTCACGGTCGACCACATCCGCTGCTACCGCAGCTGACCTGCGGGTGGTGCACGCCCTAGCCTGAGCCGGTGGATGGGGATGCCTTCGGGCGGTTGGTCGGACCGTTGCGCGGTGAGCTGCACGCGCACTGCTACCGCATGCTCGGCTCCAGCCATGACGCCGAGGATGCGGTGCAGGAGACGTTGCTGCGGGCCTGGAACAACCTGGACCGCTTCGAGGACCGCGGCACACTGCGTCCCTGGCTCTACAAGATCGCGACGAACCGCTGCCTCACGCTGATTGAGCGGAGGGGTCGTCGGGAACTCCCGACCGACCTGTCTGCTCCACAGGCCGAGACAGCTTGGCTCGAGCCGTACCCGAACCACCAGCTTGCTTGGACTGATCGGCTGAGCCCGGAGGCCCGTGTCGTAGCGCTGGAGAGTGTGGAGCTCGCCTTCGTCGCGTCTCTGCAGCACCTGTCGCCGCTGCAACGCGCAGTGCTGCTGCTCCGCGACGTACTGGCGTTTGCCGCACGGGAGGTCGCTGAACAGCTCGACACCAGCGTCGCCGCGGTCAACAGCGCGCTGCAGCGAGCCCGCCGCGTCGTTGGCGAGGTTCCTAGTCAGCAGCGAACCCTCGCCGAGCTTGGCGAGGAGGCGCAGCGCGACCTGGCCCGCCGCTACCTGGCTGCCTGGGAGGCGCGGGACGTCGACGCGATCGTCGCGATGCTGACCGAGGACGCGAAGTACTCGATGCCGCCGCTGCCGCAGTGGTTCGCCGGCCGGGCCCGGATCCGCGGCTTCCTGGTGGACGGCCCGTTGCGGGAGCAGTGGCGGTTCCTGCCGACGCGGGCCAACGGGCAGCTGGCGTTCGGCACGTACCGGTGGCAGTCCGGCCGGTACGTCGCGTCCGGGCTGGACGTGGTGATGCTGCGCGGGGCGTCGATCGCGGAGGTGGTGTCGTTCCTGGAGGCGGACTTCGCGGCGTACGGGCTGCCGGCAGAGTTGTTCTAGCCGGGCGCGATGAGTTTCGGGTCCGGCCGGGGTTCCAGTTCCGACCATCACCGTCGAGAGGAACTGACATGGACGAGCAGGAGATCCGCACGCTGATCGAGCGATGGGCGGATGCGGTGCACACCGGCAACCTGGCCGGCGTACTGGCCGATCACTCCGCGGACGTGCTGATGTTCGACGTGCCCCCGCCGTACGAGGGACTGCGCGGGCTCGCGGCGTACGAGCGGACCTGGCCCGGGTTCTTCGAGTGGCAGGCGCAGGGCGCGACGTTCGAGATCGTGTCGCTGGACGTGACCGCGGGTGCGGACGTGGCGTTCGCCGTCGCCCTGCTGAAGTGCGGGATGCCGGACGAGACCGCCGAACGACGCCTCCGGCTGACGATCGGCCTGCGCAAGCTCGACGGCCGCTGGACGATCACGCACGAGCACCACTCGTTCCCGCTGGAGGAGATCCCCGCCCCGGTCGGCGAATCAGCGGTCCGCGAGCTGCTCGACGACTGGTCCGTCCAGACCGCCGGCAAGGACCTCGACGCGATGATGGCCGGCATCGCCCCCGACATCGTCTCCTACGAACACGCCGGCCCTCTCCAGTACGTCGGCCGCTCCGCCGTCCGCGAGGTCTGCCAGGCCGGCCTCGACACCTCCGGCAGCATCGAGCTCACCCAGTCCGACCTGACCGTGCTCGCCCGCAACGACCTCGCCGTTGCCTGGGGCATCGACCACGTCACCGTCGAATCCCCCGACGGCCCGACCGAGTCCCGGTCGAGAGCCACCCGTATCTTCCGCCACGGCCCCAACGGCTGGCAGCTCGTGCACCAGCACTTGTCCTTCCCCCGGTGACGCCGAGGCATGGCGGCCCGGGCACGACAAAGCTGCACCGTCCACGGATCGGTGCAGCTGCTGGGTCGGCCGGAGGCCTCATCGCCGGAGTGCGGCGGTGGTGTCGGTGGGGGTGCGTTACTTGCCCTGGCGGCGCATTTCCTCGTTGATGCGCAGGGCTTCGGCGAGTTGGTCTTCCAGGATGATGATGCGGCAGGCGGCCTCCAGGGCAGTGCCCTGGTCGACCAGTTCGCGGGCGCGGGCCGCGATGCGGAGCTGGTAGCGGGAGTAGCGGCGGTGGCCGCCCTCGCTGCGTTGCGGGGTGATCAGCTTCGCCTCGTCCAGGCTGCGCAGGAAGCCCGGGGTGGTGCCGAGCATCTCGGCGGCCCGGCCCATCGTGAAGGCGGGATAGTCGTCGTCGTCAAAGCTGGCCGGCCCGGGTTTCGGGTCAACGTTCATCGGTACCTCCGTGGACACATCTGGGGTCATCGCACCTCCACGCCGAAGGGCCCCGGTGCCGAAGCACCGGGGCCCAGGGGTTGGGATCAAACCATCTACCGGCCGTGAAGCCGGTCTTTCACATCCGCAGCGCGCCAGGTGAAGATCGGGGCTGCGGGGATCGCTGAATGCGTAACCGAAGACCACCTTCCCATCCGATGAGCTACGGCACCTGCCCGGCGAAGTACTGGCACTGGCAGGCGATCCGACGGCGTAATCCTTCCCTTCCTGTCGCTAACAACTTCCTACTGCAAACCACAACTGCAACGGGTACTGCTGACTACAGGTACTGCTTGGCAAGTACTGAACTACACCTTCAACTGCTGATGACTACAACTGCTACCAACTCACTTCAACAACTTCATCCGTCCGCGCCCGGAACCCTCTTCAACCACTGGCCCCAAGCGCTCTTCGCGGATCCTGGCAGAAACCCGAGCCCTTCTGGTGATCGGCCCGGCGGGATCCGCCGTCGTACCTTGCACAACCTGTGGACAGTCGTCCGCTGTCCGCCTCAGCTTCACTCTTGTTCTCTGTCGACAAGAAGAACACTACACACGCCGCCACCGAATGTCTAATCCCGTCACCGTAGATTTTGAGACAGCACCACCGGAGATTCAGCTGAGCGTGGATCAAGCCTGCACGAACCCGAGTTCGTTGCCGTCCGGGTCGCGGATGGTGAACTTGCGGGTCCCGTACGGCGTGTCGAACAGCGGCTCGAGCACGTCGGCGGTCTCCCCCACGCGAGCCCACCAGGCGTCGACGTCGTCGACCTGGAAGTTGAACCGCGCTCCCGTCGCCGGAACAGGCTCGTACTGCCCCACGGCGAACTGCACCGGCCCCAGCGTGAAATGCGCGTACGTCGGCTCCTCAGGCGGCCAGTGCCCGGCCGCCTCGACACCCAGCAGTCGCTCGTACCACTCGATCGCTTCGCCGAGATCGGTCACGTTGACTCTCACATGGGTCAGCCGGGGAGCGTCCATGCTCGGCACCCTACGGCTTCCGGGCGATGACGTAGCCCTGCGGTGTCTTCTCCGCATCCTGCGGCTCGCGCACCGCGGTCATCCACAGGTCGAAGCCCGCGGCGCGCAGCAGCTCGGCCACCTCGTGCGGCTGCTGACGGTAGAAGTCGAGGGAGATCGCCTCGCCCAGGAACTCGTCGCGATGCACCTTCTCCTCCCCGACCTGGAAGACCAGCATCACCACACCGCCCGGCGTCAGCACCCGGTGAAACTCGGCGAAGACCTGCGGTCGCTGGTCCCACGGCACGTGGATGATCGAGTAGTAGGCGAGCACGCCGCCGAGCGAGGCGTCGGGCAGGTCCAACGCCAGCATCGACCCCTCGTCGAACCTCAGCTCCGGATAGGTTCGCCGAGCCAGCTCGAGCATGCCCGGCGACAAGTCGATGCCGAACGCGTCCAGCCCCAGCCGCGACAGCAGAATCGTCACCCGCCCCGGCCCGCACCCCACATCAGCGACCGGCCCGTTCCCGCCCTGGCGGACCAGCTCCGCGAAGGTCGCGAACAGCGCATGGTCCAGCGGCCGGTCGTCCAAGGCCGAGGACACTACGTCAGCATGCGCCGAGGCCAAAGCGTCGTACGAGTCCCGCGTAGCAGTCATGGCGGGGGACGCTACGCGAACCGAGGTACTAGCTGCGCCGCAGAACGACGTACCGGCCGAAGTCGGTGACCGCCACCCGGACCAGCTCGAAGCCGGCCGCCTGGCCCTCCACGGCCAACTGCTCGGCGGTCCGGCCGAAGGGCACGCCCCAGCCGCGATTCACCAGCCGGCGTACTGCGTACGCCGGTCTGCTGCTCGGCTGCGGTTGTGGATCCGTCTCCTGCATGAGGAGCAGCCCAGCGGGTTTGAGCGCGCGCCGGATCACCGCGAGTGCCTCCGCCCGGGTCGCCTCGGGGAAAAACGGCTGAGCCCAGAAGGCGCCGCCGAACTGCTCGACTTCCTGCAGCTCCCGGATGTCCTGACAGCGGATGTCGACCCGATCGGCCACGCCGTGCGCTTCGGCCCGCCGGACCGCTTCGGCGGCAACCTTCGGCACCAGTTCGACCGCGACCGACCGCATCTCGGGAAACAGCGTGCCCAGCGTGAGAGTCGAACCGGCGACACCACAGCCGACGTCGAGCCACCGATCGGTGCGGACCAACTCGGCCAGCTCGGGCAGCTGCGGCAGGAAGACCTGCTCGAACAACGCCCTGGTCTCGTCGGTCGCACGACCGCCCGAGGCTCGCGCGATGACGAGAGCGTCGTCCTCGCTCAGCGGCAGCGGCCCTGGATCCTCGACTGACGTACGAACCAGCCTGGTCATCACCTCGGACCGGTCGAGCAGCTCCCCGAGACCGATCCACGCGTCGTCCGCGGCCAGCGCCTCGTACTGCGGACTCAGGCGAACCGTGGTGCCCTCGAGCTCGGCGATCCCGTACTCCTCGAGCACAGCCAGTACGTCGGCCAACCGGGCCGGCGGCAGACCGGAGTACTGCGCCAGCTCGGCGAGCTCACGGGGTTCGGCGAGGAACCGTGGCCAGCCGAGCTCTTGGATCGTCGACAGCAAGGACAGCACCTGAGCACCGGCAGCCCAGCTCTCGATCTGCTTCCGGCCTTCGAGCGCAAGGGCGAATCGGCTGCTCATGCCCCCAGGATGCAGGACCGACCGTTCAACCGTCTCCGCTCCGGCGGCCTCACCCCCCGGCCGCCGCCGGTGTTGTGTCGCGGAGCCCACCCGCTGAGCGTACGAGTGACGCAATGGCCGGCGAGTAGCTGCTCGGCGGCCAGGCGATCACCGTGGTGACGTCCGGCGCATCGACGACCGGCACCGCGACGTGATCCGGCCACTGCCAGGCGCGACTGGAAGCCGGGATGACCAGCAAAGTCTTGCCGAGCGCCACCAACTGGGCGAGCTGCGACTGCGTGTGCACCTCCGGTCCAGGGCCGTCCGGGTAGGACCCGTCGAGCCGGGGCCAGCGAGCGATCGGCAGGTCCGGTACGTCGCGGACCTCGGCCATCGTCAGCTGCCGGCGTGATGCGAGCGGGTGCCCGGCGGGAAGAAGCGCGATCTGGCCTTCGACGGACAGGTCCTCGGTGTCGAACCCGGCGAGGTCGTCGAACGGCCTGTGCATGATCGCCACGTCGGCACGCCCGTTGCGCAGCAGCCCTGCCTGTTCGCCGACCTCGCAGAGCAGGACCTCGACCGGCACTGCACCGGGTTCGCTCGCGTGCTCGGCGAGAAGCCGTTGCAGCAACTCGTGAGATGCCCCGGCTTTGGTCACGAGCACCAGTGGCCGCTTCTCATCCCCGGCACGCCGGGTGCGACGCGCAGCAGCCGCGACCGCGTCGAGCGTCGCTCGCGCCTCGCGGAGCAGGACGCTCCCCGCGTCGGTCAGCGCGGTTCCCCGTCGGTCCCGGTCGAGAAGCCGGACGCCGAGCCGATGCTCGAGCTGACGGATTGCGCGGGAGAGCGCGGGCTGGGCGATGCCGAGCCGGTCAGCGGCCCGTCCGAAGTGCAGCTCCTCGGCGACGGCGACGAAGTAGCGGAGCTCGCGGGTCTCCAGATCGTCCACGAACGGAGCCTACCGACCGGCTGATCACCGCAGGGCATCACGAGGTGCCGGATCGGCCTTGGACACCGTCGACGTCACCCGCTGAGCATGGATGCGTGACTGAAACGAAGACCGCGCTGATTACCGGCGCGAACAAGGGAATCGGCTTTGCCATCGCGGCAGGTCTCGGAGCGATGGGCTTCACGGTGGCGGTGGGCGCCCGGGACCAGGTCAGGCGGGAGGAGGCCGTCGAGCGTCTGCGAGCCGCGGGCGTCGACGCGTTCGGGGTGGCGCTCGACGTCACCTCCGACGACAGCGTCGCCGCGGCCGCCGCGACGATCGAGCAGACGACGGGGCGGCTCGACGTACTGGTCAACAACGCCGGCATCTCCGGCCGAACCGACGGTGGCGCGCAGGACCCGACGACGCTCGACCTCGACGTCGTCCGCACCGTGCTCGAGACGAACGTGTTGGGGATCGTCCGGGTGACGAACGCGATGCTCCCATTGCTGCTGCGGGCGAGCTCGCCGCGCATCGTCAACATGTCGAGCAACATGGGTTCGCTGACCCTCCAGACGGGTCCGGTGATGGCCGCCTACGCGCCGTCGAAGTCGATGCTCAACAGCGTCACGGCGCAGTACGCCCGCCGGCTCGCCGAGACGAAGGTGATCGTGAACGCCGCGTGCCCGGGGTACGTCGCGACCGACTTCACCGGTCACGCCGGGGTGCGGACGCCCGAACAGGGGGCCGCGATCGCGATCCGGCTCGCCACCCTGCCGGACGACGGGCCGCGCGGCGGGTTCTTCGACGACGAGGGGGTGGTCCCCTGGTGAGCCGGCGGTTCTGCTGCCCGCAAACCCGCAAACCGCCTGCGTCCGGTGCCGGGCGCGGTTTAAGGTCGGAGGATGAGTTTGCAATGGGAGCAGGTCATCGTGCACTCCGTCGACCCGGTGACCTTGGGACAGTGGTGGGCAACGGCTCTCGGGTGGGTCGTGGTGCATGCCTCGGACGACGAGTTCGAGATCCGGCCGGCGCCGGACCGCCTGCCGGGCCTGGACTTCGTCCGGATCGAGGAGACCAAGAAGGCCAAGAGCCGGCTGCACCTCGACTTCAGGCCCGACGACCAGGACGCCGAGGTGGCTCGGCTGGTGGCTCACGGCGCGCAGCGGGTCGACATCGGCCAGGGCGAGGAGGCGTCCTGGGTCGTCCTGGCCGACCCCGAGGGCAACGAGTTCTGCGTGCTCGGCCAGCGGCCTCAGTAAGACAGCCGAGCATCCAGCAGCACGGCACAGGCCGCGACGGTCAGTAGGCCGCCCAGCAGGAAAGTGCCCCGTACGTCGGCGAGCGGCAGGACGTCAATCGGTGCAGGGCCCGGGGCTGGTGCCCGTGGAGGAGTAGAACACGCCGGACCTGGTCTGTCGTTCGATGCTGCTGACCTTGACGCAAACGGCCATCCGGTCCGGATCGTCGTCCGTCGCACTCGCCTCGGTGATCTCGTACCGGCTCTGGACCTCTCCCTCGCTGGTCTGGCTCTTGATCTCCCGGACTCTCAGGTCAGCGGGCACCAGGTCCTCGACCGCCACCCTGATCCGGTCCTGGGTCACTCCGTCGGTGGTGCCGTCCATGGTGGCGACTGCGTGCACGGCCGCCTCGTGCAACTCCTCCTCGGACAGCTGGAGCTCGTCGATGCCCCAGACCGCGATCGCCACCGCGATCACCGCGACCGCCCAGTTCCGCCAGAACAGCAGCCGGAAGCCGCTCTCGGTCGGCGCTGCCACGTCCGGACGGATCTGAGAACGAACCTTCTGGTGCCATCGCTCCGGGCCCGCCAGCGCCCGGACGACGAGCGCGGCTGCCAGGCAGCAGAGGACTATGACGACGTACAGCACGTTCTCTCCCTCCGGACACCGGAGACCAAAACTAAGCGGTCAGGGGTTCGCAACCGTTCAACCAGCGCCGTACGGCATGGCGCCTGTCCCTCACCGGACGGCCTCGATCCGCAGTGGGTTCGGCACGGGGTGGTGTACGGGCAGCGAGGCGTTGCGATCGAGCCCAGCCCTTCCCGCCCTGGCGACCAGCCCACGGTGAGATCGAGTGGTAGCGCTGATCCACTGGTCGTCCGGGGCAATCGTCTGTGGCGGAAGTTGCACCGAGCAACCTCCGCCGCAGGTCACCGGCCGCTACGAGCCGCAGGCCGGCTGCGGGTCGGGGGCCTCGGTGCCCGCCGGGACGGCCGGCAGCGGCACCGACTTGACGACGTAGCCCGCCCCGGAGTCGTACGTCGTGAAGGGCGCCGGGCCCAGACCGAGCGGAACACACGCGGGATCGACCACCCCCCAGGAGAACCCGAGCCGGTCGAACCGGCGCCCCCGCGGGTCGTCGTACACGCTGATCGACAATCGCTGGCCCGCGGGGAATCCGATGTTGCCGGTGCTCTTGCCCGACACCACCGCGACCGGGCCCGCCGTCATCACGTAGTCCACGTCGATGGTGCCCCAGTTGTCCTCCATGCCGCCCTGGCCGTCCGGAGTCGGGTGGTTGAAGCGGATCGTGCCACGGGCGTCGCCCCACACCAGCTTGTTGCCGACCACCTTGTACGGATTGCCGTGCGCGTCGACGACGAACCTGCGCAGCGGATTGCCCGGGTCGAGCGAGAACGAGATCCAGGCGTCACCGGTCACATGGCCCTCGGTCCGCTTCGGTGGCGCCGCCTCGGAGGGCGCGCCGATCAGTACCAGCCCGCCGGCCACCATCGCCCCAGTGGTGGCCAGTCGTACCAGGCGGTTGACGAGTGTGCTGCGCATCCCGATTCTCCTTGTGTGGTTGAGGAAACTCTGTTCCCCAACCCTCGCGGATCCGGTCCGCCCAGACCTCCCCCGCGGGGGGGGAACCGGTTACCTCGCGCGAGTGAACCGTGGCTCGGACGCCCTCAACGCCTCGTTGCGTACCTGGTCAGGACCACGCCGCCGGGAAACGTCCGCGTCTCCACCAGGCTCAGCTTCACCCAGCTGTCCAGCGCGGTGAAAAACGGTGTGCCGCCGCCCACCAGCACCGGATGGGTGACGATCTCGTACTCGTCGACCAGCCCGGCCCGCACGGCCGCCCCAGCGAGCGTGGCGCCGGCGACCCTCATCGGCTCGCCGTCCTCGGCCTTGAGCCGGGTCATCTCCGCTGCCGCGTCGCCGGTGACCAGGCGGGTGTTCCAGTCGACCTTGTCGATCGTCGAGGAGAACACCACCTTCGGCGTGTCCCGCCAGTTCCGCGCGAACTCGATCTGCGCCGGGGTGGCGCCGGGCTGCTGGTCGGCGGTGGGCCAGTTGGAGCTCATCTCCTCCCACAGTTTGCGCCCGTACATCAACAGCCCGATCGCCAACTCCTGGTCGAGCCACCACTGGAACAGCTCGTCGCTCGGCGCGCTCCAGCCGAGGTCGTCGCCGGCCGCGGCGATGTAGCCGTCCAGGGTCAGGTTCATGCCGTAGATCAGTTTCCGCATCGCGCCATGCCTTTCTGTCGGTCCGGCGTCCATTCTCCGGCCGCCGCCACCCCTACTACGAACGCCTCACTCCGGATCCGACAGGTCATTGGCACAAATTCTCACGACACTTCTCCGTCGGCGCTTCGGCTGTCCCAGCCACCCGCCGTACCGGTTCCGAGGCAATGCCCTGGCCAGCGCCCGGCCGGATTCATCATCAGCCGGCCAGTCCCTTGTCGATGGTCGCCGTGAAGTCCAGCAGAGCCGCTGCGAGTGCATCGGGTGCTTCCTGGGCAATGAGATGGCCTACCTCCTTGATGTGCACCGCAGTGAAGTCTGCGCTGCTCACCTGACGGAAGGAGTGTTCGGTGAACGGGTGGTTGACCCCGTCGATCGCCAGAACGGGCACGGTGATCGGCTTGGTCGCGGCCAGCGCCGCGGTCGAACCCTTGTCGGTGAAGATCGCGCCGTAGAGCCCCTCTGTGCCCCGCCAGGCGTGAGGTCGCGAGTAGGTGCGAAGGAACTCGTCGAGGTCCGCGTCCAGAATCGATCCCTCCGTGCCGTTCATCAGCGGATAGGCCCAGCCGGCCAGCAGCTCCCGCTCATGTCCGGGGATCAGCATGCCGGCGATGCCCGGAGCCCCGAGAAATCCGACGTGCCACGAGCCGAAGTTGTTCACGTCGGCGAGAGCTTCGAGGCCGAAACCGGCCAGGGTCGACTCGACAGCGGTGAAGCTGACAACGTCGTCGGGATGCGTTGCGGCGAAGCGGAAACCGACGCCGCCGCTGATGTCCTGGCACAGCAGGTGCACCGGCCCTTCACCGAGGTGCTCGACGAGGTGGTGCAGATCCTCGGCGGTGACCCGCTCCCCGAACTCGAGGTCGCCGTTGTCGGAGTCTCCGAAGCCGCGCAGGTCGAGAGCGCAGACCCGGTGCGTTGCTGCGAGCAGCGGGATCAATTTCCGAAAGGCCCACCACGTCTCGGGCCATCCGTGCACGAGAACGATCGGCGAGCCGGACGTTCCGGCGGAGACGTAGTGCAGCTCGGCGCCGTTGAGTGCGACGAGATGATGGGTGACGCCGGGAAGGGTTGCACCGGACGGGACGACGGGCATGAGCAGTCTCCTTGATAGACAACAACATTGTCGATTATTCGACAATGTTGTTGTCGTGTCAAACCGTGATCTAGGCTGAAATCGTGACTCGTCGTGGTGGTGATCTCGCGCTCCTGCTGCTGGCCGCGTTCCGTACGCTCGCCGACCGCGCCACCGTCGAACTGGCGAACCGTGGCTACGAGGACTTCCGGCCGGTTCACGACTTCGCCCTGCACTCGATTCTCGGCGGAGCCGACAATGCGTCCGAGCTCGGGCGGGCGATGGCGGTCACGAAACAGGCTGCTGCCAGAACGATCGGCATCCTGGAGGAACGCGACTGGGTGGTACGCGAGGTGGACCCGAACGACCGGAGAAAGCTGCGGCTGCGCGTGACGGAGCAGGGCATGACCCTGCTGCGCGAGGGCGAGGCGATCTTCAACGAGCTGCGCGACGAGTGGGAACGCCAGGTGGGCAGGGATTCGATCGAGTCGCTCGAGCACTCGCTGCGATCGCTGGTGGGCGAGAATGTGATCCGCCTCAATTCGCCCGGCTGGTCGGCACAGGGCATCACCGAGCAGCCCGCCTAGCGAGAAACCGCCCCAGCTGAGGACCAGCCGGCACCCACACACCGTAGGGGCGCCGGCAACGTCGACGCGCTTTCGCCAGCGAGCGGCCACCCCGTTGGCCGTCCCCGAGCGGAGGGTGTGGGATTCGAACCCACGATGACGGTCACCCGCCATACCGGTTTTCAAGACCAGCGCACTCGGCCACTATGCGAACCCTCCAGGCGGGGCCGGAGTGCGGACCCACCGATGGTCGAGGATAGCGGGCGGCCACGGTGGGCTCGGGATGGTGGGGTGGCCGGGCGGCGCCTGGCAAGGGTTGCGGTGGCCAGTAAAGGTGTGGAGAGCGGCGGGCCGGATTGTTACGCTCGACGGCCGAGATCGGAGTCCTTCACCATGCCTTCTGCCGCGACGCTCGGCCTGCCCAACGTGCGCGGGCGTATCCCGCTTCTCGCCGGACTGGCGATCGACTCCTTCGGGGGTGGTTGCGCGGGTCCCCTGCTGCTGCTCTTCTTCGTGCGGGTCGCCGATATTCCGCTCGGTACTGCAGGGCTGCTGCTGACCGTTGCGACGCTGTTCTCCATCGCGGCGCCCGCAGTGGTCGGTCAGGTGATCGACCGGGTGGGACCGCGCAACCTGGTGATCGGGGCCCAGTTCGCCCAGGGGCTGGCGTTCGCCGGGTTCTTCTTCGGGAGGTCGACCTGGTTGCTGTTCCTCTGCGCGCTGGTCACGACAACCGGCCAGCGGGTGTTCTGGTCGTCAGTCTTCAGCCTGCTGTCGGACGTGTCCGACGCGGGGGACCGCGATCGGTGGTTCGGGCTCGGCGGCATGATGCAGGCCGGCGGTTTCGGACTCGGCGCGCTGGCGGCCGGTGCGCTGCTGACCTTCGACGGGGATCGGCCGTTCCTGATCGCGATGGCCTTGAACGCGGCGACCTTCTTCGTCGCAGGCCTGTTGCTGCTGCGGATCCACGCCGGTCACGCGGCCAGATCGGCCGAGGACAGCGGGCCGGCGCCGCTGCTGCGCAAGGACAGGCCGTTCCTGGTGCTGATCGGCGCGAACACCATCCTGGCGCTCTGCACGATGCTGATGGGAATCGGCCTGCCGGTGTACGTGAGCGAGGCGCTGCCGGCTCCGAAGTGGCTCGTCGGAGTGCTGCTGGCGGCGGTCTCCGTGGTGCTGGCGACCGGACAGACGCTGGTGGTGCGGCACACGGAGAAGCGGCGGCGTACGAACGTGATGATCGTGGCCGGACTGCTCTGGGCAGTGTGGGGCGTGATGATGGCTGGGTTGCTGCACCTCCCTGCCGGACTGGTGGTGCCCGTGCTGTTGCTGGGGACAGCGGTCTTCGCAGCGGCAGACGTCTTGCACGCGGCTACGTCGAACGCGCTTGCGGCAGCGATCGCGCCGGAGCGCGGCCGCGGGAAGTATCTCTCGTACTGGCAGTACTCCTTCACCTTCGCCAGCGTGCTGGTACCGGCCTTCTTCGCCCAGCTGTTCGAGGTACGCCGGGAATTCCCGTGGCTGGCGATCTCGCTCCTGGCCCTGGTCGCGGCGGGCACGATCCTGGTGCTCGACCGGGTGCTGCCGCAGGCCACGACGCGGCGTAGCTGACCACCTGCTGAGCCGTCAGGATTTCTTGCATCTGTTCGAACAGGTGTTCTAATGTCTTCCTTGTTGGCTCGCGGTTCTCCTTCCAACCCAGACCTTCGCCCGAGCGGCCGAACCTCCCACCTCCGACGTGGACGGCCGGTACCGGGCGATGGCCGCCCGGGGAGTGAGGACCCGGGCGCTGGAGGAGACAGGGCCCAACGGTGGAAGCTGCTCAGGAAGGTCGAGGAGGTAGACGAGGAGAGGACACACCCCATGCTGCTGGAACATCGCGGCCGTCAGCCGGTCGTCCCTGAGTCCGCGTACGTCGCACCGTCGGCGGTGCTGTGCGGAGCGGTCGTCCTGGGCGAAGGCTCGCGGGTCCTGCACGGCGCGGTCCTGACCGCCGAGGACGGTGAGGTCAGGATCGGTACGAACAGCGTGGTGATGGAGAACGCCCTGGTCCGCGGCCGGGCGGCTCACCCCGCGCTGATCGGTGACGCGGTGCTGGTCGGTCCGCACTGTCACGTGAACGGCGCCACGGTCGAGGACGAAGCGTTCCTCGCCACGGGCGCCGCGCTGTTCCCCGGTTCGGTCGTGGGCGCCGGCTCCGAACTGCGGATCAACAGTGTGCTGCACGTCAACTCCCGGCTCACCCCCGGTACGGTCCTGCCGATCGGCTGGATCGCGGCCGGTGACCCCGCCCAACTCTTCTCGCCCGACCGGCACGAGGAACTGTGGGCGGTCCAGGGTGCGCTGGACTTCCCCGGCACGGTGTACGGCGTACCGCGCGGCACGCCGATGCAGGAGGTCATGGCGCGCCAGTCCACCTACTACGGATCCCACCGGGAGGACCGCCTGCTCGACGATCCCCGAAGCAGCTAGCTCCACTCACTTCGCGCCTTCTTCAGGCGTAGTGCGTTGCAGAGCGCGCGGCTCGCACCGGACGACTCCGTGGCACTCGCCGCTCACGGAATACCCGGCGGAGCGGCCGGCCGGCCGAGTGCGGTGACCAGGTTGCTGCGCCGCGGAGCGGCTGGACGGCTGAGCACTGCGACCAGGTGGCTGCACAGCGGCCCGTCCTGTCAGCCGAGCCCGTGGCCAGCACGACCGAGCCGTCGTGGTCGATCAGCCTGGGGTGCGCCGACGGTCAGGCCTGGGGCCGAGCAAGCGATCCATCCCGGGGGACCCTTGGGCGCCCACGCGAACTACACCCCGTGGAGAACCCCCTGAGCGCCCACACGAACGACCCTGCGGGGCACCCCCGGGCGCCCACACGAACGAGTCCTGCGGAGAACCTCGCGCACACGCGAAGTACCCCGGCGGAGAACCTCGGACGCACACGCGAACTCTCACCTCCCCGCGGAGACCGCGCGGAGACCGCGCGGACGAGAACTACCCGGCTCCGCTGGGCCTGAGCTGCGGGTCGTAGCCATTGCACGCTCGACGACCGCGCGCTCCCACTATCGCGCCATGTTCATTCACTCGGGCGGCCCGTTTCCATACGCGGGTCATCCACCGGGACAAGGGCCACGGGCGATCCGGATCAGCGGGCGCGGAGTGCCTCGGATTCTGCAGCGAGTGTCTCGGCTCGACCCCCACTACGCCGTGAGTGGGGGCGGGGCGCGAATCCCCGTGCAGCCGCCGGCTCGACACCACCACGCCGCAAGTTGTGCGGCACCTCGCCAACCCCGTGCAGCGGCCGGCTCGACGTGAACTATGCAGGAGTGTCGCGGCGCGGCGCGAACCCGGTGGTCGGCCGGCTGGAAGGGAACTACTCCGTGGAGTCTCGCGGCTCTACGCGTACTGGACCTTCGAGGGTGAACTGGCGGACCTGCCCGGGGGGACGGGCGGCGCAGGTCATCTGCCCGTCGATGGTGACCAGTCGAGCGCGAACCTCGACGACGATTTGCAGTCCACCACCGTCCCCGGGACGACTTTCAGCAGCCCGGCTAGATCCGTCGGTGGAGTTCGTGGAGCCGTCGGCCGGAGTCGTCGCTTCTCTCGAGGTGGTCTCGACTGCACCGATGGCGTCGCTCGTGAGGAGGCTGGCACGAGGCGGGGGGCTTTCGGCTACGGCGGCAGCGTCGGCTTCGGGGGCAGTGTCGACTACGGCGGCAGCGTCGGCTTCGGGGGCAGTGTCGACTACGGCGGCAGCGTCGGCTTCGGGGGCAGTGTCGACTACGGGGGCAGTGTCGGCTTCGGCGATGGCCTCGGCAGAACCGGTTGGGCTGGTGCGGTTCTCGGCGGAGTTGGCGGCGAGGGATATGCGCCAGTGGTTCGGGGTTGGCTCGGTGAGGTGCACAGGGTGAAGGGCGTTGACGGACAGCGAGTGGCCGGCGGTGCGGGCGAAGTGTTGGGCTGCCTGGACTGCGGGGAGGTGGGCGCCCGAGCCTCGGTAGTAGGCGGGGACGATGTGGCCTTCGTCGTACGCCTGGGCGAGGCGAACGGCCTCGGCGGGTGGGACGTGGCCGTAGAAGAGGCTGTGCGGGAGGAAGACCAGGTTGGCGGCGAAGCGGTCGCCGCCGATGTGGCTGCATTCCCAGGTGCGGTCGGGGTACGCGGCGGCGAGGGCGGCTGCGGCTGGGCGGCCGCGGACGGCGCAGCAGGCGTCGTGGCGGCCGTGGGTGCAGACGAGATAGATCGGGTCTGTGGTGGGGGTGCCGGGGTCTGCGCCGGAGAGGACTTTCAGCAGGTGTTCGTCGGTGGGGAGGTGGCCCTGGCGGATGGATTCGTGGCCGGGGCGGCTGTCGACCAGCATCCAGCGGCGCGGTTCGGTGCCGGCTGCGCGGCCGTGGCGGCGGATGAGGACCGGGCGGCAGCGGGCTGCCGTACACAGGCGGGCGACTTCGGCGGCCAGGTCGTCGGGGGCGGGCTCGGCGCGGATGGGGTCGTCGGCGGTGGGGTTGGTGGCTTCGCCGGAGGCGGTGGGGTTGGTGGCTTCGCCGGAGGCGGTGGGCGGGGTTCGGCGGAGGGCGGTGAGGGCGGCGCGGGGCCAGGCGCCGTTGTGTTCGATCAGCAGCCAGCGCTCGGCCGGGGGTGCCGAGGCGATGAGCGAGTCACCGCGCCCCTCCGCCGAGGCGGCACAGCCGGTCTCGGGGCGATAGCGGTCAGCAGGTGCAGACGCCGACGCCGAGCGCGCCCGTTCCGCAGGCGACCCCGTGGCTGACGCCGAGCGCGCCGGCCCTACGTCGGAGCCTGATGCCGACTGCGCCGGCTCCACCTGCGTTCCGGGGGCGGACGCCGACCACCTCGAGCCGGCATGTGGCCCGGAGGCCGACGTCGACCGCGCCGAGCCGGAAGCCGACGCCGATCGCGCAGGCGGTCCGGAGGCCGGCGCCGAGCGCGTCGGCTCGGTGTGCGGACCGGACGCTGGTGCTGGTCCGGCCGGCTTCGCGGGCGGGGCGGAGGGTTGGGGATCCCAGGCGGCTGTGGGGTGTTGGGCTTGCAGCGTGGGACGAGCGGGCAGGTGTTTGGCGGTCGAACTGCCCGGCTTCGAGTTGGGCGAAGTGGGCGGGGTGGGGGTTGCTGGGGTCACGTAGGGCTCGCGACCAGCACGGCTTCTTTGAGGAGGCGGCGGGTGAGGACCAGCTGGTCCTCGGAGGAAAGGCCCGGAAGGTCGCCTACTGCGAAGGGGGTGCCGGAGCAGGCCTGCGTGACGGCTTCGGCGGTGTTGGCTGGGAAGGAGATGGTGCGGTCGGGGAGGTGGAGCAGCACCGGGTCGCCGGGGACCAGGCGGTGGCGCAGGCCAGGGCGGAGGCGGAGGGTGTCGCCGACGGCGAGGTTCGCGATGGTGGCGGCGTGGGCCAAGGGGGCGAGCGGCGCCGGGCGGTTGCCGGACCAGGTACGACGGCGCAGGCGGTCGGTGAGGTCGTCGGCCGTTGCCGTCTGGAGGTGTTCGGCGAAGAGGGCGACGACCTTCTCGAGCTCCGGGGCGAGCTGGTGTGGGTCGCCGGGGTCGAAGCCGAGTGGGAGGGCGCTGCGGAGGTCGGGGACGTTCGCAGCAAGGGCCGCGAGCTCCTGGACGAGCAGATAGCGCGTCATGGTGTGCAGACCGACCGTCAGGTGGGCGCTGACGCCACCGAGCGCCTTGGCGGAGTGCAGGAAGCCGCGCGGGACGTAGAGCGCGTCGCCGGGGCGCAGTACGGCGTCGACTACCGGCTGCTCGGTGCTGGCAGCCTCAGCGACGGCCTTGGAGTGGTCTGTCCACGGCTGGTTGCGCAGCGGGTCGACATGAACGGGCTCATGCACCGTCCAGTGCTTCTCACCGGCTACCTGTAAGACGAAGACGTCATGTACGTCGTAGTGCGCCGAGAACCCCTGGGACTCCGCAGGCGTGATGTAAGCGTTGATCTGCACCGGATGCCCGGCCTCGGACGACAACTGTGTCGCAAAGTCGACCAGAGGCGGCCAGGTGCGATGCAGCGCCTGCAGTACGACGGTGTGGCCGCTCGCGAACAACGCGGCGACCTTGTCGTCCTGCACCTGGTCACCGATCTCCGCGCCGACACCGCCGGGCCCGGTGAACTGGTTGTCGCCGACCACCGAGCCGTTCTTGGCGATGCGCAGGAACGGCGTACGGAGTCCGCGGCGGGAGAGCAGTTCGTCGACGGCGTCCAAGCTGAAGAGGTCGCTGAAGCCGGACACCTCCGAAGCCGGCGCGCCCCCGCCGCCGGCAAGCTCGGCGGCAGGGGACAGCAGAGCCCGCGAACCCCAGTAGTTGCTCGCGAACTCCTCGGGATCACCCGCGACGCAGCGCCGGAGAGCCGGGCGCTGGTCCGGCTGTGGCCCGGTCTCCGGCACTGCACTCACCAGCTTCCGGAGTTCTGGGCACCGCCGTCCGCGCCGCCGTCGGTCGCGTTCGGGTCGGCTCCACCGTCCGCCGGTCCTTCGCCGTTGCCGGCGCCACTGTCCGCGCCGCCGTCGGCGCCACCGTCACTGACGCCCGGTGACGCGCCGCCGTCCGCGGTGCCTTCCGAGCCGCCGCCGGCGCCGCTGTCGGCTCCGCCGTCCTGGGTCCCCGGCGATGCTCCGCCGTCCGCCGGGCCCTCCGACCCGCCGCCGGCGCCACCGTCCGCACCGCCGTCGCTCACGCCCGGGGCGGCGCCGCCGTCCGCGGTGCCTTCTTCGGACATCTGGCCGTAGCCGCCGGACTGGTTGCCGCGCCCCGCACCGGTGTCCGCTCCACCGTCAGCACCGCCGTCGGTCGCACCTGGTGTCGCGCCTCCGTCGGCCAGACCCTCGCCGTTGCCGGCCGAGGTCGTCATGTCGTCGTCGTTCAGACCCATGATGCTGCTCCCTTCGAGTGTGCTTGCGTGGTTGTCCTGTGCGCACAGTAGACCCGGACTAAACCCTGTCCGGATCACAGCGGGTCGTCGGTTCGGCGGCGATCGCGCCGCTCAGCCGAGGACGTCGCGCCAGGCCTTCAGGAACGCGTCGGTCACCACCTCCGGGCGGACGGCGATTCGCAGCCAGTCGGCACCCAGCCCGGGGAAGGTGTCGCCGCGCCGGACGGCGAAACCGCGCTCCCGCAACTGTTGGCGAAGCTGTTCCGCACCGTCGATCCGCACCAGCACGAAGGGCGCCCGGGGGACGCCGTGAACAGCCACCCTCCCGTCACGCGACACCCGCACCGCTTCGCCCCCGTACGCCGTACTGCCGTGCGGCTGGTCGCCGGCCCGGGTGTCGAGCTCCGCCTCGGGACAGTTCAGCAGACCGGCGAGGAGGTGCTTGCGTTGGGCGTCGAAATCGGCGGCAGCCTGGGCCGCCTCGGTGGTGGCGCGGGGAGTCGTGCAAGCGATGGCGGCGGCAAGAGCTGGTGTGGAGACAGGCCAGTGGGGCTGCACGGCGGCCAGCTGGTCGATCAGCGGGGGCGCGGCGACGACGTAGCCGACGCGAAGGCCCGCGAGGCCCCAGGTCTTGGTCAGGCTGCGGATGACGACGAGGCCGGGGATGCCCGCGCCGACCAGTGACTCGGGTTCGCCGGGCACGGCGTCCATGAAGGCTTCGTCGACGACGAGGATGCGGTCGGGGCGGGCCAGTTCGCGCAGGGTGTCGGCGGGGTGCAGGACCGAGGTCGGGTTCGTGGGGTTGCCGATGACGACCAGGTCGGCGTCGGCGGGGATGGCGCCGGGGGCCAGGACGAAGCCGTTCTCGGGGCGCAGGATGACGCGGTCGACCAGGTGTCCGGCCGAGCGGAGGGCCGATTCGGGTTCGGTGAACTGCGGGTGGACGACCACTGCGTGGCGAGGGCGAAAGGCGCGCGCGACGAGGACGAAGGCCTCGGCCGCTCCGGCGGTGAGCAGGACCTGATCCGGCGAGCACCCGTGGCGCGCGGCGGTTGCGGCGGTCGCGGCGTCGGCGCGTGGGTAGGCGGCGAGGTCGGTCAGGCCGGCGGCGATCTCGTCGACCAGCCAGGGTGGCGGAGTACCGGCTCGCACGTTGACCGCGAGGTCCACGAGGCCGTCGCCGACTTCGAGATCGCCGTGATGATCCAGGTCGAAACCGTCCACAGTCACCCCAGGAGGCTAACCCGCCGCTGTCCGCCCGCCTGAGCCACGCTGGGCGGACGGGTCTGCGG
Organism: Kribbella flavida DSM 17836; assembly: GCF_000024345.1. Taxonomy (NCBI): domain Bacteria; kingdom Bacillati; phylum Actinomycetota; class Actinomycetes; order Propionibacteriales; family Kribbellaceae; genus Kribbella; species Kribbella flavida. The sequence goes on along the minus strand of NC_013729.1, from coordinate 223,929 downwards.
CGGACCGGGCCGGGATGCGGCACCATGGAAAGGTGAAGATCGCTGTGGTGCAGACCGCCAGTACCGACGACAAGGCGGCCAACCGGGAAGCGGTGGTGCGCTGGGTCGCCGAGGCGGCGGCGGGGCGGCCGGATCTCGTCGTGCTGCCCGAGGCGATGATGGCCGACTTCGCGGTCGAGGGCGGATCGGTCGGCGGGCTGGCCGAGGCGCTCGACGGTGAGTTCGTCAGTACGTTGCGCAAGTGCGCGCTGGAGCACGGCACCGCGATCGTGGCCGGCATGTTCGAGCGGAGCTGCGACGAGGCCCGGCCGTACAACACGCTGCTCGCGGTCGGCGCCGACGGCGAGCTGCTCGGCGCGTACCGCAAGATCCACCTGTACGACGCGTTCGGGTACCGCGAGTCCGACCAACTGACCCCCGGCAACGTCGCCCCCGTAGTGGTCCGGATCGGCGGCGTCGGGTTCGGGCTGATGACGTGTTACGACCTGCGCTTCCCCGAGCTGTCCCGCGCTCTGGTCGACGCCGGCGCCGAGGTGCTCGTCGTACCGGCGGCGTGGGTCCGCGGACCGCTGAAGGAGCATCACTGGGCGACGCTGCTCACGGCCCGCGCGATCGAGAACACCTGCTACGTCGCGGCCGCCGCGCAGAACGGCCGGAAGTACTCGGGCTTGAGCCAGGTCCTGGACCCGCAGGGCGTCGCCGTCGCGGCGGTCGGTGAAGCGGACGGGTTCGCCACCGCCGAAATCTCCGCCGATCGGCTGGCCGAGATCCGCCAGCGCAACCCGTCCCTGCAGAACCGGCGCTTCACCGTCGCGCCCCGCTGATGCCGTCCGACCCGCTGACCCCGCACGACCATCAACCCCACCCGGATTCGTTGATGCCGTTCGACGCGTTGGTCCTGGCCGGTGGCGCGTCGCGTCGGTTCGGCGGTGTGGACAAGGCCACCCTTGTCCTGGAAGGCGTTTCACTGCTCGATCGAGTGCTGACGGCAACCATTCGAGCCGAAACGACGGTAGTCGTCGGGCCGATCCGCCCGACAGCCCGCCCGGTCACCTGGACTCAAGAGCACCCCGCCTCCGGCGGACCCGTCGCCGGCATCGCGGCCGGTCTGGGACACGGCTCGGCGCCGGTCATCGTCCTGGTGTCGTGCGACCTGCCGTGGCTGACCGGGGCCGACGTCGCCGCACTGGTCGACGGAATCGCCGGGCACGACGGCCACGGCCTCCGCGACGATGGGGGCCGTGAGCAACCACTCGCGGCGGCGTACCGGCGTACGGCGCTGGAGCGGGCGCTGGCGGAGATCGGCGACCCGCGGGACCAGTCCGTGCGCAGGCTGTTCGCCGGGTTCACCATGCGCTGGAGCGAACCGACCCGCGCCGGCAGCGACGTCGACACCTGGGCCGACCTCGACGACCCCACCACCGCCGCCGAATAACCTGTCGCCGCGAACCCGGCGAACTCCTACGGTGGCCGGATGGAGCACGACATCGCCGCCCTGCTGCACAAAGCCGCACCCCGCAGCGAGATCGCCGAGGTCCTGCCCCGCTCCGGCGGTCAGCTCGCCACCGTCTTCGAGGTACGCCGGATCGCCGCCGCGCCGCTGATTATCAAGCTTTACTCCCCCGAATGGGCCTGGAAGCAGGCCAAGGAAATTCACGTCTACGACCTCCTGGCACCTCACCTCGGCACCGCGATCCCGCAGGTCGTCCACGCGGAGCCCGAAGGTGAGACCCACGCGTTCACCGTGATGACGATGCTGACCGGCGTCCCGCTTTGCGAGACCACGGCGCCGGACTACCAGGTCGTCTACAAGCAACTGGGCGAGCTGCTCACCGCGATCCACCGGATCCCGCAGCCGGCGTACGGCTATCTGACCGACGAAGTGCTCGAGCCGCTGCCGAGCAACGACGCGTACATGCGCCGGCAGTTCGCCAAGAAGCTGCAGGAGTTCGAGGAGCTCGGCGGCGATCGGGCGCTGCACGCCCGACTGACCGAGTACGTCGAACAGCACAGCGGCCTGTTCGCCTCCAGCAGCAGACCGGTGCTGTGCCACAACGACTTCCATGAGGGCAACGTGCTGGTGGATCCGGACACCTGGCAGGTGCAGGGCATCGTCGACGTCGAGAACGCGATCGCCGCCGATCCCCTGATCGATCTGGCGAAAACGCAGTACTACTCGATCAAGAACGACCAGGCCAAGCTCAGCGGCCTGCTCACCGGGTACGGCGAACTCCCGTCGGACTGGGTGGAGCGCACCGCCGTGTACCGCCTCTACCACGCGCTCGAGCTATGGGACTGGTTCCGGCTGATAGGCGTCATCGATCCGCTGGAGTCCATCGCCGCCGACCTGGTCTCGCTGCTGGGGACGAGTCGCGTCGCGGGACGGCCGGACGCAGTACGGTGAGTGGCATGCGTGCTGTCGTGTGTGAGGGTGCCGGTGGCGTCGAGGTGCTGACGGTCGGCGAGATCGAGGACCCGAAGGTGGCCGTCGACGAGGTGGTCATCGACGTGGTCGCGGCCGGGGTCAACCGGGCCGACCTGCTGCAGCGGCAGGGCCACTACCCACCGCCGCCCGGTGCGCCCGGCACGATCGGCCTGGAGGTGTCCGGCCGGATCAGCGCGATCGGCTCCGAGGTCGAGGGCTGGTCCGTCGGTGACGAGTGCTGCGCCCTGCTGGCCGGCGGCGGGTACGCCGAGAAGGTGGTGGTCCCGGCTCCGCAGGTGATGCCGGTGCCGGCGGGCATCGACCTGGTCAGTGCCGCGGCGCTGCCGGAGGTGGTCGCGACGGTCTGGTCGAACGTGTTCATGACCGCGCACCTCAAGCACGGCGAGACGCTGCTCGTGCACGGCGGCGCGTCGGGGATCGGCACGATGGCGATCCAGCTCGCGGTCGCGCACGGTGCCCGGGTGCTCTGCACGGTCGGCAGCGCGGACAAGATGGAGTTCTGCACCCGGCTCGGCGCGGACGTCGCGATCAACTACAAGGAAGCCGAGTGGGCGTCGGTGGTCAAGGAGGCGACCGGCCAGGCCGGCGCGGACGTGATCCTCGACATCATGGGCGCGAAGTACCTGCCCGACAACGTGAAGTCGCTCGCCTTCGACGGCCGGATCGTGGTGATCGGCCTGCAGGGCGGCGTGAAGGGCGAGCTCGACCTGGGCCGGCTGATGGCCCGCCGCGGCTCGATCACCGCCACCGGCCTGCGGGCCCGCTCGGTCGAGGACAAGGGCCGGATCCTGGCCGAGGTGGTCGGCCACGTGTGGCCGCTGGTCGAGGCGAAGAAGGTCCGCCCGATCGTGCACGGCATCTTCCCGCTGGAGCAGGTCGCCCAGGCGCACGAGGCGCTGGAGCAGTCCGCCCAGACCGGCAAGGTCCTGCTCACCCTCTGATCCTTGCCGTCCTGCGTACCGATGGCCGGTCGCCACCGGTACGCAGGACGAACTGCTCGGTCATGACGGCGTGTTCGCGGCCACCCAGTCGGGGTCGGGCGCGACGAGCTGGATGACGTCCAGCCAGGTGCCCTCAGGGTCCCGGACGTAGAAGTGCCGCTGACCCCACGGCTCGGTGACGACCTCGGTGGCGAGCTCGACGCTGCCGTCGGTCAGCCGGGCGGCGACCTTGTCGGCGTCGTCGACGACGAAGCCGAAGACGTTCGAGCTCTCGGTGGTGGCCGAGACCGCGGCCGGGACGGAGCTGTGACCGCGTTCGCAGATGGCCAGCTCCCAGTCCGACTCGCCGCGGCGCAGGCAGACGAACCAGCCCAGGTCGACGGTCACGGCCAGGTCGAAGTACTGGGTGTAGAACGCGGCGACCTCGGCCGGACGCGCGGTGACGACGGTGGCGCCGAAGGCGGCGGGTTGCATAGAGCTCCTCGGGTTTCACTACAACTGTCGTGGTTGACAACGACATTTGTAGTGGTCGACTGCTAGGTTGTCAACATGCCCCGCAACCCAGAACGCCGCACCCAGCTCGCGGACGCCGGCCTGGCGGTGATCGCCGAGGCCGGTGCGCGCGGCCTCACCCACCGTGCCGTCGACGCGGCCGCCGGCCTGCCGGCGGGCACGGCCTCCAACTACTTCCGGACCCGCGACGCACTGCTCGGCGCACTCGGTGAGCGCATCTTCGAGCGACTCGCGCCCACCGGCGACCGGCTCGCCCCACTGGCCTCACGCGAGCCGTCGGTCGACCTCGTCGTCGACTACGTGCGCTACATCGTCGAGCGCCTGCTCGGTCACCCCGAACTGCCGCTCGCGCTGTTCGAGCTTCGCCTGGAAGCGGCCCGCCGGCCCGAGCTGCACGAGATCCTCACGCGCACGCTGCGCCAGGGGTTCGACGCCGACGTGTCGTTCCACCTCAACGCCGGCCTGCCCGGCGGTGCCGAGGAGATCCGTCTGCTGCACTTCGCCATCGACGGTCTGGTGCTCGACCAACTCACCCCCGGCACCGGCCACCCGTACGACGTCGACGCCACCGTGGCCCGACTCGTCCGCCGGCTGACCCGTGAAATTTAGCGCCAACTTATATAGACTGCGAGGCATGGACTTCACCGGCGGCTTGAACCTCGCGATGAAACTGCCCAAGGCCGACTTCGACCGGACCGTCGCGTTCTACCGCGACGTGCTGGGATTCGAGGTGGTCGACGAGTCCGGCCCGCACGTGGTCGACGCCCGTACCGCGCTGTGCGTCGCTCAAGTTCGGCCCGGTCACGCTCTGGCTGGACCAGGTCGACAACTACGCCCGAGCCGACCTGTGGCTGGAGCTGTTCACGCCGGATGTGTTCGCGGCGATGGAACATCTGGCGTCCCACGGGATCCACCCGCAGGACGAGCTCGAACCCCTGCCCGCAGGCAGCGACGGCCACTGGATCACCAACCCGGCCGGCATCACCCACCTGGTGCGCAGCGCGGACTGAACGCACCGGGCGACGCATTGACCGGTGGATACCGGGTATGCATACTCAGTATCTATGTCGATCAAACACGGACTGCTCGCCCTGCTCCAGGCCGACGCCAAGTACGGCTACCAGCTGCGGGCGGAGTTCGAGGCCGCCACCGGCTCCACCTGGCCGTTGAACATCGGGCAGGTCTACACCACCCTGACCCGGCTCGAGCGCGACGGCCTGGTGCAGCCGGCCACCGGAGCGGGCGACGGCGACGGGCGGTCGCGGTACGAGATCACCGCCGCCGGCCGCGACGAGCTGGTCAGCTGGTTCGAGACGCCGGTGACCCGCGAGTCGCGGCCGCGGGACGAGCTGGCGATCAAGCTCGCCCTGGCCCTTGCCGTTCCGGGCGTGAACGTGGCGGCCGTGGTGCAGCGCCAGCGGTTGGCCACGATGGAGTCGCTGCAGGAGCTGACCCGGCTGAAGCGGAACAGCCGCGACGGCAGCATCTCGTGGCTGCTGGTCGTCGAGTCGATGATCTTCGCCGCCGAGGCTGAGATCCGCTGGCTGGATCACTGCGAGGCGATGCTGTCGCGGCACCGCCAGTCCACCGCGCGGCCGGTCACGGCCGGCGTACCGGAGCAGGACGAGACCGAAGCGGAGGCGCGGCGATGATTCTCGATCTCCGCCAGTTGACCCGGGTACACGGCACCGGCGAGCAGGCCGTGCACGCGCTGCGGGACGTCGACCTCGCCGTCGCGGCCGGCGAGCTGGTCGCCGTGATGGGCCCGTCCGGCTCCGGCAAGTCCACCTTGCTGACCTGCGCCGGCGGGCTCGACCAGCCGACCCGCGGCGAGGTCCTCGTCGACGGCACCGACATCACCACGCTCAAGCGGTCCGCGGTCGCCGCCCTGCGCCGGCGGCTGATCGGCTACGTCTTCCAGGACTTCAACCTGATTCCGGCGCTCACCGCCGCCGAGAACGTGGCGCTGCCGCTGGAGCTCGACGGCGTCCGGGCCCGCACGGCCCGCAAGCATGCCGAGGCGGCGCTGACGGAGGTGGCCATCGGCGAGCTGGCCGACCGGTTTCCCGACGACATGTCCGGTGGCCAGCGGCAGCGGGTGGCGATCGCCCGCGCGATCGTCGGTGACCGCCGGCTGCTGCTCGCCGACGAGCCGACCGGCGCGCTGGACTCCGACACCGGCGAGGCCGTACTCCAGCTGCTCCGCGACCGCTGCGACCAGCACGGCATCGCCGGGATCCTCGTCACCCACGACGCCCGGCACGCCGCCTGGGCGGACCGGGTCGTCTACCTGCGCGATGGTGTCCTGGTAGGCCAGTCCGGCCCGCTGCCCGACGCCGACGTGCTGCTGCAGGGCACCCACTGATGGGCACCTGGGGACCTCCGCTGCGGATCGCCCGCCGTACGACGCGGCGCGCCCTCGGCCGGACCCTGCTGGTGGCGGCGCTGATCGGTCTTCCGGTGTTCGTCGCGACCTGGTTCGGCGTCGTCTACCGGACCGCGAGCCCGACCGGAGAGATGCTCGCCGCCCGGGAGCTCGGGTCCGCCGATGCCCGCGTCGACGTCTCGCCGTACAAGGCGTTCGGGGCGTTCTGGGCCGAGCCGTCACTGGAGACCGGCGAGCCGATGCCCGCGGACGGAGCCGAGGACCCGGTCCGGCACCCGGCGACTTTCGACCCACGGCCGTTGCTGCCGCCGGGGACTCAGCTGGCCCGGGCGTTCCACGAGTCCGGCATGGTCGACCTGCGCGGGCCGGGAGCGAACAGCACGGTGGCTGTCGTCACTGGCGACGGCCGCAGTGCGCTGACCGCGGGCACCTACCGGCTGGACAGCGGCCGGATGCCGGCCACCGACGGAGAGGTCGCGGTCTCGCCGTCGCTCGCCCGGCATTTCGGCCTGCTGGACGGCGACCAGCTGCGGACCGGCGCGACGATCACCACCAGTGCGGGTCGTCAGGTCGCGGTCGTCGGCCTGGCCCGCACTCTGATCCGGCCTGGGACACCGACCGTCTTCGCGGTTCCGAACACGGCGCTGGTTCCGGTCGCCACGACCTCGTCCGTGCGGTACCTCGCCGACCTGCCGGACACCGTCGACCCGGTCACCCTGGTCCGCCCGCTGCACGGGCAGGGCATCAGGGTGTTGCCCAGGGCAAATGTCGTCGATCCCCCGTTCGGGCCTCAGTCGACCAGCCAGGACAGCAGCGCCATCGCGGTGACGGCGCTGATCATCGGCTTCGGCGTGCTGGAGATCGTGCTGCTGGCCGGTACGGCGTTCGCGGTCGGTGCCCGGCGGCAGACCCGCGAGCTCGGCCTGATCACCGCCACCGGTGGGACCGCACGCGACGTCCGCCGGGTGGTGCTGGCGCAGGGCCTCTTCGCCGGGGTCGTCGGCGCCGGGGCCGGAGCCGGACTGGCCATGGTCGCCGTCTTCACAGGCGAACCGCTGTGGGAGCGGATGACTTCGACCGTGTTCACCGGCTGGCAGATTCCCTGGCTGCGGGTGGCCGTGATCTGTCTGCTCGGGCTGGGCGCGGGCCTGGCCGCCGCGGTCGTCCCGGCGATCAGCGCCGGCCGGCAGGCGCCGATGGCCGCCTTGTCCGGCCGGTTCGCCGCCACCACGGCATCCGGCCGGATCCGCCCGGTCTCCGTGGCCCTGCTGCTCGCCGGCATCACCTGCGCCCTGGTCGGCAGCGGACTGATCGGCGCCGTTTACCAGCAGGCCAAGGAGAACGCGACCAGCGATCTCTACCAGCCGACCGCGACCCCGACCGGTCCGATCGCCCTGGTGCTGCTCGGGATCACCGCCGTCATTGCCGCGCTCGTGTGGATGCTGCCCGGCCTGGTCGCCAAGGTGGCCGGCCTGGCCCGGATGCTGCCGCTGAGCGGACGCCTCGCCGTTCGCGACGCGGCCCGGCACCGGCACCGCACCGGTCCGGCGGCCGCGGCGATCATGATGGCGGTGGCCGCGACCTCGGCGGCCGCGTTCGCGGTCTCGAACGCGCTCGCAGCCGAAGCCGAGCAGTACGTGCCGAGCGCCCGGCACGGTGACGCTCTGATCCGGTTCGGCACCGGCGGACCGACTGCGGTCACCTACTCGCCGGCACTGGTCGAGCGCGTCGCGAAACTGCTGCCCGTCAAGGACACCTACTCGCTGGGCACCGTCTCCCACTACTCCGCGCAGCGAACCGGCGACTACCTGCCCGTGCTGGCGACCAAAGGCAGCCCTGACAGCGCCAGCGGGGTGTCCGGCGCGATGCTGCTCGCCGTCGACCCGGCGCACCTCGAGCGCTTCGAGGGCTACGGCCCGCGGGCGGCGGCGGAGCTCCGGGCCGGCCGCATCGTGGTCCCGGCCGCCGACCAGGTGACGAACGGCAAAGCCGCCCTGCTGCAGGAGACCGGTGAGCCGAACCCGCCCACCTTCGGGCACCCGGCGGCCTACGTTCCCGGTACGCCGAACGTCGGCCAGTTCCGCACCTCCTCGCTGATCAGCCCCGCGGCGGCGGCCAAGCTCGGCAAGGTTCAGGTGGTGCAGGTCCACTTCGAGCTCAACCGGGAGCCGACCGAGGACCAACTGTCCGCGGCGGCCGTGGCACTCGGCCAGGACGACGCCTTGCTGATCGAACGCGGCTACCAGAGCCCCGCGAAGTACTGGTTCGCGGGCATCCTGGCCGCGGCGTCGGTGGTCACGCTGCTCGGGGTCGCGATCTCGGTGTCGCTGTCGGCGGCGGAGGGGCGCGCCGACCTCGCCACCCTGGCCGCGGTCGGCGCACCACCGCGCCGGAGGCGCAGCCTGGCCGCCGCGCAGGCCTGGATGCTCGGCCAGATCGGCTGCCTGCTGGGAGTCGGCGTGGGCGCCCTCTACGGCTATACCGCGCACGCGGCGTTCGGTTCGCCGTACTTCGCGGTGCCGTGGCGGGAGATCGCCGGGATCGTCGTGCTGGTGCCGTTGCTGGCCGGGCTGCTCGCGTGGCTGCTGACCCGGTCGCGGTTGCCGATGGTCAGCCGGCTGAACTGATCGGCGGCTCGCCGGACCATCCCCCGTTTTGTTGCCTCAAGCACCTACTATGCGGAGGCCGGTCCGGCGAGCAGTGGTTTCGGCGACCGGTTCCGGCGGGGTGGTGGTCACCTGCCACTGGCCGCAGGAGCACTGGCGGTAGACGACCAGGCCGGCGCTGACCGGGTGGGCCGACGCCACCCGCCAGCGATGCCGGTGGACTTCGGGTGTGGGGGTCATACGGCCATCGTGATGTAATGGGATTATGCATCTCAACCCTTACGGCGCCGATGCGGTCCTGCTCGCGGTGAACCTGGCCACCGACCCCGCCCACAGTCCCGACGAGCTGGCCACCCGCTGCGAGCAGAGCGGCGTCGAGAGCCGCCTGGTCCGCGACCGCCAGGTGACCGCGGCCGACCTCGCCGCCGTCCGGGTCGCGCTGGACGAGTGGCTCGCGGTGGTGGACGCGACCGACGAGCACGAACGGGTCGCGCTGGTGAACGCGATGCTCGCCAAGTACACCGAGCATCCCCGGCTCACCAACCACGCCGGCGACGGCTGGCACGTGCACTACCGGCCCGACGACGTACCGGTCGGGCGGCTGGTGGCGACGCTGATCAGCACCGGCACCGCGCTGCACCTGGCCGGCCGCGGCATCAGCCGCCTCGGCCGCTGCTCCACCGACGGCTGCGACACCGTGTACGCCGACCTGTCGCGCAGCGGCCGGCAGCGCTACTGCAGCCCCGCCTGCTCCAACCGGGACGCCGTCCGCCGGCACCGCGCCCGCGCCCAGCGGGTGTGACCTGCGTTCGCCCGGCGGATCGGGGTACCGCATCCCTGACGGGCGGGACTTCGGCCAGCTTCTAGGATGACAAGATGAGTGAGAGCAGCAACGAGGGCCAGGAAGTTCCGATGGCGGGGACACGGACCGAGGACGGCAAGGTGCTGATCGTCGGCCCGGACGGGATGGCGGTCGAGGGCCCGCCGCGTGGCGAGCACGACGAGCAGTCCGACGGACCACGCTCGGTGACGGAGCTGGTGGAGCAGCCGGCCAAGGTGATGCGGGTCGGGAACATGATTCGCCAGCTGCTCGAAGAGGTGAAGGCCGCTCCCCTGGACGAGGCCTCCCGGCAGCGGCTGAAGTCGATCCACGCTGCCTCGATCAAGGAGCTGGAGAGCGGTCTGGCGCCGGAGCTGGTCGAGGAGCTGGAGCGGCTGAGCCTCGACTTCACCGACGACAGCACGCCGACCGAGGCCGAACTGCGGATCGCGCAGGCCCAGCTGGTGGGCTGGCTGGAGGGCCTGTTCCACGGCATCCAGACGGCGCTGTTCGCCCAGCAGATGGCCGCTCGCCAGCAGCTGGAGCAGATGCGGCGCGCACTGCCCGGCGGTCAGCAGCTGACGCCCGAGGACAGCCCGTTCCCGGGCGGCCCGCAGGCCACCGGCCGCACCGACGGCCCGGGCAGCGGCGGGATGTACCTGTAGCAACTAGAGGTTGAACAACTCTTCGAGGACGGTGGCGACACCGTCCTCGTCGTTTGTCCGGCACACCTGGTCGACGACGGCCAGCACCTCGGGATGCGCGTTCGCCACGCCGTACGACGTACCGGCCCAGGCGAGCATCGGCAGGTCGTTCAGCGAGTCGCCGAACGCGATCGTCTCGGCGGCGGAAATTCCTTGTTCTGCGGCGAAATCGGCCAGCATCGCGGCCTTCGACACCCCGCTCGCGGCGATCTCCACCAGGCCGTGACCGCCGCTGTGGCTGGCCGCGACCCGCTCGCCGACCAGCGGCGCGACCCGGGCCAGCAATTCGTCGGAGTGCAGACTCCGGTGCCGGACGAGCAGCTTCGCGGCCGGCTCGGCCAGCAGTTCCTCGATCCCGGCGATCAAGGTGTTCTCGGGGCGGGGCCAGCGGTTCAGGTAGTGCGGTTCCTGTCCGTAGCGGTCCGATCGCTCGATCGCGAACTCCACGTCCGGCACCTCGTCCCGGATCGCCCGGGCCACTTCCAGGCCGACGGCCGGATCGATCAGCCGGGTCCGGATCGCCCGGCGCCGGCCGACGTCGTACAGAATGGCGCCGTTGGCAACAATCGCCACGCCGTGCGCGCCGACCAGGTCGGCCAGGTCGTGCAACCAGCGCGGCGGCCGGGCGGTGACCATCACGAAGACCGCGCCGGCCTGCTGGATCGCGAGCACGGCCGCGCGGGTGCGGGCGGAGACGGTGCCGTCGTCGCGGACCAAGGTCCCGTCGAGATCGGTGGCCACCAGGCGGGGGGTTTCACGGTCTGACACCCGCCTACCGTAACGGCTCCCGCGATCCCCCTTACCGTCTGGGCAAGTCATCGCGCAACCACCTGGGGGTCATTCCTCGGGCAATCTGATTGACCGTTGAACAATGTCACCAGACCGTTACGGCAGGATGCTGCAAAGGCAGCTAGTTCCCATGCGGTGCAGGGTTTGCGCATGATTTCATGCGGAGGCCGGAGGGGAACCAGGGGCGGATCGCACGCGTCGTAGGCCTTGTTCCGAACCGTCGGGTCCGGGACGACCCACACCGGGAAGAACGTCGAGGGACCGATGCGAAATTGGGTGCAACCAAATCCTCTTCGGTGACGTCAACAGTAATGGATCGGTGCGTCTTCGCGCCGGACAACAGGGGTGGGTCGGCAACTGAGTGTCGGTCCATCAGCTAGTGGGCCCGGAGTTCGAACGTGCTTCATCGTTCGTTCACCTGGGTCCTGGAACTTGGGGAGCCACGATGACTGTCCACACCGCCAACCCACCGGGGGCCAGAACCACCCGTGCGGCTGTCGACACATCTTCCATCATGGAAGGGGCCATGACCGGCTGCACTGCACGATCGGACATTTTCCAGCACCGCCTGATGGAGGAGCCGCCGCCCGCGTCGGCGACCCGTCGGACCAGGGAGCGGTACGAGCAGCTGGTCCGGGAGGCCAAGGCGGTCTGCGCCTCCTGCCCGTTGTTCACCGACTGCCTGTTCAGCGCGGTGGCCGAGCACGACGTGAGTGGCTTCGTCGCGGGAACGACGGCCGCGCAGCGTCGATCGATGCGCAACCTCCTGGACGTCGAGGTCCAGGCCGACGACTTCGACCAGCTCGCCGGCGCGCGGGGGACCCGCCGGCCGGTCAGCCACGAGGAGGTCCTGCGGCTGCGCACGCAGTACCCCAGTGACAGCCTGGAATCCCTGGCCATGCGGCTCGGGTGCTCGCTGTCCACGGTGAAGCGGCACCTGCGCAGGGCCCGCCGGGGGCAGAGCCCGGCCAGCAAGAGACCGCGTCCCCGCCCCGAGGTCAGCGCCGTCCTGGACGCGTTCGACGCCGTGGTGGACCAGTCGGGGCCCGCCCCGCGGACCCGCAGCACCCGCGTCGCCTGATCCGATCCTCGGCCCGCCAGCGGTCGATCGGCTCGACGTACACCGAGGCCCGGAACACCTGCGCCAGCAGGGGTTCCGGGCCTTGTGGTTGCCGTGGTCAAGTGTTCGACCAGCAGAAAAAGGCTTGACAGACCGCCCGTCGGTCAGAACCAGCGGTTCAGCACCGCGGCGACGCCGTCGTCCTGGACCGTCTTGGTGACCTCGTCGGCCGCGGCCTTCACCTCGTCCGGGGCGGCGCCCATCGCGACGCCGAGGCCGGCGTACGTCAGCATCTCGATGTCGTTGCGGCCGTCGCCCATCGCCAGCAGACCGTCCGCCTCCAGGCCGAACTGGGCCAGCGCGACCTTCAGGCCGGTGCTCTTGTCGACGCCCTCGGGCGCGATGTCCAGCCAGGCCGTCCAGCCGACGAAGTAGCTGACCCCGTGCAGGCCGAGGCGTTCGGCCAGCTCGACGAAGTCCGCCTCCGACTGCTCCGGGTCACGGATGATCAGCCGGGTCACCGGCTCCGGCGCGAGCTGCTCGTCGGAGACCACCCGGATCGCGGTGCCGTCGCCGAGGTCGCCGTCCGGGAACGGCGCGGTGACGCGGTAGCCGAAGTCGTGCTCCTCGACCGCCATCCGGGCGTTCGGCGCGTGCTCGCGCACCGAGGCGATCACCGTCGACGGGTCGAAGGTGCGCTCGTCGACCACCTCACCACCGGGGTAACCGATCGTCATCGCGCCGTTGCTCACGACAACGAATCCGTCCGGCAGACCGAGCAGTTCGGCGATTGGCCGGGTGGACTGCCAGGACCGGCCGGTGGCCAGGATCACCGGGACCTGCGCGGCGGCACGGCGGACCGCGTCGACCACCGCCGTCGAGATGCGTTCGTCGTGGTCGACGAGAGTGCCGTCGATGTCGAGCGCGATCGCCCGCGGCCGCCAGTCGTCCGTCATCCGCGGGCCGGTTCGAGGACCTCGCGGCCGCCGACGTACGGGCGCAGCGCGGCCGGGACCCGGACCGAGCCGTCGGGCAGCTGGTGCGTCTCCAGGATCGCCACGATCCACCGGGTGGTGGCGAGCGTGCCGTTCAGCGTGGCGACGTGCCGGGTCCTGCCCTCGGCGTCACGGTGCCGGATGTTCAGCCGGCGGGCCTGGTAGTCGGTCGTGTTCGACGTCGAGGTGAGCTCGCGGTAGGCGCCCTGGGTCGGCACCCACGCCTCGCAGTCGAACTTCCGGTACGCCGAGGCGCCCAGGTCGCCGGTCGCGGTGTCGATCACCCGGTAGGCCAGCTCCATCTTGTCGAGCATCTCCTTCTCCCAGCCCAGCAGCCGCTGGTGCTCCGCCTCGGCGTCCTCGAGGCTGCAGTAGGAGAACATCTCCACCTTGTCGAACTGGTGGACACGAATGATCCCGCGGGTGTCCTTCCCGTACGAGCCGGCCTCGCGGCGGTAGCAGGACGACCACCCGGCGTACCGCACCGGGCCGCCGGACAGGTCGAGGATCTCGTCCATGTGGTAGCCGGCCAGCGACACCTCCGACGTCCCGACCAGGTAGAGCTCGGGCTCCTGCAGCCGGTAGACGTCGTCGTGGGCGTTCAGGTACCCGGTGCCGTCCATCACCTCGGGCTTGACCAGAGTGGGCGTGATCATCGGGGTGAAGCCGTACTCCACCGCCTGGTTGATCGCCAGCTGCAGCATGCCGAGCTGGAGCTGGGCGCCGACACCCTTGAGGAAGTAGAACCGGGCGCCGGACACCTTCGCGCCGCGCTCCATGTCGATCGCGCCGAGCAGCTCGCCGAGCTCCAGGTGGTCGCGCGGCTCGAAGCCCTCGGCGGCGAAGTCGCGCGGCTTGCCGATCTCCTCCACCACCACGTAGTCGCTCTCGCCGCCGACCGGCGCCTCGTCGGAGACCAGGTTCGGCAGGGCACGGGAGAGCTGGTCGAAGCGGCGCTCCGCCTCGTTCGCGGTCGCCTCGTGGGCCTTCACCTCGGCCGCCAGCGCCTTGGTCCGCTCCAGCAGCGCGGCGCGCTCGTCGCCCTTGGCCTGCGCGACCTGCTTGCCGAGGCCCTTCTGCTCGGCCCGCAGCGCCTCGAAGGCGGCGATCGACGATCGACGCTCCCCGTCGGCGACCAGGATCTCGTCGACCCGGGCCGGACTCTCGCCGCGCTTGGTCAGGGCCGCGCGGACGACATCGGGGTTGTCACGGAGCAGTTTGGCATCGATCACACGCACACATTATCGGGGTGTGTCGAAGGCGCGGAATTTTATTCGGGATGATGAGCTTGCACCAGCCGGACGGCCGGGAATCTTCGAGGGGGTAGCAGAGGGGCGATGAACCACCATCCACCCAGTCACCTCGGCCGTGCCGTCACGGTCGTGCTGGGTGCGCTGCCCTTCACCGTCGTCACCCTGCTGGTCTTCCAGAACTGGCCTCCGCTGCGCCGCTGGGACCTGTCGGTCTCCGACCGCGCCGCGGCGTACGGCGCCTCGCGGCCGGGCTGGGTGGACCTGTGGCAGGTGATGGGCGCGGTGATCCTGCCGTGGACGTCGCGCGTGCTCATCCTCGGCGTCGCGATCTACCTGTGGCACCGCCGGGCCAGGCTGCTGACGGTCTGGCTGGTGGTCTCCGCCGGGGCTGAGCTGGGCCTGGTCCAGGCGGTGAAGCACACCTTCGACCGCCCGCGCCCGGACAGCATGCTGGTGCAGATCGAGACCTTCTCGTACGTGTCCGGGCATGCCGCCGCGGCGTTCGTGATGGCCGGCGCGCTCGGCGTGGTCCTGCCCTCGGTGCGGGGCTGGCGGCGCCGGTACCGGGTGCTGGTGATGCTGCCGGCGATCGCGGCGGTGCTGCTCGCGTCCGCCGACCGGATCTTCCTGAACGTGCACTACGTGTCCGACGTGGTCGGCGGCTGGGCGCTCGGGCTGGCGATCCTGACCGCCACCTCGATCGGCTTCGGGCTGCGTCCCGGGCTGCGCCGCCGTCGCCGCCGGACCAGCCCGGAGATCCCGGGCGAGCCCCCGCCCCGGGCCGCCGTGATCGTCAACCCGATCAAGGTCGGCGACGGCGTGGCGTTCCGGCGCAAGGTCGACCGGGCGCTGGCGGTGCGCGGCTTCGACGACCCGCTGTGGCTGGAGACCCGCGAGGACGACGCCGGCAACGCGATGGCCAAACGCGCGATCGAGAACGAGTCGGACCTGGTCCTGGTCGCGGGCGGCGACGGCACCGTCCGGGTGGTCACCGCGGCGCTGTCGCGGACCGGGATCCCGGTCGGGGTGATCCCGGCCGGCACCGGCAACCTGCTCGCCCGCAACCTGCACATCCCGCTCGACCTGGACGACGCGCTGGAGCGCATCCTGGACGGCCGGGACCGCCGGATCGACCTGGTCAAGGTGCACGGCGACGGGCTGGACACCGACCGGTTCGCGGTGATGGCCGGGCTCGGGCTGGACGCCGCGATCATCACCGGCGCCCCGGCACAGCTCAAGGCCCAGCTCGGCTGGACGGCGTACCTGGTGTCGGCGGCGCGGAACTTCAACCACCCGTCGGTGAAGGTCCGGATCGCGCTGGACGACGAGGAGCCGTTCGAGCGCCGGGTCCGGACCGTGGTGATCGGCAACGTCGGCATGCTGCAGGCGAACATCCCGCTGCTGCCGGACGCGCGGCCGGACGACGGGTTGCTCGACGTCGTGGTGATCGCGCCCCGGCGGGTGACGCAGTGGCCGGTGCTGTTCTGGCGGGTGATGACGCGGACCAAACGGACCGACATGTACCTCGAGCGGCGGACCGGGCGGAAGGTGGAGATCACCGCGGCGGCCGACGTCCAGCGTCAGCTCGACGGCGACGGGATCGGCCCCGGCCGGTCGCTGGTCGCCGAGGTGGAGCCGGGCACGCTCGTCGTCCGGGTGCCGAAGCGCCGCTGACCCGGTGAGGTCAGCGCTGGGCGGCTTCCTGAGCGGCGGGCTGCGCGGGTGCGGCCGGGGCTGATGCGGCCGGGGCCGGGGCCGGGGCCGGGGCCGATCCGGCGGGGGCCGAGGCCGGGGCCGATCCGGCGGGGGCCGGAGCGGGCGCGGCGGCGGCCTGCGGCGGTGCTGCCTTGGCCTGGGCAGGCGCTGCTGCGGCCTGAACAGGCGCAGTGGTTGCCGGGGCAGGTGGGGTGTTGGCCTGCGCAGCGGCGGGGGCCTGAGCAGGCTGGGTGCTGGCTTGAGCAGGCGCGGCGGGGGCCTGGGCCCGTGCGGCGGCGGCCTGGGTGCGCAGGGTTTCGAGCGCTTGCTCCTCCTCGGGCGACAGCTTGACGTCGCTCGCGAAGGCCCGCACCTCCTTGGCGTAGGAGCGGGCGTCGTTGCGGCTGTTGATCGAGGTCAGCACCACCCCGTCGCCGTTGTCGTCCAGCAGCGCGACCGACCAGGACAGCCGGCCGCCCATGTCGCCGAAGGCGTCGTACCGAACGACGGCCAGGTGCTGCAGCGTCCGGCGCAACTCCGCGCGGGCCTCCGCCAGTTCGTGGCCGAGCCGGTGCAGCTCCGCGCCGACCGTGCCCGGCTTGGGCTCCGGCAACGGCGGAGTCGGCGGCAGCACCTCGGGCTCCTTCGCGGTCTCCTTGGCAGCTCGCAGTTGCCCGCGCAGCGCCTGGATGGCGAACACGAGGGCGAGCACCGCCACGAACAGGGCCACGAGCGCGAAGGCACCGGCTAACGTCGAAGACACGTCCGGAGCCTAACCCTTGAGTGACCGGTCGTTGCTGAGCGTGGCCGACGTCGGCGCGGGACAACCTCGAATCTGCGGATCCCGGCACCGCCACGTAGATTCACGACGTGACTCATCTGCCTGACCCCGGACCCCAGCCCGGCGTGCACGACCTCGGTTACGCCCGGCTCGACACCGACCGGTTGGAGCGCACAGGCGACGCGGAAGTGGTCTACGGCGCCGGCAAGACGCCCGCCCAGGTCGTGGAGCTGCTGCGCACCCTGCACGCCACCCACCCCGACCGCGCCGTGCTCGCCACCCGCCTGACGCCCGAGGCCCAGCAGGTCGTCGGCGCCGAGCTACCCGAGGCGGTCGTCGACCCGGTCGGCCGGACCGCGATGCTCGGTACGCCGCCGCCGGCGCGCGGCACGGTCGCCGTCGTCGCTGCCGGTACGTCGGACGCGCCGGTCGCCGCCGAGGCCGCGACGACCCTGCAGGTCTTCGGCGCGGGCGTCGACCTGATCACCGACGTCGGCGTGGCCGGGCTGCACCGGCTGCTCGGCGTACGCGAGCGGCTCGCGGTCGCGGACTGCCTGATCGTGGTCGCCGGAATGGAGGGCGCGCTGCCCAGCGTGGTCGGCGGGCTGGTCGGGGTACCGCTGGTCGCCGTACCGACCTCGGTGGGCTACGGGGCGTCGTTCGGTGGGCTCGCCGCCTTGCTGGCGATGCTGAACTCGTGCGCGCCGGGGGTGACCGTGGTGAACATCGACAACGGCTTCGGGGCCGCAGTCTTCGCGGCGCGGGTTGCTCGGCGCGCGGCGCCGGCCGAGGTGAAGTCCCCGTGAGAGTCGCCTGGATCGACTGCTCCGCCGGCGCCTCCGGCGACATGCTGCTCGGGGCGTTCCTGGACGCCGGGGCGGACCCGACGGTGGTGAATGCGGCGGTCTCCGCCGTCGACCCGTCGCTGTCGGTCCGCGTCGAGGCAGCCGTCCGGCACCAGATCGCCGCCACCAAGGCATCGGTCTACGTGCACGACGAGCCTCATCCCGAAAACGACCCGAACGCCGCCTACGCCGGCACCGAGCACGGCGAAGGCGTGGAGGGCGGCCACGGGCATGGGGTCGGGGCGGGGCACGGACATGTGCACAGCGGGTCCGGTGGTGGTGGGACTCGGAGCTGGGCCGAGGTTCGGGGGGTGATCGAGGCGGCGGGGCTGGACGACGCAGTGCGGGAGCGGGCGTTGGACACGTTCGCCCGGCTGGCCCGGGCCGAGGCGGCGGCGCACGGGGTGCAGCCGGACGCCGTGCACTTCCACGAGGTCGGGGCGCTGGACGCGATCGCGGACATCGTCGGCGTCGCGGCCGCGTCGGTCTCGCTCGAGCTGGACCGGATCGTGGTGTCGACCATCGCGCTCGGCGGCGGTCGCCAGGTGCGCGGGCAGCACGGCGGGATCCCGGTCCCGGGCCCGGCCGTCCTGCATCTGCTGACCGAGGCGGAAGCGCCGGTGGTCGGCGGCACCGCGCCGTACGAGATGACGACGCCGACCGGCGCCGCCCTGCTCGCCACGCTGGCCGACGAGTTCGGCCTGATGCCGCCGCTGCGGATCCTGCAGACCGGTGTCGGCGCCGGCGGCCGTGACCCGGTCGAGGTACCGAACATCCTCCGGGTGGTGATCGGCGAGTCCGTCGGCGCTCCCGCGACCGAACTGGTCTACGAGACCAACGTCGACGACCTCGACCCGCGGATCTGGCCGCAGGTGCTCTCCCGGCTGTTGCAGGCCGGCGCGGCCGACGCCTGGCTGACCCCGATCCTGATGAAAAAGGGCCGCCCGGCGCACACCCTGTCGGTGCTGGTCAGCAGCGCGAACGCCGAGGTGGTCCGGGCCGTGATCCTGACCGAGACCTCTGCGATCGGGCTGCGGGAGTTCCCGATCCGCAAGCACGCGGCGGACCGCGAGTTCGCCAGCGTCGAGGTCGGCGGCCAGTCCATCCATGTGAAGATCGCCCGGTACGGCGGTCAGGTGGTCAACGTGCAGCCCGAGTACGAAGACGTGGTCACCGCGGCCAACGCACTCGGCAAACCGGTGAAGTCGGTGCTGGCCCAGGCCGTCGCCGCCGGCCACGACCTCTGGGGCTGACCAGCCTCGCGGCGTCCGGCGGTCCTGAGGCCACAGCGCCAGGGTCGCCGGACGCTGGGATGCGTCAGCGGCCGGAGTACGGCGGGGCGAAGAAGACGAGCAGGGCGAGGTCCTCGGTGACCTCGGCGAAGTGGTGCGGCTCCCCGGCGGGCACGAACAGCACGTCGCCGGGACCGACCGGTTCGGCGCCACCGGGCGTCACGATGCTGGCCCGGCCGGACGTCACCACGTAGATCTCGTCCTCGCGGTGCGGCGCCTGGTCGTCCACCCCACCGGCCGGGATCGAGTACGTGCCGACCGACAGCGACTCGGTCCGCAGGTGCTCGGCGAAGTGGTTCGGCTCAGCGGCCGCGTATTGGCCCGCGCCTGACAGCTTGTGCATCCGGCCGAGAGTAGTGCGGCCGGAGGCCGTCGGCTACTGGCTGACGGTTTGCTCGGACTTCGCCTTGGCCTTGCGCCGCGGCCAGTCGTACGGCCACCACTGGGCCCCGCCGCGCCGGGCCCACAGGATCAGCCCGATCAGCACGGCCAGCTCGACCGCCGGGGCGACGGTGTCCCGCAGCCGGGCGCTGAACCACTCCAGCGAGTCCGACAGGGAGGCGGCGACCTGGCGGGCGTTCGGATCGCGGCCGGGCACGTAGGCGATCGCGAGCATCGTCGTCCGGATCACCATCAGCTTGTCGACCTTCGAGCCGGCCACCGCGGCCAGCGCCATCCAGGCGATCACGTCGTACCAGGGCAGCGAGTACATCGCCGTCAGCAGCCAGGCGACCGCGTAGATCGCGGTGTAGCGGATCGCGTCGGGGGTCCGGTCCTCAGGATGGGTCCGCGGGACCAGCGACTTCGGGAACACCTGCGAGAGCAGGATGGCGACCAGCACCAGCCCGATCCAGGCCGCGACACCGATCACCGTCCGGACCAGCGGCCCGGGCAGGAACAGGTCGAACAAGCTGAAGATCACCTTGTGCGGCGTGCCGGTGGAGATGAACGACGTCTGCGACCGGGCCTGCTGGAACGCCTGCAGCCCGACCACGGAGTACAGGCCGATCATCGCGATCGCGCCACCGGCGCAGAACTGGAGCGCCCGGCGCCGGTCGTCGCGCAGCGACCAGAGCATCGCCACGCCGACCAGGCCGATCGACAACTTGGTGCAGCCGGCGACGCCGAGCATCAGGCCGGCGGCGAAGACGTGCCGGCGGAAGAGCACCAGCGCGACCACCGCGAACATCACCGCGATCGCGTCGTTGTGCGCGCCGGCCAGCACGGTCCACAGGATCAGCGGGTTGGCCAGGCCGAGCATCACCACGCGACGGCGGTTGACCGGGTTGGGGCCGACGAGCTTGAGCAGCAGCAGGCCGGTGACGACGAGGCTGACCGCGACCGTCAGCTGCAGCATCCAAACGGTCAGCTGCATCGAGTCGCCGCCGACCCAGGAGGAGAACCACTGGATCCAGGTCGCGATCGGCCCGTAGACGCTGCGCGCGCCCTGCCACGGCCGTTCGGTGGCAGCGATCACCGAGTCGTAGCCGAGCCGGATGGTGTCGGCCGGTGCGGTCGTGTACGGGTTGCCGCCGAGCGACATGATCCGCCCGTACGCCGCGTAGATGAGCACGTCGCCCGAGGCCATCGGCGGCACCAGCGTGATCGCCGCCGTCGTACCGATGCCTAGGGCAACCAATCGGCGGACCTGCGGGGCCCAGCCGTTCTTCAGCGCCCGGGCCGCCAGGAAGACGCCGTACCCGCCGAGCAGGATGGCGACGTAGATCATCACCGACACCAGCCAGTCGTTCGGCTTGGCGTCGAACCAGTACGACGGGAGCCAGGCGTGCCGGTTGGTCAGCGTCAGCACGACCACCGACGGGCCCAGCAGCCCGACGGCGACGATCAGCGCGGCCGAGACCAGGTACAACCCGACCGCGCGCCGGCCGTCACGCTCGGCGCGCGCGATCTGCTCGCCGGTGGACTGGTCGGTGCTCATAGCGCCTTCCGCGGGGGCAGCGCGCTGCGGGCGGCCAGCGCACGGCGTACGTGCAGGAACTGGCGGCCCCGGTGCAACTGGCCACGCCAGTCGGTGCCGGTGGCCCGGTGCCGGACCTCGATCGGCACCTCGAGAATGCGAAAACCCTTGCGGCCGAGGTCGATGCTGAGCGCGGTCTCCACCCCGAAGCCGCTCGCCAGCGGGACCGCGGCGTCGAAGGCCGCGCGGGTCAGGCACCGCTGACCGGACAGCGGCTGCTCCGGCGCCCAGCCGGTCGCCAGCGCGATGCCGTCCCGCGCGAGCCGGACGACGAACCCGTGACCGCCGGCCTTGCTGCCGTCGGCGCGGACCTGGGCCGGCAGCGTGCCGATCGTCATGTCGGCCTGCCCGGCCTGCACCGGGGCGATCAACGGCTCGGCGCCGGTCGCGGTGTCGGTCAGGTCGGCGTCCAGGAAAAGCAGGTGCCGCGGGCGGGCGCCGTCGCGACGGGCGACCTCCGCGGCGCCGGTCTCCATCGCCGCGGCCTTGCCCCGGTTGCGTTCGTGCCGGACGACCACGGCGCCGGCCCGCTCGGCCTCCTCGCTGGTGCCGTCGGTGGAGCCGTCGTCGACCACCACGACCAGGTCGACGCCGACGATCTTGCGCACGGCGTCCACCGTGGCGGCGATCCGCGCGGCCTCGTCCTTGGCCGGAATCACGCAGGCGACCGCGCGCTGCTGCTCGACCGACGGCTGATCATTCCCGGACACAGCACCGCAGCCTAATTGCTCCGGAGCCGATCACTGTCCTCCGCACCGGCAGGCTGTGGACATCTCGTTCTTTCGAACGACGGCGGTCGAGTTGGTATTGGGCAGGAATTGTCGGACAATCAGACAGAATCACGCATCCACGCACCCGTGCGGGGCCTGCCGTAGCGTGGTGGGACGAGTCTCGATCGAGAGGGCACAGGCATGACTGAGGCATATGGCGTCGACAGCGAGGTCGGGCCGCTGCGGACGGTGATGCTGCACCGGCCGGGCAACGAGCTGCGCCGGCTGACCCCGCGCAACAACGACAAGCTGCTCTTCGACGGGATTCCCTGGGTCGGCCGCGCGCAGGACGAGCACGACGCGTTCGCCCAGGCCCTGCGCGATCGCGACGTGGAGGTGCTGTACCTCGGCCGGCTGCTGACCGAGGCGCTCGGTGACCCCGAGGCCCGGGCCACCGCTGTCACCGGCGCCACCGAGGACCTGCGGCTCGGCGACAGCCTGCGCGACTACCTGCGGACCGCGCTCACCGCACTGGATCCCGAGCAGCTGGCGGAAGCGCTGATGGCCGGTGTCCGCAACGACGAGGTCCGCGCCGGCGGGCTGGTCACCTCGCTGCTGGCCGACGAGGACTTCCTGATCGACCCGCTGCCGAACCTGCTCTTCACCCGGGACTCCAGCGTCTGGATCCGGGACTCGGTCGCGGTCACCTCGCTGGCGATGCCGGCCCGGGTCCGCGAGACCCAGCTGACCGAGCTGATCTACCGGTTCCACCCGCGCTTCGCCGGTGCGGACAAGGTGTACGACCACCAGCTCGAGCACGTCGAGGGCGGTGACGTGCTGGCGCTCGGTCCCGGCGTGCTCGCGGTCGGCGTCGGCGAGCGGACCACGCCGGCCGGGGTGGAGCGGCTGGCCCGCCGGGTGTTCGCCAAGGACCTCGCGCACACCGTGCTCGCCGTACCGATCGCCCAGCAGCGCGCGACCATGCACCTGGACACCGTCTGCACGATGGTCGACGTCGACGCCGTGCTGATGTACCCGAACATGGCCGAGGAGATGCGGGCGCTGGCGGTCACCACCGATGGCGAGCAGCTGCACGTCGCCGAGCCCGAGCCGTTCCTGGTCGCCGCGGCCAAGGCGCTCGGCATCGACACGCTGCGCCGGATCGACACCGGGCTGGACCCGGTCACCGCCGAGCGCGAGCAGTGGGACGACGGCAACAACACCCTCGCGCTGGCACCGCGGGTGTGCATCGCCTACGAGCGCACGGTCGAGACCAACGCGCGGCTGGAGGAGTCCGGCATCGAGGTGATCCGGATCTCCGGGTCCGAGCTGGGCTCCGGCCGGGGCGGCCCGCGCTGCATGTCCTGCCCGGTGCTGCGTGACCCCCTCGTGCTGTGACGCATCGGCCTGGTCGCAGGCGCAGGGCATGGTTGAAGGCGCAAGTAAGGGCAGCGACACGCGGAGTGAAATCGGGGGTTGTCGAGGGCCCTGGTTGTGAGTACTCTTCATGCCTAGGCCCAGGCCCTGTTGCTCCCCCGTCAGCAGGACTTGGGCCGTCCACGTTCGAAGAGCCCCGCACCCCTTCAGGTGCGGGGCTTTTCGCGTGTCCCCCCGGCCGCCGCGGACGTGGAGCTCCGGGACATCAGGCGGTGACCTCGGACAGGATCTCGGGACCTCGGACAGGAAATAACGTGTCCGAGGTCCCGGATGCCTGTTCCAGCTCGCCGTACGAGGTGGGGTCGAGCCGATCGGGTCAGCGGATGGTGAGTTGGCGGCTCGCCAGGCCCGCTCGGGCGGCGCGCTCCTCGGTGGTGAGTGCCGCGTCCGCGGCCAGTGCCTTCTCCAGCGCGGTGGCGAACTCGGCGGCCGGCTTCTCCAGGTCCGCGGCCTCGGTGTCGGCCGGCAGCTCCCAGACCGGCGCGAGCACGCCGAGGGCCCGGAACGAACCGATCAGGCGGCTGCCGTCGGTGAGGGCCGAGTTGCCCGCGGCGTGCAGCCGGGCCAGTGCGTCCAGCAGCTCGTCCTCGGCGTACGGCAGCACCCAGCGCAGGTAGCGGCGGTCGCCGATCTGCGTCCAGTACGCCGCTTCGACGGACTCCAGCCGGACGGTCGGGGCCGCGGCGGCGTTCGCCCGCTCCAGGCCCGCGGCGACCTCACCGGTCGGGTCCTCGACGTTCTCGCCGACCCAGAAGTCGAAACCCTCGTGCACCTTCGCCACGATCGGCTTGCTGGTGTCGAGCAGGTCCTGCAGGCGCGGGCCGTCCTTGAGCAGGTCGCCGAGCTGGATCGGGTTGCCGGGCTCGGTCTCCAGGGCCGCGGTGATCGCGTGCGCGACGTCGCGGCTCGGGTCGCCGGAGGAGGCGTGCGTCTGCAGGCCGATCCAGATCGACTCGTCGTCGCGGACCAGGCCGGGCATCGCCATCGGCAGCAGGGTGACCAGGGTGACCTTGCGGTCTTGGTGCTCACCGGCCAGCGTCACCTCGGCGGTCCCGGCCGGCACGATCTCGCGGAACGCGATCAGGTCGCACTCAGCCGGCAGGCCCTCGAACGGCCGGACCACGAACGCGTCGGCGGCCTGCGCCCGGTCCTTGCCGTGGCACTGCTTGAACCGCTTGCCGGAACCGCACGGACAGGGCTCCCGCGGGCCCACGTCGACCAGGTCGGCCGGGTCGAGCGTGACGGTCGTCGTGTTCTTGGCGCGGTTGCGCGACTTCTTTCCCATGCCCGCAGTCTTGCAGGATCTGCCCGCCCGCAGTTAGTCCGGCGCCGCCCTCAGAGCGGGACGACGGCGTGCACGGTGCGCTGGCGGTCGGAGGTGCGCACGGCCCAGGCGGAGGTGAGCACGTCGACGATGGCCAGCCCGCGCCCGCCGAGGGACTCGGGGTGGGCGTCGCTGATCCGCTGCGGCTCGGTCTCGCCCCGGCCGTCGGTGACCTCGAGGTGGATGCCCGCCTTGTCCAGCCACCAGGCGGCCCGGACGTCGCCACTGGGCAGCGGCGGTGCGTACCGGATCGCGTTCGAGAGCAGTTCGGACAGCACCAGCTGCGCGTCGTCGCGTACGTTGTCGGCGACCCGGGCTCGCTGGAGATAGCCCAGCAGACGGCGTCGGGCGTCCGCCACCGCAGACACTTCGTGCGGCAGGACGACGTCCACAACGCTCACGTCGGCAGGCAAGGTCGCAGAGGACAAGCAGGGTCTCCTCGAGTCGGTACAGCACTAGCACATCTGCCCATCATCACGCCGTTGAAAACACCACCCGGTATTCCGTTACACAGTCAGGCAGAACATCACACCGGCAGTGCGGAAGTTGTGACACAAATGACAAATTCGCCCGGAAATGATGACTAGTTGCATTCACGGGGTCACGCACAATCACCTGGGCAGACCGGTCCGCCGCCGGGACCGGGCGGCTGGCAGCGGCGGGCGATCGGGGTGCTCGGCCAGCGTGGCGACGGCCAGCTCGGGGCGGTCGCTGATGATCGCGTCCACCCCCAGGGCGTGGCAGTACCGGACGTCCTCCGCGGTGTTCACCGTCCACACGTGCACCTGGTGGCCGTGCTTGTGCGCCCGGTCCACGTACTCCGGGTGCGCGGCGACCAGCTCGACGCTCGGTCCGGCGTACGAGACGCCGGTCGGCAGGGAGCCGTCGCGGAACCGCAGCGGGATCCGGTCCATCAGCAGGACGGTGCGGACACCGGGCGCCATCGACCGCATCCGGCGCAGCGACAGCCAGGAGAACGACATCACCCGGGCCGGCGACTCCGAGCCGACCTTCGGGTGCGCCCAGCCGAACCGGTCGAGCGTCTCGATCAGCCGGCGCTCGACCAGACCGGCGTACCGGGTGGGGTGCTTGGTCTCGATCGCGAGCTCGATCGGGCGGCCGGCGTCCCGCACCGTCGCGAGCAGCGTCTCCAGGGTGAGCACCTTGGTCAGGTCGGGGCCGGCCAGCTCGGACTCGTCGTCCAGCTCGGCCCACGGGTTCTTCCACGAGCCCCAGTCGAAGACGTCGAGCTCCTCCAGACTCATCGTCGACAGCACACCGCGGCCGGTGGAGGTCCGGTCGATCCGCCGGTCGTGCACACAGACCAGGTGGCCGTCGGAGGTCAGCCGGACGTCGCACTCGAGGCCGTCCGCTCCCGCGGTCACCGCCCGCTGATAGGCCGCCAGGGTGTGCTCGGGACTGATCTCACTCGCGCCGCGATGAGCCACGACGCTCGGGCGTTTCGCCATGAGGACAACTCTGGCACGCCTTTTCGGCACCTTCGCAATCGGGCGCGCCCAGCACCGGAAATCGGTTGCTCGGGAACTGCGAACCGCTAATTCGACGGTCAAAACAATGCGCGCGGTGGTATTGCCCGGCCCGGTGGCGGCCAAAGACCTGATGAGCCGGGGACCGCTGCCGGATCCACCCGCCGGCTGGATCCGGATCAAGGTCGACCACCCGCTGGTGGACGACGGCGACGGCGCGGCCCAGGTCCGGGAGATCTGCCCGCCGGGGTGACCGCGGCGCTCGAACTGGTCGGCACCAACGTGCTGCCCGACACGCTCCGGGCCACCGCGGTCCACGGCACGGTCTGCTTCACCGGCATGCTCAGCGACACGCTGGACGAGATCGCCGAAGGCCATCAGCTGATGGAGGACGGCGGCGCCGGCGGCAAGCTGGTCGTCCGGATCGGCTGAGGGCCCGGCTCAGGCGGTTGCCTCCTGCAACGACTTGCTCGGGTCCTGCTCGCGGCGGCCGGAAGGACGAGGCAGGCCGTAGTGGTCGCGCAGGGTCGTCCCGGTGTACTCGGTGCGGAACAGGCCGCGCTGCTGCAGCAGCGGGACGACATGGTCCGCGAAGGCGACCAGCCCGGACGGCAGCACCGCGGGCATGATGTTGAAGCCGTCGGCCGCGCCGGCGTCGAACCACTCCTGGATCGCGTCGGCCACCTGCTCCGGCGTACCGGAGAAGGTGCGGTGACCGCGGCCGCCGCCCAGCCGGCCGATCAGCTCGCGCACGGTCAGCTGCTCGCGCCGGGCCAGCGTGACGATCAGCGTGTAGCGGCTCTTCGCGCCCTCGATCTCGTCCTCGTCCGGCAAGTCTGCCGGCAGTTGCCGGTCGAAGGGCAGGTCCTCCGGCTTCACCCGGAGCGTCCGGGCCAGCTGCTCCCGCGCGTACTCCGGCTTGATCAGCTCGTCCAGCTCCCGCTCCAGGGCGAGCGCTTCGGCTTCGGTCGCACCGATCACCGGCACGATGCCCGGCAGGATCTTCAGGCCGTCGGGGTTCCGGCCGAGCGCCGCGGTCCGGGCCTTCAGGTCGCTGTAGAAGGCCTGCGCGTCCGCGAGCGTCTGCTGCGCGGTGAAGACCGCCTCGGCGTACCGCGCCGCCAGGCCCTTGCCGTCCTCGGACGATCCGGCCTGCACGATCAGCGGGTACCCCTGCGGCGACCGCGGCAGGTTGAGCGGCCCCCGCACCTGGAAGTGCCGGCCGACGTGCTCGATCGGCCGCACGTGGGCGTTCTCGCCCCAGACCCCGGACTCCTTGTCGGCCAGCGTCGCGTCGTCCTGCCAGGAGTCCCACAGCTTGAACGAGACCTCGAGGAACTCCGCCGCCCGCTCGTACCGCTCCGCGTGCGCCGGCTGGTCGGCCAGGTTGAAGTTCTTCGCCGCCTCCGGCCCGGCCGTCGTCACCACGTTCCAGCCGGCCCGCCCGGCGCTGACGTGGTCCACGCTGGCGAACCGCCGGGCCAGGTTGAAGGGCTCGTTGTACGTCGTACTGGCGGTCGCGATCAGCCCGATCCGGGACGTCACCGCGGCGATCGCGGTGAGCAGCACGGTCGGTTCCAGCGATCCCGCCGGTCGCCGGCCGACGTCGCTGAAGAGCACCGGCGAGTCGGCGAAGAAGACCGAGTCGAACTTGCCGCGCTCGGCGATCCGGGCCAGCTCGCGGTAGTGCTCGACGTCGGTGTTGGCCAGCGGGTTGCTCTCCGGCAGCCGCCACGACGCCTCGTGGTGGCCGGTGCTCATCAGAAAGGCGTTCAGGTGCAACTGCTTGCTCACAGCGAAACCCCCAGGGCATCCAGAAGCCGGGACCGGACGGCGGCGAAGCCGGGATCGGCCGGGCTGCGCGAGATCGCCGGCTCGATCCGCTGCTCGGCGGCCACCCGGCCCTCGTCGAGCACGATCACCCGGTCGGCGAGCACGATCGACTCGTCGACGTCGTGGGTGACCAGCAGGACGGCGGGCCGGTGCGCCGCGCACAGTTTGCGCAGCAGCGCGTGCATCTTCAGCCGGGTCAGCGCGTCCAGGGCGCCGAACGGCTCGTCCGCGAGCAGCAGCTCCGGCTCGCGGACCAGCGACCGGGCCAGGGCGACCCGTTGCTGCTCACCGCCGGAGAGCTCGTTGGGCCAGGCCTTCTCGCGACCGGCCAGCCCGACCTCGGCCAGACTCTGCCGGCCGCGGTTCTCGGCGTTCGCAGTCCGCAGGCCCAGCACGACGTTGTCCAGGACGCGGGCCCAGGGCAACAACCGGGAGTCCTGGAAGACCACCGACACGTTCGCCGGCACGACCAGCTCGCCGTGCCCGTCCACGTCGTGGTCCAGGCCGGCCAGGGCCCGGAGCAAGGTGCTCTTGCCGGACCCGCTCTTGCCCAGCAGCGCGACGAACTCGCCGGGCGCGATGCTCAGGTCGAGGTCGTCGAGCACCGCCCGGTCGCCGTACGAGCGGACCAGGCCGCGGACCTCGACCGCCTTCTCGAGGACTAGTCCGCCAGTGTGCGTCGCCATGACAGTGCCTTCCTCTGGATCAGCCGGACGGCTCCGTCGGAGAGCAGCCCGAGAATGCCGTACAGGACCAGACCGACGATGATGATGTCGGTCTGCCCGTAGGTGCGGGCCAGCTCCATCATGTAGCCGATCCCGCTGGTGGAGTTGATCTGCTCGACGACCACGAGCGACAGCCACGCCCCGGTCACCGCGAACCGCAGGCCGAGCAGGAAGCCCGGCAGGGCCCCCGGCAGCACGACCCGACGGACGAACGTCCAGCGCGACAGGCCGACGGTCTGGGCGAGCTCGACGTAGCGGCTGTCGATCGTGCGCAGGCCGTTGTGGGTGTGGATGTAGATCGGCACGAAGACGCCGAGCGTGATGGTGGTGATCTTCATCGTCTCGCCGATGCCGAGCCACAGGATCAGCAGCGGCAGCAGGGCCAGCGACGGGATCGCCCGCTTGATCTGGATCGGGCCGTCCAGGACCGCCTCGCCGATCCGGCTCAGGCCGGACGCCAGCGCGAGCACCGTTCCGAGCAGGATGCCGAGCCCCAGGCCGACGAAGGCCCGCTGGGTCGAGGTCAGCAGGTTGGACTGCAGCCGCCCGTCCGCGATCAGGTCGCCGGTGGTGGTGACAACCGTCCACGGCGCGGACAGCACCCGCGGGTCGAGCCAGCCGGCCGCCGAGCCGATGCTCCAGATCGCCAGCAGCAGCACCGGTCCGATCGCCGCGCCGAACCGGATCGGCTTGCCCGGTCCCAGCCGCCGGCGACGCCGTACCGGCCGGGTGGTGACGGCCTGCTGCTCCCGCTTCGCCCGTACGCCGCCGATCGTCGCGGTCTGGCCGCTCACTTGGCGGCCCCGGCCTTGATGGCCTCGGCCGCGACCGCCTGGAACCGCAGGTCGTAGAGGTCCGCGGCCTTGATTTCCTCGTTGCCGGTTTCCTTGGCAAGCAGCTGGATGGTCTCCTGCTGCCGCTCGATCGCGGCGCTCCAGTCGGCGGTGATCTCCGGGTGGCCGGCGTTGTCCACCAGCCACTCGCCGTCGGCCTGGCTCAGTCCCTGGTCCTTCACGTAGTAACCCTCGATCCACTGCTTCGGGTGCTTGTCGATCCAGTCCTGCGCCACACCCCAGGCGGCGACGTACGCGCGGATCGCGGCGGCCTTGCCCTCGTCCTCCAGCGACGCGGTCTGCACGTAGAGGTGCGCGGCGTCGTCGCGTAGGCCGTGCCGGATCGTGGTCGCGCCGTCCTTGCCGTACTTGCTCAGGTAGCGCTTGATCGCGACGCCGCCGATCGGGGCGACCTCCACCTGCCGGGCGGCCAGCGCGTTGGGGTAGATGTCGCCGGTGCTGGGCAGCTCGACCAGCTCGACGTCCTCCTTGGTCAGGCCCGCCTTCTTCAGCACCTTGAGCACCAGCGCACCCTGCGCCTGGCCGGGGCTGTAGGCAACCTTCTTGCCGCGCAGGTCGGCGAGCGTCTTCACCTCGACGCCGGGCGCGACGCCGAGCTCGTAGATCGGGTGGTTCAGCGGGTCCTGGCGGAACTTGGAGGCGACGATCCGCACGTTCAGCCCCGTCCAGGTGGCGTGGATCGGCGGGATCTCGGCGACCGCGCCGACGTCCAGCGCCTTGGCCCGGAACGCCTCGGTGGTCTGCGGACCGCCGCTGAGGTTGGCGAACTGGACGAATTTCGTGACCTTGCCGAGCTGCCCGGACAGTTCCAGGGCCTTCTGCGTGGTCGGGTCGCCGACGACGATCCGGGCGCCGTCGGGCACCGAGGCCGGCAGCGCGGCGTCGAGCGCGAGCTTGGGGCCGCCCCCGGCCGCGGCGTCACCGCCGCAGCCGGCCAGCAGCGTGATCGCCGCAGCGGCTCCGGCCAGGACGGCGAGTCTGTTCTTCAGCATGTGGGATTCCTCTTCGGAGCAGGGGTTTTCAGGCGGTGGTGACGTACTGGCCGTCGTGGTAGAGCAGCGGGTCGTGGATCCGGCGCTCGGCGTGCACGGCCAGCCGTGCGACGACGATGTGGTTGGCCCCGACGGCGAAGCGGTGCTCGACCAGCGCCCGCAGGTAGCTCGGCGCGTCGTCGAGCACCGGCTCACCGGTGCGCAGCCGGGACCACCGGGTCGGCTCGGCGAACCGGTCGATGCCGCTGGTCGCGAACCGGCCGGCCAGGTCGCGCTGGCCGGCGTCCAGGAAGTTGACCACCAGGCTGCGCGCGGCCTGGACGGTCGGCCAGCTGGACGCGGAGGTGGCGATCGAGAACGAGACCAGCGGTGGCAGCGAGCTGACCGAGACCAGTGAGGTCGCGGTGAAGCCGGCCGGGCCGTGGCCGGCGTCCGCGGTGATCACCACGACGCCCGCGGCGTGCCGGCGGAAGACGGACCGGAACAGGTCGGTGTCGACCGGCCGCTCCTCGGTGTGGTCGGGCACGACGCTGAGCCCGGGACGGCGGTTCTGGGCAGGGTTGAACGCATGGACGGACATGGCACTCCCTCGGGGCAGGGATGAACCCGGTAGCGGACCTGCGACAACGTCACCGCGACCGGTGGATGGGATTCAGCGGGCCGCGACGGGCCCGGGATCGGCGAGCGGTCCGGCGTACCGGACCGGGACAGCGGCCTGTCAGCGACAGGTGGCGCTGGCCGTCAGCATCTGGTCGATGACCCGACGGCGGGTGAGCAGACGGGTGGTCAGCACCGGCAGCGTGACCGTCCGGCCCTCGCCGCGGTGCTCACCGGTCGTCGTCATGTCGAACACTGTCTCATCAAAGTCGATCAAGAAACTAGACAATCTCGCCATCCGGGACGGCTGTCCGCGAACGGTCGGGTGCCGGTGCCCCTCACACCCGGCCGCGCGAGTGCGTTCTACTGACGTGATGGTTGCGAAGAAGACGAGCCTGCCGCCGTTCCAGTTGCTGCTCGACGAGCACTGGCGCGACGTCGTCCGGCTCGCCCGCGCCCTGGCGGGGCGGGTCGACGGCGACGACGTGGCTCAGCGCGCCTGGGAGAAGGCGTACGCGGCGTACCCGAAGCTCACCTCGGCGCGGAACCTGCGCAGCTGGTTGCTGACGATCACCGCGCGGTGTGCCACCGATGTGCACCGGGCCCGCAGACCACAGAGCCCGCTGGAGGAGGCGCCACCTGTCGCGGTCGACGGACCGGACGCCGCCGAGTGGCCCGATCCGATCCTGTGGAAGGCGGTGAACGCGTTGCCGGAGCGGCAGCGGGTCGCCGTCACGCTGAAGTACGTCGGCGACCTGGACCACCACGGGGTGGCCGCTGCCCTCGGCACCACCCCGGCCGCCTCCCGTCGGCTGGTCAGCGACGCCCTGGCCACCTTGCGCACGACCCTCGGAGCAGATGATGAATGACCTCGAACGCCGCCTGGCCCAGCTCGGCGGACCCCGTCCTTCCCGTCCGCCGGTGCTGCCGGAGGCGGACGTGTCCTACACCTTGCACGACTCCCCGATCGGCCGGCTCCTGCTGGCCGTGGCCGGCGGCAAGGTCGTCGCCAGTTCCTTCGGCGACGAGGAGACGCTGACGAACCGGCTCGCGCAGACGATCTCTCCGCGCGTCCTGCGCCAGGCCGGACCGCTCGACGACGTCCGCCGG
The DNA here is from genome assembly GCF_000024345.1 of Kribbella flavida DSM 17836. NCBI lineage: Bacteria > Bacillati > Actinomycetota > Actinomycetes > Propionibacteriales > Kribbellaceae > Kribbella > Kribbella flavida. Next base: position 191,756 of record NC_013729.1, on the reverse strand, counting down.
CAACTGGACGAGTACCTCGACGGACGCCGGAAAACCTTCGAGCTGGCCGTCGACCTGACGCTGGCCACCCCGTTCCAGCGGCTCGTGCTCAGCGACCTGCCGCAGCACACCAGCTACGGCCGGACCACCACGTACGGCGAACTGGCGGGCGAGATCGAGCGGCCGAAGGCGGCCCGGGCGGTCGGCACGGCGCTCGGCGCGAACCCGCTGTGCGTCGTCCTGCCGTGCCACCGGGTGATCGGCGCGAACGGGGCCCTCACCGGTTACGCCGGCGGGCTCGACGCGAAACGTTTTCTCTTGAACCTTGAATCGAAAAGCTGAGTTTTCCGGGCGTCGTTCGGCGGCCTTTAGACTGCTCGGCGAAAGAGGCAGGTCCCCATTGTGGAGTGGGGATCTGCCTCTTTCGTTTCCGTTCCCTGCAAGGCGATTCGGGGCGGCGCACACGTTTCCTGATTTGTCAGTCTTTTCAGCTGGACGTCGGCTGGTGAATCTCCAGAATCAGCCGACGGCGGCCACCCCAGTCGCGTTTGTAGACCTGGTAGTCCTTGATGCCGGCCGCGGCGCAGAGCCGGCCGTAGCTGGCCTCGTCGTGAATGAAGTGGATGCTGCTGCTGCCGAAGTGCTCGGTCGTCACGATCCGGTGCTCCGGTCCCTGCCGCAGCCCGTTGGCGATCTCCGAGGCGGTCGCCGGACCCCAGATCGGGCCCTCGATCACCGCCAGGCCACCGGGCTTCAGCACCCGGGAGATCTCCCAGATCGTCGACAGCTGCTCGTCCTCGGCGAACAGCTCGTGGAACGCGGTCCACAGGCAGATCACCGCGTCGAACGAGTCCGACCGGTACGGCAGGTCGGTCATCGAGCCGATCGCCCAGTCGATCTTCAGGTCCTGCTCGGCGGCCTGCGCCTGGCCGGCGGCGACCAGGTTGGGCGAGATGTCCAGCGCGCGAACCACCTTGCCGGCCCGGCGCAGCGGCAGCGCGATCCGCCCGTAGCCGCAGCACAGGTCGAGCACCGACTCCCGGCCCTCGAGCAGTTCCTCGACGGCGCGGACGGTGGCGGCGTCCCGTTCAGGGGTGGTGCGACTGGCGAGCCCCTCGGCGCCGAGCTCGGCGTACTCGGCGCGGCTGCGCAGTGCGGAATTCAGCATTGCGCAAGTATCCCGAAGTCGGAGGGTCGGTGTCAGGTCCGGAACCGGCCCGGTGCACAACCGTTGTGCACCGGGCGAGGCGGCCGTGGACTCAAGCGGCCCGGCGACGGCCGATCGCGCCGAAGGCGACGGCGGCGACCATGGAGACGACGATCGAGGTGTACGTCGCCCCGAGCCAGCCCGGCACCGCGTGACCGGCGAACACGGTGCTCTGCAGCTCCAGCCAGAACGGCGACCAGCCGCCGACCGTGCCGGGGTTCACCAGCTGGTACGCGACGAAGCCGCACAGCCAGGCAGCCGCGGGCTGCCAGCGGAACGGCGCGGTGTCGCTGACGTCCCAGCGCATCCGGCTGACCAGGAAGAAGTCGGCGATCGCGACCGCGAACAGCGGGATGAAGACCGAGCCGATCAGGTACAGGAACTGCGTGTAGTTGCCGAGGTCAACGAACAGGGCGAGCACGGTGGCGATCACGCCGATCACCACCGAGATCCAGCGCCGGTCCAGGTGGCCGACCAGGTTGTGCGCGGCCATCGTGGTCGAGTAGACGTTCGCGTAGGCCTCGTCCACCTCGTCGACCAGCAGCACGAACAGCGCGATCGCGCCCGCCGGCAGGGTGACCAGCGCGGTGATCACGTCGGCACTGTTGGTCTGCAGGGTCGCGACGGCCAGCACGCCGAGCCCGTAGTACAGGATCGCGGCCAGGCCGTAGCCGAGCGCGGAGCCGGCGAAGGCGGCCTTGTTCGTGCGCGAGTGCCGGGTGTAGTCGGCGGCCAGCGGCGCGAACGAGACCACCCCGGCCGCGGCCAGGTCGACGGCCGGCCAGAAGCCGAAGACGCTGTCCTGCGGCAGGTCGTGCACCGGCTTGCTGAGCACCTGGAAGAACAGGTACACCGAGGCCAGCAGGACCAGCCAGACCATGAACTTGCGCAGCAGCTTCACGCTGCCGAGCGGGCGGACCGCCATCGCGGTCGCGAGCACGCCGGCCAGGATCACGAACAGCCAGCGCCAGCGCTCGCTGGTCACCGCGACCGCGGCCTGCGAGATGACGATGATCTCCATCGTGGCCCAGCCGACGTTCTGCGCGATGTTCAGCACGGTCGGCGCGGCCGAGCCGCGGCGACCGAACAGCCCGCGCAGGCTGGCCATCGCGGGCGCGCCGGTCTGCGAGCCGAATACGGCGGCGCCGCCAAGCACCAGCGCGCCCATCCCGCAGCCGACCACAACCGCGAGCAGGCCCTTGACCAACGAGCCCGTGTACGCCGCGACCAGCGCGCCGGTGACCGGGCCGAACAACGAGATGCCGAGATTGCCCCAGAGGGTGAACTGGTCCCAGAAGCCGAGCGTGCGCGGCGCGTCCGTGGTCAGGACGAGCGGCGCCTCGGTCGGCACCGGGGTGGACTTGCGGACAGCAGTGAAGGCCATCGGACCTGGCTCCCTACGCCGGCATTACCCGGTCAGGTTCAGGCGGTCGGCGACCCGGCCGGGTAACAGCTCGTCGCCCTCTCAGCCCGCAGTTCGGTGCGAGCTCCCGCAGAGGTGTGTCGTGATCGCGTCAACGATAACCGGTCAGCCGGTTTTGTATACACCGGCCGTGCGGTGGATGAACGCCGCCAGCTCCCGGCCGTTAGTCAGCACCGGCATGTGCGACCCGCTCGGCAGCGTCCACGCCTCGCCGCCGGCCAGGTCGGCGACCCGCTGCGCCCACTCCGGCGGGCACAGGCTGTCGTGCCGGCAGCGCAGCACCACGGTCGGTACGCCGACGTGCACCAGCGCGGCCGCGAGGTTGTAGTGGCGGCCGACGTCCTCGGCGCGGGCCATCGCGCGGAACGTGGTCCGGAAGTACTGCTTGCTCAACGTCGGAATCAGGTACGGGCGCTCCCAGACCGCGGACCGGACCCAACGCTCGGCGAGCCGTGGCCAGCTGGACGCTTCGACATCGCCCGTCGGACCGATCAGGACCAGCCCGGACACCAGTTCGGGATAGGCCACGGCCACCGCGACGACCACGTGACAGCTCGCCGAGTGTCCGACGAGAAGGGCCCGGCCCTCGGGCCGCCGGTCCTTCACCTCGGCCGCGAGGCGGTCGGCCTGCGCGTCGACGCGCAGATCGTCGTGCTTGTCGGCCGGATACCCGAAGCCGGGCAGCGTGATCACCTCGGACGGGATCTCCAGGTGCTTGCGGGTCGGCCCGTACGACTCCGGTCCCAGGCCGAGGCCGGGAACCAGGACGGCGAGGGGGGTCATTCCCATGGTGGTCGCTCCGGGGCCGCCTGAACGACCGGGTTGGGGATTTCGGGCTTCAGCTCCCGGTACCCCAGGGCGAACCCGAGCGCCAGCACGAGCAACCCCAGCCCACCCCACCCGTACGCCGTGGGCAGGCGGTCCAGGGACTCGTCGACCGCGCCCAGGCCGGTGCTGAGCACGATCCCGGCCCAGATCAGGATCGGGATCAGTGACAGGCCGACCAGACCGAGGCCGGCGAGCTCGACCGGGTCCGGCCGGCGGCGGGCCTGGCGGCGGACCCGCAGGTCGCGCAGCCACATCACCAGCGCAGCCACGCCGACGACGACGGTCAGCAGCTGGCCGATCGTGTCAATCACGTCGGTGCGCAGCGGGTGGTTCAGCGGAGAACCCGGCGCCTGGGAGATGTCGCGCAGGGAGACCCGCTGGACCGAAACCACGAGCAGGCCGTAGACGGCCGCGATGATCGTGGCGAGCAGCACGACGCGGGCCGCGCGGGGATCGCGCCGCGGTCCCGGGGTCGGACCGTACGTCGGGAGCTCGTGCGGCTGCGGGGACGCGGCAGCGCCGTAAGGGTGGCCCGGGCGGTAGGCGGGCGGCTGGGTGTAGGCGTCGGCGGGCTGGGGATGGCCGGGGTCGGCGGGCTGGCCGTAGCCGGGTCCGTAGCCGGGCAGTGGCGGCTGGCCGGGGCCCGCGGGGGCTTGCGGCTGGCCGGGGCCAGGCGGAGCGGGGTACGGGGGGTGGCTGTAGTTGCCGGGGCCGTAGGGGGCGGGCTTGGCGTAGTACTCGCTCCGGTCCTCGTCGTCCGGGTCGTCGCCCCGGCCGTAGGTGGGGAACTGGGGTGACGACATCAGGGCTCCCTCGGCTCGGTCTCCCGACAGGTTCTCACGAGCTGGGTGTCCGCGGCAGGAAGGACTCAGGTCGCCTTCGTCGTCGGCCAGGCGTTCGGCAGGCAGCCGTCGAGGCCCTTGGTCTGCTGCATCATCACCGGGGCCGGGGTGTTCGGTTCGGGGCAGGGGGAGTGGCCGTAGCCGAGCGCGTGCCCGACCTCGTGGTTGACCAGGTAGTTGCGGTAGAGGTCGATCTTGCCGGCGTACGCAGGCACGGCGTACATCCAGCGCTTGGCGTTCAGCACCACCCGGTCCTCGACCCGGCAGGAGACCTCGCCGCCGGTGTCCAGCGGCAGGCACAGCTTGTCGGTCAGCGTCGGCGTGGCGAGGATGATCCGCAGGTCGGCGTCCGGGCGGTCGGTCCGCTCGAAGCTGACCTGGTGCAGGGCCTGCCAGCCGCGCGGGTCGGTCAGCGTCTTGTGCACCGCGGCGGCCACGGCAGCACCGTTGAACGACAGCCCCTGCTCGATCTCGACCCGGTAGGTCATCGTGCCGACGTCGCGGGTCGCCTTGTCCGTGCCGGGCACGACGCCCAGCTTGCCGGACGACACCGTCACGTTCGGCTTCGCGCCCTTGGGCGGCCGGATCAGGGACGGCGCCGGGCGCTGCGGCTTGGTGAAGGTCGCCGTCGGCGTGGGCACCGGGGTCGGCGGCACGATCACCGGCGGCAGCGTCGCCTCACGGGATGCGGTCACCTCACCGAACTGCGCGGCCAGAGTCTGCCGGCCCGCGTCCGGGTGAACCACCATCACCGTGCCGAGCACGGCCAGCGCGGTCACCGAGAACCACTGCGCCTTGTACGACTTCTTCCGGCTGTGCCGCCCGGCCCGCCGGCGTCCGCGCGCACGCGTGCTCGCACGCTGGCCAGTCCGCCGGGTGGTCATGACGATTCACCCTAGCGACTCCCGGGTAATTCCCGAAAGGGCACCCACGTCAGCTTCCGGTCAACTCCGCGCAGCCGGCCCCCGGCCACCAAGGTCAGCAACTGGCCCACACGACAACCCGACACATCGCGCTAGGGTTGTTCCACCATGGTCACGCGCCCCCTGCCTACCAAGGTCTTCCACTTCACCAGGGTCGAGCACCTCTCGACGATTGTCAGTCAGGGGCTTCTCTCCGACTCGCTGGCACAGGCCAAGGGCCTGATGCAGATCGAGGTCGGCCAGCAGACGATCAAGTAGCGGCGTGCCGAGACGCCGGTCCCTGTAGGCCCGCGGGGACGCGTTGCCGACTACGCTCCGTTCTACTTCGCGCCACGCAGTCCGATGATGCACAACATCCACACGGGCAAGGTGCCGTCATACCAGGACGGTTGTGATCGGCTGATCTATCTCGCCACCACGACTCAGAGGCTCGCTGCGAGTGGAACCTGGGTCGCGAGTGACCGCAACGCCGTACTGCAGCACGCAGAGTTCACTGTGGATGACGACCGCCTGACCGAGATGGTCGACTGGCATGTTATGACAGTGGAGCCTTGTGTGCCGGTGCCCGAGCATCCGGATCGCATCGAGCGGCGGATGGCAGAGTTCTTGGTGCACGAACAAGTGCCTTTCGACGCCTTCATGGCCGTCGGAGTCGCATCGGAAGACCTCAAAGCCGAGGTCGATGCGGCACTGGGGGGCCACGGTCGGTCATTACGGGCGCTTGTCCGACCCAACTGGTACTTCTAGGTGTGTAATCAAATGTCAGGGAGGTGGCGTCCGTGATCAGGAACGTGACAGGCGATCTGCTGCGTCAGGACGCCGACGCGCTGGTCAACACGGTCAACACGGTCGGCATCATGGGCAAGGGAATCGCTCTTCAGTTCAAGCGGGCGTGGCCGCAGATGTTCGAGGACTACGTGGCCGCCTGCGAACGCGGGGAGGTGCAGCTGGGAAGCATGCACGTCTGGACTCCGGACGCCCTCCCTCCTCCTCGGTACATCATCAACTTCCCAACCAAGCAGCATTGGCGGTCACGATCCAGACTGAGTGACATCGAGACAGGCTTGCAGGACCTGGCTCGCACCATTGCCGACCTGAACATCACCTCCATAGCGTTGCCGCCGCTGGGATGTGGCAACGGTGGCCTGGACTGGGCCGACGTCGAACCCTTGATCCACTCGTATCTCGGTCCCGTGGCCCACAAGACGGACGTTCGCATCTTCGCTCCGGCAGGAGCTCCCGAGCCGCAGAAGATGGTCAATCGAGAGAAGCCGCCGCCACTGAACTCGACGAGGTCGGCCATGCTCGCCTTGATCCATGCCTATGTCCAGTTCACGTTCGGACCGCCGAGTCTGATCGAAGTACAGAAGCTTGCTTACTTCCTCCAACTGAGCGGCGAAGACTTGAACATGGAGTTCAGGCCGCACATCTATGGACCGTATGCCGACGCACTTCGGCGCGCCCTGTCCGCGATGGAGGGTCACTACATCACTGGCTTCGGCGATGGTTCTGCCCGTGTCGCGGATGCCGCGCCGATCGAAGTACTGCCCGAGGCGGTCAGTCAGGTTGAGTCGTACATCGCTGAGCACCCGGAGACAGCCGCACGGATCGCATCCGTCATGGACGAGATAGCCGGTTTCGAAAGTGCCTACGGCCTGGAGTTGCTCGCCTCGGTTCACTGGGTGATGACCCACGACGCCGAGGCACGATCGAGCCTGGAGGCGGCTCACACAGCCGTGAGGCGCTGGAGTCAGCGCAAGTCCACACTGTTCACTCCCTCACACGTCGAGCGTGCGTGGCGCAGCCTGCACGAGCGGAGGCTTCTCCAAGCGATATAGCGCGCCGGGCTAGGCGGTGCGGGTGCGGAGGAACTTGCCGAAGTGGGGCACGGTGAAGGCCACGGTGCCGCGTTCGGCGGAGAAGACGAGGCCCTTCTTGATCAGGCCGTCGCGGGCCGGGGAGAGGGACTGGGGTTTGCGGTTGAGGGTGCTGGCGACCTCGGCGGTGGGAACCGAGCCGTCGGCGACTCCGACGCCCAGCTCGGCCATCGCGCGCATGTACTCGCGTTCGGCGGGGGTGGCGCGTTCGTACCGGGAGCCGAAGAAGCCGACGGTGAGCTCGGCGGACGCCTCGGGCGCGGCGACGGCGACGTCCTTGACGGTGATCGGGCTCGCGGGGGCGTGGTCCCAGGTGGCGTGGGCGAAGGCCTGGACGAAGTACGGGTAGCCGTCGGTCTGAGCGTACAGCTCGTCGAGCGCCTCGTCCTCGAAGTACACGTCCTCGGACTCGGCCGGGATCATCAGCGCCCGGTCGCAGGCGTCCCGGGCGAGCCGGTCGACCCGGATGTAGCGGAACAGGCGTTCGGAGTACGACTTGCTCGCGGACAGTACGGCGGGCAGGTGCGGCAGGCCGGCTCCGACCACGACCAGCGGGGCGCTCTGCTGGGAGATCTCGTGGCAGGCGGCGCACAGCGCGGACAGGTCGTCGGTGGAGATGTCCTGCATCTCGTCGATGAACAGGCCGACGCCGACCGACAGGTCGCCGGCCAGGTCCGCCGCGTCGGCGAACAGCTCGATCAGATCCATCTCCAGGTCACCCGAGTCGGCCCGGCCCTTGGCGGCGACCACGTCGACCGGCGGGTGCCAGCGAATCCCCTTGCGGTCGTTCTGCGCGGTCCGCAGCGCGAACGCCTTGAGCACGGCGCTGAACTGGTCGACCCGGTCGTCGTCGCGGTGCCGGTGGCCGAGCTCCCGCATCGCCGTGTGCATCGCCTGCGCGATCGGCAGCCGGATGCTCTGGTCGGGCCGGGCCTCGATCTTGCCGGTTCCCCAGGCGCGCTTGATCGCCTGGCTGCGCAGGGTGTTGAGCAGTACGGTCTTGCCGACTCCGCGCAGCCCACTCAGCACCAGACTCCGCTCGGGCCTGCCTGCCGCGACACGTTCGAGCACCACCTCGAACTGCCGCACCTCGGTGTCGCGACCGGCCAGCTCAGGCGGTCGCTGACCGGCGCCGGGCGCATAGGGATTCCGGATCGGATCCATGCTGTCACTGTATGAGCCCGTCTAGCGTTTTCCGTAGATTTCGCTAGCGACCCCGAGCGCGTGTCGCTACCCCAATGCGATCCCGAGGAACATTCCGGCCAGCACCAGTCCGATCACGACGACCAGGGCGTACCAGTACCAGTGCATGACCCAGTCGGCGTCTGCGGCCAGCACGTTCGAGGGGTCGTCCGGATCGACGATCACCGGGATGCTGTTCCCGACCTTCGGCACCGGGTCGAGATCGGCGGCACCGCTGATCGCCACTGCGGACCCGTCGTCCGGATGGGCGACCGTGATCGTCAGGTCCTCGTTCTTCGACCACTTGTCGACTTCGACCGACAGCACTGTCGCTTGCTGCGCGGGGCCTGCTGCCGCGACTCGTTCGTCGTGGCGGCCGGTCGAGATTCCGACGGGGATGATGGCCAGTGCGGCCAAGGCCAGGAGACCGAAGAACCTTCCACCAAGCGAAGCGTTCGGCCAGGAACCGGGCTGGATAGCAGGCGGTGCCCGCAGCGGCGAAGGCTGCCAGCGGCGTGTCCCAGAGCCAGTTCGGCCGGGTGAGCCACGCGCTCAGGAGCAGGAGGCCGGCCGCCGATGCGAAGAAGGCGAGCAGGGTCAGGAGCTGGCGGCCGTGCAGGTCGTCGTCGGTCATTGGTCAGCGGTGGCGACCGCTTGCGAGAGGGCGCGGCCGAGGTTGCTGGTGGCGGTGACGTGGATCTGGGTGAGGTCGAGCCAGTGGGCGAGTTGGGTGAGTTCGGCGGCCAAGGGGTCGACGAGGTAGGAGATCGGTACGCCGGGTTCGGGGGTGACGGTGGGGACGAGCAGGGTGGTGGTGCGGCGGTCGGCTTTGAGGTCCACGCGGGCGACGAGGCGGTCGCCGAGCAGGAACGGCAGGACGTAGTAGCCGTGCACGCGGTGGGACTGCGGGGTGTAGATGCTGATCCGGTAGAAGAAGTCGAACAGGCGGTGGGTGCGGTCGCGGTTCCAGATCAGCGTGTCGAAGGGAGACAGCAGAGCGCGCGCCTGGATCGGGCCGTCGTCGGCGTCACGCCAGCGGTAGCTCTGCTGTGGAGTGTCTTCCACGCGCACGGGGACCAGGTCGCCGGCTTCCACCAGCTCGTCGACCGCCTGCCGCGCTGTTGCTCTAGGCAAGGGGTAGTGGCCGTGGGTGGCGCCACAGAGTTCTTGCGCGGTGGCGACGCCGAGCGTGCGGGCCGAGCTGCGGACGAGCTCTCGCCGGGCCTGGTCGCCGTCGAGCTCCGGAGCTTGCAGGACGTCGGCGGGCAGGACCCGCTCGCTGAGGTCGTACAGGCGTTCGAAGTTGCGACGTGCGGCGATGGTGACCCGGCCTGCGCAGAAGAGGTACTCGACGGCGATCTTCGCGTCCTGCCAGTTCCACATCCGGCCGGTGGTCGGGTCCGGGTCCGGGTCGCCGGGCTTGCGGCGCCGCCCGTCCGGGTCCGCCTCGCCGGCGCCGATCGGGCCTCGGTCGGCGACTCTCGCCAGGACGTCGTCGACGAGCCCGGGCCGTTCGGTGCTCAGCCGGCGCATCCCGGTGACGACCGACCACGGCACCGCCAGCTCCGGGTCCGGGTCGGCATTCCAGTCCTGCCGTTCGGCCGCTCGCATCCGCCAGCGCAGCAACGGGTAGCTGCTGAGTGGCAACAAGCTGGCCTTGTGGCCCCAGAAATACTCGAACAGCTCCCGGTCCGCACCCCAGCACATCCGGTCCAGCGTCGCCCGCGGATACGGCCCGAGCCGGGCGAACAGCGGCAGGTAGTGCGAACGGCACAGCACGTTGACCGAGTCGACCTGCAGCACGCCGACCTGCTCGATCATCCGCCGCAGATGCCGTACGTCGACCCGCCCGGTCGGCCGCGGCTCGGCGAAACCCTGCGCGGTGAGCGCGATCCGGCGGGCCGCGTCCCGCGAGATCGCCTCGCCCACCGGGCGCCGGACCGCTGCCATGGGCCGAACCTATCCCGCCGACGAGCCGGTCCGGTATGGGTCGTTTCGGACTAGGCAGCGGCGAGCAACCGGCCGATCCGGTCCGCGACGGCGACCGGGTCACCTGTCGGTTCCACCGCTACCGACACATGACCGGCCCCCGTCGGCACGACCACCTGGAAGAAGTTCCCGTAACGGATCACGAGGTAGTTCAGTCCGCCGCAATCGATGTCGCCGCGCTGCCGGGCGAGCAGGACCAGAGCGGGGTTGACCAGCAATTCCTCGTAGCGGTCGGACTCGCCCGACGAGGCATCGGCCAGGCCCTCGCGTTGCCAGGTCTCGAGCTCCTGTCCAGCGGCCACGGCGATGTACCGCGCGTCCAGTCCGCCGTTCAGCAGCCTCTCGATGACCTGGCGTCCGTCCATGTCGACCTCCGTCGTCTTTGTTCTGGCAGTCCGTCTAGCAAAATCCCTAGATTTTGCTAGACGCGGGTAGCGGGTCCTAGCGGTATGGACCAAACGTTACTCAAGGCTCGCTGGCGAGTGGGGTGGCGGAGCAGGGCGGGGCGGGCACTAAGGTCGGGCGCATGGGTGGGGTTGAGGTCAGGGACTGGGCCCAGCAGGCGGCGGCGCAGTACGAGCGGATGCACCAGCAGTACGTCGGCGGTGCGCGCAAGCTGGAGGCGCTGATCGACGAGCTGATCGGCGAGGAAGAGGGCATCAACTACCTCAGCGCGACCGCGCGGGCCAAGGACCCGGAGTCGTTCCTGGCGAAGGCCTCCAAGGCGCACCCCGAGGACCCGGACCGCCCGAAGTACGACGACCCGCTGAACCAGATCACCGACCTGGTCGCGGCCCGGGTGATCACGTTCCTGGTCGAGGCGGTGGACCGGGTCTGCGAGGTGATCGAGGCCGAGTTCGAGATCGTCGAGCACACCGACATGGGGGCGCACACCCGCGCCCAGGGCGTCTTCGGCTACGCCAGCAAGCACTACCTCGTCCGGCTGAACGCGCACCGCCGCGAGCTGCCCGAGTACGCCGTCCTGCGCCACCTGGTGATGGAGATCCAGGTCCGGACGGCGGTCCAGCACGCGTGGGCCGAGTTCGAGCACGACATCCGCTACAAGCTGGACATCCCGCCGGACCGCAAGCCGGAGTTCGACCGGCGGTTCCTGCTGGCGGCGGCGTTGATGGAACTGGCCGACAACGAGTTCACCGAGATCGACCGGCTGTACCGCGAACTGGCGGCGGCCGCCGACGACGAGGCACCGCGCGACCTGACACCGGCGACGCTGACCACGTACCTGACCCGCCGCTACCCGGACGCGCCGCACGCGAAGACGAACCACTACGCCTGGATCCTGGGCATCCTGGCCGAGCTGGGCGTGACGACGGAGGAGCAGCTGACCGAGCTGCTGCAGGGCATCGACAGCGCGGCGGTCCAGGCGGCGATGACGCACCGCTTCCCGGCCGGCACGGTCCGCCGCCTCGACGACGACCTGCTCGCGGCCAAGGGTGCGCAGTACGTCGAGCTGTTCCCGGACGAGGAGCGCCGGCAGAAGATCCTGCGCGGCCGGCTCAAGGCGCTGGCCCGCGCCGGCCTCGCCGAACTCTGAGCCGGGCCTTGCGCCGGGCTCTGCGCCAGGCTCTGCGCCAGGCTCCCGGGCGGCCGGATCGTCAGATTCGGGCGAGGTCGTCGGCGACGGCGTCCGCGGTACGGCGGGCCCAGCGGCTGGTGGTGACCAGGCCGAGCACCAGGACGAGCGCGCCGCAGCCCGCGATGATCAGCCAGCACAGGTGTGCAGCGGAGACGAAGCCGGTCTCCAGCGCGCCGGTCAGCCGTGCGGTGAGCACGGTCCCGACGATCGCGACGCCGAGGGAAGCACCGACCTGGCGGCTGGTGGAGGCGATGGCGGCCGCCACTCCTGCCTGCGCGCGCGGCATACCGGAGACGGCGGCGTTGGTGATCGGCGCGTTGAGCATGCCGAAGCCGAGGCCGAAGACGAGGTAGGCCACAAGCAGCTCCACCGTCGGCGTCGAGGTCGTGAGCCGGGACAGGATCAGTCCGCTCGCGGTGAGCATGAGGCCTGCGACGACCAGCGGAAGCCGCGGCCCGCGGTTGCCGACCAGCCAGCCGGACAGCGGCGCGAACACCACCGTCATCGCTGCCATCGGCAACGTCAGCAAGCCGGCGTGCAGGGCCGAGAAGCCACGGACCTCCTGCAGGTACAGCGAGTTCAGGAACAGGAAGCCGGCCAGCGCCGCGAAGCCCGCCACCGCGATCAGGGTCGCCCCGGAGAACGGCGCGCTGCGGAAGAAGCGGGGTTCCAGCAACGGTTCTTCCCGGCGCCGCTCGTAGGCCACCAGGCCGGCCAGCGACGCGACCGCGATCGTGAAGCACCCGATGATCAGCGGCGATGCCCAGCCCGCCGCCCGGCCCTCGATGATGCCGAACGTCAGCCCGACCAGCAGCAGCACGACCAGCACCTGCCCGACCGGGTCGATCCGGCGGGCGACGGCGGCCCGCGACTCCGGCACGAACTTCGCGGTCAGCAGCAGGGCGGCCAGCGCGACCGGCACGTTGATCCAGAAGATGTAGCGCCAGCCGGCCGAGTCGACCAGCGCGCCGCCGGCCAGCGGCCCGACCGACATGCTGAGGCCGACCACACCGCCCCAGACACCGATCGCCTGGGCGCGCTCGCGCGGGTCGGTGAAGGTGTTGGTGATGATCGACATCGCGACCGGGTTGAGCATCGAGCCGCCGATCGCCTGCAGCATCCGGGAGGCGATCAGCAGGTCCACCGTCGGCGCCAGCCCGCACAGCAGCGAGCCGAGCCCGAACAGCACCAGTCCGACCTGGAAGGTGCGCCGCCGCCCGACCCGGTCGGCGGTCGAGCCGGAGATCATCAGCAGGCTGGCCAGCACCAGCGTGTACGCGTCGATGGTCCACTGCAGCTTCGACACCGACGCGTCCAGGTCGGCCCGGATCGCGGGCAGTGCGAGGTTCACGATCGTGGAGTCCAGTCCGACGATGAACAGGCTGAGGCAACAGATGCCGAGGACCAGCAGCCGTCGGCGCCTGGTCAGTTCCGGCATGGGCCTCCGATCGCTGAAACGTTCCCGCGATCGACAGTACAACCGGCCGCCGACCGGCTCCCGGCAGCTCGGCCGGGCGCCGGAGGCCGTCGTGCCACAGGGTGAAAACGGTTTGAGCGGCCGTCGCCGCAGCGCCTAGGCTGGGCAGGTTCGCCTGGTCAGGTGTCCCGAAACCCTCCTACGCCTCCTGTGAGACGTCATGTCGTTGCGCCTTGTCCCGTTCGCCGACCCGGGTGTGCCGGACACCCGATCCGGTCTCCGACTCATCCTCTGGCTGGAACGCCGTCAGCTCCGCGGACAGTTCGCCGCGCTGGGCTGGGGCATGCTCTACTTCGGCGGCATCGCCGCCGCGCCGGTCGCGGTCGGCATCGCGATCCAGGCCGTGATCGACAAGTCCTGGTCCCGGCTGATGCTGGCCGGGGTGCTGCTGCTCGCGTTCGGCGCCGCGAAGTCCGCCGCGGACTCCTACTTCCACCGCGCGGTGGTGACCAACTGGATCTGTACGGCGTCCCGGCTGCAGCAGCTGCTGTTCCGGAAGGCCTCCGAGCTCGGCTCGCTGCTGACCCGCCGGATCGCGGCCGGCGAGGTGGTCGCGGTGAGCAGCGGCGATGTCGAGAAGATCGGCTGGTTCGTCGAGGTGCTGGGCCGGTTCGCGGCCGCGCTGCTGACCTGCTTCGCGGTCGTGGTCGGACTGCTGCTGTACGAGCCGCAGCTGGGCCTGGTCGTCCTGGTCGCCGTGCCGGTGCTGGCCTTCTCGATCGTTCCGCTGATGGGTCCGGCCGAGCGCCGCGCCGACCTCCAGCGGGCCAAGGGCGGCCGGGCCACCGAGCTGGCCGCCGACACCGTCGCCGGTCTGCGCGTGCTGCGCGGCATCGGTGGCGAGCAGCTGTTCCTGGACCGGTACCGCTCCGCCTCCCAGGAGTACCGCGCGAGTGCGGTGCACAGCGCCCGGATGTGGTCGCTGATCGCGGCGCTGCAGGTGCTGCTGTTCGGCCTGTTCCTGGTCGCCGTGGTCTGGCTGGGTGTCCGGCTGGTGCTGGCCGGGCGGATCACGGTCGGCGAGCTGGTCACGACGTACGGCTTCGTCACGTTCATGATGGTGCCGCTGCACACGTTCGAGGAGACGGCGAGCGCGTTCATCTTCTCCAAGGTGTCCGCGCGGCGGGCGGCCCGGGTGCTGTCGCTGCAGCGGATGGACGACACCCGCGGTACGGGTGCGGCGCAGGTGCCCGAGGGTGACCTGCTCGACCCGGTCTCCGGGCTGGAGGTGCCGGCCGGCGGCTTCACCGCCGTGGTGTGCGGCAACCCGGATGCTGGTGGCCGGCTGGCGGATCGCCTGGGCGGTCACAGCCCCGAGGCGGAGCCCGGCGACGCGTCGGTGCTGCTGGACGGGGTCGCGCTGGACGACCTGCCGCTGGAGTCCGCGCGGACGGCCGTACTGGTGCAGGACAAGGACCCGGTGCTGCTGTCCGGGACGGTGCGCAACCTGTTCGACGTGCCGTCGAGCGGGGCTGTCACGGTGGAGCAGGCCCTGGAGGCGGCGCAGTGCGCCGACATCCTCGACGTACTGCGGCAGTCGCTGCCCGCAGGTGGCCCCACCGATCCGATGGACGCGGTGCTGACCGAGCGCGGCCGGTCGCTGTCGGGTGGTCAGCGGCAGCGGGTCGCTCTGGCCCGTTCGCTCTACGTCGACCCCGCGGTCCTGGTGCTGGACGAGCCGACGAGTGCGGTGGACGCGCACACCGAGGCGCGAATCGCCGACGGCCTCCGCGCACTGCGCTCCGGCCGGACCACGGTGGTGTTCACCTCCAGCCCTTTGATGCTGGACCGCGCCGAGCGAGTCGTGTTCGTGCCGGACGGCCAGGTGGTGGCCGTCGGCACCCATCACGAGCTGGTGCACAGCGAACGGCAGTACCGCGCGGTCGTCACCCGCGCTGTCCTTACTGATGAAGGCGAGCCAACCCTCGAGGAGTCGGTGTGAAGCGCCCTGAGTACGACCCGGCCGCCCCGCAGGAGGCAGCTCGCCTTCCGGTGGCCGGTCCGGCGACCGTCCGCGCCTACCTGAAGACACTGTTCCGCCGGCACCGCCGGTCGTTCGCCTGGCTGACCGTGGTGAACGCGGTGGCGGCGCTGAGCGGCATGGTCGGGCCATGGCTGCTCGGCGGCGTGGTGGAGAAGCTGTCGCTCGGCGAGCGGGACGTCCAGCTGCCCTACGTCGTTCTCGGCTTCGTCGTCGCTTTGCTGGTGCAGACCGTGTTCGTGCGGATCACCCGGTTGCGCGGCGCCGTGCTGGGCGAGGAGATGCTCGCCGATCTGCGCGAGGACTTCCTGGTCCGGTCGGTGGCGCTGCCGCCGGGCGTACTGGAGCGGGCCGGGACCGGTGACCTGCTGTCCCGGATCACCACGGACGTCGACCGGCTGTCGCACGCCATGCGCGACGCGGTGCCGCAGCTGACCATCGCGGTGGTCTGGGCCGGGCTGCTGATCGGCGCGCTGGTGGTGACCGCGCCGGAGCTGGCCGTCGCGCTGGTGATCGCCGCGCCGATCCTGATCGTCGGTGGCCGCTGGTACTTCCGCCGCGCGCCTTCGGCGTACCGGTCGGAGGCCGCGGGGTACGCCGCGGTGGCGTCGGCGCTGGCCGAGACCGTGGACGCGGGCCGCACGGTGGAGTCGCACCGGCTCGGCCGGCGCCGGATCGAGCTGGGCGACACCCGGATCGGGCAGTGGGTCGGCTGGGAGCGGTACACGCTGTTCCTGCGGATGATCCTGTTCCCGGTGATCAACATGACCCACGCGGTCGCGCTGGCCGCGGTGCTGACGATCGGTGGCGCGCTGTCGATCCAGGGCTGGATCACGGTCGGCGCGCTGACCACCGGCGCGCTCTACATCCAGATGCTGGTCGAGCCGGTGAACATGATGATCCGCTGGTACGACGAGCTGCAGGTCGCCCAGGTCTCGCTGGCCCGGCTGGTCGGGGTCCGCGAGATCGAGGAAGCCGCCGACGGTGACGAGCGTGAGCCCGACGGCCGGACCGTGCTGGCCGACGAGGTCCGCTTCGGCTACCTGGAAGGGCGCGACGTGCTGCACGGCGTCACCCTGACGGTGGAGCCGGGAGCCCGCGTCGCGCTGGTGGGCCCGTCCGGGGCGGGCAAGTCCACGCTCGGGCGGCTGCTGGCGGGGATCTACTCGCCGCGCGTCGGTGACGTCACGCTCGGCGGAGCCGCGCTGGGCAAGATGTCGGCCGAGCAGGTCCGTACTCATGTGGCGCTGGTCAACCAGGAGCACCACGTCTTCGTGGGCAGCATGCGCGACAACCTGCTGCTGGCCCGGCCGGACGCGACGGACGCGGAGCTGTGGGACGCGCTCCGCTCGGTCGACGCGCACGCGTGGGTGGCCGGGTTCGAGCACGGCCTGGACACCGAGGTCGGCTCCGGTGGAACGACGCTGACGCCGGCCCAGGCGCAGCAGGTCGCGCTGGCCCGGCTGGTGCTGGCCGACCCGCACACGCTGGTCCTGGACGAGGCGACCTCGCTGATGGACCCGCGCGCGGCACGCCACCTGGAGCGCTCACTGGCCGGCGTACTGGAGGGCCGGACGGTGGTGGCGATCGCGCACCGGCTGCACACCGCGCACGACGCGGACGTGATCGCCGTCGTCGAGGACGGCCGGATCGTGGAGCTGGGCGGCCACGACGAGCTGGTCGACGCGGACGGCCCGTACGCCGCTCTGTGGCACTCCTGGCACGGGGATCGTTGAGCCGTCAGCTGAGTAGGGTCGGCGGCATGCTGCCGGCCCTGCTCTCGCTGCCCTCCCTGGTCGCCTTCGACATCGACAGCGAAGGACGGCTGCTGATCGGGTACGACGGCAGCGGGGTTCGCCAGGTGCACGAGGTCGCGCCGGACGGGACCTGGCGTGCACTGACCGCCTTGAGCGAGCGGGTGGTCGCGGCGAAGTACGTGCCGGGCAGCCGCCGGGTGGTGGTCGAGCACGACACCGGCGGCGACGAACGTGGTCAACTCTCCCTGCTGGACCTCAGCGAGCCCGGTGACCTGCCGACGCTGCAGCCGTTGGTGCACGACGCGGCGTACTTCCACCACCTGGTCACGGCCCGGCCCGGCCGCGTGCTGTTCACCACCAACCGCCGCAACGACGTTGACTTCGACCTGGTCGCGCTGGACCTCGGCACCGGCACGCAGACCACGCTGTACGACGTCGGCGGCTACCTCGCCACCGTGGAGCCGTCGCCCGATGACCGGTGGGTCGGTGTCATCCGGGCCGGCGGCCCCGCCAACTCGGGCCACGTCCTGCTGGTCGAGACGAGCACCGGCCGGATCACCGACGTCACGGCGTACGAGGACGAGACGTGCGCGCTGGAGCTGTCGTGGCTGCCGGACTCGACCGGCCTGCTCGTGTCGAGTGACGCCGGCCGGGACCGGATCGCCGTCTTCCGGTACGACGTCGCGGACGGGTCGACCACCGAGCTGGTGACTGACGCCGAGAGCGACCTGATCGGCTGGGCGAGTCCCTCCGGTCAGCACCTGCTGGTCGCGCGCAGCGCCGACGGGGCGGTCACGCTGGCGCTGCACAGCACGGAGGGCGAGCGGCTGACCCCGATCGAGCTGCCTCCCGGCGGCTGTGCCGCGCTGCTGGTCGAGTCGGCCCCGCACTGGTCGCCAGACGGCGGCCAGCTGGTGATCACCTACAGCAGCCCGGCGGAGCCGCCGTACGTGTTCCGCTACGCCGTGGCGACCGGGGAGACCGTCGCCGTCCGGGCTCCGGAGGCCGCTGAGCTTCCGGCCGGACTGCGGCAGCCGTCGTCGCACCGGGTGGCGTCGTTCGACGGCGAGCAAGTGCCGGTGTTCGTGTACCGCCCGGAGAGCGGTGGCGACGGCTCGGCCGTGATCGTGGTGCACGGTGGGCCGGAGTGGCACGCCGGACTCGTCTTCAACCCGCTCGTCGCCGGACTGGTTGCCGAAGGCCACACGGTGCTGGTGCCGAATGTGCGCGGGTCCGCCGGCTACGGCAAGCGCTGGTACGCCCTCGACGATCGCGAGCTGCGGCTCGACTCGGTCCGGGACCTGGCCGCGCTGCACGCCTGGCTGCCGGAGATCGGCGTCGACCAGTCCCGGGTCGCGCTGTGGGGCGGCTCGTACGGCGGCTACATGGTGCTCGCCGGACTCGCCTTCCAGCCGGAGCTGTGGGCGGCCGGCGTGGACATCGTCGGGATCGCCTCGCTGGTGACGTTCCTGGAGAACACCTCGGCGTACCGGCGGGTGGTCCGGGAGCGCGAGTACGGCTACCTCGACCGCGACCGGGAGTTCCTGGAGCTGGCCAGCCCGCTGAACCGGGTGGACGCGATCGAGGCTCCGCTGTTCGTCATCCACGGCGCCAACGACCCACGGGTGCCGCTGTCCGAGGCGGAGCAGGTCGTGGCGGCGCTGGCGAAGCGTGGGGTCACGAGCGAACTGCTCGTCTACCCGGACGAGGGGCACGGGCTGGCGAAGCGGAAGAACAAGCTGGACGCCTATCCACGGGCCTTCGCCTTCCTCCGCGAGCAGCTCGGCCGCGAGTGACACCTCAGGATGTGGAGCAGCTCAGTCCGCGGTGATCGCGGCCGCCAGCGCCGTGACGACGCCTTGCCAGTGGCGACGCTGCTGCTCCCGCTCGGTGGCGTCGGCCAGCCGTTCCTGGTGCATCACCAGCCGGGCCCGGCCGGAACCGGTCGGGCTGACCGCCAGTTGCAGGGTCGTGTCGTGCGACCAGTCCGGCGGCTGCCAGGTGAGCCGGATCCGGTCCAGGTCGCGGTAGCTGCGCAGCTCGCCGTGGGTGCCGTCGGTGGTCTGGTAGCCGGTGCCCTTCGCGGTGAGCACGGTGACGCCCTCGCCCAGCCAGATGGCCACCCCGGCCGGCGAGGTGACGAAGTCCCACACCTCCTCGACCGGGCGGTCGATGGTCTTGGACACGCCGATCTGCCAGCCCGCGCCCTTGGTCCGGCCGACCTGCTTGCTCACCTCGTGCGACTTGCCCGTCTCGCTCATCGCATCACCGCCGCGACGGCGCTGACCTCCAGCAGCGCACCCGGAACGCCCAGGCCGGCGACCCGGACGGCCTGGACGGTCGGCACCGCGCCCTCCAGCCCCGCTGCCGCGACCGGGTAGGCCTGGGCGAGATCGACGCCCTCGACCAGGTAGATCGTCATCGACACCAGGTCGTGCACGTCCGCGCCGACGGCGGCCAGCGCGGTCCTGATGTTCTCCATCACCCGCTGGGTCTGGGCGGCCGCGTCGTCACCGCCGACCAGCCGGCCCTCGGCGTCGACGGCGTTCTGGCCGCCGATGTAGATCGTGGTCGCCCCCGGCGGCACGACGGCGACGTGGGTGAACGCGGGAGAGTTCACGAGTCCTTCGGGACGAAGCAGTGCGATCTCGGTCATGACTTCAGCATGCCGCACCACCCGGTCGGTTTCTGTCCGGGTTTGGCGCCAGAATGGCCGTATGAGTACCGCCGGCCGTCGGCTCGAGACCCTCGCGCAGCTGCAGTCGCACCCGGGCATCTCCGCGCCCGGCCTCGCCGAGCGGCTCGGCGTCACCGAACGCACCGTCCGGCGCGACATCGCACAGCTCCGGGAGCTGGGCTACCGGATCGACGGTGAGGCCGGACGAACCGGCGGCTACCGGCTGGCGCACGGCCGGGCCATGCCGCCGCTCCTGCTGGACGCCGACGAGGTCGCCGCGGTGGCGCTGAGCCTGCGGACGGCGGTCGGCGTGGACGGGTTGGAGACCGCCGCGGTGACGGCGCTGGCCAAGCTCACCCAGGTCGTGCCGTCACGCTGGCAGGCCCGGCTCACCGCGCTGACCGAAGTACAGGCCCTCCCGGGGCAGTCGTCGCGTCGGGCCGGTCGCGACGTGCTCGTCCCGATCGCGCTCGCCTGCCGGGCCGGCGAGGCCGTCCGTATCCGGCACCGCTCGGCGGGGTCCGGAGAGACGAAGCCGATCGAGGTGCAGCCGCACCGGCTCGTGACGCTGCGCCGGCTCTGGTACCTCGTCGGCTGCCCGCGAGGGACCGAGGACTGGCGGGTGTACGCCGTCGACCGGATCGAGCAGGTCCAGCCCCTCGGCACTCGCTTCCCCGCGCCCGAGCCGCCGGGCGACGCTGCTCAGCTCGTCGCGCAGACGCTGGCGCACGGACGGTGGCGGCACCAGGTCCGGGTGCGGGTCCACACCTCGGCCGAGCTCGTCCGGGAGCTGGTGAACCCGAGCGTCGCGGCGGTGATCGAGCGCGGTGACGAGTGCGAGCTGCACTTCGGCACCGACGATCTCGACTGGGCCGCGCGCTGGCTGGCCTACCTGAATCTCGACCTGGACGTGCTCGAGCCCGAGCTGCTCAACGACCACCTGCGCGTCTTCGGCCGGTGGCTGGCCGAGCGCTACTGATTCAGCGGAACGGGACCTGCAGCGGTTGCAGGGTGGCGCTGGTCGCGTCGAGGCGGACCGGCAGGCCGAGCGGTACGGCGAGGTTGAGGTCCTCGTGACCGATCGCGGCGCCGACGACCATCGGCAGGCCGAGGGGCGCGAGGCGCTCGCGGATCACGCCGGCGACGAGCGCGCCCTCGTCGGTGTCGCTGAAGTCGCCGATCACCAGGCCGGTGACGTGCTGGAACCAGCCTGCGCGCAGCAACTGGGTGAGCATCCGGTCTACGCGGTACCCGTTCTCGCTGACGTCCTCCAGCACCACGATGCCGGCCGGGTTCGCGAGGGTCGGCGTCCCGAGGCTGGAGGCGAGCAGCGCCAGGTTGCCGCCGAGCAGCCGGCCTTCCGCCGTCCCCGGGACGACGGTTCGGGCGCCGGCCGGGGCGAGCAGGTCGGTCACGGACTCCGGCTCGAAGAGCAGCGCGCGCAGGCGTTCGCGGCCCGCCTCGGCGCCGAGCTGCTCGACCGCGGCGGCCATCGGGCCGTGCACGGTGACCAGGCCGCGCGCGTTGAACCCCTCGTGCAATCCGGTGATGTCGCTGAACCCGACGAACACCTTCTCCACCGCGGCCAGCTCGTCCAGGTCCAGCAACGGCAGGATTCGCTGGACGCCGTACCCGCCGCGGCCGCAGAAGACGCCCTGGTACCGGTCGTCGAGCCAGGCCGCCCGGAGGTCCGCCACCCGCGCGGCGTCGTCCCCGGCCAGGTAAGGCAGCCGCTGGTCCCGGGCCAGCACCGAGGGCATCACCTCGACCTCGAGCCCCCAGTCCCGCAGGTACTTCGTCCCGAGCTCCAGCCGCTCCGCCTTGATCGGCCCCGCCGGCGCCACCACCGCCACCCGGTCACCCGGCACCAGCCGCCGCGGCCTCCGCACATCAGTCACCCGCAGACGCTATCCGACCACGTGCGCCCCCTGCTGCCGCGCCCACCGGGCAGACTTGTGCGCCCTAATCCTCGGCCGGCAGCCGAGACAGTACGGCGGTGATGAACGGCGCCTTGCCCGCGCGGTACGCCGGGCGGTCCTGGTCGTCGGCGGCGGCCAGCTCGCGCTTGATCCGCGCGTACTCGGCCCGGTCCGCCGGGTCGGCCCGCAAGTGGTCACGAAAGGCGAGCCACGTACGCCAGCCCGGCGACGCCTGCTCCACGACGTGCAGGTGGTGCGTGCGGTGCTCGACGCTCGGGTAGCACCACGAGTGCTTGCGCGCCTCGTCGTCCCCCGGCTCCGGGGCAGGCACCCAGCCGACGGCGGCCAGCTCGCCGAAGCAGCCGGCTACCGACCGGTGGTCGGTGATCACCGCAACCATGTCGACGATGGGCTTGGCGGGCAGACCGGGCACCGCCGTACTGCCGATGTGGTCGACCGGTCGTACCAGCCACGGCTCGAGGACCGGCTCCACCCGCCGGCGCTGCTGCTCGAACAGCGCCGGCCAGTGGACGTCGTACTCGGTGATGGTGATGCGATCGAGGCGCACTCCGCCTGTTTACCAGTCGACGCGGATGCTCGTCGTCCTGGTGGTGTTGTTGACCGTCACGGTGAGATTCACAGTGCCGGGGCGGAGGGCGGTGAGTTGGTTGGTCGCCGGGTCGTAGGCGGCGACTGCCCACGGCGGGGCGGAGGTGGCCGGGCCGAGGTGCAGGAAGGTGGAGCCGGTCCAGTCGGCCGACACCGGGAAGGCGACGGGGACGCGGCGGTTCTCCTGGACGACGGTTGCGGTGGCCGTGGCGGTCTGGCCTCGGCGCAGCGTGGCGGGTGCGGACAGTTCCAGCGCGTCCACGTGCGGCCGGAACTCGGTCTGGAACCACGCGCGCTCAGGAGCCGACCAGCGCCGTACGCCGGCGTCCGCGGCCCGGGCCGTCGGGTCGATGCCGACCAGCGCCCAGCCGGTGAAGCCACCCGCGTCCGGAGCGCCCGACGGACCCTTGCCGGAGTTGCCGGTCAGCGGCAGCAGGACGCCGTCCGTGCGCGTTGCCGCGAACGTGCCCGCGTGCGCCGCCAGGTACGCCGCGCCCTTGCCGGACGCCGCCCGGAAGCCGGCCAGCCAGCGGACCAGCAGCTCGGCCTCCTTGCGGTCGCCCAGCTGCGAGTTCGCGGTCGGCGACGGGTCGTCGATCGGGTGGTGCGCCATCACGACGACGTTGCGGATCGCCGGGTTCTTCGCCGCGTCGTCGAGCTGCTTGCGCAGGTCGAGGATCTGCGCGAAGCCACCGGCCCGCAGCGACCCGAGCGAGGAGTCCCGCAGCACGAACCGGGTGCCCTTGTGGTCGAAGGTGCTGCTCGGCGCGCCGAAGACCTTGCTCCACTCGGACAGGTCACCCGGCCCGTAGCTCTCGTGGTTGCCCGGCACGTAGTGCACCGGGACCTTGCCGGCCACCTCCTCGTCGATGATCCGCTGCGCCAGCGCGATGTCGTGCGCGAAGCCCCGGTCGACGAAGTCGCCGTTGATCACCAGGAACTCGGGCCGCTGGGCCAGCGCCTCGCGGATCGTCCGGCGGGCCTGCTTGACCAGGTCCGACTCCGGCGCATCCGCGGTGAACTGCGCGTCGGACAGCACGGCGAACTTCCAGCGCCGACCGTCGAGCTTGCCGTCGGCAACAACCATCGGGTCGACCACCTTGGCCGCCGGCGCGACCGTCACCGGCGGGGCGCCGCGCACGGTCAGGTCGTCGACGACGATCCGGCCGGAGTACTGCCTGCTCGGCACGGTCTCGACCACGTAGATCCGCCAGAACCGCAGCGGCATCGTGAGCCCCGGCGGGATGTCCGCCTCGACGTACTTCCAGCCGGTCCAGTCGACCGCCGCCGCGAGGTTGAGCGTCTGCGCGGAACCGCCGGCCCCGTCGTAGGCGTTGGCGCGCAGCCAGGCGCCCTTGCCGTCGCCGTGGATCCAGGCGCCCAGCTTCTGCGGCTGGCCGGGCAGGGTCTGCTGCGGCGTCGCCGCCAGGTAGGCCGCGCGGGTGGCGGTGCTGCCGGTGAGCGAGTAGTCGAGCGCGATCGCCTGACCGCCGTCGTGCCCCGCGGCGACCGACCGGGACGCCGTCGCGGCACCGGCCGGTACGGCGTTCGCCTGCCAGCGGGTGAGCTCGTCGACCTCGTCGACCACCACGCTGCTCAGCCCGGCGGTGACACTGAGCTGGGTGGTGAGGGCACCCACCTTCGCGGTGATCACGGTGGAGACCGCGTCGGTGCCGAGCGCGTTCACCTCGAACCCATTGCCCTTGGCAACGACCGCGACCAGCGTCTTGTCGTAGCTCAGCTGGACGTCGCGCGGCTCGACCCAGGTGGAGAACCCGTCGGCGTCGTAGCCGTTGACACCGAACAACCCCTTGCTCCCGGCGTTCGGCAGCGAGACCTGCTTGGTCGTCGGCGCGAGCCGGACCGGCGCTCCGAGCACCGTCAGCGGGAACCGGCCGTACGCCGCCCCCTGCGCTGCGGTGACCACGACGTCCCCGGCGCGGCGGCCGGTGACGATGCCCTCGTTGCTGATCCGGGCCTTGCCACCGACCGACCAGTGCGGCGTACCGGCGACGGGCGCGAAGGTCTCGTCGTGGCCGCGGGCGGTGAGCACGCGGCTCAGACCGGTCAGCACCCGGGCGCTGCGGGTGAGATCGGCGTCGGCCGGCTCGTTCGCCGTACCGGCGGCCTCGACCCGGAAGCCCTTCAACCGGCCGGTGCCCTTGACCGGAAGCAGGCCGAGGCCGTTCGGGGTGAGCCGCTCGGCGCCGTCGGACGGCTTGTTCACCACCTCGGGCGTGGCCTCGCCGGGCGAGCGCTTGAGCATCGTCGAGGAGCCGCCGCCGTCCAGGTTGAGCACGTCGTCGGAGCCCAGGTCCAGCATCAGCCGGGCCAGCTCCTTCTCGGTCAGGCCGCGGGAGTCGACCATCCGGCCGTCGACGGTGAGCAGCACCATCCGGCGGCCGTCGGCGGAGAAGCCGATCGAGGTCCGCGGGTGCAGGGCGGTGTCGTCGACGGTCAGGATCTGGCCGTCGCGGGCGAGCTGCTTGTTGCCGCTGAGCGCGACCGCGGCGTCGGCGGCGTCGGCCCGCGGGCCGTACTTCACCTCGACCTTGTCGCCGGGCTCGAAGGCGCCGAGCGCGGTGGCGCCGGCCTCCCGGCCGATCAGGGCCTGCTCGTTCGCGGCGAGCGGGGTGGTCGCGGGCGTGGCCGACGAGGAGACCACGACGCCGTCGCGCAGGATCACCTCGCGGACCATCGGCAGGCCGTCGACCGTGCGGGTACGAGCCGCCTCACCCCACTGCGGGGTGTAGAGGCCGATGCCGCCGGCGTTGACCGACGGGGAGTTGAGGTTGGTCAGCTCGACCTTGCTCGCGTCGTCGTCGGTCGCCGAGCCCGCCAGGAAGACCTGGGCGATCCGGCCGAGGCCGTCGGTGCCGATCACGGCCGTCTCGTTGTGGCCGGCGGCCGGTCCGTTGACGAACCGGCCCGCGCCGCCGTCGGCGTCCCGCTCGATGCCGACGCCCAGCGGGGCGCCGGTGTCGTTGATGTCGAAGAAGTCGCCGTTCACGCCGGCGATCGCCCCCTTGCGGGCGGCCTGCTGGCTGAGCACCTCCCGGCCGGAGACGGTGCCCGGGTTGAGGTAGTCGACGGTCACGCCGCCGGCGTCCAGGTCGGCGACCAGGATGTCGCCCCGCAGCCAGCCACGCGCGTCGAGACGGTCGAAGCTGGTGTAGGTGACACCCGGCGCGACCGGGCTGTCGGACCGCCGGGTGACGATGCCCTCGCCGGGCGGCGCGAGCGCGACGTCCGGGACGTCGGAGACCGCGGAGGAGCCGCGGTGCGCCTCGACCGGCTGCTGCAGGGTGGTCAGGTCGGGCGACGGCTGAGCGGCCGCCGGCTGGACGGTCGCCACCAGCAGACCGCCGACCGCCAAACCGGCGGCGAGCACCCCGGCGCGGTACGGGAGGCGGGCTGGTTCTCGGGTGGGTTCGGGACCGGGCGGGGCTGGCGTGGACACGGGGCCTCCTGGGCGTGGACGGACGCGGCCATCCGACGCCGTGAGCCCTACCGCCGTGTGAGGCGCAGGTGTACGCCGATCGACCGACCGGTGACAAAGTAACGTCTCCGTCGGCCTACCGGAAGATTTCTGCCTACTTTGGCCGGCTCCGGCCCGGTGTCAGTCCGTCGTGACCGGGCGACCGAACGCCTGCCAGGCGTGCATGCCGCCGTCGAGGTTGATCGCTTCCCGGCCCTCGGAGACCAGGTACTGGGTGGCCACGCCGGAGCGCCCGCCGACCGCGCACACGCAGAGCACCTTCTGTCCCAGCGGGACCTCGCCGACCCGCTCCTGCAGCTGCCCGAGCGGGATGTGGGTGGCGCCCGCGATGTGACCGCTCGCCCACTCGTCGGGCTCGCGCACGTCGAGCACGAAGGCCTCGGCCAGCAGGTCGTCGTCCACGTCGTTGACGACGACGGAGGGGACGGACGGGAGCATCGGGTTCTGCGTCATGCTCCGATCATGGCAGCTTCCCGGTCACGGCCCGGACCCGCCTCGGCGAACAGCCGGCGCTTTTCGCCCGGGGTTACTTGAGCAGCTTGGACAGCCGGCGGTCGGCCAGCGGCTTGCCGCCGGTCTGGCAGGTCGCGCAGTACTGCAGGGAGGAGTCGGCGAAGCTGACCTCGCGGACCACGTCACCGCAGACCGGGCACTTCTCGCCCTTGCGGCCGTGCACCCGCAGGCCGCTCTTCTTCTCCGACTTCAGGTCCTGCGCGGCCAGACCCTTCGAGCGGTCCACCGCGTCGCGCAGGGTCTCCTGCATCGCGGTGTACAACACGTGCAGCTCGTCGTCGGACAGGTTCGACGCCGGTTTGAACGGGCTCATCCTCGCCACGTGCAGGATCTCGTCGGAGTAGGCGTTGCCGATCCCGGCGATCACCGACTGGTTGCGCAGCACACCCTTCAGCTGGACCCGGCCGGCCTCGTGCAGGATCGCGCCGAAGTCCTCGGCCGACAGCGTGAACGGGTCGGGGCCGAGCCGCGCGATGCCGGGCACCTCGGCGACGTCGCGAACGACGTACACGGCGAGCTTCTTCTGGGTGCCGGCCTCGGTCAGGTCGAAGCCGGACTCGTCGTCCAGCACCACCCGGCAGGCGATCGGTCCCTTGCCCGGCCGGACCGGCGTGGTGGACTGCTGCTCGCGCCAGCGCAACCAGCCCGCGCGGGCCAGGTGGATCACCAGGTGCACACCCTGCGCCTCGATGTCGAGGAACTTGCCGTGCCGGCGAACGTCGTCGATCAGCAGGCCCACCAGCGCGGAGATCGGCGGGTCGTAGGTCTTCAGCGCGCTGATCGCGGTGATGTCCGCGCGCACGACCGCCCGCCCGACGGCACGCTCCCGCAGGAACCCCGCCAGCGATTCCACTTCCGGCAATTCGGGCACCCCCACAGTGTGCCGCACCCGGCCGGCAGATCCCATCCACTTCCGGGCACCGACACGCGGTGACGGTTTTGAGGGACGCGTGGCGGGAAACCAGGGGCAGGTCAGAGGGTTCCCCAGGGGGAATTCTTGGTTCCAGCCGCTACCTTCGAAGGAAGTAGAGAAGGAGGCCCCCGATGGGTTTCGTGAAGTCACTGTTCAAGGGCGCCGTGGTCGCCAAGCTGGCGCAGGTGGCCCAGCGCGAGCTGAGCAAGCCGGAGAACCAGCGCAAGGCCAAAGAGATGTTCCAGAAGGTCCAGCAGCGCCGTAACTCCCGCTGACCCAAGACTCCCGCCCGGCCCGGCGCGCTGAGCGTCGCCGGGCCTGCGGCGTGCGGTCAGCTCTTCAGCGCTTCAGCGCCTGCAGGGTGTAGCTGCAGGCGAGCCGTTCCGGGCGGTCGGTCAGACGCCACTCGCCGAAGTCCTCGTCCTGGGTCATCTGCCCGGGCAGTGCAGGCCACGGAACGCTGTCGTGCTCCTCCAGCGCGGTGAGCTCCAGACCGTGCGAGAGCAACGCGGTCACGATCTCGCCGAGGCCGTGGTTCCACTCGTGCGTGACGTTGTGCTGGAACTCGACCTCGGTCTGCACGTACGTTCCGCCCTCGTCCCAGACCATCGGTTCCTCGGTCTCGAAGTACGGGTGGTCGACCGTGAGCAGGTCGGGCCCGCGGTCGCCGGAGACCGCCCAGAGCATCGGGTGACCCTCCCGGAGGAACAACCGCCCACCGGGCTTGAGCAGGCCGGACACCGTCCGGGCCCACCGGTCGATGCTGGGCAGCCAGCCGAGCGCCCCGATCCCGGTGAAGACCAGGTCGTACGCCGCCGCGCCGAGCACCTCGACCGCGTCGTACACGTCGGCCTGGTGGAAGTCGATCTCGAGGCCGAGGGTGTCCGCGAAGGACCGCGCCTGGGCGATCGCCGGGCCGGAGAAGTCGAGCCCGCTCATCCGCGCCCCGAGCCGGGCCAGTGACACCGTGTCGGTGCCGATGTGGCACTGCAGGTGCACCCCGCGCAGCCCGCTGACGTCGCCGAGCCGCGGGACGTCGAACCGGACCACGTCCGAGATGAACGCCGGATCCCGCTCGAACCACTCCAGCTTGTAGTCCGGGGACGCCGCGTGGGCCGGTACCCGCTCGTCCCAGCTCCTGCGGTTCAGCTCGCGGTAGTCGCTCATGCGAGCGACTGTGGCACAACCGCCGTCGCCACCGCGCCGGAATTTCCGTTCGCGGTGGCAGGGACGATCAGGCGGCGGGCCGGCTCTGCGGGGTGTGCAGGCGGGCGCGGCGCAGGTGAACGACGCTGTCGGTGGTGCTGACGGGCTTGTGGGTGAAGGGTTCGGCCGTGCCGCCGAGGGCGAGCAGGTCGAGCTTGGACCTGGCCAGGTCGCGGTCGCCGGCGGCCGACGAGCCGTTCGGGCCGGGCCGGAGGCCGGTGGAGTGGCGCCGGTGGCTGCTTTCCAGCACCGCGACGACGGCCAGCACGAGAACTGCGAGAACAACGATTCCGGTCATGGCAGTAATCATTCTACCGTTGAGATACCGCCACAATTGGCACTACTGACCACCTTGCACAAATTCCTGCCATACTCGGGGACATGGTCCGCAAGGTCGCCGTGGTGCTGATGGAGGACGTCGCCGTCTTCGAGTTCGGGGTGCTGTCGGAGGTGTTCGGCATCGACCGCACCGACGACGGCGTGCCCGCGTTCGACTTCAAGGTCTGCTCGACCCGGCCGGGCGAGCCACTGCGGACCAGCAGTCACTCCGCCGTCATCGCGCCGTACGGGCTGGAGGAGCTGGCCGACGCCGACCTGGTGGCACTGCCGGCGACCACCTGGCGCGACGAGTACGACGAGCGCGTCCTGACCGCGCTGCGCCAGGCGGCCGACCGCGGGGCGATCCTGCTGACGGTCTGCTCCGGCGCCTTCGTGCTCGCTGCGGCCGGACTGCTCGACGGCCGCAACTGCGCGACCCACTGGCGCTACGCCGACCTCTTCCGCAAGCGCTACCCGGACGCCAAGCTCGATCCGGACGTGCTGTTCGTCGACGACGGCAACATCATCACCAGCGCCGGCACCGCCGCCGGGATCGACGCCTGCCTGCACCTGGTCCGTCGTGAGCTCGGCAGCGCCGTCGCCACCCGGATCGCCCGCCGGATGGTCGTCCCGCCCCAGCGCGACGGCGGCCAGCGCCAGTACGTCGAGGTGCCGGTGCCCGAGTCGTCCGGGGAGAGCCTGCAGCCGGTGCTCGACTGGATGGTCGACAACCTCACCGTCGAGCACACCGTGCCGGACCTGGCCCGGCGAGCCCGGATGTCGGACCGCACCTTCGCCCGCCGCTTCGTCGCCGAGACCGGGACGACCCCGCTCAAGTGGCTCACCACCCAGCGCGTGCTGCACGCCCGCACCCTGCTGGAGCAGACCTCGCTGGGCATCGAGCAGATCGCCGCCGAGTCCGGCTTCGGCACCGCGGCCCTGCTCCGCCACCACTTCCGGCGCGTGGTCGGCATCCCGCCGCAGAACTACCGCCGTACCTTCCAGACCACGGCCTGACCGGCCGCGGGCTCGCTGACGGCACCGCGGCATCAGATCGGCGCGCAGCCCCGGGCGCGGCAGGGGTCGGCGCGGTAGAGGCCGGCGTTGACGACCACGGAGGACACCGCGCCGAAGCGGCTGGGGACGCCCACCGCCAGGACGGCCTGCGCGTCGTCCGGCCAACTCTCCGGTACCTGCAACTGGGTCAAGGTCGCGTGTGCGGTGCACGCGATCGCCTGCTGGGCGACCGGCGCGGCGGAGCGCGACTCCCGGTGCACCGCCAGCGTGATCTCGGCGGGTGCGCCGGAGCAGGCGGCGAGCAGCCAGATCGAGTCCTTCGCCATCGCGGGCCCGATCGTCGTCCAGCGTTGCTGCGCCGGGTTGTCGCCGAAGCGGACGTTCATCGAGGTGCGGTCCACCTGGTACCGCAAGGCCGTCCGGGACGGGAGCTCGGTCAGGCCCGGGCTCACCCCGTCCGGGCAGCATTCGACCGGACCGGCGGCGACCGTGCCGCCGCCGGTCGCGAGCCGGCTCGTGGGCAGTGGCCAGCTGCCGGGCCGGTTCGAGGTGAGCAGCGCGGTCGAGGCGATGGTGAGGACCAGGGCGCAGGTGGTCGCCGTCGCGCGCCGGCGCACGATGCCGTCGGCGCGGTGCTGGATCGCGGGCGCGGGGTCGCCTTCTCCGGAGACCGACGCTGCCGCCTGGTGCAGGCGGCGCCGCAGCTCGTCCGGGTTCATCGCCAGTCCTCCTTGGTCAGCGCGGGATCGAGCCGCAGCTTGGCGAGCGCGCGGCTGGTCTGGCTCTTCACGGTGCCGACCGAGCAGCCCATCACGGCCGCGGTGTCCGCCTCGGACAGGTCCTCGAGGTAGCGCAGCACCACCACGACGCACATCTTGCGCGGCAGCCGGGCGAGCGCGGCCAGCAGCACGGTGTTCTCGTGCAGCACGTCGTACCCGCCGTCGGCGGCGTCCGCCGGTACGGCGTCGGTCGGGATCTCCAGCTTGGTGCGTTTCACCCGCCACCACGCCCGGTGGGCGTTGACCAGCGCCCGCCGGACGTAGTGGTGCGGGTTGTCGGCCTTGATCTTCGGCCACGACAGCCAGCACCGCGCCAGCGTCGTCTGCAGCAGATCCTCGGCCAGCCCGCGATCCTGGGTCAGCAGGTACGACATCCGCAGCAGGCCGTCGTACCGGGTCGCGACGTACTCGCTGAACTCGGCGGCGGCGTCAGCCCGGCGTACGGGCGCGACCGCCCACCCCGGCTGCCCCTCCGAGACCTCTGCCTGCATACCGAACAAGAGTCCGGCCGGGCCCCGGAGGTTGCATGCTCAGGCCAGGTCCTGGTTCGCGGCGTACCAGGGCTTGATGACGTCGTCGATGATGGCGAGGCGTTCGTCGAAGGGCAGGAAGGCGGACTTCATCGCGTTGATCGCGAACCAGCGGAAGTCGGTCAGGTCGTAGCCGAAGGCGTCCGCGAGCAGGGCCAGTTCGCGGCTCATCGAGGTGCCGCTCATCAGCCGGTTGTCGGTGTTCACCGTGACCCGGAAGCGCAGCTTGGCGAGCAGGCCGATCGGGTGCTCGGCGATCGAGCTGGCCGCGCCGGTCTGCAGGTTGCTGCTCGGGCACATCTCCAGCGGGATCCGGTTGTCCCGCACGTACGCCGCCAGCCGGCCGAGCTCGACCTTGCCGTCCGGTCCGTCGGTGCTGATGTCGTCGATGATGCGCACGCCGTGCCCGAGCCGGTCCGCGCCGCACCACTGGATCGCCTGCCAGATCGACGGCAGCCCGAACGCCTCGCCGGCGTGAATGGTGAAGTGCGCGTTCTCCCGCTGCAGGTACTCGAACGCGTCCAGGTGCCGGGTGGGCGGGTAGCCCGCCTCGGCCCCGGCGATGTCGAAGCCGACCACCCCGGCGTCGCGGTAGGCGACGGCCAGCTCGGCGATCTCCATCGACCGGGCCTGGTGCCGCATCGCGGTCAGCAACTGGCGGGCGACGATCGGCCGCTCGGCGTGCGCCATCCCGTGCTCGAACCCGGCCCCGACCGCGTCGACCACCTGCTCCAGGCTGAGCCCTGCGGTCAGGTGCTGCTCCGGCGCGTACCGGATCTCGGCGTACACCACGCCGTCGGCGGCCAGGTCCTGCACGCACTCGCTCGCGACCCGGGTGATCGCCTCGGCGTGCTGCATCACCGCGACCGTGTGGTCGAACGTCTCCAGGTACCGCTCCAGCGATCCCGAGTCCGCCGACTCCACGAACCACTCGCCCAGCTCGGCCGGATCGGTCCGCGGCAGCCGGTGCCCGATCTCCTGGGCCAGCTCGACGATCGTCGCGGGTCGCAGCCCGCCGTCCAGGTGATCGTGCAGCAGCACCTTCGGCGCCGCGGTCAACTGCTCGGGACTGATCATGCCGCCATCTTGGCACTCGGTTCGCGGTCGGCGGTCACGGCGTAGGTCCGTCGCTGATCCGGCCAGGACTGTAGCTGAGCGACGGACGGATCACGCCGGGGTGAGGCGGAAGACCGGGACGCCGGGGGCGACCTCGAGCAGGCGCTCGGTCGGGGAGTCCTTGCGCACGTCCTTGTCGAAGAACGCGCCGACCTCCCAGGCCCACTTCTTCAGGTAGAGCCGCAGGATCTCGGGCTTGTCGGCGTCGGCCAGCTCGACGGCGTGAAAGGTCTCGGTCGTCCGGCCGAGACGGAGCCGGGCCTCGGGGTGCGCGCGCAGGTTGCGGACCCACTGGGTGTGGCCGCGCGGCGCGACCAGGTAGGTCTGGCCGTCCAGCGTGAGCAGGTTGACCGGCGTACTGCGCCACTCGCCGGACTTGCGGCCGCGGACCGACAGGACCCGGCTGCCCATCAAGCTGATGCCGCGCTTGGTGAGGCCCGCCACGATCTTGTTGAACACCAGCATGCTGCGGCTTCCGGCGGTGATCAGGCGGTTCGAGTCGTAGTTCTGCATGGCGGCCTCCCTGTCCGAGAGCGGCGCTCTCTGTTGTGATCAGTGAACAGGGCAAGCCGATCCTTGTCAAGAGCACTGCTCTCGCTTCAGTGCGGTGTTCATGGCAGACTGCTGGACATGAACGCCGGCCGCACCGCACGTGACAGGGCCCGGGCCGAGCTGACCCGGGAGATCAAGGACGCTG
Organism: Kribbella flavida DSM 17836; assembly: GCF_000024345.1. NCBI lineage: Bacteria > Bacillati > Actinomycetota > Actinomycetes > Propionibacteriales > Kribbellaceae > Kribbella > Kribbella flavida. Next base: position 158,901 of record NC_013729.1, on the reverse strand, counting down.
CCCGCCGCCAGCTCGCCGCCGAGGGGGCCGAGCGGCTGTCGCTGCGCGCGGTCTCCCGCGAGCTCGGCATGGTCTCGTCCGCCCTGTACCGGTACTTCCCCAGCCGCGACGACCTGCTGACCGCGCTGATCATCGACGCGTACGACGCGCTCGGCGCCGCGGCCGAGGACGCCGCCCGGGCCGAGCAGGACCCGCGCGCGGCCTGGCTCGCGATCTCCCGCGCGGTGCGGTCCTGGGCGAAGGCGAACCCGCACGAGTACGCGCTGATCTACGGCTCACCCGTGCCCGGCTACACCGCGCCGCAGACGACGATCCAGCCCGCGACCCGGGTGGCGGCTGCCCTGCTCGGGGTGCTCTCCCGCGCTCAGGAGGCCGGCGTCCTGGTGGTACCGGCGGACGCGGTGGAGCCCCACGACGTACTGGTGGAGCAGCTGGCCCAGCTGATCGAGGTGGCGCCCGGCGTACCGGAGAGCCTGCTGCTGCGGATGGCCATGGTGTGGACGCAGCTTTTCGGGCTGATCAGCTTCGAGCTCTTCGGTCAGCTGGTCGGCACGTTCGACCCGGCCGACACCTTCTTCGAACTCGCGATCGCCGAGCACGCCGCCTTTGTCGGGTTAGGCGAAGGCGTCGGGTAAAGGCAGTTCCAGGGCGCGCTGGACGCGGCGGACGTACTGGTCGCGGGGGATGGAGACCGCGCCCAGGGTGGCCAGGTGGTCGGTGACCCACTGGATGTCGAACACCCGCTCGGCGGCGTACTTGTCGTCGAGCAGTTCGACCAGACCGGCGACGGCCGCCTTCGAGCCGTCGGTCTTGTGGTGGAACATCGACTCGCCGGCGAACAGGCCGCCGATCGCCACGCCGTACAGGCCGCCGGCCAGCTCGTCGCCGTCCCACGCCTCGACCGAGTGCACCCAGCCCATCCGGTGCAGCCGGGTGTAGGACTCGATGATGTCGCGATCGATCCACGACCCGGGCCGGCGCGGGTCGGCGCAGGCGCGGATGACCTGGTCGAACGCGGTGTTGACGCGAATCTCGTACCGGTTCCGCGCGCGGCGCAGCGAGCGGGACGGGGCGAAACCGGCCACCTCGATCACCCCCCGCTCCAGCGGCGACCACCACAGCAACGGGCCGTGGCTGTCCGGCATCGGGAACAGCCCCCGCCGGTACGCCGCCAGCACGGTCCCCGGCTCCAGATCCGCACCGGCCGCCACCACGTCCCCGGCCCCGGCCACGGCGACCGGCGGGAACTCCCAGACGGAGGCGGGTGGTTCGACAGGCACGCCACCATCCTTCACCCCTCGTCCCGGCAGCCGCACGCCGGGCAGGGTGTCAGAGCGCGACGCGCAGCCCCGGGGTGGCCAGGATCACCGGGCACCCGGCGAGCTGGGCCGCCTCGTCGAGCAGCCGCAGGTGGTCCTGCCAGGCGCGGAGATGGGTCAGCACCAGCAGTCTGGCCCCGGCCCGAGCCGCCAACCGCCCGGCGTCCCCGGCCGTCAGATGCCCGCGCAGCGGCCCGTCCGCGTCGAACCCCGACGCTTCCGCCAGCAGTACGCCGCAGCCGTCCGCGAGCTCGTCCAGCGCGGCGCACGGCTCGGTGTCGGCGGTGTAGCAGAGCACGTCGTCGACCCTGCTCGCCCAGCACTCCAGGTCACCGTGGCGGACCTGGGCCAGCCGGACCTGGAGCGGTCCCAGCTCGAGGTCACCCGCCTGGACGAAGGTGCTGGTGAAGTCGTCGGGATTGCTGGTCAGGACCTCGTTCATGGTCGAGGGCCCGTAGATCCGCAGCGGGCCGCACGCCGAACCCTCCCGGACTGCCTTGGACCGGTAGTACGACAGCTGCGTGACATCGGCCCAGTGGTCGGAGTGCGCGTGAGACAGGATTACCGCGTCGATGTCCTCCGCGGTGGCGTAGCGCTGCAGCGGGCCGGCCGATCCCGCGCCGAGGTCGAGCAGCAGCCGAAAGCCGTCCTTGTCCACCAGGTAGCTGGACGCGCCCGAGTCCGGTCCGGGAGCGGATCCCGCGCAGCCGACCACTGTCATCCTCATCCCGCCAACCTAGCGGCTGCATGGAGCGTGGTGGGGTGCTCAGGGCGCGGTCGGGGTTCGTCCCGGGTGGCGTGGCCGGGGGCGGCACGTAGAGTTGGCAGTGCGCCGCCCGCGAGGCCGGGTGGACGCGCCCCACCGAAGCCTCGAGGAGCACCGTGGCCGGAGTAGCAAGGTTCGTCGCCAGCAGTCTCGCGCCTGCCGCCCAGCGATTCGCGCCGCAGGCCGCCGCGGGCATCCTGCGCCAGGTGCTCGAGATCGCGATCGACGGGTACCAGCGGTTTCCCGGCGCGGAGAAGCTGGCCGAGCAGAAGCTGGCCAAGGCCGACGGCGACGTCGCGGTCGCGATCGAGGCGGTGATCGACCAGCACATCCGGCTGGCCGGCGTCCAGGGCTTCGTGACCAGCGTCGGCGGGCTGGTCACCCTGCCGGTGTCGCTGCCCGCGAACCTCACCGGCCTGGCCGTTGTGCAGGCCCGGATGGTCGCCGCGATCGCGCACCTGCGCGGCTACGACCTCGGCGACCCGCGCGTCCGGACCGCCGTGATCACCTGCCTGCTCGGCGAGGACGGCGTCACCGACCGGCTGAAGAAGGCCAGCCTGCCGACGTCGCCGCTGGCGATCGCCACCGCGCCGGTGTTCGACCCGGAGCTGGACCGGCTGGTCGCGGGCGAGGTGGTCGGCGAGCTGATCGCCCGGGTCAGCGGCAAGCGGATGGCGTTGACGGTGACCCGGCGGGTGCCCCTGCTGGGTGGCGCGGTCGGCGCCGGGGTGGACGGCTGGTCGACGTACCGGATCGGCGAGTACGCCGACAAGAGCCTGGTCCGGCGGATCCCGCGGCCGATCGAGCAGTAGGTGGCCGTGGTCGCGCCGTTGTGGGGACCGACGCTGGACTGCCCGGAACCGCTGGAGCTGGCGACGTTCTACCAGCGGATCTGCGGTGGTTCGATCGCCGCGGCCGACGAGACCTTCGTCGAGTTGCGCCTCGACGGCGTCAGCCTCGGCTTCCAGCGGGACCTGAACCACCGCGCCCCGACCTGGCCCGATCCGCGGGTTCCGCAGCAGTGCCACCTGGACTTCAAGACCGCCGACCTGGACGCGACGGAGGCCGAGGTCATCGCGGCCGGTGCCACCAAGACCGTGCTGCAACCGTCGCCCGCGGTCTTCCGGGTCTACCTCGACCCGGCCGGGCACGCGTTCTGCCTGACCACCTGGGGCACGCCCGCCGGCCCGCCGGAATCCCGGTGACACTGCCGGACGGAGCGTCGGCGTGACCTTGTCCACCTGCGACGGTGCAGCTGGTCAGACGGCGATCAGCAAGGTCAATCTCGCGACGTTGGCGAGGCTCGTGCAGAGCTCGGCCTCCTTCGGCTTCTTCGCCGCGAAACAGCCGAGAGTCCTCATCGTGCGGTAGGTCTTCTGGAACAGCCGCAGATTGCTTGCGGCATCCTGGTACGGCTTCGTCGCCGGCATGCCCTTCAACGCAGCTTCGACCGTTCCCACCACCTTGGACGTCGCCGCGTACACCCGTCCACACTCCACCCGCAGACCATCCGCCGGCACACACAACGAGGTCGGCCCCAGCAAAGTCCGCAGGAGCTGCTTGTCCGCAGCACTCATCTCCGTGACCGACGACGGCGTGACCTTGCTCGGCGTGATCTCGCTCGGCGTGGCCTTGCTGAGCGTGGTCGAGGGCGAGGTGGACGAGGGCGCGGCTGAAGCTGCGACATCGCTCCGGGGCTCAGCACTGGAACCGCATCCGCTCGACACCACACCCACCGCCACGGCGGCGTACGCCACCACCCTGAAGCCAGACGAAGAAGCTCGCATCCCCCGAAGCTATTGGCCTCCCATCGCCCGCTGACCCCGCTGTCACCTTGCGGCCACTGTCCGCCACCCGTCGTCGTCCATTGGACCGGCGACACGGCAGCACGGGTGCGAGGCCACGGCCCAGCGGGTTCGCGCGGGGTCGGTCTAGCCGGCGAGGGCCTGGACTACTCGGCTGGGGGAGGGTTTGCCGAGGTGGGTGGACATCCAGGTGCTGGTGGTGACCAGCTTTTCCAGGTCGACGCCGGTGCGGATGCCGAGGCCGTCGAGCTGCCAGACCAGGTCCTCGGTGGCGAGGTTGCCGGTGGCGGATTCGGCGTACGGGCAGCCGCCGAGGCCGCCGGCTGAGCTGTCGACGGTGGTGACGCCTTCGCGCAGGGCGGTGAGGGTGTTGGCGAGGGCCTGGCCGTAGGTGTCGTGGAAGTGCACGGCGAGCCGGTCGACGCCGACACCGGCCTGGCCGAGCGCGCCGATCAGGTCGATCACCTGGCCCGGGGTCGCCACGCCGATGGTGTCGCCGAGCGAGAGCTCGTGGCAGCCGAGCTCGGCCAGTCGCGCGGTGACCTGGACGACCTGCTCGACCGGTACGTCGCCCTCCCACGGATCGCCGTAACACATCGAGACGTAGCCGCGGACCGCCAGCCCGGCGTCCAGCGCCCGCTCGACCGTCGGCGTGAACATCGCGAACTGCTCGTCCAGGGTGGAGTTCAGGTTCTTCCGCGCGAACGTCTCGGTGGCGCTGGCGAAGATCGCGATCTCCCGCACCCCGGCGGCCAGCGCGCGGTCCAGCCCTCGCTCGTTCGGTACCAGCACCGGCGCCCGTACGCCGCTCGGCAGGTCGAGCGCGGTGAGCAGCTCGGCCGCGTCGGCGAGCTGGGGGACCCACTTCGGGTGCACGAAGCTGGTCGTCTCGATCGTCGTCAGCCCCGCGTCGACGAGCCGCCGGACGAACTCCGCCTTGACCGCGACGTCGACGATCGCGTCCTCGTTCTGCAGCCCGTCCCGGGCGCCGACCTCGTAGATCGTGACCCGCTCCGGCAGTCCCTCGGCTCTGGTCAGCTGCGGTTTCCGCACCCTGTCTCCGTCCCGGCCCGCCGGTCGGCAGGCCTGCTCGGCACCCCGTGCACGCCGGTCCGGTCGTTCGGCGTCGTCGCGGTGGCACCACTGGCAGGACCCGCCGGGAAGCCGGTCCTGGGTCCGGGCCGTGGCGGGGTCTCCACCAGAATGGCCCGTGATGACAACTCTGGCGGACATTCTGCGCGGGATCGAACGCGGCGTCTTCCCGGCCGCCGACCTGACCACCTCGCTGGTGCCGGCGCCGTCGGCCCGCGACACCTGCGTGCTCGGCCTGACCGGCCATCTGGTCGTCGCCGCGGACGTCGCCGGAGAGTGGTTCGCGCAGCACCTCGACGCCGACGACCTGGCCGCGCCGCTCAACCCGCCGTTCCTGTACGCGCTCGAGCAGCTCACCGGCCGCGAGGTCAACGGCATCGACGCGCTGCTGCTCGCGCCGGCCATCACCGATCCCGCCGAACGCGCGCCCCTGACCGCCGACCTCGAACCCTTCACCGACGAGAGCCACCCGCGGATCCGCCGCGCCCGCCGCTACCGCGACCAGGTCCGCGCCTTCACCGACCCGCGCGGCGGCCTCGTGCTCACCGGCCTCGGCGTCGCCGGCCGCCAGGAAGTCGCCATCGAGATCCCCGAGTCCTCCCGCGGCCGGGGTCTCGGACGCCACCTGGCCCGTACCGCCCGCGCCCTCGTCCCACCCGGCACCCACCTCTGGGCCCAGGTCACCCCCGGCAACGCCGCCTCCCTGCGAACCTTCCTGGCCGCCGGCTACACCCCCGTCGGCTCCGAGGCCCTGCTGGTCCGCTGAGCACAGCGTTCCGACCACGAAACGCTTGCGGCTGACAACTCACGGCAGGGCACGAACCGCCGATCAGCTCGGCCGTCGTAGGACCAGGTAGCCACCGTCGTCGGTGGCGGCCACACGGACCAGTTCGGAATCCGCCGCGTGGCCTTCTGCGTCATCTTCTCGGCGGTCCGACCGAACGGTACGGCTCCACCGTGGTGAATCAGCGGTGTATGGCGTAGCCAGGGTCGCTTGACGACGGCTCAGGTCGCTTTCCTGCATGAACAGCAGTCCGCCCGCCGGGCGTGAGCGCGCGTCGGATCACCACCAGCGTCTGCCTATAGGTCGCTTCGGGGAAGAACAGCTGAGCCACGGAGGCGCAGCCGAACGCGTCGGTCTCCTTCAGGTCGCGGACGTTGCAGGAAGCTGTAGACCCCTGAATTCCCGCCAGGGAACGGACCCCGCCCACTTGTACGGTGCGGCGCATGCGGACGTTGATGGCGGGGCCCGCGGGTGTTGCCTATGGGCAGATCTACGTGGTGAGTTCTGCTGAACATTCGGACCTGCCCGAAAGCTTCGCCGGCCAGCAGAACGGATTGTGCGGCGCCGTGCAGGCGGGGGTGTTGTTCCTGAGGACCGGATTGCACACCGGTGAGGTCGACTTCACCGTCGAGCTCCACGACGAGGCGCCGCCGATCGACGAGACCTGGGAGGAGATCGTCGAGGCGTCGTACCGGCCCAGCGGGGAGGCCGCCCTGACAAGCTGGGGCGGCGGAGGCCGCTGGCCGTTGGCGCTGGACGAGGTCGACTACCGCGTCCGCTACTGCGGCTGGGGCATGGACGCCGGTCACCAAGCAGGGCCACCGATGGATGGCGAGCCTCTGGTCGACCGGTACCTCCTCCAGTTCTGGCCTGCACCACCGCAGCCGGACCGGGTCGTGAAACAGACCAGCGCGCAGGCGGCGTACTGGCATGGCGTGGCTCGCGAGACCCCGCCGCCGCCGACTCCGGAGCAGCGTGCGGAGATGGAGCGCGAGCGGGAACGAAAGGCGGCCGAGGAGAGAGCCGCCGAGAAGCTTCGCGGGTGGGGAGGGACGCCGCCCAGTGAGCGCCTCGAGGGAATCTGGAAGGCCTACCACCTGGCGCTCGACTACCGCCCGATCATGGATGCCGCGGAGCGTGCCGATCCGCAGACGCAGTGGGCGGTGACCAAGTGGCTCGTCCACCGGATGTGCGTCGAGGCCGATCTGATCCAGTTCGCGTGGATCACCGACGCGTTGGAGCGAGTGGACCACGAAGAGCACGCCTGGCAAGCACTCCGGATCCCGGTCGACGCCTATGACCCGCCGCTGCCCGCAGGCGGCAGCCTGTTCGCCCTCGCCGGCTGGAACCACAACCTCGACGTTCCGTCGAAGGCGATGACGATCTTCGGGCCGTTCATGTACGACGACCGGCTGGAAGCGGTGGTCGACGCGCTGTGGATTGCCCGCGACGTGTTCGGACGAGACCGGGCGCGGGCTTTTGTGCCGGACCTCTGGGACTCGTTTCCCCCCTTGCGCGCCGCCCAGGGCTGATCGTCCGTCACCCCGAGTGGGACGCGCAGCACCTCGACGCCTACGACCTGGCGCGCCGCTCAACCCGCCGTTCCTGTGCGCGCTGGAGCAGTTCACCGACGAGAGCCACTCCCGGATCCGCCGCGCCGCCGCTACCGCGACGAGGTCCGCGACTTCACCGACCCGTGCGGCCGCTGGGGCCGGCTCGGTGCTGGTGCTCAGGACCCCGCGGCCGGGACGGACCGGCGGTGGTACGTCGGGGCGGTGCCGGCGTAGAGGTCGCCGCGGTAGATGCCGTGGATGATCTCGGACTGGTAGCCGTTGAGCTCGGGCATGCCGAGGGTGCGAGCGATCTCGAGCTCGGCGGGGGCGTCGTACGGGACGCGGACGAACTGGATCGAGAAGGGCGCCTCGTCGAGGGTGTCGGGCACGCCTTCGAGAATGACGTAGACGGGGGTGGGGTCGCCCATGCTGTTGCCGACGCTGCCGGCGTTGAACACGGTGCGGCGGTCGAGGTCGACCTCGTAGAAGGGGTCGTGGGTGTCGCCGTAGCCGACGACGGTGGGCACCGGGCCGTCGCCGGTGGCAGGGGTGTTCTCGAACAGGCCGAGGAACTCCTGCTCGTCGTGGTCGAAGCGGACCCGCCGGTGCACGCTGGTCGCGGAGGCGTGGAACAGGCGGATCCGGCGGCCGCTGAGCACGAAGTCGTGGCAGAACGGCAGGCTGCGCAGCCACTTCCACTGGTCCTCGCGCAGCTCGTTCTTCCACCAGCGCAGGCCCTCGCTGTCGTAGCCGCGGTCGGGGTCGGGCAGGAAGTCGTCCCAGTTGCCGAGGATGTTCACCTCGCACACCTCCTGGCACCGGTCGACGACGGCCTGACCGCGCGGTCCCTTGCCGACGTAGTCGCCGAGGTTGAAGATGCGCCGGATCCCCCGGGACTCGATGTCGGCGAGCACAGCCTCCAGCGCGCTCAGATTGCCGTGCACGTCGGAGATCAGGGCGATACGTTGCAAAGGCATGCGCCTATCCTCCGCCGTCCCGTACGCACCCCGCGCGACCGCCCCCGAGCGGGGATCCGCTCGGCGGCGCGGTCGGGCGGTGCGCCGGAGGCGGCCGGGGGCAGGGTGTGGGGCGCGGGCGGGGAGCAGGGCGGTGGCCCGGAGGCGCGGCAAGGGCGGCGGGGCGCCGGAGGCGCGGGTGGGCCGGAGGCGCGGGTGGGTCGGGCGGTGTACTGCGAGCGGGTGGCAGGGTCAGCGGCTGCCGGTGGGGCCGGTGGGTTGTTCGGTTGGCTGGGCGGCGGTCTTGGTGGTGCGGGGTGGGCGGCGGGAGGTCCAGCCTTGACTCCCGCCGCCCGTGCTGGAAGAACCGCCTCCGCCGGGCTCGCCGGCCGAGTGCGCGGCGGCGCCCGCCAGCGCGCCGCCCGCCTTCTTGGTGGCGTTGAGGGCGGCGCCCGCCGCGGCTGAGCCTGCTGTCACGGCGCCGGCCGCCGCTGAGCCCGCTGTCACGGCGCCGGTCGCGCCGCCTCCTCCGCCTCCGCCTCCGCCACCGGCCCGACCGGCGGAGGCCGAGCCGAACACGGACCGCCCGGTGCTGATGGCGCCGGAAGCGAAGCCACCGGGGTCGGCCAGACCGGCGCCCGAGCCGGCCGCGCCGCCCGCGACGGCCGACGTGACCGGTACGGCGAAGCGGAGCAGGGCGGGCAGGGCGAAGAGCGCGAGCAGCATCATCATCAAGCCGGTGAGGGCACTGACGAGCCGGTTGCCCGGGCCCGGGTTCACCCCGGCGTCCCCCAGTTCCAGTGCGGCGGCGTACACCAGCGCGGCAGCGGGTTTGTAGGCGATGAACGCCAGCGCCCAGGCGCAGTACTTGCGGAACCAGGCGCGGCCGACCTCGGTGTTCGTCGCCGCGGCGGCGAGGGGGAAGGTGCCGGCCAGCAGCACCAGCATCGCGGAGCGGATCAGCAGCAGCACCACCTGGACGACCGACGCCATGAAGACGGCGACCCCGACGAACATCATCGCGATCAGCGGCATCGCGTTCACCGGCGCGGACCCGGCGCCGGCGAGCACGAGCGCGCCGACCGCCTTGTCGAAGGTCTGGCCGGGCTCCAGCGTCCTGTCCATCACGTCCTGCGCGAACCAGTCCGAGACAGAGATCAGCAGCTGCAGGAACGCGGCGCCGGCGCCGGTGACCAGCACCAGCGTCAAGGTTGCCTTGAGCAACTGCCGGAGCGGCTCGGCGCGCTGCTCCCAGGCGAGCCGGACGCCGGTGATCAGCACGGCGATGCAGAAGATCGTGCCGGTCACCCAGAGCACGTTGTCGTGCAGGGTCTGGACCGGTCCGTTGAGCGTCCAGTCCGAGCCCTGCTGGGTCGCCAGCGTCGGGCTGTCGATCCGCACCCAGAACGTGGCGACCGCCTCCAGCCCGGTGGTCGCGGTCTCACCGACCTTGGCGGCGAGGCTCTCGAACTGGTTGGTCACCAAGGTGGCGAAGCCTTCGCGGATGCTGCAGGACAGTTCCATCGGGCCGCACATCAGATCCCCCTCCAGGTGACGAAGTCGTCGAGATCGCGGTGCTGGGCGAACGGGGCGCCGAACGGCCGGCCGGGACGGGGCGGAACCACGCGCCAGTCCCCGCGGTGCCAGACCAGCGTGAGGTTGGCGCTCATGTACTCCGACTGAACCGGCAGCGCGAGCAGGACGGTGACGCGGTCCCGGGTGGCGTCGAGGATGCGGAAGCCGGCCAGTTGGGTGGCTTCGTCGCGGGAGCTGGACGGGCGCTGCTTGCGCAGCTCGCGCAGCAGGCTGTCGGTGTCCGGGCCGGGCAGCATCAGCTTGCCGGCGGTGGGCACGGCCTGCCGCTGGTCGCCGACCGCGGCGACCGCGTTGTACGCCGCGAACAACGCACCGGTCGGCGAGTGCGCGAAGCAGCGGCGGAAGCCGTCTGGATCGACCTCGGCCGGCCCGTGGGCGGCGGAGCGCGGCACGACAACGCGGCGGCTCACCTCCCACCCGTCCACGGCCGGCGCCTCCGTCGGCACCACTTGATCGCCGTCGGCCAGCCCACACGCGCTCCGCCCGGGATCGCCCGCACCGGAAGAATTCGCGGACGCTGGATCGGACGCCGCCGGGTCCGGGCTTGCCGGCCGGGCGGCGTTCACGCCGGTCGAGCCGGGGTCCGCGGTGCCGGAGTCGCCTTGCGCAGCCGGATCATCGGCGCGGCCGTCGGCCGGATCGGCCGGCCAGCCGGTGGCATCGGCCCTCCCGTCGCCAGGCTCGGCGCCGGCCGCGTCGCTTCCCGCAGCCGGCGTACCGGGCGAGGTGGCGAGGTCGGTGACGACGAGGGCGCCGCCGCAGAGCAGGATCGCGCCGAGCACGAGGCAGGCGGCGACGAAGCCTCGGCCGTACGGTGAGGTGGCTTCCGGGCTGGTTTCCTGGTCGGTCATGGGACCCCCGATCGATGCCGGTAGAACGAAGTTCTAGGCTGGCAAAGATCGATCGACCGCCGCGGAAGTTATCCACAGGCGACGGACGCTACGCCGCAGGGTCTCGAAGGTCACGCTCGGTTTTCCATCGATCGTGTCTCGACCTGTAGCCGATAAGTCACCCCGTGTAGCGAAGTGATCGGGTCAGCTAATAGAGTCCGCGCATGACCATCGCGCCTACGCTTAGCTCGCCCCTAGCGCTCGCCGATGCAGAACCCACTCACGTCACCGAACCCTGGGACAACGACGTGATCACCGCGTACGGCCTGCTGCGCGAAGCGGCAGCCGAACTCGATCACCTGATGCGCCATTCCCTGAAGCGCAGTGGTCTGCAAATGGCAATGTTCGAACTGTTGCTGCGGCTTGCCCGCAGCCACGGGGAGAAGCAGCGTCTCACCTCACTCGCCCGGGAGCTGACCGTCACCACCGGCGGCATCACCCGGCTGGTCGACCGTGCCGAGAACCTCGGCCTGGTGCGTCGGGAGCCCTGTCCCGACGACGCCCGCGGGTCGTTCGCGGTTCTCACGGAGGAGGGCAAGCGGCGGCTGCGCGAAGCGCTGCCCGACCACCTCCTGGAGATCGACAGCCTGTGGACGTCCCAGCTGGCCGACGAGCGCGACCTCGTGCTCGGCAAGCTCCGCCGGGTCCGGGACAACGCCCGTCGCTGGCCGAACGGCCGGCCCGGCCTCGGCCCCATCACCTCCGACCGGATCTGACCCTCGTGGCCGGGTCCGCCCGTGGGGTGGGCACCGGCCGCACGACCCGTATTACCCGCTCCTAACGGATGTGGCGCCCGGCTGGTGCCGGGCGCCACCGAGCGGGATGGTTGAGCTGTGAACCAGCCCCACGCCCCGACCGATCGCCCCCTCGACGCCCCGGGCGCAGGTTCCACCGACAGCTCCCCGCGGCGACGGACCGGGCTGGTGCTCCGGGCCGCCCTCGGCGGGGTGCTCGCCGCGCTGGCCGGACTGGCCGCGGGCAGCGTCGCCGCGGCACTTCTCGGCACCCGGCAGACGCCGGTGGTCGCGATCGGCTCCGCCTTCATCGACCGGGTGCCGCCGTGGCTCAAGGACCTGGCGATCTCGCTGTTCGGCGTGCACGACAAGACCGCGCTCCGGGCCGGCATTCTGATCGTGCTGCTCGCGCTCGCCGCGGTCGGCGGCCTGCTCGCCGTCCGCCGCTACTGGGCCGGCGCCGCCGTGGTCGTCGTACTCGCCGGCATCGCCGTCCTTGCGGCCGCGACTCGGCCCGACTCCGGTCAGACCGGCTTCGTACCCTCGCTGGTGGCCGGGCTCGCGGCGCTTCTGCTGCTCCGCCTGTTCTCCCGGCGGCTGGCCGGCCTGCGCACCGATCCCGACGACGGCGTCAGCCGGCGCGGGTTTCTCCAGCTGTCCGCGGGGGTCACCCTCGGCACGATCGCGATAGGTGCCCTCGGCAAGGTTGTCGGTGGCCGCCGGGCCGCCGTCGCCGAGGCCCGCGAGGGCCTGAGCCTGCCGTTGCCGCCGAGCACGGACCCGCCGGCCGGCGTACAGGCTCCGGGTGCGGCGCCGTGGGTGACGCCGAACGACGAGTTCTACCGGATCGACACCGCGCTGTCGGTGCCGTTGATCATGCCGTCGGACTGGCGGTTGCGGATCCACGGCCTGGTCGGCCGCGAGCTCGAGCTGACCTTCGACGACCTGCTCGAGCGGCCGGTCGTGCACCAGTGGGTGACGCTGACCTGCGTGAGCAACGAGGTCGGCGGCGACCTGGTCGGCAACGCGCTCTGGTCCGGCGTGCTGCTCAAGGACCTGCTGGCGGAGGCCCGACCGGCCGGGAACGCCGACGCGATCCTGTCCACCTCGAAGGACGGCTTCACCGCCGGTACGCCGCTGAGCACGCTGCTGGACGACCGGCAGTCGATGCTCGCGTTCGCGATGAACGGCCAGCCGTTGCCGCTGGAGCACGGCTTCCCGGTCCGGATCGTCGTACCGGGTCTGTACGGCTACGTGTCGGCGACGAAGTGGCTGACCGACATCGAGGTCAGCCGGTTCGACCGGTTCGAGGCGTACTGGACGCCGCGCGGCTGGTCCGAGCTCGGACCGATCAAGCTGTCCTCGCGGATCGACGTACCGCGGTCCAAGGCGCCGGCCGGCCAGGTCACGGTCGCCGGCGTCGCCTGGGACCAGCACGTCGGCGTCTCGAGGGTCGAGGTACGGGTGGACGGCGGCGCCTGGCAGGAGGCGACGCTGGCCGCTGACCCGTCGACCGACACCTGGCGGCAGTGGCACTGGAGCTGGAACGCGACCCGCGGCAACCACGTGCTGCAGGTCCGCGCGTTCGATGCTCAGGGCAATCCCCAGGTCGAGGCCCAGGCCCCGCCCGCGCCGAACGGCTCGACCGGCCTGCACAGCGTGGACGTCAACGTCGGCTGATCGCGTCCAGCACCATCGGGAGGAAGGTGTGCTCCAGCGAGCCCGCCGGGACCTCCTCGGGCTCCAGCAGCGTCTGCGCCCGCGCGCCCTCGTGCAACGCCGTCACCAGTCGGACGAACTGCTCGGCCGGCACGCTCAGCCGTAGCCCGCTGGTCCGGCTGATCTCCTCGACCAGCTCGGTCAGCCGCTGACGGAACACCGTCCGCTGCCGCACCAGCGCCTCGGCGGCTGCGGGGTTGCGCAGGGCGTGCAGCGTGAACTCGGTGGAGATCAGGTGCCACTGCCGCTGGTCCGGCGCGGCGTCGTCGAGCAGGCCGAGCACAGCGTCCAGCAGGGTGCCGGGCTGGTTCGCCAGGTCGGGCAGCAGCGCGGCGATCTGCTCCAGCAGGCGGTCGGTGGTCGCCTCGAAGAGTGCCAGTACCAGCTCGTCCTTGGAGCCGAAGTTCGAGTAGAAGGCGCCGCGGGTGAAGCCGGCCCGGTCGCAGATGTCCTCCACCGAGGCACCGTGGAAGCCGCGTTCGGCGAAGACCTCCAGAGCACCTTCCAGCAGACGGGCCCGCGTGGCGGAGCGGCGGCGCTTGGGCAGTGGCATGGCCTTAGGATACAGTTCTGTATTGGATACACAACTGTATTGAGTCCGGAACGCTCCACCTGCGGAACGCTCCAGATCGGAATCGGGGAACTGTCATGCAGCTGAGGGCCTACGCGATCGGCGTGCGCGGTCCGCACGCGCCGCTGCTGGACGCCACGTCGGTCGACGTGCGCGACCACGAACTCGTCCTGCTGACCGGTTATCCCGGCCCGGGCCACGTCGCGGCCTCGCTGGCCCTCTCCGGCCGGCTGATGCCGGACGGAGGTGAGGTGAAGCTCGACGGCAGGAACGACCCCGCCGTACTGCGCCGCCGGGTGGCCGTCGTCGACGCACAGGGCGTCACCGAGCCGGACGACGCGCTGCCCGTGCGGTCGGTGGTCGGCGAGGAGCTGGCGATCGCCGGGCGCAAGGCCGGGGCGAAGGCGGTGCAGGCCTGGCTCGACAAGCACGGCGCCGCCGAGCACGCCGGCAAGCGGTTCGAGCACCTGCCGGTCGACGTACGGACGCGGTTGCTGGCCGAGTTGACGGCCGCGCGGCCGGACGTGGCCGTCGTGATCCTGACGATGCCCGACCGGTTCGGCGGGGATCCGCAGGGCTGGTACGGCGTCGGACGCGAGCTGGCTGCGCGCGGTCACGGCGTGATCGTGACGTGCGCGGAGGCGTCGGCGCGGCTGCTCGGCGTACCGGCGGCGCGGATGGGCGCGGTCGACCAGCCCGAGCCGGTGAAGGTCGAGGCTGCGCCCGCCGACGGCGGCAATGACTCCGAGGAAGCAGAGGACGACGCATGACCTCCATCCGGATGGCGCTGAGCGAGCTGCGCCGGCTGACCTCCGGCCGGTTGCCGAGGCTCGCGGTGGTCGCGCTGCTCTGCGTCCCGATGCTGTACGGCGGGCTCTACCTCTACGCCAACCACGACCCGTACGGGCGGCTCGGCAAGGTGCCGACGGCCGTTGTCGTCGAGGACACCGGCACCACCTTGTCCACCGGCGAGAAGCTGGCGGTCGGGCCGCAGGTCGCCGACGAGTTGGTCAGGTCGAAGAGCTTCGACTGGCACCGGGTCGACCGGGCCGACGCGAACGCGGGAGTGGCCGACGGGCGGTACGAGTTCGCGCTGGTGCTGCCGAAGACGTTCTCGGCGGACCTGGCGTCGAGTGCGGAGTTCGAGCCGCGGCAGGCGACACTCGAGCTGACCACGAACGACGCGAACAACTACCTCGCCCACACGATCGCGAACCAGGTGGTCGCGCAGGTCACCAAGACGGTCGCGGCGCAGGTGAGCGAGACGGCGGCGAGCAAGCTGCTGGCCGGCTTCAGCACGATCCACGGGCAGGTCGCCAAAGCCGCGACCGGCGCCGGGCAGCTCCAGAGCGGGCTGACCTCGGCAAACAAGGGTGTCGGCCAGCTGCAAAGCGGCGCGAACCAGCTCTACACCGCGCAGAAGCAGCTGTCCGCGGGGGCCACGAAGTTGTCGAGCGGCGTGAGCCAGGCCGGCAAGGGGGCCGCTGAGCTCGCGACGGGCGCCGGCCGGCTGAGCAGTGGACTCGGGACCTTGAAGGCGAAGACGGCCGGACTGCCCGCGCAGACCAAGGCGCTCGCGAACGGCGCGGATCAAGTTGCTGACGGCAACGAGAAGATCGCCGGGGTGGGCCAGCAGGTGGCGACCGCGTCCAGCACGCTGCTGACCGACCTGACCAAGCTGGACGCAGGCCTGGCGGACCGGTTGAGGCAGCAGGGCTTCACGCAGGCGCAGATCAACCAGGTGCTCGCCGAGACCGCGAAGCTGCGGACTCCGGTCGTCACCGCCAACACGAAGATCCAGGCGACCTCCAAGCAGCTCAACGAGCTGGCGACGGGGGCGCGCAAGGTGTCCAACGGCGCCGCCGCCCTGTCGAAGGCAACGCCCGCTCTCACGTCCGGGATCAGCACCGCCGCGAACGGCGCTGCGCAGCTGAACACCGGCGCGAAGCAGCTGAAGACCGGGCTGGGCACGCTGCAGACCGGCGCGTCCCAGTTGGCGACCGGCGAGCGGCAGGCCGTCACCGGCCAGGGGCAACTGCTCACCGGGGTGAACAGCCTCGCCGGGGGCGTCGGCAAGTTGAAGACCGGCGCGACCGAGCTGAACACGGCGCTCACCAACGGCGCCAAGCAGATCCCGGACCCGTCGCCGGAGGCCCGCAAGGCCGTCGCGGAGACGCTCGGCGCGCCAGTCGACCTGCAGAACACCTCGCAGGCCACGGCCGACAGCTACGGAGCCGGGCTGGCGCCGTTCTTCCTCAGCCTCTCCTGCTGGATCGGTGCGTACGTGCTGTTCCTGCTGGTCCGGCCGCTGTCCCCGCGCGGTCTGGCGGCGCTGCAGTCGCCGTTCCGGGTGGCTCTCGGTGGCTGGCTGCCGCCGGCGCTCTTCGGCGCGATCCAGGCCGCGCTGGTCTTCACCGTGGTGATCTTCGGCCTCGGCATCGACACCACGCATCCCTGGCTGACGGCCGGTTTCCTGATGCTGACCTCGCTGACCTTCGTCGCGATCCTGCACGCGCTGTCCGCGTGGCTCGGGGCCGTCGGCAAGTTCCTCGGCCTGGTCCTGATGGTGATCCAGCTGGTCAGCGCCGGCGGCACGTTCCCGTGGCAGACGATCCCGGCCCCGCTGTACTTCTTCCACCACGTCCTGCCGATGAGCTACGCCATCGACGGCGTCCGCCACCTGATGTACGGCGGCCCCGGTCTCTCCCTCGGCACGGACCTGCTCGTCCTGCTCAGCTGGCTCGCCGCCGCCCTGCTCGCCTCCACCCTCGCCGCCCGCAACCAACGCGTCTGGCCCGCCAAGAAACTCCAGCCCGAACTGGCCTTGTAGTACTCCGGACTGATTCACGGCAGGCTGACTGGGTACCTCCGGCCATCACAGTGGCGAGGACCAGGAGCTCACCATGGACAGCATCACGTTCGGGGGGACGGCGACGACCTTGATCAGGTTGGGGGCGTTCACCGTGCTGACGGATCCCAACTTTCTGCACAAGGGGCAGCGGGCTTACCTGGGCAAAGGGCTGTGGAGCCGGCGGTTGACCGAGCCGGCGGTGGTGCCGGCCAATCTGCCGGTGCTGGACGCAGTAGTTCTATCGCACCTGCACGGGGACCACTTCGACCGGGTGGCTCGGCGTGAGCTGGATCGAGCGGTGCCGCTGGTGACGACGGAGCCGGCGGCGAAGCGGCTGCGGAAGTACGGGTTCGCGACGACCGGGTTGCCGGTGTGGAGCAGCTTCGAGCTCACCCGGGACGACGAGTCGCTGACGGTCGAGGCGTTGCCGGGCACGCACGCCCGCGGGTTCATGCGCGCGCTGCTGCCGCCGGTGATGGGGTCGATGCTGGTGCACCGGCGGCAGGGCGAGGTCCAGCGGCGGCTGTACATCTCGGGTGACACGCTGAGCGGCGACCACCTGGACGAGATCGGGAGCCGGTACCCGGACATCGACGCGGCGATCGTGCACCTCGGCGGCACCCGGGTGCTGTTCTCCACGGTGACGATGGACGGGCGCGAGGGGCTCGACTGTCTGCGCCGGGTGCGGCCGAAGCTCACCGTACCGGTGCACTACGACGACTACGGGGTGATGAAGTCGCCGCTGTCGGAGTTCCTCGACGAGGTCAACCGGGACACCGAGGACTGGCAGATCGAGGCGCCCGCCCGCGGCGAGACCGTCGAGCTCGGGACCAGGGACGGCCGGGCCGAGGGCGATTCGGTCGCGGGTCGGCTGACCGGCGCGTCCGTCGACGAAGCGGGGCTCGGGCTGACCTGGTGGTTCGGGTGTGAACCGGCGACCGTCTGGGCGGCGCTCAGCCGGCCGGAGCTGCTGGGCGAGTGGTTGGGCCCGACGGTGCTCAGCGACACCGACTTCGGCGTGTTCAGCACCCGCTGCCTGGACGACGACGTGGAGCGGTCCGGCACGGTGGTCACCTGCAACCCGGAGGTCTCGCTGCACGTCGAGTGGTCCGAGCCCGGCGGCCACCCGGACCGGATCGGCGCGAAGCTGGCTCCGGACCAGCGGGGGACCTTGCTCACGCTGACCCTCCAGGACAAGTCGCGTGCCGATGCGGCGGCGTACCGGGCGGTGTGGGAGCAGCGGCTCGAGCGGCTGGGCCGGGTGGTGGGCACAGAGGCCCTTCGCCGGTGACCGGTGGGCGCATAGCGCGTGAGCCACGGGGTACCGATCCCTGCCCGGACGTACGCCGGGTGCTCAGTGCGGGTTGACGATGGCGGTGATCGGATGAACTACGACGAGGCACTCACCAAGGTCCAGCGTGCCACCGGAGTCTCCAGCCGCGAGGAAGCCCAGCAGCTCGCCCTGGCGTTCCTGCGCACGCTGGGCGAACGGCTGTCGGGCGGCGAGACCTTCGACCTCGCCTCCCAGCTACCGCTGCACCTGGCCGAGGCGCTGCCGCCGCTCGGCTCCGGCGAACCGTTCGGCGTGCAGGAGTTCTACCGCCGGCTGGCGCACCGCACCGGCACGGACGAGCAGACCGCCGCGCTGCACACCCGCGCGCTGATGTCGCTGCTCCGCGAGGCGGTCACCGGTACGGCGTACGCGCACGTGCTGGCGCAGCTCCCGCAGGAGTACGCCGATCTGGCGACCGGCCCGGCAGCTCGGGAGTGAGACTGCCGGGCCGCTCCCTCAAGCCCTAAGGGCGGAAGTGCCAGTTCGTGGCGGTGCGGACGCCGGGGCGGATCTCGCCGGTGAGCACGGCCAGACCGTTGGCGTGCGGGACCGCGGGCGTGGTGACCTGGGGCGGGCCGGGGAAGTGGCCGACCACCTTCCAGCGGCCGGCGGTGTACTGGAGGATCTCCGGGTTGAAGCCGGTGTGGTGGTCGTAGGTCCAGGTGATGACGTTGTTGTGCTCGGTCCACGTCGGCGAGCCGGGCGGCGCCGCGTCGCGGAGGGCGGTGTGGTGCTGGATGAGGTTCCAGCGGGCGAGGTCCTTGTCGCCGCCGAGCACCAGGAAGCCGCCCCGGGTGGGGTGGGCCAGTCCCGCGGTGACGCAGAACGGGAGATCGGGCAGGCGGCTCCAGCGTGCGCGGCGCGGGTCGTAGGCGTAGACGTCGGTGTAGAAGCGCCAGGACTTGTCGGGGAGCTGGGCCCGGCCGCTGAGCAGGTGGAACCGGCCGTCGGCCGCGACGCCGACAGCGACGCTGCGGGGCGGACCCGGCCACGGAGGCAGGGCGGTCCAGCCCCGGTCGGGCCGGGCGAGGTCGAGACTGAAGAAATCAGGGCCTTCGGCAACAAAAACGGTGCTGCCGAGCAGCCCGGCGACGGCGTACGACATCGGGCGCGGCAGGTCCGGAAGGGCGCTGCGGGTGCCGTCGGCGCGGAGCAGGAAGACGTCGGCGAACTTCTGCGCCGGGGCGAGTCCGGTGCCACTCGGGCCGCCGCGGAATCCCTCGCCGCCGATCACCAGCACCCCGTACGGCGTACTCACGCACGCCGGGTACGCGATCGCGTCGGGCAGCCGGATCGGGTCGGACCAGCGGGTGGCGCCGGGGCGGAGGACGAAGAGCTCGTTCCAGTACACCTTGCCCAGCGTGGTCGGGCGGTTCGACGTGAGCGCCGGCTCGGGGAAGTTGGCGCCGCCGCCGACCAGCAGGTGCCCGCGGTGCGAGCCGGCGATCGGGCCGGCCAGCCCGAGCTGAGTCCAGTAGGACTTGCCGACGGGCGCGGCCGGATGCCAGTCGACCCGGTTCGGCGGAAGGTCGGGCAGCCGGCTCCAGGTGCCGGCTGCGCCGGCCGGCGAGGGACGGCCGGCCGGTCCAGCCGCCTCCGCGGTTGAGTGGCCGACGACGAACGGTGCCGCGCTGACGGCGATGCCGCCGGCCAGCAGTCCCCGGCGCCCGGGCGTCGGCGCGGACGGCCGGCGGGCGGCAGCCGATGCGCTCACCGGGCCGCTCATCGGACGACGTCCTTCAGGGGGATCCGGCGGAAGGTGATGGTCTCGTTGGCGCTGAAGTCGCCGGTTTCGTAGAGCAGACCGAGCGTGGAGCGGTCGACGGAGACCAGGTCGGAGTACGCGGCGGGAAGGCCGGAGACGGCCAGGGCCGGTTGCCACGTGACGCCCTGGTCGGTGCTGGTCCGTAGCGTCATCGCTGCGCGGGCCGCGGGATCGGCCGGGCCGGAGTAGACCAGCGTGGACCCGACGGACAGCACGCTCGCCTGGACGACCGGGCCGATCAGCGTCGCCTGCGGGCGGAAGGGCTTGACCAGCGTCTCGCCGCCGTCCGCGGAGTAGGCGTCGGCGCGGGTACCCGGCGCGGTGCCGTTGTGCTCGCGGGTGTTGAAGTAGACGCGCCCGTCCGGCAACTGCGCCGCAGTCGTCTCGTTCACGTTGAGGTAGCCGTTGGGGTTGTCGTCGACGTAGCCGATCTGCCAGCTGCGGCCGCCGTCGTCGGAGTACAGGCTGTGGCCGCCGTAGTACTTCGCCTCGGCGCCGGTGTCGGCCGATCCGGCCGGCGGCGCGATCGAGTGGTTCGCGGGCACCAGCAGCCGGCCGGAGCGCAGCGCGATCGCGTGCCCCGGCGTCGTGGCGTACCAGCGCCAGTTCGGCAGCTTCGTCGCCGCGGTGATCTCGGTCGGCGCGGAGAACGTCCGCCCGTCGTCAGTACTGCGCTGGACGAACACCCGGCGGGTGTCCTCCGCGCTCGCCTCGCCGCGCAGGATCTGGGTTTCGGTCACCGGGCCGTTGCGCACGCTGAGCAGGACCAGGTCGCCGGAGGCGGGATCGACCACCGGAGCCGGGTTGCCGATGGTGTTCGGGCCCTGGTCGGTGACCACTTGCTGCGGGCTCCAGGTGCAGCCGCCGTCACCGGAGCGGCGCAGCACGATGTCGATGTCGCCGGTGTCGGACGAACCGCCGCGCCGGCCCTCGGCGAAGGCGAGCAGCGCGCCGTCGGCGGCCTTCACCACCGCTGGGATCCGGTACGACGCGTAGCCGTCGGTGCCGGACCGGAACGGCACGGACTCGACGCACTTGCCCTTCGCGGAATCGGGCGGGCCGGAGGCGCCGGCGGTCACGGTACCGGCGACGCTCAGCGTCAGGGCGAGGGTGAGCAGGGTGCGGGTCAGCTGCATGATCAGCTCCTTCGAAGGGCGGTTGGACAGGAGTTCAGATATCTGACCTCTCCAGCGGTCCAGCCGGCAGCGTTGAGCCGGCCGAGGAGAGGGGAAAGCCTGGATCAGGTCTCGCGCAGCATCGCGGCGCGCACGCGGACGTCGTCGAAGTGCTCCTGCATCCGCTGCACGGCGTCCAGTGCCTCACCGGACTGCAGTGCCTCGACGATGCGGAGGTGGACTGCTCCGCGGCCACCTTCGACCGGCGCCGGGATCGCGTCGCCGAGCCGGACGAAGATCTCCCAGAACAGCTCGATCAGGTTGTCGACCAGCGGGTTGCCCAGACCCTTGTAGAGCAGCAGGTGGAACGCCCGGTCGACCGCGGTGATCTGCTCACCGGCCGCCTCGAGCTCGGTCATCCGGTGGGCCAGCCGGGCGCACTCGGCCAGCTCGTCGCTGCCCGCGCGGCGGGCGACGGCCGGCATCAGGCCGACCTCCATCGCCTCGCGCGCGGTCAGGATCTCCTCCAGCGCCATGCCCGGCGCGGCCAGCCCGTACGGCAGCTGCTCGATCAGCGGCCGGAAGGAGAAGGTGGAGACGAACAGGCCGTTGCCGTGCTGGGCCTCGATCACGCCCAGCGTCTGCAGACTTCTCGTTGCCTCACGCAACGACAAGCGGCTGACCCCGAGCTCCGCGGCGAGCACCGCCTCGGCCGGGAGCCGGTCGCCGGGGCCCAGACCGCGGGCCTTGATGAAGTCCCGTAGCTTCACCTGGGCCTCGCGGTAGATCGGGCTCCTGCTCACGGCTCATCCCTCCGGGGTCACGGCTCGCCAGGAGGCGGCGAGCCGCTCAATCGTGTCATGCGCGGCCGTGGGCAGCGGCCCCCACGGGGTCCGGGCGACGCCGGTGTCCGGACCGCAGGCGTTCAGCCACTCCTTCACGAACCCGACCCCGCCGTACCGGCCGGCCTCGACGGCGACCTGCCGGAACGGCTCGTGCAGCACCAGCGCGTCGGCCAGCCGGCCGGTCGCCATCGCCGCCGCGATCTGGTGGGCCTGCGGAGTGAGCGCGTTGTACAGACTGCCGATCACCGCGTCCGCGCCGAAGGCCAGCGCCGCCGGCAGCAGCTCGTCGCGGCCGAAGTACACCCGGATCCGGTCCGACACCGCGCGGGTCCGGTCGAACTCGAGCAGGTCCTCGTGGGTGAACTTCACCCCGGCGAAGTTCGGGATCCGCTCGACCGCCGCCGCGACCAGCTCGCTCGGCCGGTACGGCGAACCGGTCATCGCCGGGAAGTGGTAGTACAGGAACGGCACCGACGGCGCCTCGGCGGCGACCGCGGCCAGGTAGTCGACGGCCGTGTCCACGGTGTTCGCGACGCCGAAGTACGGCGTGACCGAGGCGATCAGGTCGACCCCCGCGGCGGCCGCGTGCGCGGCGAGGGCCTTGGCCTCGGCGAGCGTGCTGTGGCCGACGTGCGTGCCGAGCGCGAGCCCGGCCGGCTTGGTCCGCGCCCACTCGTCGACCAGCGCCTTGCGTTCGGCGGTGGTCAGGGCGGGGAACTCCCCGGAGGTGCCGCCGACGAAGGCGCCGTGCGCGCCGTGCGCCAGCAGGTGCTTGCCCTGGTCGGCGACCACCGGCAGGTTCAGCTCGCCGTCCGGGCCGAACGGGGTCGGCGTCGCCGCCCAGATCTCCAGTGTGCTGGTCAACTCTTGGTCGCTCCTTCGGTGAGTCCGGCCACGATGTAACGCTGCAGGAAGACGAATGCGGCGATCACCGGCAGCGCGACCACGGCGGAGACCGCCATCAGGTCGTTCCACCGGGTGCCGAAGGCATTGGTGAGACCGGCCAGCACGACGGTGATCGGCTGCAGGTTCTCGTCGCTGGCCAGCGCCAGCCCGAAGACGAACTCGCCCCAGGCGCCGAGAAAGCTGATCACCGCCAGCGTGATCAGGCCGGGCCGGCTGATCGGTACGGCGATCCGCACGAACGCCGTGAACGTGCTGCACCCGTCGACCCGGGCCGCCTCCAGGATCTCTCCGGGCACGGACAGGAAGTACGGCCGCAGCAGCACGATGCCGAGCGGGATCGCGAGCGAGGCGTTCGCCAAAATCAGGCCGGCGTAGCTGTTCACCAGCCCGAGGTCGCTGAAGATCGCGAACATCGGCAGGGCCAGGTTCACCGCCGGCACCATCTGGACCACCAGGAACAGCATCAGCACCACCGAGACGCCGCGCAGCCGCAGCCGGGCCAGCGCGTACGCCGCGGGCACCGCGACCAGGACCGTCACCAGAGTGGTGCCGATCGCGATCACCGCCGAGTTCGCCAGGCCCTTGGCGATCGCCGGGTTGCCGAACGCCGCGTCGGCGTACGAGCGCAGCGTCGGGGCCAGCGGCACGAGCTGCGGCGGGGTGGCGAAGATGTCGGCCGGCTTCTTGAACGACGTGTTGAGCATCCAGTAGACCGGCAGCAGGTAGACGAAGGTGATCAGCACCCCCGCGACAGTTTTCGGCCAGCGGCGCCTCACGCGAGCTCCTCCTTGCGCAGCGAGCGGAAGTAGAACACCGACAGCACCACCGGGACGACCAGCAGCATCGTGGTGGCCACCGCCGCGACGTCGAACTTGTAGAAGCTGAACGCCAGCTTGTACGCGTACACCGGCAGCACCTCGGTCGCGCCGCCCGGACCGCCCTGCGTCATCAGGAAGACGGTGTCGAAGGTCTTGAAGGTGGAGATGAAGCAGAGCAGCACGGTGGTCAGGCTGACCGGCTTCAGCAGCGGCAGCGTGATCCGCCGGAACTGCGCCCACGCCCCGGCGCCGTCGATCCGCGCCGCCTCGTACAAGCTGCCCGAGATGCCTTGCAGCCCGGCCAGCAGCAGGATCATCGCGAACGGCGCGAAGCTCCACGCCGAGGCCAGCACGACCGCGATCATCGCCGTACTCGGTGCGCCGAGCCAGAAGATCTCGGTGCCGAGCACGGTGTTGAGCAGGCCGTAGGTGCCGTCGAGCAGCCAGCGCCAGACGTTCGCGCTGACCACGGTCGGCAGCACCCAGGCCAGCAGGAGGAGCGCGCGCAGCACGTTCCGCCCCGGGAAGTCCCGGTGGAAGAACAGCGCCAGCGCGAGCCCGGCCACGAACGTCACCAGCACCGTGCCGCCGGTGTAGACCAGCGAGATCCCGAACGACTCCCAGAACTCCGGCCGGCCGAACTGGTCGGCGTAGTTGTCCAGCCCGACGTACTTCGCCTGCCCGCTGACGATCTGCGCGATGCCGACGTCCTGGAAGCTCTGCACGACGTTGTAGGCGAGCGGGTAGAGCACGGTGAAGCCGACGAACAGCACGGCCGGCACCAGGAACAGGTACTCCGCGGCGTTGTTGCGCCGGAGCGTGGTCCGCGACGTCAGCAGCCGCTCCTGCGGGACGGTGATCGCCATCACTTGGCCAGCGAGTCGTCGATCGCCTTCTGCGCGGCCTTCAGGGCGTCCTCGGTGCTCGCCGACCCGCTGGCCGACGCCTGCAGCGCGGCCTGCAGGTGCGTCATCACCTCGGAAGCCTTCGGCGCCAGCTTCTCGTCCGGCGCCCACGCCTCCTCCAGTTGCTGGGCGAACACCTTGCGCACCGGGTCGTTCGAGCTGTCCGGTACGTCGTTGCGCGCGGCCAGCTTGTTCCGGACCGGGAGGTAGCTCTGCAGCTCGGCCGGCTGCTGCAGCCAGGTGATCAGGTCCCAGGCGCCGTCCGGGTTGGTGCTGGTGGCGCCGATCGCCAGGTTCTCGGCGGACAGGAAGGTCTGGCCGGTCCGGTCCTTCGGCAGCAGCGCGACGTCCCACTGGAGCTTGGGGTTCTCCTTGCGCAGGATGTTCACGTAGGTCGCGGAGTTGATCATCATCGCGGCCTTGCCGTTGGCGAACTGGTTCTTCGCGTCCTCCTCGTTCCAGGTCAGCGCGCCCTTGGAGATCGAGCCGGCCTTGATCATCCGGGCCAGCTGGTCCAGCCCGGCCCGGCCCTCGGCGCTGTCGACCTTGTCGATCGAGGCGCCGGCGGCGAGCATCCGGATGATCGGCACGGTGGCACCCTCGGGACCCTCGATGCCGCTGATCGCGAGACCGGTCCGGCCCTGGGCGGTCAGCTTCTTCGCCGCGGTCTCCATCTCGGCCCAGGTGGTGGGTGGCTGGACGCCGGCCTGCTGCAGCAACTGCTTGTTGTAGTAGACGGCGTACGCGTCGGCGACGTGCGGGATGCCGTAGGTTTTGCCCTCGACCTGCGTGGTGGCCCAGCTGGTCTTGAAGTACTTGTCCTGCTGGCCCCATTCACCGACCCGCTCGCCGAGGTCCTGGACGATGCCGGCCGAGGCCATCGTGGCGGTGTCGAACGCGCCGATCAGCGCGACATCGGGCAGCTCCTTGGCCGCGGCCGACTGGAGCAGGGTGCGGTTGAAGTCGTCGTACGGGATGAACCGCACGTCGACGGTGACGTCCGGGCGGGCGTCGTCGTACTTCTTGACCAGGTCGTACAGCGGTTTGCCGGTCGGGCTGCTCGGGTCGCCGTAGTACTGCCAGAGGGTGAGCTTGCCGCTCGCCCCCTCGGGCTCGTCGCCACCACCGCAGGCCGCCACGCCTGCCAGCAGTCCGAGCCCGCCGATCGCGGCCACCAGTCGCCTGCGAACACCCATCACGCGCCTCCTCACCAGGGGAATGACCGAGAAATTAGTCAGATATCTGATATCTGTCAACTGTTCGGCTCGCACCGGTCCGGGCAGACGGAAGGGGCGCCGCGGTGTGTGCGGCGCCCCTTCCGGCGGAGTCAGACGGTGATCTGCCGGGTGACCGTGGCCGCCTTGCCCCACCCGTCGGTGGTGGTCAGGCTGACGGTGTAGGTGCCCGCGGCCGGGAACACGTGGGACATGGCCGACGCGGTGCTGGTCGGGGTCCCGTCACCGAAGTCCCACAGATAGGTGAAGGTGTCCCCGGTGTTCGGGTCGGCCGACCCGACGCCGGAGATGTTGCAGCTCAGCCCGGAGCAGGCCGGCTGGTTGATCACCGGCACGGGCGCGGCGTTGCCGGCCGGTTCGGTGATCGTCACCGTCTGCGTGGCGGTCGCTGTCGCGCCCCACTCGTCCTTCGCGGTGAGCACCACCGTGTAGGTGTTGGCGCTGGTGTAGGTCCTGGTCGGCAGCGGGCCGGACCCGGTGCCGTTGCCGAAGTTCCAGGAGTACGTGAGGGTCGTGGGGCTCTCGTCCGTCGAGCCACGAGCGTCGTAGGTGCAGACGTTCTGGTTGCACGAGATCGTGAAGCTCGGCACCGGCGGCAGGTTGCCCGGCGGGTGGACCACGGTGACGTGCCGCTCGGACGGCACCGGCGTGACCTGGTCGTGCTGGTCGATCGCCCGGACCCGCACGGTGTAGGCCCCCGGCGGGATCACCGGGCTGGTGTAGGAGAAGTTCGACCCCGGTGTGCCCGGGCTGGTGAGGAACGCCGTGCGCCAGCTGGCCGTCGTGCTGGTGAAGGCGCCCGACGAGCTCAGGTACTGGCCGGCTGCGTTGACGATGCCGATCTCGACCCGTTGCATCGCCTGGTCGTCCTCGGCCCGGCCGGTCACGAAGATCTTGCCGTCGGTGAACTCGTTGCCCTCGTTCGGGGTCAGCAGCGCCTCGTTCAGCGTGGGCGGGTTGTCGCCGGGATAGATCCGGTACCGCGCGGTCGCGCCGCTGGTCGAGGTGTCCTGCTGGCCCGCCGTGTCGTACGCGAACGCCGTCACCGCCCAGTCCCCCTGCGTGGGCAGGTCGACCGGCAGGGTCCAGGTCGTACTGGTGCCGTTCGGCGTCGCCAAGGTGACCGGCAGCGTCGCGAAGTTGGCCGCCATCGACCCGTTCGGCTGCAGGTAGCGGTTGGTGTCCTGGTCCTCCAGCGACACCCGGATCTCGGCCACGCCGACGTCGTCGGTCGCGGTGCCGGTCAGGTCGAGGTGCAGGACCTGGCCGCCGGTGACCGTGCCGGTGACGGCCAGCCGGCCGTCCGGCGGCGCGTCACCCGGGATCTGCGCGCTCAGGGTCAGCCGGCCCTGGTTCGAGCTCGAGGTGGTCAGGCCGAGCTGGTCGGTGGCACGGACCGAGAAGCTGTACGTTCCCGGCTTGAGGTTGAACGGTGTCGTGTAGGACCAGTTGTAGCCGGCCTGGTTGAGGTTCTGCGGCGCGACCCGGTACCAGCCGGCGATCGCGTCCACGCCCCAGGTCCCGTCGGCGGCCAGGTTCTCGCGGGTGGTGCTGTTGCGGAGCGAGATCTCGACGTTCTGCAGGGCCTGCTCGTCGTTCGCCGAGCCGGCGAAGGTGATCGGCTGTCCCGGCGTGACCACCACGGGCTGCACCGTCGTCGGCGGGACCATCGTCACCGGCGAGCTGATCGAGACCGTCGGCGGTAGCCCGCTCTCCGTCACGATCCAGGTCCGGTCGGCGGTGTCCAGGTCCGACTGCCCGGACGTGTCGGTGGCCCGGGCCTGCGCCTGCCACTCACCCTCGTACGGGACCGTCACCTCGTGCGACCAGGTGGTGCTGGTCGCACCGACGACGTCCGGCGTGATGCGGAACGTGTTGCCGGTCGCCGAGACCGTGCCGTCGTTCTGCAGGTAGCGGTTGTTGCTCAGGTCCCGCAGCGTGAGCCCGACCGAGTTCACGCCGAGGTCGTCGGTGGCCGATCCGGTGATCGTGTAGGTGAACGAGTTGACCACGCTCTGGGCCGGCCCGGTGACGCTGGTGTTCGGCGTCTCGTCCGCGAGCCCGAACGTCTCGAACTTCTTGGTCGCCTTGGTCGGGTCCTGCGTGCTGTTGCCGGCGACCGTCCGGGCCGTCGCGGTCAGCACCCGGTTCTGCGTCATCGTCAGCGGCAGCGACCAGGTGGTCGAGGTCGCGTTCGGCGACGCCAGGGTGGCGTTGATCGTGTTCGGCGTGGTGGTTCCCCAGGTGGTCAGGTCGTCGTTGAGGTACCGGCGGCTGCTGCGGTCCATGATCTCCACCTGCACCCGCTGCACCCCGCTGGCGGCCGAGGCGGTGCCGGAGACCTGGAACTGCTCGTCCACCGGCTTGATCCGGCCCTCGATCGGGTCGGTGATCGCCGTCTCCACCCCGTTCGGTGCCGCGACCGAGGTGAAGTCGAAGAACGCGACCCGGCCGACGTTGTACTCGCCCTTGGTCTGCCCGTCGCCGCCGACGAACAGGCCGCGCGGCGTCAGCTCGAGGTGCTTGTCGCCCTCGAACGAGTTCGAGCCCGGGTTGAACCCGTCGATCGCCGTTCCGTCGGCCGGGTTCAGCGCGCCGAGGTGCTCACGCCGTACGACGGCGTCGCCGAGGCCGTAGCCGGACAGGCCCTGGCCGGTGCCGTAGCCCTGGTCGGTCAGACCCGGCCAGGGTTGCGGTGAGGTCGGGGACTCCTGCCAGGCGAAGTGGCCGCCGACGTAGACGGCCTTCTCGGCGATGGCGATCGAGTAGACGCTGTCGAAGAGCCGGGAGATCCACAGCGGCTGGACGTGGTCGCCGCCCTCCATCGGGTAGGCGACGACGGTGTCGTTGATCGGCGGGCGGTCGCCACCGGAGCCGCTGGTGACCGCGAAGTACGTGCCGTCGGGCGAGATGTCGCCGCCGTAGATCCGCTGGATGCCGCCGACGAACTGCAGGTTGTCGTCCCACAGCCGGGTCCGCCAGGGCAGCAGCTTCTGGGTCCGGGCGTTGATCAGCGCCACGCCGTACCGGTCCTGGCCGTTGATCTGCCGGCCGGTGTGCACGACGAGCAGGCGGCCCAGGTCCGGGCTGAGCTTGAGGCGCTGCACGGTGAAGTCGCCGTTGGCGCCGATGCCGCCACTGACGTCGTTGACGAAGTCGGTCCGGACCGCGCCGGTGGTGCCGTCGAGCGCGGCGAGCGCGCCGCGCGGGGCGCCGTTGATCGCGGTGAACCGGCCGCCGACGTACACGGTGGAGTTGGTCACCGCGAGCTCCTGCGGCTTGGCGTTCGCGTCGGCGACGAAGCCGCTGACCGGCGCGCCGGTGACCGGATCGATGCGCGCGATGCCCTTGCGGGTCAGGCCGTTCACGGTGCCGAAGTTGCCGGCGATGTACAGCTTCGTGCCGTCCGGAGAGGCCTCGACCGCCTCCACGCCGCCGTTGCCGATCACCGGCCGGAAGGTGGTGTCGATCAGGCCGGTGCTCAGGCTGAACGCCGCGAGCTGGGACTGGTTGACGGTGGTGGTGTTGCCGCTGGCGTTGTTGCGCAGCGAGGTGAAGCCGCCCGCGACGTACACGCGGTTGCCGACGACCTCGATGTCCCAGATCTCACCGGTGCTGATCAACGGGAAATTGGTCCGCGGGACGTCCGGCACGATCCGGTCGCCGTGGCCCGGGCCCGGCGGCTGGGCGGCCGCCACCGCGACGCCCGTCTTCTGGGCGCTGTGCGTGCCGTCGCTGACGGTCAGCGTCACCGTGCGGCTGCCGGTGGTGCCGTAGGTGTGGCTCGGGTTGTCGCCGGTGCCCGTTCGGCCGTCGCCGAAGTCCCAGGTGTAGGTCAGCGGGTCGCCGTCGGGATCGAACGAGCGGTTCGCGTCGAACTCGCAGGTCATCGAGGCACACCCGGTGGTGAAGTCCGGGATCGGCGCTTCGTTCGTCGCGCCGGCGTCCGGGCCCGGGTCCAGAACCACCGAGAACATCACCGACCGGGACGCGGCCGAGCTGGTCGTCGCCGTCCTGGCCGTCGCGGTCCCGATCGGGATGCCGGCGCCCGAGTCGGCGACCACGGCACTCACCTTGCCGGTCCCGGTACTGGCGGCGGTCGTCCGGGAGGTCGCCGTGCCGGGCAGCGTCCAGCTCTGCACGACCGAGGACTTCTCGCCCCAGACGTTCACCAGCCAGGAGTTGCCCTTGGCAACTGGTACGGCCGGCGTCGCGTGACTCGACGCGGAGGTGTCGACGCCCCGGACAGCCGACGCCGACACCGCGGCGACGCCGGTACTGCGGTAGGCCGCGACGCTGAGGACCGACTTCGACAGCTCGCTGCCGCTGACGGTCACGTCGCTGCCGGCGTCGGAGGCGGTCGCGGTCTTCGTCCAGGCGCGGCCGCGAACGCCGTTGCCGTCACGGGTCTGGATCAGCGTCCAGCCCGGCACGGCGTCGGTGACGGTGCCGGTGGTCGAGTTCGTCACCAGGAACAGCAGCAGCCGGTCCTGGACGCGCACGCCGGCCGGGACCCGGACCGTGTGCGAGGAGCGGTTGCCGGCGGTGCTGGCCGCACCGACGGCGGAGATCTCGCCCTGGCTGACCGTGCCGACCGGGCTGACCTGGCTGGTCTCGGTGTCGGTCAGCGTGCCGTCGCCGACGGTCAGCGTCACGGTCCGCGGGCCGTCGCCGGCGTAGGTGTGGTTCGGGTTGACCCCGGTGCCGGTCTGGCCGTCGCCGAAGTTCCAGGCGTACGAGAGCGTGTCGCCGTCCGGATCGGTCGACGACGAGGCGTCGAACCCGCAGACCAGCCCGTTGCAGCTGGAGACGAAAGCCGCCACCGGCGGCTGGTTCACCGGTGCCGCGACCTCGCCCGGGCTCAGCACGAGCGAGAACAGCATCGAGCGGGACGTGGCCGCACTGGTGGTCGCCGTCCGGCCCGCCGCGGTACCGGTCGGCACGGCGCCGGCCGAGTCGGCGAGCACCGCGCTGACCTTGCCGGTGCCGATCGCGGCCGCGTTCGAGCGCGCGGTGGAACCGGCCGGCAGCGTCCAGGTCAGGTCGACCGAGGACTTCTCGGACCAGATGTTCACCAGCCAGGAGCCCGCGAGGGCCACCGGTACGGACGGGGTGGTGTGGCTGCTGCCGGAGAGGTCGCTGCCGCCGACCGCCGAGGCGGACACCGCCGCATTGCCCGTACTGCGGTACGCCGCGACGCCGATCACCGACTTCAGCGTGTCACTGGTGCTCACGGCAACGTTCGCGTTGACGTCGGCCGCGGTGGCCGTCTTGGTCCACAACCGGCCCCGGACACCGTTGCCGTCCCGCGACCGCAGCAACGTCCAGCCGGCCAACGAGTCGGTGAGCGTGCCGACGGTCGCGTTGACGGTGAGGTGCAGCACCAGCAGGTCGCCCGCCTGGGCGTTCGCGGGCACCCGGACGACGTGACTGGTCCGGGCACCGCTGGTACTGGTGCCACCGACGAACGAAATCTCCCCCGGTGCCGCGGACGCCGACGGGGCGAGAACCACCGTCGCCCCCAGCGCCGGCACCAGGGCCACCAGCACGACGAGCAGGGCGTGCAGCGCACGGCTCCGGCCGCGGACGTTTCGATCGAAGAGCTCGGACACAGTCACTCACCAACCAGTGTTCGAAGAGACGGACGCGATCCGGCGAAGGCCGGCCCCGCGATGGAGTCCGTGGAGGTGAGGCGTGATGGGATCCCTGCTGCCGCGGACCGCGACAGGCCGAGCCTGTCCCACCCTCCGCGTGACGTTCGTCAACGACGTCGTCGACCACGACAAAGCCCGTCACCCCCCAGTGACCGAGAACCCACCCCACAAGATCCGCCCCCCGGATCCTCAGGCCGACTGTGGCAGTCGACCACGCTCTGTGCAAGGGCTCCGGGCCGGATCCCGCGTATAAACCCCGCGACGACTACGCAGCGTGCCCGGACGCCCCCCGCCTGCTAGCCGCAAGGACCGGTCAGTTGTTTGATTCGTTGCTGAAGACAACCACTCGCCGGCCAGGTCAGCCGGCGGTGGTGCAGAGCAGCTCGCGGGTCGCGTGCACCCGGCTGAGCAACGTGGTCAGGTCCGGGCCGTGCACGCCGACGGCTTCGTCGCGCCACTGGCCGACGATCGGCTCGCCCGTGGTCACGTGCAGGGCGAGCTCGGCCAGGTCGAGCTCGTGGAACTGGGCCGGGTTGCCGGTCATGTCGACAACCGTCTGCAGCAGGTCCGCGGCCTGGCGCTCCCAGAGCGGGTCGTCGACGGCCACGTGATCGGGCCGGATCAGCAGCAGGTCGACGTCGCTGCCCAGATCGCCGTCACCGCGCACCGCCGCGCCGTACAGGCTGGCGTGCACGGGCGGCAGGGTCCAGGTGGAGAGCTCGGCGCGCAGCGCGGCCACGAAGGTCGTGCGCAGGTCGGCGAGCAGCTCGACGGCCTGTGCGGCGAGGTGCTGACGGTTGAGCGTGTACAGCAGCGAGTTGCCCGCCTCGGTCACCTGCACCAGGCCGGTCGACGTCAGTCGCTGCAGCACCAGCCGAACGCCCGCCACGCTGCCGACGCCGGCGAGTCCGTGCACCTGCCGCCCGGACAGCCCGCGGTCGGCGCCGGCGAGGACCTGCAGAACGGCCCCGTCCAGCGACGGCACGACGGTCCCGATCGGCCTCCCGAAATCCATGCCGCTCACGATAGGCAGTCGGGTCACCGATCACCTACTTTCCGTGACCATTCAACTTCCGGCCTGCCTCGGGATCAGGGCTGGGACCGGAGGATCTTGTCCACAGCAACTGTCAGCGCTTCGACCAGCTCCGCACCGATGGAGATCGCATCCCGAACATCGGCCTGGCCGACCGCCTCGGCCCGGTACTCGGCGCCATGCCGGACGAATCGCAGGTCCGCAGCCTCGATGACAACGCGCTGAGCACCAAAGGTGGCGGCGACCGCCGCAGCCGCCTCGAAAGTGATGACATGCGCCGACTGCCCCTTCGGACGAAGACCAGTGGCCATCACCAGCGCCAGGCACGCCTTGCGGCAGGCATCGTAGGCGAGCTGAAAAGCGCCTTCGGGATCATCAGCCTCCAGTCCCGCACCAGCAGTTCGCAGATGGTTTCCTGCTTGACGGAGAAGGTTGCCGACCACGTCTCGATCGACTGGCATCCGCTCGAGCGAGTCCTCGCCGATCAAGGTGGCGAGCGATGCTCTCGCGGCCGCAGCATTCACTGGTCGTCACTCCCCCAGAGTGTTGTCGATGACCGTCAAGTGTGGGCGCGTCCGCACCTCCTGAAGAAATCCAGAGGACTGGCTGTCCCACTCCTCGGACGTGACGACAGTGACTTGCACCGGAGTTCCCAAGCGTTCCTCCAGTCGAGCATTGGCTCGGCGGAGCCGCCTGCGGTCCGGTTCGCCGACCACCACGACGTCGACATCGTTCGGCGGCGGTCCCGGCTCCCCATGGAAGCGTCGCGCCCAGGAGCCTGCGATCACTGCCCGCTCGACGCCGGGGACTTGTTCCAGTTCCTCCGGGACGAGGCTCGCCGGACCGAAGGCCCGGCCGAGAAGCTGCACCAACGGCTCGAAGTACGGGCTGCTCCGATTGGCGGAGACCAGCCGGGTAGGGCCTGCCCGACGCTCTGTGAGCAAGCCGGCGGAAACCAAGCGGTTGACCTCGCGCAGGACGTTCGACTGCGCGACACCCGCAACCGGAACGAGGGTGGCGATCGGCTGCTCGCGCTCAGGGACGAGCAGCAACCAGCTCAGGATCCGGGCCTGCGCATCTGACCGGAAAATCGGCAACAGCGGTGGCGCAGCGCTAACCATATCGTAGATATTTCTATGCGTTAAACAGATAGTCAAGCTCAGGCATGATAAAAACAAGCGCTCTTGATTCTTTTTCGTGCGGATGGGACGCTCGGACGCACTGAGCTGCTGATCGCAGGGAGTCCGCGCGTGCAACTGGACGAAGTACTGGCTGATCTGTGGGCCGAGAGCACTGAGCTGGACATGCTGGTCGGAGGGCTGGCGGCCGACGGGTGGGCGACGCCGACACCGGCCGAGGGCTGGACCGTCGCGCACCAGATCGCCCATCTGGCATGGACCGACGAGGCCGCGTTGCGGGCGGTGACCGATCCGGACGCATTCCAGGCGGTCCTGGACCACGCCGCGGCCGATCCGGCCGGGCACGTCGATCGAGGCGCGGCTGAGGGTGCCGCGTTGCCGGCCGAGGAGTTGCTGCCGTACTGGCGGGAGACCCGGGCCGAGCTGGCCGAGGCGTTGAAGCAGGTGCCGGCCGGGCAGAAGGTGCCGTGGTTCGGGCCGCCGATGAGTCCGGTGTCGATGGCGACCGCCCGGTTGATGGAGACCTGGGCGCACGGTCAGGACGTCGTCGACGGGCTGGGCGTCACACGGCAGCCGTCCACCCGGCTGCGGCACGTCGCGCACTTGGCGGTGCGGGCGCGGGACTTCTCGTACCTGCTGCACGACCGGAAGCCGCCGGCGGCGCCGTTCCACGTGGAACTGACCGGACCGGACGGCCAGATCTGGAGCTACGGCGACGAGAGCGCCGAGCAGCGGGTCACCGGACCGGCGCTCGACTTCTGTCTGCTGGCGACCCAGCGACGGCACCGCGACGACCTGGCCGTCGAGGCGGTCGGCGCCGACGCGGAGGAGTGGCTGGGCATCATCCAGGCGTTCGCGGGCCTGCCGGGCAAGGGGCGGACCGCGGGGCAGTTCGGCTGAGCGGGACGACGGCGCGGCGAAGGGAAGAGCTGCAGTGACGGCACCGGTACGGATCGGGAACGCGTCGGGGTTCTACGGCGACCGGTTCAGCGCGTTCCACGAGATGGTGACCGGCGGTCCGCTCGACTACGTCACCGGCGACTACCTGGCCGAGCTGACCATGCTGATTCTCGGCCGCGACCGCTTGAAGGACTCCTCGCTCGGCTACGCCCGGACCTTTCTCAAGCAGCTGGAGACCGGCCTCGGCGAAGCGCTCGACCGCGGCGTCAAGGTGGTCAGCAACGCCGGCGGCCTCAACCCCGCCGGCCTCGCCGAGGCGATTCAGCAGCTCGCCGGCACCCTCGGGCTGCACCCCCGCATCGCGTACGTCGAAGGCGACGACCTGCTGGATCGCGCCGCGGAGCTCGGTTTCGGCAGCCCACTCACCGCGAACGCCTACCTCGGCGCCTGGGGCATCGCCGAGGCACTGCGCGAAGGCGCCGACGTCGTCGTCACCGGCCGGGTCACCGACGCGTCGGTGATCGTCGGGCCCGCCGCCGCCCACCACGGCTGGCAACGCGACCAGTACGACGAACTGGCGGGCGCGGTCGTCGCCGGTCACGTGATCGAGTGCGGCTGCCAGGCGACCGGCGGCAACTACGCGTTCTTCCGCGAGCTGCGCAACCTCGACCGGCCTGGCTTCCCGATCGCGGAGGTCCACGCCGACGGCTCCAGCGTGATCACCAAGCACGACGGCACCGGCGGCGCGGTCACCGTCGACACCGTCAAGGCGCAATTGCTGTACGAGATCACCGGCGCCCGGTACGCCGGTCCGGACGTGACCACCCGGCTGGACACGGTCGAGCTGGCCGACGACGGCCCGGACCGGGTCCGGATCACCGGCGCACTCGGGGAGCCGCCGCCACCGACGTACAAGGTGTCGCTGAACACCCTCGGCGGTTTCCGGAACGAAGTGCAGTTCGTGCTGACGGGACTGGACCTGGAAGCCAAGGCCGAACTCGTCCAGCGGCAGCTCGAGCACGGGCTGACCAGCAAGCCGGCCGAGCTGAAGTGGTCGCTCACCTGGACCGAGCAGCCGAACGCGGAGACCGAGGAACTGGCGAGCGTGCTGCTCCGGTGCACGGTGAAGGACCCGGACCCCAAGACCGTCGGCCGGGCGTTCTCCAGCGCCGCGGTCGAGCTGGCCCTGGCGAGCTACCCGGGCTTCCACGTGACCAAGCCGCCGGAGGACGCCGCGCCGTACGGGGTGTTCACGGCCGGGTTCGTCGAGGTCGGCGAGGTGGAGCACGCCGTGGTGCTGCCGGACGGGACCCGCCGGGGGATCGACGCCGCGGCCGAGACCCGGCCGCTGGAGCCGGTGGAGGACGCCGACCTGCCGATGCCGTTGCCGCAGCTGGTCGCGGCCGGACGGCCGGCCCGGTCGCTGACGCGGGAGGTGCCGCTCGGCCGGGTCGTCGGGGCCCGGAGCGGCGACAAGGGCGGCGACGCGAACGTCGGTGTCTGGGTGCGTAACGAGACCGCCTGGCGCTGGCTGGCCCACACGCTGACGATCGGGCTGTTCAAGGAGTTGCTGCCGGAGACGGAGGACCTCCGGGTGACGCGGTACGTGCTGCCGAACCTGTGGGCGCTGAATTTCGTGGTGGAAGGCCTGCTGGGCGAGGGCGTGGCGGCGCAGGCGCGGTTCGACCCGCAGGCGAAGGCGGTCGGCGAGTGGCTGCGCTCCCGCTACGTCGACGTGCCGGAGGTGTTGCTGTGACCGACTTCCGGGAGAGCGTCCGGCGGTTCATGGCGACCGAGGTGCTGCCCGAGCTCGCCGACTGGGAGCGCGCCGGGGAGCTGCCGCGGGAGCTGCATCGCAAGGCGGGCAAGGTCGGGCTGCTCGGCGTGGGCTTCCCGGAGTCGGTCGGCGGAGGCGGTGGCTCCCTGGCGGACGCGGTCGCGGTGGTCGAGGAGATGCACTACAGCGGTGGGTCCGGCGGGCTGGTCGCGTCGCTGCTGACCGGCGGCATCGCCGTGCCCCACATTGTTGTCGGAGGCAATGAGCAGCAGCTCGACCGGTGGGTGCGGCCGACGCTCGAAGGTGAGCTGATCGGAGCGCTGGCGATCACCGAGCCGGACGGTGGGTCGGACGTGGCGTCGCTGCGCACGACGGCCCGACGGGACGGCGACCACTTCGTCGTCAACGGTGCGAAGACCTACATCACGTCCGGGTGCCGCGCGGACTTCGTCACGACCGCGGTGCGCACCGGCGGGCCGGGAGCGCACGGGATCTCGCTGCTGGTGATCGAGCGCGGGATGCCCGGCTTCGTGGTGTCGCGCAAGCTCGAGAAGCTGGGCTGGCTGTGCTCGGACACCGCTGAGCTGTCGTTCGCCGAGGTCCGCGTGCCGGTGGAGAACCTGGTCGGCGCCGAGGGCTCGGGCTTCGTGCAACTCGCGCAGAACTTCGTCGCCGAGCGGCTGACGCCGGCGGTTCAGGCGTACGCCGGCGCGCAGCGAGCGCTGGACCTGACCGTCGAGTGGTGCCGGGCTCGGGAGACCTTCGGGCGGCCGCTGATCTCCCGGCAGACCGTGCAGCACACGCTGACCGAGATGGCCCGGCGGATCGACGTCGCCCGGGTCTACGTGCACGACGTCGTACGCCGGGCCGAGGCAGGGGACGACGTGATCGCGGAGGTCTGCTTCGCCAAGAACACCGCGGTGGAAGCCGGCCAGTGGGTCTGCGACCAGGCGCTGCAACTGCACGGCGGTTTCGGCTACCTGCGGGAGGCCGAGGTCGAGCGGCAGTACCGCGACCAGAAGATCCTCGCCCTCGGCGGCGGCACGACGGAGATCCTGACCGGCCTTGCCGCCAAGAGACTGGGGTTCACCGGATGAGCAATCGTGAGGCGATGCTGGAGAAGCTGGCCGCGCTGGACGTCGAGCACGCCAAGGCGCTGGCGGGTGGCGGCGAGAAGTACGTCGCGCGTCACCACCAACGCGGCAAGCTGCTGGCGCGGGAGCGGATCGAGCTGCTGCTCGACCCGGACTCGGCATTCCTCGAGCTGTCGCCGCTGGCCGGCTGGGGCTCCGACTTCACGGTCGGGGCGAGCCTGGTCACCGGGATCGGCGTGGTGGAGGGCGTCGAGTGCCTGATCACCGCGAACGACCCGACCGTCAAGGGCGGCGCGAGCAACCCGTGGACGCTGAAGAAGGCGTTGCGGGCCGACGAGATCGCCCGGGCGAACCGGTTGCCGGTGATCAGCCTGGTCGAGTCCGGCGGCGCCGATCTGCCCACCCAGAAGGAGATCTTCATCCCGGGCGGCGCGATGTTCCGCAACCTGACCCGGTTTTCGGCCGAGGGGATCCCGACGATCGCGCTGGTGTTCGGCAACTCGACCGCCGGGGGCGCGTACATCCCCGGCCTGAGCGACCACGTGGTGATGGTCGACGGCGGCGCGAAGGTGTTTCTGGCCGGCCCGCCGCTGGTGAAGATGGCGACCGGCGAGGACGCCGACGACGAGTCGCTCGGCGGGGCCGGCATGCACGCGCGGGTGTCGGGGCTGGCCGACTACTTCGCCGTCGACGAGCCCGACGCGATCCGGCTCGGCCGGCAGATCGTCTCCCGGCTGAACTGGAAGAAGCTCGGCCCGCCGCCGGCCGCGCGGTACGACGAGCCGCTGTACGACGCGGACGAGTTGCTCGGCATCGTGCCGGCGGACCTGAAGATCCCGTTCGACCCGCGGGACGTGATCGCCCGGGTGGTGGACGGGTCGGTGTTCGACGAGTTCAAGCCGCTGTACGGGTCGTCGCTGGCGACGGGCTGGGCCTCGCTGCACGGCTACCCGGTCGGCATCCTGGCGAACGCGCGGGGCGTGCTGTTCAGCGAGGAGTCGCAGAAGGCCGCGCAGTTCATCCAGCTGGCCAACCAGTCGAGCACGCCGCTGATCTTCCTGCACAACACGACCGGCTACATGGTCGGCCAGGAGTACGAGCAGGGCGGCATCATCAAGCACGGCGCGCAGATGATCAACGCCGTCTCCAACTCCCGGGTGCCGCACCTCTCGATCCTGATGGGTGCCTCCTACGGCGCCGGCCACTACGGCATGTGCGGCCGGGCCTTCGACCCACGCTTCCTGTTCGCCTGGCCGTCGGCGAAGTCCGCGGTGATGGGGCCGCAGCAGCTCGCCGGCGTGCTGTCGATCGTCGCCCGGGCCGCCGCGGCCGCCAAGAACCAGCCGTACGACGAAGACGCCGACGCAGCGATGCAGGCCTACGTGCAAGGCCAGATCGAGGCCGAGTCGCTGCCACTGTTCCTGTCCGGCCGGCTCTACGACGACGGCGTCATCGACCCGCGCGACACCCGCACCGTGCTGGGCCTGTGCCTGTCCGCCATCCACTCGGCCCCGGTCGAGGGAACCCGCTTCGACGGCGCCAACTTCGGCGTCTTCCGGATTTGACGTCCCCTTCAGCGATGAGAAGGTTCCGACACAGCGACCAGGGAGGCCGAATGCCGAGGTTCGCGGTTCACCGGCGGACCTGTCGGTCCGCCTCCCCGCGCAGTCACGACCCGTCCGGCCGCGATGTTCCGTGCAGCGTTGACGTCTGCATTTGCCCGGTGGCCACATCGCCCGCAGAGGAAGACCGCTTGGCTCTTGCGGTTTTCCGAACTGCGGTAGCTGCACACCGAGCAACGCTGCGAAGTGAAAGCAGGATGGACCCGCTCGACCCTGCCCGCTGCCTTGTCCTCCAGGCGGCGGACCAGGAGACCCCAGCCGTTGCTGAGGATCCTTCCGTCGAGACGTGCCTTGCACCGGGATCCGCGCGAAGGATGATCGATCGTCCCGCGAGCAGACCTGACCATGTTTCCGATCCTCAGATCTTCCACCCGAATCAGATCGAAGCGCCGAGCAAGCTCCGTACTCAGCTTCTCGATCCAGTCCCGGCGGCGGTCGACCTCCCGTACGGTGAGCCGACCCAGCGCTCGTTTCGTCCGTTGACGACGGTTCGATCCACGCTCAGCCCGAGCCAGGCGCCGCTGCAACCGGCGCCTGCGCGTGATGTCGGCCGACCTGGGCATCGGGCACCGGTACATCTCGCCGGTGGACAACGTAACGGAGCTGACCACGCCGCGGTCCAGGCCGACAACGGCGCCGTTCCCGGGACCCGGGACCGACGCTGGCACAGTGGCGAACGCTACGTACCACCGGCCGTCGCTCTCCTGCTTGATGCGAAACGACTTGGCAACTCGGACCGGACGGCTCCATCGGAATCGGACGTGGCCCACCTTCGGCACAAAGACACTGCCGAACCTCCGACTCGTCCTCCGGACGTGATCAGGGCGCACAGCAACGATACGGAAGCTTTCGTGCCTGCCTCGCTTGCGCCAGCTCGGACGGCCGCTGCGGCCCGACCGCCACGCTGCTGTACAGACGGCGAAGTCTTTGAGCGCCTGCTGCTGCACGGTGCACGAGCCGGAGGCCAACCAGGCGGACTCCGCTCTGGCTTCAGTGAGCTGCCGACAGTGCTCACCGAAACCTTGCGTGCGGCGTTGCCCTTCTGTCGAACGGCGATGTTGTTCCACCGCAAGATTCCAGACGAAGCGCGCATGCGCGCAGTGCTCCAGCAGCGCGTGCTCTTCTGCGCTCGTCGGATACAGCCGGTACCTCGCCATACCGTTCACGATCCATCACCTCACCGACATTTCTTGAGGGGACGAAGGCCTTGACGAACTCACTCCCCATCAGCTCGGTTCTGGTGGCCAACCGCGGGGAGATCGCGCGGCGGGTGTTCGCGACCGCGCGGGCGCTCGGGGTGTCGACGGTGGCGGTGTACTCGACGGCCGACGCGGGGCTGCCGTACGTCGGGGAGGCGGACGCGGCGGTGGAGCTGCCCGGGGCGGCGCCGGGTGAGACGTACCTGCGCGGCGAGCTGGTGATCGAGGCGGCGCGGCGGGCGGGGGCCGACGCGGTGCATCCGGGGTACGGGTTCCTGTCCGAGAACGCGGGGTTCGCGCAGGCGGTGCTCGACGCGGGGCTGACCTGGATCGGGCCGCCGGTCGCGGCGATCGCGGCGATGGGGTCGAAGATCGAGGCGAAGAAGCTGATGGCGGCGGCCGGCGTACCGGTGCTGGCGGAGCTGACGCCGGAGTCGGTGACGGCCGAGGACCTGCCGGTGCTGGTGAAGGCGTCGGCGGGCGGTGGCGGGCGCGGGATGCGGGTGGTGCACCGGCTGGAGAAGCTGGCCGGGGAGATCGAGGCGGCGTCCGCGGAGGCGGAGTCGGCGTTCGGGGACGGCACGGTGTTCTGCGAGCGGTACCTGGCCACCGGACGACACATCGAGGTGCAGGTGCTGGCCGATCGGCACGGGACGGTGTGGGCGGTCGGGGAGCGCGAGTGCTCGATCCAGCGCCGGCACCAGAAGGTGGTCGAGGAGTCGCCGTCGCCACTGGTCGAGCGGGTGCCGGGGATGCGGGAGTCGCTGTTCACCGCGGCCCGCGCGGCGGCCGAGGCGATCGGGTACGTCGGCGCGGGCACCGTCGAGTTCCTGGCCGACCAGAACGGCAACTTCTTCTTCCTGGAGATGAACACGCGGCTGCAGGTCGAGCATCCGGTGACGGAGTCGGTGACCGGGCTGGATCTGGTCGCGTTGCAGTTCGCCATCGCCGACGGAGCTGCGCTGCCGCCCGAGCCACCCGTTGCCGTCGGCCACTCCATCGAAGTGCGGCTGTACGCCGAGGACCCGGCGCAGGACTGGTTACCCCAGACCGGCCGGCTGCACCGCTTCGCGGTAGGGCGAGTTCGCTCCGAGTTCGCCCCGGGAGGTCCTCGGCAGAATTCGCCGTGGCTGCGGGTGGATTCCGGGGTGGTGGACGGGTCGGAGGTCTCGCCCTTCTACGACGCGATGCTGGCGAAGGTGATCGTGTGGGGGCCGTCTCGCCGAGCGGCCGCCGGGCGGTTGGCGCGGGAGCTGACGGCGGCCCGGATTCACGGGGTGCGGACCAACCGGGACCTGCTGGTGTGGGTGCTGCGGCATCCGGCGTTCCTGGCCGGAGACACCGACACCGGGTTCTTCGAGCGGTACGGCGTGGGTGAGCCGCTGGCGGACAAGCAGGCGCAGGAGTTGTCGGCCCTGGCGGCGGCACTCGGCGACGCGGCGCTGAACCGGCAGCGCGCGAAGGTGCAGGGACGGTTGCCCAGCGGGTGGCGGAACGTGCCGTCCCAGCCGCAGCGCAAGGCGTACCTGGCCGGCGACGCGACGTACGAGGTCGCGTACCGGTTGACCCGCGACGGGCTGGAGACGGACGGCGGCGTACGGCTGGTCTCGGCGAGGACCACCTCCGGGCCAGGCGCCGAGGTCGTGCTCGAGGCCGACGGAGTACGACGGTCCTTCGCGGTCTCGGTCCACCCCGGTCTGGTGTGTGTCGACTCGTCGCTCGGGCCGGTCGCGCTGACCCCGGTGGCGCGCTTCCCGGATCCGTCCCGGCAGGTGGCGGCGGGCTCGTTGCTCGCGCCGATGCCGGGCTCGGTGATCCGGGTCGCCGTCGCGGTCGGCGACGAGGTGAGCCAAGGGCAGCCGCTGCTCTGGCTGGAGGCGATGAAGATGGAGCACACGATCGCCGCTCCGGCCGACGGAGTCGTCGAGAAGCTCGCGGTGGAAGCGGGACAGCAGGTCGAGGTGGGGGCCGTTCTGGCCGTGGTCCGAGCAGGGGAGGATGCATGAGCTTCGTCGAGACCGAGGAACGCCGGGCGTTGCGGGCGGCGGTCAGCGAACTGGGCAGCAAGTACGGCTACGCCTGGTTCACCGAGCGGGCGCGGTCGGGCGGGCAGACCACCGAGCTGTGGCAGGAGGCCGGCAAGCTCGGCTACCTCGGCGTGAACCTGCCCGAGCAGTACGGCGGAGGCGGCGGCGGGATGGCCGACCTGTCGATCGTGCTGGAGGAGCTCGGCGCGGCCGGCTGCCCGTTGCTGATGATGGTCGTCTCGCCGGCCATCTGCGGCACGGTGATCAGCCGGTTCGGTACCGACGAGCAGAAGCGGCGCTGGCTGCCG
Organism: Kribbella flavida DSM 17836; assembly: GCF_000024345.1. Lineage (NCBI taxonomy): Bacteria > Bacillati > Actinomycetota > Actinomycetes > Propionibacteriales > Kribbellaceae > Kribbella > Kribbella flavida. Next base: position 116,590 of record NC_013729.1, on the reverse strand, counting down.
GGGCTCGCGGACGGCTCGGTCACGATGGCGTTCGCGATCACCGAGCCGGACGCCGGGTCGAACGCGCACAACCTCACCACCACCGCCCGGCGGGCCGGCGACGGCTGGTCGCTGTCCGGCCGCAAGGTCTACATCTCCGGCCTCGACGTGGCCCACGCCGTGCTGGTCGTCGGCCGGACCGAGGACGCCCGCACCGGCCGGCTCCGACCCGCGCTGTTCGTCGTGCCGACCGCCGCGCCCGGGGTCGAGTTCCGGCAGATCGAGATGGATCTGATCAGCCCGGACAAGCAGTTCGCGCTGTTCCTGGACGACGTCACGCTGCCCGACGACGCGCTCGTCGGGTCCGCGGACGCAGGCCTGCTGCAGCTGTTCGCCGGGCTCAACCCCGAGCGCATCATGGCGGCCGCCTTCGCGATCGGGATCGGGCGGCACGCACTCGGCAAGGCCGTCGCCTACGTCCGGGACCGGCAGGTCTGGACGGGCCCGATCGGCGCGCACCAGGGCATCGCGCACCCGCTCGCGCAGGTCAAGATCGAGCTGGAGCTGGCCCGGCTGATGATGCAGAAGGCGGCCGCGCTGTACGACGCCGGCGACGACCTGGCCGCCGGCGAGGCCGCGAACATGGCCAAGTACGCCGCCGGCGAGGCCTGCGTCCGCTCCACCGACCAGGCGGTCCAGTCGCTCGGCGGCAACGGCATGACGGTCGAGTACGGCGTGGCGTCGCTGGTCGCCGCCGCCCGGGCGACCCGGATCGCCCCGGTCAGCCGGGAGATGATATTGAACTTCGTCGCCCAGCACAGCCTCGGTCTACCCAAGTCGTACTGAGTTCGCCACAGTCGTGCTCTCAGCCTTCTGAAAGGACCGCCCATGGTGATGTACAGCGAGTTCCCGCCGGTCGAAGTGCTCGACGTCCCGATCCACGACGCGGTGCTCGGCCGGGCCCAGGAGTACGGCGACCGCCCGGCGATGGTCGACGGTGTGACCGGCAAGGAGATCAGCTACGCCCAGCTCGACGGCATGAGCCGCCGGGTGGCGGCGGGGTTCGCCGAGCTCGGCATCCGCAAGGGCGACGTGATCGCGCTCTACAGCCCGAACACGATCCTCTACCCGGTGGTCTTCTACGGCGCGACCCGGGCCGGCGCGACGGTGACCACGGTCAACGCGCTCTACAACGCCTCCGAGCTGCACAAGCAGCTGCTGGACTCGAAGGCGAAGTTGCTGGTGACGATCTCGCTGTTCCTGCCGGTGGCGACCGAGGCGGCCGCAGGCACCGACGTGCAGGAGATCTTCGTCTGCGACCAGGCCGAGGGGTACCGCTCGGTGCTGGAGCTGGTGGCGTCGACCGGACCGGAGCCGGTGGTCGAGTTCGACCCGGCCGAGGACGTCGCGGTGCTGCCGTACTCCAGCGGCACGACCGGCGCGGCCAAGGGCGTGATGCTGACCCATCGCAACATCGCCACCAACATCGCCCAGGCCGAGGTGACGATCAACGTCGCCGAGAACGAGCGCATCATCGCGATCCTGCCGTTCTTCCACATCTACGGGCTGACCGTGCTGATGAACCTGCCGTTGCGGCTCGGCGCGACCGTGGTGGTGCTGCCGAAGTTCGACCTGGAGCAGTTCCTGACCACGCTGGACCAGCAGCGGATCACCCGGGCGTTCGTCGCGCCGCCGGTGGTGCTGGCGCTGGCCAAGCACCCGGCGGTGGACGGCGTGGACCTGTCCGGGCTGAAGTACGTGACCAGTGCGGCGGCGCCGCTCGACGCGGAACTGGCCGAGGCCTGCGCGAAGCGGCTCGGGCTGCACGCGGTCCTGCAGGCGTACGGGATGACCGAGCTGTCGCCGGGCACGCACGCCGTACCGCAGGACGACCAGGATCCGCCGCCCGGGGCGGTCGGCAAGCTGTTCCCGTCCACCGAGATGCGGCTGGTCGGGGCCGACGGCAACGATGTCGGCGACGGCGAGACCGGTGAGATCTGGATCCGCGGGCCGCAGGTGATGAAGGGCTACCTGGGCCGCCAGGCCGAGACCGACGCGACGATCGACCCGGACGGCTGGCTGCACACCGGCGACATCGGGCGGGTCGACGAGCGCGGCTACCTGTACGTCGTGGACCGGGTGAAGGAGTTGATCAAGTACCACGGGTACCAGGTGCCGCCGGCCGAGCTGGAGGCGGTGCTGCTGACCGACGAGCGGGTCGCCGACGCGGCGGTGATCGGGATCCAGGCCGACGGCAACGAGGTGCCGAAGGCGTTCGTGGTGCCGATGCCGGGGGTGGAGCTGACCGAGCAGGACGTGATGGACTACGTCGCCGCCCGGGTGGCGCCGTACAAGAAGATCCGGCAGGTCGAGTTCATCGAGGCGGTGCCGAAGGCGGCGTCGGGCAAGATCCTGCGCCGCGAACTGCGGGCCCGGGAGGCCGGCGCGTGAGTGAGGCCCGGTGAGAGTTCTCCAGGTGGTGTCACCGTGAGCGAGGCGCTGCGCGGGATCCGGACGGGCGAGCCGCTGCGGGAGCCGCAGCAGGACCGCAGCCGGGTGACGCGGCAGAAGCTGCTCGAGGCCGCGGTGGAGTCGCTGGCGCAGGTCGGGTACGCCGCGACGACGGTCGCCGTCGTCGCGGCCCGGGCCGGGGTGTCGCGGGGCGCGGCGCAGCACCACTTCCCGACCCGGGCGGACCTGTTCGAGGCGGCGGTCGAGTACATGACCGAGGTACGGCTGGCGGAGATCCGGTCGCAGGCCGCGGCGCTGCCGGTCGGGGCGGGCCGGACCGAGGCGATCGTGTCGATGCTCGCCGACGTGTACACCGGGCCGCTGTTCCGGGCCGCGCTGCACCTGTGGGTGGCGGCGTCGACGGAGGAGCCGCTGCGCCGGCAGATCCTCCGGCTGGAGGCGCACGTCGGGCGGCAGGCGCACCGGGCGTTGCTGGAAGTGCTCGAGGTGAGCGAGCGGACGCCCGGGGTGCGGGAGACGGTGCAGGGAGTGCTGGACATGGCGCGCGGTCTGGGGCTGGCGGACCTGCTCAGCGACGACAGCGCGCGGCGCACGGGGATCGTGCGGCAGTGGTCGAAAATCCTCGACCAGGCACTCAGCGCCGGCTGACAGACGGGTCAGCGGGGGCGGCGACGGCTCGCGATGCGGCGCTCGACCTTGGCGGCGAGGGTGTCGGGGTGGCACTCGGCCAGGTGGTCGCGGACCAGCAGGTGGATGAACGCGTACTCGTCGCGGCCGGTCCTGGTCAGCACGTACCGGTCGGCGGCGTACCGGAGGAAGGCGCGACGGCGCCACGGCAGGTAGCCGGTCCAGCGCAGCAGCAGGCCGTGCATCAGCCGGGAGATCGGCCCGGCGAACAGCGGCGGCCGGCGACGCCACGCCTTCGCGGTGACCACCCCGGCCACGATGCCGAGCACCGCCTCCACCCGGCTGCCGACCGGATCCGCGCCGAGCGCCAGCGCGACCAGCACGGCCGCCGCGAGGCCACCGACCACCCACAGGTCCATCCGGTCCCGGGCGCGCGGCTCGTCGTTCACCTGGTGCACCAGGTGGTCCATCGGCAGCGCCTTCACCAGTCGGATGCCCTGAGCAACGATCATGCCGACGGCGGCGCAGGCCAGGAACGTGCTGGGGTGATCGAACAGGGTCAGCACCAGCCAGCTGCCCACGACGACCACGAGCAACCGCAGACCGAGCAGCAGCCGGCGGCGGTGTCCCTCCGACAGGATCAGCTCGACCCCGTACGACGCGGCGACGGTCGCTCCCAGGACGGCAAGCGCGAGCCAGCCCGGCAGCGCGGCGAACACCAGCGCCCCGGCGAGCGCCCAGCCGAAGCCCGCAACGGCGCCCGTCGCCACCATCGCGACGGCGACCAGCAGCCGCGGCTGCCCTGAACCGTCCCGGAAGACCCGCCACGGCCGCGGCCGGATGTGCACCAGCAGCAGGCTCATCGCGCCGACCGCGACGCCCGCCAGTACGCCGTACAGGGCGGCGACGGCGAGCGCGGCTCCACCGACCAGACCGGCGAAGAGTGCCGGCAGGCACACCATGTGGGCCAGGTAGCCGACTGCGGGCAGCGGCAGGCCGTACCAGCCGTTGGGCGTCAGCCAGCGCGGTACGGCGGTGCGGTCGCCGGCGCGGGTACGGGTCCACCAGGCCAGGCACCACAGGGATCGCACGGCGGTGCGCGAGTCGTACTGGCGACTGGCCGGGCGGGGACGCGCCAGCACCTCGGAGAGGTACGTGTCGAACAGGTCGCGGCGGTGGTCGGCGACGGCGCCCGCGGCGATCTCGTCGGCGTCGCGGCCCTGGTAGGCCAGCGCCATCACGTTCAGCATCAGCGGGGACGTGATCAGGTCCCACAGCTCGTCGTCCTGCTCGATCGCCGCCCGGGCGCCGGCCAGCTCGCGGCCGGCGCTGGCGAAGTAGTCGAGCACCTGGGCGCGGCTCAGCGGGCGGATCCGGACCGCGCCGTACAGCTTGAGCGGTTGGGGGAGCAGCTCGTAGTCGTGGATGCGGCAGGTGACCGCCAGTTGGCCGACCAGGTAGCGCTGCTGGAGCTCCTCCAGCACAGGGGTGAGCTTGACCCGGTGGGCGGGGGCGATCTCGTCGACGCCGTCGAGCAGCAGGGCCAGCGAGCCGTTGCGCAGCCATACCCGGCCGACGGGAGGCGGGATCTGGTAGCGGCTGTGGAGGTCGTCCAGCAGCCAGCGCACGAAGCCGGCCAGGAGCGGGCTGTCGCCGGGATCGTCGTCCTCCCGCCGCGTGGCGATGGGGCCGTTCCAGCCGGACAGGTCGAGCAGTAGGGGGATCGGCTGGTCGGCTTGCTGGTGTGCTGTGGCGGCAAGGGCTCGGGCCAGCTCGAGCAGGAGCGTGGTCTTGCCGGCTCCCGGGGCGCCGAGGATCAGCATCGAGTCCTGCAGGTCGTCGAACACCTCGGCGATGTCGGCGTTCTGCCGGACCTCGTGGACTTCACCGTGCAGCGGCTGGACCAGCAGGTCGTACGGCCGGACGACCGCCTCGGGGGACTCCTCGACAGCCAGCGCCAGCCGGGTTCGGGCCGCGAGCGAGCCGGCGACCCGTTCGGCGTAGTACCGGTCGACGCGGGCGAGGGCGTTCGGGCGGTTGCGGGGCTGGTCGGCGGAGCGCGCGGTGAGCGTGACGCCCAGCCGGCGGCTACGCAGCTCCCAGAGACCGGTGACGATCGCGACCAGCCAGAGCACCCCGATCGCCGGCCAGGTCCAGCCGACGTACGGCGCGAGGAAGTCCGGGGCGGTGCCACCGGTGCCGACGTTGATCGCGATCGGCAGCAGCACCAGCGTGAGCGACAGGGTCAGCACCACCAGCGCGACCCTCAGCACCCCGCGCATCCTCACCCACGGAGCGTATCCATCACCCGGTCCCACCGCCCCACCGCCAGCGTTTCCCCGGCCGACTGCGGACGCGGTCCACGGCCCTGGCCGCCCCGCCGGTCCCCGTCGCGGGTTCCCCTTGCTCTTCTCTGCTGTTTCACGGGGTGGTTCGGGGATCGTGGAATGGTTGTGTGTTCAGCTAGGTTGCGATTTGTCATGACTACCGAGCAGACCGACCCCACCGGTGTGGGGCTGCGCTCCGCGCGCGGGCCCATCCTGCTGTCGGTGATGCTGAGTATCGGCCTGGTCGCGATCGACGCCACCATTCTCGCCACGGCGGTGCCGGCCGTGGTCGAGGACCTCGGCGGGTTCACCCAGTTCCCCTGGCTGTTCTCGATCTACCTGCTGGCCCAGGCGATCTCGGTACCGATCTTCGGCAAGCTCGCCGACCTGCGCGGCCGCAAGCCGGTGATGCTGCTCGGCGTCGGCCTGTTCGTGCTCGGCTCGGTCCTGTGCGGGTTCGCCTGGAGCATGCCCGCGCTGATCGCCTTCCGGCTGATCCAGGGCCTCGGCGCCGGCGCGATCCAGCCGATCGGCATGACGATCATCGGCGACATCTACTCGGTCGCCGAGCGGGCCCGGGTGCAGGGCTACATCGCCAGCGTCTGGGGCATCTCGTCGTTCGTCGGCCCGGCGCTCGGCGGGGTGTTCGCCGACTACGTGTCCTGGCGCTGGATCTTCTTCGTGAACATCCCGCTCGGCCTGGCCGCCGCCTGGGTGCTGGTCCGCCGGTTCCAGGAGAACGTCGACCGCGGGACCCGGCACCAGATCGACTACTGGGGCACGATCCTGCTCGCGGTCGGTGGCTCGCTGCTGCTGCTCGGGCTGCTCGAAGGCGGCGTGATCTGGGCCTGGGACTCGGTCGCCAGCGTCACGATCCTGGCCGTCTCCGTCCTGCTGCTGACCGCGTTCGTGCTGGTCGAGCGGCGTGCGCCCGAGCCGGTGCTGCCGCTGTGGGTGCTCGGTCACCGGGTGCTGAACTCGGCGAACTCCTCGGCGCTGCTGGTCGGCGTACTGATGGTCGGCCTGTCCACGTACGTGCCGCTGTACGCCCAGGGCGTGCTGGGCACGAGCGCGCTCGTCGCCGGCTTCGCACTCGCCGCGATGACGCTGGGCTGGCCGATCGCGGCCTCGCTGGCGGGCCGGCTCTACCTGCGGCTCGGCTTCCGTACGACGATGCTGTTCGGCGCCGTGATTGTCGTGATCGGCTCGATCCTGCTGCTCACGGTCAGCGCGGACAGTTCGGTGCTCTCGCTCGCGCTGGCCTGCTTCGTGATCGGCCTCGGACTCGGTTTCTCCGCCTCACCAGGCGTCGTCGCGGCCCAGTCCTCGGTCGACTGGACCAGCCGCGGCGTCGTCACCGGCGCCAACATGTTCGCCCGGTCGGTCGGCAGCGCGGTCGGCGTCGCCGTCTTCGGCGCGGTCGCGAACGCCGTCGTCGCCGCCCGCCTCGGCTCGAACCACGGAGACCTCGAGCACCTGTCCGGCGACGTGCTCGCGGCGGCCATCCACGACGTGTACCTCGGCGCGGCCGCCGCCGCGGTCCTGCTCGTCGCCGCCGTCGTCTTCATGCCGAACCGCGTCGCCGAACAACCCCGCGGCCCGGCCTGATCGAACGCCGCCTCGGCTGCTCAGCCCATGGTCACGCGCCGCGGGACTCGGCGATGCGGCGCAGCCAGTAACGGAACCAGTCGGGACCGTACGGCAGGTAGACGCGGGTGGGGACGCCGCGCGAGCGAAGGTCGTCGAGGACCTCGGGCCGTACGCCGAGCAGCTGCTCGACGGGGACCGGGCCGAGCGCCAGCAGGACCGCTTCCCGGAGGCGGCCGTCGTGGGTGGCCAGGGACCACGGCGTGCCGGCGGCGGCGAGTTGGTGGGCCAGCTGGAGGTAGGCGATGTCGGTGGGTTCGCCGTACGGGTGGACGCCGCGCGGTTCGACGTACGCGCCCTTGACCAGGCGGACGTGCACGCCGGCCTCCGTCAGGGCCTCGACATCGCTGGGGGAGCGCAGCAGATTCGCCTGGATCGTCGCGCCGAGGCGGTCGGCGAGACCGCGGCCGGCGGCGTCGAGCACGCAGGTCAGGATCTCCTCCGCGCGGCGGAGGTCCTCGGCGCCGACCTGGATCCGCCGGCCGGGCGGCAGGGCGCCGGCGATCTGCGCGAGCAGGTCCGCGGTCCGGCGGGGGTCCACGTCGAGCGCGAGGTGTGACAGGTCGACCGAGAGCCAGGCGTCCGCGGGGACGCTACCGGCCTGGTCGCCGGTCGGGGCTTGCGCCGGGGAGTCGGGTGATGCCTGCGCCGGGGAGTCGGTCGATCCCTGCGTCGCGGAGTCGGGTGATGCCTTCGGCAGGGAGTCGGCCAGCGCGAGGTAGTCGTCGGCGACGCGGCGGGCGTCCGTCGTACTGGTGGAGAGCTCACCGAAGAGGTCGAGGCTGACGCCGTGGCCCTGCCCGAGCAGCTCCGTCGCCTTGGCCAGCGCCTCCTCGCGGGTCCGGCCCGCGACGTACCGGGAGGCCGCGCGGTAGGCGTTCGCCTCGCCGCCGGGCAGAGCTTTCACCACGTGCTCGAGTCGCTCGTTGGTCGCCAGCTTGAACAGAATCGCCCGGTCCGCACGCATGCCCGAAGTCTGCCAGTGATTCAGAACACCGGTGCCACCAACGCGGCAGCGAGCCCGGCGCCGATCACAGCCGCGCCCACCACCCCGATGAACCACGCGAACGCGGTCCCACCGCGAGCGCCGAACACCTTCTGCACCACCAGCACTCCCACCACGAGCGCCGCCCCCACCAGCACCACCGACAGAAACCCAGCGGCCCAGCCGAACCCGATCAGCCGCGCCTCCGGGTACGCCGACTCGAACCGCCCCTCCAGATCGCTGCCCCGCCCGGGAATGAGCAGGGCGCCACTGGCCGCCCACACCACCAGCACGGTCGTCACCACCGGCTTCGCCCGCGCCGCGATCCGTCGCTGGGCCAGCAGCGCGACCATCGCCAGCACGAACGGCAGACCACCCCAGCACCAACCGAGACCGCGCAGTACGAGCTCGCGGTGCCCGACGACCCGCGCGATGGTGCCGACGACCTCCTCACCCACGAAGGCGCCACCGAGTCCACAGGTCACGGCGACCAGGAACCCCGTCGCGACGCCCCGGCGTACGTGGGGCGGTGGACGCTGCTCGGTAGCCACAACCCCAACCCTGTCACCTGAGCGGTTCTCCCTCACGTCGCTTGGCGCGGGCGGGTACAGCACGGACTGCAGCGAGCCGCGGCAGGCGTCGCGCGGGTCAGCCTGGGAGCGAGTGGCGCGGCGACGCATCCTTGCCCGAGGCGCAGGCCTCCGGGCCGATGCCGGTGATGGTCAGACCGAGCAGCCGCTCCGCGTCGAGGTGCGTGCAGCCCGGCTGCTCAGCCAGGAGTGCGATCGCGTTGACCAGCGACAGTACGTCGGCCGCGGTGACGTCGGCGCGGATGTCGCCAGTAGCGCGGGCCGCCTCGATCAGGCCCTCCGCAACGTCCGTCAACCTGCTGTGACAGCTCGAGTCCGTCGGAGTGCCCTCGGGAAGAGGCAGGAGAGCGACGGCCAGACCACGGTTCTCGACGGTGACCCGGAGGACGGAGCGCAGCCAGTAGTACAGGGCAGGCCCCGGTGGATTGGTCGTCGCGAGCTGGGTCGCTTCGCCGATGACTGCTTCGGTGCGCTCGTGGAAGACCGCTTCGACCAGTTGCCGCCGGGAGCGGAAGTGACGGTGCAGAGTCGCCGATCCGACGCCGGCGTCCTTGGCGATCGCTTCCAGAGACGCCTCGAATCCGTCCCGGGCGAAGGCCACCTCGGCGGCCCGCAGAATCTGCTCCCGGCTGCGCCGGGCGTCCGCGCGCAGCCGCCTGTCCGGCGTCATCAGCTCTCCCGATTGCTATCTGGGGTGGTCCCCCATATCGTAGCAAGCAGATAACTGGGGGCACCCCCCAGTTACTGGCGATCGGAGCTTCGGATGAGTGACGTAGTGGTGGTGACCGGCGCGACCGGGCAGCAGGGTGGGGCGGTGGCGCGGCGGTTGCTGGCGGCCGGCGTACCGGTACGGGCGTTGGTGCGGCGACCGGAAACCGCGGCGGCGAAGGCGATCGCGCAGGCGGGAGCTGAGCTGGTCACGGCGGACCTGACCGATCCCACGTCGTTGGGATCGGCGCTCCGCGGTGCCCGAGCGGTCTTCTCGGTGCAGACCCCCGACCTCGCCGATCTCGGCTCCGACAGCGAGCGGAGCCAGGGCGAGAACCTGGTCGCGGCCGCGCGGGAAGCCGGCGTCGCGCAGTACGTGCACACGTCGGTGGCAGGTGTCGGTGACTACGTCCGGCAGGCAGCGGTGGGTCGCACGGAAGGGTGGAGCACGCACTACTGGGGCAGCAAGGCGCGGGTCGGGCAGCTTCTCCCGGAGAGTGGGTTCGAGTCGTGGACCGAGCTGCGTCCGGCGTTTTTCATGGAGAACCTGCTCCGGCCGTCGATCTGGTTCGAGGGGATGACCGGTGAGGCGATCGTGACGGTCGTCAGCCCGCAGACCCGGCTGCCAGTGGTCGCGGTTCAGGACATCGGTACGGCGGCGGCCGCGGCGTTCGCGGACCCGGTCCGCTTCAACGGAGTCGCGCTCGATCTCGCCGGCGACATCCGCACGCTGCCGGAGTTGGCGGCGAGGCTGACCGCAGTGGGAGCGCCCGCGCGCGTGGAGGTCGTCGCAGCGGAGGAGGCGAAGGCGCGAGGCATGGTGCCGGAGCTCATCGACAATCAGCAGTGGCTGAACACGTACCAGAATCCCGCGCGCCCGGCGCTCGCCGCGGCCCTCGGCATCCCGACCACGACCTTCGAGACGTGGGCCTCGGAGAAGTTCACCGCGCCGGAGTAGACGAGGCGCAACCCTGAAGCAGCGCGGGCCGGATCAGGTCGGTGGGGACGACTTCGAACAACGCGTCTAGGTTGGCGGGATGCGTGAGGTGGATTGTGTCGGGGCGTTGATCCGGGACGCGCGGCAGCGGGTCTACGTGCACCGGCGTACGGCGGAGCGGCGGTTGCTGCCGGGAATCTGGGACATCGTCGGCGGGCATCTGGAGGCTGGTGAGACGCCGGAGCAGGCGCTGGCGCGGGAGGTGGAGGAGGAGACCGGCTGGACCGTGCGCGAGGTGCTGGCGCCGGTGGCGGACTGGGAGTGGGAGTACGCGGGGCGGGTCCGCCGGGAGCTGGACTTCCTGGTCGCGGTCGACGGGGACCTGGAGCGGCCGCGGCTGGAGCAGGGCAAGCACGACGCCGGGGCCTGGGTCGGGCCGGACGACGTCGAGCTGCTGATGGTCGGGCGGACCGACGGCGACCGGCGGCTGCTGGACATCGTGGCGCACGCGGTGCGGATCCGGCTGACCGAGCGGTTGCGGCTGGAGCCGGTCCGGGGCCCGGGTGAGGTCCTGGCCGGACATGCGGCGGACCTGGAGCGGCTGTTCGCGGATCCCTGGGTCGCCGAGTGGTACGCCGGGACGTGGTCCGCGGAGCAGTCCGTACGGCGCGCAACCGAGATGCAAGCGGCGTGGGAGCGCGACGGGGTGAGCAAGTGGATGGCGTACGAGCGGTCGGGCGGGGCGCTCGTCGGGCGGGGCGGTTTGTCGCGGCTGGGCGCGAACGCCGCCGTGACCGAGCAGCTCGCCGCTCTGGCCGGCCCGGACTGGGTGGCTGACCGGCTGGAACTGGGCTGGGCCTTGGTGGCGTCCGCCCGCGGCCGGGGGTACGCGACGGAGATCGGCGCGGCGGGACTGGACTTCGCGTTCGAGCAGCTGGGAGCCCGTGCGGTCGTCGCGTTCACCGAGCGGCACAACCACGCCTCGCGGGCGGTGATGGAACGGCTCGGCATGACCTACGCGGGCGAGCTCACCGCCGAGGGCCTGGTCGACGGCGCTGCCGGCGTACGCCCGGACGCTCCGTTCGCGGTCTACCAGGCCCGCCGAGGCGGCTGAGGAACGGCGGCCGACGCTCCGGCCGACCTCGACCGCCGACCGGCCGACGCGAACGGACCACCCCGGCCCGACACCAGACCAGAAGCGGACCTGCGCCGCGCTGACCTGCGGTTTCTCCGGCGGAGCACCTCAGGGCCGGACCTCCCCGCCGGCGGGCCGCTGATCGAGCGCGGACACGAAACGGGTCAGCAACGTCGCGAAGGTGGCGCGCTCCACGTCGGACCAGTCGCGCATCGCCGCAGCGAACCGCTGCCGCCGAAAGGCGTGGACCTCGGTCAGCCGGTCCCGCCCCGCCGCGGTCAGGACCAGGTGGGTCCGCCGGCCGTCCTGCTGGTCCGCTTCCCGCCGGACCAGCCCGGCCGACACCACGGCCGCGACCAGCTTGCTCGCCCGTGGCTGGTCCACGCCGAGCGCCTCGGCGATGCCGTTCACGCCGATCGGCGTGCGACCCGCCGCCTCGATCGCGTCGAGGACCTGCTGGCTCGCGTCACCACCGGTCTCCGCCGCGAAGGCCCGCCGGGTCTGCCGCCGGCGCACGGCGACCATCGCGGTCTCCACCGCCGCGGCCGGATCGGCACTGGGCACGCCGCCCCCTCAGGTATATGCTCGTTGACATGTATATGTCGGACGACAACAAGCCTATCGGCTGGTGGCTGAAGGAGCTGGACCGCCTCATCGAGGCGTCCCTCGACTCCGTTCTGGCCACCGAAGGCCTGAGTCGGCGGCAGTGGCAGGCGCTCAACGCCGCCTCCGAGGAGCAGCCGATCGCAGTGGCGCTGGCGCCGTTCCTCGCCGGCGACCCGGCGGAGCTCGCGGCTGTGACCGATCCGCTGGCCGGCCGCGGCTGGCTGGACGGCGAGCAGCTCACGCCGGCGGGCAGGGCGGCACTCGACCGGCTGACCGAGCGGATGACCGCGCAGCGGCGACGGTTGACGGCCGGAATCGACGCGACGGAGTACGCCATGGCGGTGGACGTGCTGCGGCGGATGGCGGTCAACGCGCGCTCGTGAAGCACAAAAGCTCCGTTGTGTGACCGCCCAGGCGCGGCGGTCACACAACGGAGCCGGCCACCTCAGGGGATGGCTCGTGGTGAGGTGTCACGAGCCATCACGTGTCCCGCCGTACGATCCGCCCGATCTCCGGCGTGGGGCACTGACCCCGCCCGGCCCGAGGTGTCGGCCAGGAGGTGGGTTGGAACGGCTGGGCGGCGGCGACACAGGGATCCAGCCGCCAGCCCAGCCGGGCTGTGGGCGGTGTGGTCCGAAGCTGAGGAGTGCTTCGGACCACACCTGGGTGGTGTCCGGGGACTGAGGAGGGTCCCGGACCTTTCCGGATGCTGCTCCTGGACGTGAGGAGACTCCAGGCGCAGCCGCTCGGGTCTGAGGAGGACCCGGGCGAGCTCAGTTGTCCGTGCTGTCCTGCGGCCCGAGGAGGTCGTTGGTGACCCGGAGACCGGCGAACCGCCTCCGCATCGCCTGCTCGTACCGCGCCGCCAGCGGTGCCTCCGCGACGTACTGCGCGATCACGTGCTCGCCGAACCAGACCCGCACCCGGCGGCGGTGCTGCCTCGACGTCATCTCCGCGATAGTCACTACTCGCTCACCCCGTAACTCTCAGGCCTTGCAACCAGTTGGACTTACTGGTTGTCATGGCAGTAATGGTGCACAAGCCGACCGTGACCGCTCTAGGACCTGAGGCGGACCTTTGCCGGACCTCTTCAGGACCTCTGGCGGACATCAGGGGGTCTGCACCTTGTCGTGGGGCACGAGTCGAGACAACGTCTGATCTGACGTGAACGGGAGGAACGATGGCGGGTAGGTATGCGCCGAGAACGGTCCTGGCGCACCTGATCCAGCGCCGGAACCAGACCTACTCCGAAATCGTCGCCGAGTTCGTCGAGCTGGGTGGAACCATCACCGAGCGGCACCTGCGGCGCCTCGCATCGGGCGAGCGCGCAGGGACCACTCCTCAGACCCGGCGCACCCTGCAACGCATGTTCGGCAAGCCGGTCGAGGAGCTCCTCGCCCCGTACGTCCCCGAACAGGCTGCCCAGGTGGTGCCGGTACCTGCCGCGAGTGGACGGATCACGACAGGTAATGAGATGGAGGTACTCGACATGGCTGCCAGCCGTGCGCGGGCATTCGCCCTCGCGGCCCAGACCGGTCTCGGGAGCGAGGCCATGGAACAGGTGTACGACGACGTCAAGCACGTCGCGAAGGCCTACCCGCAGCGCCCGCTGCCGGAGATCCTCGGCCAGCTGGTCGAGACGCAGGACCTGGTCTTCGCACTGCTGGAGAGCCGGCAGCGTCCGGAACACCTGCGGCAGCTGTACTTCCTGGGCGGCGTCACCGGCGGTCTGCTGGCCAAGGCGTCGCACGACCTCGGCAACCCGCACGCCGCGCTGACCCAGGCGCGGACGGCGTTCCTCTGCGCCGACAACGCCGACCACCACGGCCTGCGCGCCTGGGTCCGCGGCCTGCAGTCCCTGGTCTCGTACTGGGCCGGCAACCCGCACGACTCCGTCCGGTACGCCCAGCTGGGCGCCGGCTACGCCGAGCAGGCCAACAGCACCACCAGCGTCTGGCTGCCGGTCAGCGAGGCCCGCGCCTGGGCCGCCCTCGGCAACCCCGACGCCACCCGCGCCGCGCTCGAGCGCGCCGAGAACGCGTGGAACTCGGTCCGCAACGACGAGCTGGACGAGATGGGCGGCCTGTGCACCTTCGGCCGCAACCGGCAGCTGTACTACGCGGCCGACGCGCTCGCCTGGCTGCCCGGTGAGATGGAGACCGCCGAGCGCTACTCCAACCAGGCAGTCGACGCCTACACCGACCAGTCGCACCCCGAGTGGGCCTTCGGTGACGCCGCCGGCAGCCACGCCGCGATGGCGATCACCCGGATCGCCAGCGGCGAGCTGGACGGCGCCGCGGACGCCATCGCCCCGGTTCTGGGCCTGCCGGCCGAGCGCCGGATCAACGGCGTGGTGCACTCGGCCCGCCGGGTCCACCAGGCGCTGCGGCAGTCCGGCCACGCCGACGACGCCCGCGAGCTGCAGGAGGAGATCGAGGCCTTCACCCGGACCCCGATGCAGTCGTTCCCGCACTGATGGACCCACTCACCGGTGAGCGCTGCAGGCTGCGCGAGGTCCGGCTCGACGACCTCGACGACTACCTGGCGATCACCGGTGACAACCGGGTGACCAGCTGGCTGTCCTTCGACAGCCACACCCGGGACGGCGCCCAGCGCTCGCTGCGTGCCGCCGTCGACCGCTCGGCCCGCGCCGACCGGCCCGACTACCTGCTCGCGGTCACCCGCCTGGACGACGACCGGATGATCGGCTTCGCGCGGCTCGGCCCGACCGGCGTCCAGGCCGCCCACCTCGGCTACGCGATCGCCCACCGGTACTGGGGGCACGGCTACGCCACCGACGCCGCCCGGACAATGCTCCGGCTGGCCTTCACCGACCTGACCCTGCACCGGGTCAGCGCCGCGATCGGCCCGGACAACCAGGCCTCGATCGCCGTCGTCGACCGCCTCGGCTTCAGCTACGAGGGCCGCATCCGCCACCACGTCTTCACCAACAACGCCTGGCGCGACTCACTGCTCTACTCGCTGCTCACCGACGAGTGGACGCCGACCGGCCCGCACAGCTGATCCAGCCGCCAGCGCTCCGGCCAGCAAGGCCACCGTCGCGGGCCAGGACGCCATGGACCGCCAGGTCCAGCAGATCACGCGGATCAGCCCGGTAGCGGCCGGCAGCCTCAGCGCTGTCCAGCAGTACGCCGAGGGCCTCCTCGCCGCGGGCCTCCCGCCACCAGCGCGGGTAGCAGAGCAGGGCGGTGCGGTAGTCGCGCTCCAGTTTGCTCACGCCGCGCCACCCGCCGGGCGCAGCCGCAACCGGCGGAACGCCTGTTCCGCGTTCGCCTGCAGCCGTGCCGCCTCGGCGGCCAACGTGTCCGCGCCGGCCGGCGTCATCTCGTAGTACCGGCGGTGCCGGCCGTCGACGACCTCCTCTCCCGCGGCCCGGACCAGGCCCTGCTCGCTCAGTCGGTCGAGCGCGGCGTACAACGTGCCCGGCCGCAGCCGGAGGCGGCCGTCGGACAACGTTTTCACTTCGGCGATCACCGCGTAGCCGTGCTTGCGGCCGTCGGCCAGCGCGGCCAGCACGAAGAACGTCGGCTCACGCATCTCGGAGGAGGACATCGGCGCACCATAGTCATTTCATCGTCATATAACAACGGTCGGCTTATCCAATCGTCGTTCACCTGGTGCACATGTCCGCGTCACCGCGGTCCCTGAGAGTGGCTTGTCAGCACAAGGAGGGTGGCACGGATGACGAGTGGGCAGCAGTTGCCGGAGTGGGCGGATCCGGGAGTGCCTGAGCAGGCACTGGATGCGCAGGGAGTGTCGCGGCGAGGGATGCTGCGGGGCGCGGGGCTGCTGGGAGCCGGATTGGCGGCGGGGGCGGTCGCGGGCGGCACGTCCGAGGCGGCAGCGACCGGTACGGCGTCCTCGGGTGATCCGGAGTTGGTGTGGCTGGTGGGCGACCACCATGTGCACAGCCGCTACAGCCACGACGCGAAGTACGGGTTCGGGCAGTTGGCGCAGCGGGGCGCACAGTTCGGGCTGGACTGGATGGCGTTCACCGAGCACAGCAACGTCGGTCACGCCGACAAGGGAGCCGTGGCCGAGCACGCCGAGGTGGTCAATGCCCGGGCCGAGAACCCGCGGATGCTGATCTTCCAGGGCCTGGAGTGGTACATCCCGGCGGCCGAGCACGGCACGGTGCTGGTCGCGCCAGGCCCCAACGACGTCGCGCTGCTGCAGGCCTTCGAGCGCCAGTACGACGGCAAGCTCACCAACCGCTCCGGCAACACCGCGGAGAACGAGCAGTACGCCGTGCAAGCGCTGCGCTGGCTCGCGGAGCAGAAGCGCAGCGGCTACGTCGACGACGTGCTGGTCCTCGCGAACCACCCACTGCGCCTCGGCATCGACTCGCCGCACGAGCTGCGCGCCTGGCGGGACACCGGGATCTGCATCGGCATGGAAGGCGCTCCCGGTGCGCAGGGCGACGCCGAGCCGGCCTGGGTCGCACACCGCGGCGCCACCAACGCGCAGCGCGGCGAGTACGTGAATGCACCGGGCGCTGGCAGCCATCCGGGCTACCCTGCGGACGCCTACCGCACGTACGGCGGCTTCGACTGGGCCACCGCGACCGTCGGCGGGCTCTGGGACTCCCTGCTCGCCGAGGGCCGGCTGTTCTCGATCACCTCCAACAGCGACAACCACCGGACCATCTGGGACACCTGGAAGGACGGCGAGTTCCCGCCCGGCCAGAACTTCGACTCACTGGGCTGGAAGCCCGCGCCGACCGACAGCGGCGTACCGCAGGCCGGCAGCGACTTCTGGCCGGGTCAGTTCAGCCGTACGCATGTCGGCGTGACGCGCTACTCCTACCTGGACGTGATGGCCGGACTGCGCGCCGGGCGCGTCTGGGTGGACCACGGCCAACTGGTCGACGGCCTGGACGTCCGGCTCACGACGGCCGGATCGCGGCAGCGCGGCGTCACGCTGGGCGGGCGGCTGAAGGTGCGGCGCGGCGAGCGGCTGGAGCTGCGCGTCACCGTCACCAGCGCGACCCGGCCGAACTTCCACGGGATCCTGCCGCGACTGGCCCACCTGGATGTCATCCGCGGCCTGGTGACCGGCCCTGCCGCGGACCGGGACAGCTGGAAGGCTCCGGACACCCGAGTGGTCGAGCAGCTCGACGTACGGCGGAAGACCGGCACCTACACGCTGCGGATTCCGCTCGGCCGGGCGGAGCGGAGCCACTACCTGCGCCTGCGCGGCAGCGACGGCCGGCGCAACGGTCCGGGCTACCTGGGCCGCGCCATCGACCCGGCCGGACCGATCCAGCACCCGGTGAACGACGGCGACCCGTGGCTGGACACCTGGCTCTACACCAACCCGGTTTTCGTGGACGTGCAGCGGTGACGATCATCGAGGGCTTGGAGTGGTGGGGAGACTGGTCGTATGACCGCGATCCCCGCCCAGAACGCGCTGCTGGACCCCGTGAGGGACGGCCTCGCCAAGATGATCATGACCAAGGTGGCCGGTCCGGATCCACGGGCCGAGCGCAACCGGGTCCACAACACGCCTGGGCCTAGGTGGTTTGCCCCGGACCGGCCGATTCGACGGGTGCACGGGGACGCGTCGATGTTCGCCGGCGGGCTGCGCGCGCTGCTGCTGCAGTCGCTGCACCCGCTGGCGATGGCGGCGGTGTCCGCGCACTCGGGCTACCGCGGCGACCCGTGGGGCCGGCTGCAGCGGACGAGCTTCTTCCTCGCCATCACGACGTACGGCGCGGAGGCGGACGCGGAGGCGGCGATCGCCCGGGTGAAGGCGGTGCACGAGCGCGTCCGCGGCACCAGTCCTGACGGCCGGCCGTACCGGGCGGGCGACCCGCACCTGCTCGAGTGGGTGCACTTGGCCGAGGTGGACAGCTTCCTGGTCGCCCACCAGCGGTACGGCGAGACTCCGCTCGACGCGGCCGAGCAGGACGGCTACGTGGAGGACACCGCGCGGGTCGCTCGCGCGCTGGGCGTGCTGGATCCGCCGACGACCGTGGCCGAGCTGCACGAGATGCTGCAGGCGTACCGGCCGGAACTGCGCGGCACCACCGAGGCGCGGCAGGCGGCGCGATTCATCCTGGTGCACCCGCCGGTCCCGTTCGCCGCGCGGCCCGCGTACGGCGTACTGACGGCGGCGGCGGTCGGCCTGCTTCCCTGGTGGACACGCTGGCCGCTCCGGCTGCCCTACCTGCCGCTGGCCGAGGGCACGGTCGTCCGGGCGGCCGGCGAAGGCCTGACCCGGACGATTCGCTGGGCGCTGACCTCGCCGATTCTGGTCGATGTCGACAAATCCACCGGCTGACGCCGGCCACCGCGGTTTTGTGCGCACCTGCCTGCTGCCGGCCCGCTCGATCGGCCGGTATCGCCGGTAGTTTGCTGTCATGCCGCTGCGCCCGAACCGACCGCTGCCGCTGGCGACGCCGGCCGGGGTCGAGGTGCTGACCAGGATCCTCACCCAGGGCCCGATTCCGCGGGTGCAGATCGCCCGGCGGACCGGGCTGTCCCAGGCGGCCGTGACGAAGGCGGTCGCGCCGCTGATCGAGGCCGGATTCGTCACCGACGAGCCGGTCGCGCCGACCGAGGGAAGCGGCGAGAGCCAGCTCGGCATCGGACGGCCGGTCAGCCCGCTGACGGTCCTGGCCGACAGCGTCTCGGTGATCGGGGTGAAGGTGACGCCGACCGGCCTGATCGGCGTGACCACGGACCTCACCGCCGGGATCCGGACCGTTCGGCACAGCCCGCTGCGGGACAGCTCGACCGAGACGGTGATCCCGCGGATCGTGGAGCTGGCTCGGGAGCTGATGGACTTCCTGGACGACCAGGCGAACGGGGCCGGTCCGCTGATCGGGATCGGCGTCGCGGTGTCCGGCGACGTCGACGCCGCGCACGGCGTGGTGCGGGACTCGCCGTTCATGGGGTGGCGGGAGGTGCCGCTGGCCGCGACGCTGACCGAGGAGCTCGGGGCGCCGGTGGTGGTGACGAACGACGTCCGGGCGCTGACGGTGGCCGAGCACTGGTTCGGGGTCGGCGTGGACGCCGACTCGTTCGCGGTGGTGACGATCGGGTCGGGCGTCGGCTGCGGCCTGTACCTGAACGGCGAGGTCGTGTCGGGCGCGTACGGCGTCTCCGGCGAGCTGGGGCATCTGCCGCTGGCGCCCGGCGAGCTGATCTGTACCTGTGGACGACGGGGGTGCGTGGAGACCGTCGCATCGTCGGACGCGATCTTGGCCCGGACCCGGGAGACCACCGGCCGGCCGGAGCTGGACCTGGCCGGGGCGATTGAGCTCGCGCACGCCGGCGACGAGCATGCCCGGGAGGCGTTCGACCAGGCCGGTGAGGTGATCGGGTCGGCGCTGGCCGCGATGGTGAACCTGGTCGGACCGGAGCTGGTCGTCATCGCCGGTGAGGGCGTGGCCGACTACGACCTGTACGAGCAGCGGATGCGGCGGGCCTTCTCCGCCCACGCCTTCGGAGCGGCCGGCGACTGCCGCCTGATGCTGCGCTCGCACACCTTCGACGACTGGGCCCGCGGCGCCGCCGCCACCGTGATCCGCTCGTACGTCCGGGGTGAACCACCGCTGCAGCGCTGACCCGCGAGCCGGCGCCGACCAGGGCCGGCGCCGGCGGGCGAGAATCAGCTGCGGGCGGCCGCGAGGATCTTGCGCCAGACCTTGCGGTAGGCCTCCAGGCCGTCCTCGGCGAGCGGACCGGTGGGGCCGGCGGTGATCGAGACGCGCTCGGGGATCGAACCCCAGACCGGGATGTTCTCGTCGGCGTACTGCTGCATCGTCTCCTGGTAGGAGCGGGTGTAGGTGCGCGCCGAGCAGATCACCAGGCCGACCGGGGTGTCGTCCGGGACCAGGTCGAGCACCGCCTTCACCCGCGGGGTCTCGACGCCGCCGACCCGGGTCGGGATGATCACGATCCGGGCCCGTTCGAGCGCCTTGTTCAGCAGCCGCTCGTGCGACGGTGGCATGTCGACCACGCCGATGCCCTCCGGCGGCACCTTGTCCAGCGCCTTGGTGAGCAACCGCTCGGTCGGCGCCTCGGTGATCTCGATCCGGGCCAGGTGGTCGTCGTCGGACGTCTCGATCCAGTCGGCGGCGCTGCCTTGCGGATCGGCGTCGATCAGGGTGGACGTACGGCGGTTGGACGATGCCAGCGCGGCGAGGTACACCGACGTGGTTGTCTTGCCGACCCCGCCCTTCAGTGCAGCTGTCACGATGATCATGGAACCGACGCTACCCGGTCCTGTCCGATTTCCGGCGTGTCGTCGGCGTTGCCCGGACGCGTCGTGATAGTTGCCGAGGGCGTGTTGATCGATTCCGTGCAGTCGCGAGCAGGTGCCGGGTGCCGCGCAGCGCGCAGGGAATTGATCAACACGCCCCGGGGCCTCGGACGTCGTCCGAGGCCCTGGCGGGACGCTACTTGCCGAGCCAGCCGTCGACCTTGGCGCGGTTGTCGTTGACCCACTTCTCGGCCGCCGCGTCCGGGGACAGCTTGTCCTCGGCGATGTACTTCGCGACCTGGTTCTGGTCGTCGTTGGTCCAGCTGAAGTTCTTCACCAGGTCGTACGCCGGGCTGCCGGAGTCGGCGAACTTCTTCGACACGATCTTGTCCAGCGCGTACGCCGGGTAGTCGCAGGCGACCTTCGCCGGGTCGGCGTCGCAGCCGGGCGTGTGCTTCGGCAGGTCGACCTTGACCAGCTTCAGCTCGTTGAAGAACCACTGCGGCTCGTAGAAGTAGCCGATCACCGGCTTCTTGTTCTTCTCCGCGTCCCGGAACGCCTGGATCAACGCGGTCTCGCTGCCGGCGTAGACCACCTTGAAGTTCAGCTTCAGGTTCTTCACCAGCGCCTCGTCGTTGGTGACGAACGACGGGTCCCCGTCGAGCAGCTGGCCCTTGCCGCCGGACTCCGAGGTCTTGAACAGCGACGCGTACTTGTTCAGGTTCTTCCAGTCCTTGAGCTCCGGGTGCTGCGCGGCCAGCCACGGCGGCAGGTACCAGCCGATCACGCCCTGGTTGCCGGACGGGCCGACCACGACCGCGACCTTCTGCTGCTCGACGTACTTCTTCTTCAGGTCCTCGTGGCCCCAGTTCTCCAGCACGGCGTCCACCTCACCGGTGGCGAAGCCCTGCCAGGAGATCTCCTCCTTGAGGTTCTTCTTGTTCACCGTGCAGCCGAGGTCCTTGGTCGCCACGTACGCCACCACCGCGGCGTTCGCCTCGTACCCGACCCACGGGCTGACGGCCAGGTTGAAGGTGCCGCACTCCTTGCCGCCGGCCGCCGGCTGGTCCGCTTCGCCGACCTTCGCGCCGCCGCAGGCGGTCAGGGCCAGGGCCACAGCGGCCAGCACTCCGGCGGAGCGGAGCTTGTTCGTCACCACAGGTTGTCTCCTCTGACTGTTCCTCGGAACTTCCTCGTACGCCGGGCCGCGGCCTGGGTGATCCGGTCGAGCATCACCCCGAGCAGCACGATCGCCAGCCCGGCTGCCAGGCCCTTGCCGTACAGCTCGCTCTGCGCGAAGCCCGCGGCCACGTCGTAGCCGAGCGCCCCGGCGCCGACCAGACCACCGACGACGACCATCGACAGCACGTAGATCAGGCCCTGGTTCACCGCCAGCGTGATCGCCCGGCGGGCGACCGGCAGCTGGACCTTGCTGATCACCTGCCAGGTGCTGGAGCCGACCGAGTTCGCCGCCTCGACGGTGGCCACCGGGACCGCCCGGATGCCGTCGGCCACGATCTTGGTGGTGACCGGCACGGCGAACACGACGGCCGCCGCGATCGCGGTGAACCGGCTGGTCCCGAACAGCGCCAGGAACGGCACCAGGTACACGAACGGCGGCATCGTCTGGCCGGCGTCCAGCACCGGCCGGACCCACTGGTCGACCCGCCGGTTCCGGCCGGTCCACACCCCGAGCACGATGCCGACGGCAACGACCACGACGGTGGCCAGCAGGGTCGAGGCGAGCGTCACCATCGCGTCGCGCCAGACCCCGGTGCCGACCAGCAGGAGCAGGCAGACGGCGGCGGGCAGGGCGCCCCGCCAGCCGCCGAGCACCGCCCCGAGCGCGACCACGACCGCGGTCACCAGCCACCACGGCGACTCGGTGAGCAACGCCTCCAGCGGGTTGAGCACGCCGACCGTGACCGCGTCGCGGACGCCGTAGGTGAAACCGCCGAACACGTCCTGGACCCAGGTGGTCACGTCGGCCGCGGCGACCGCGATCCGGGAGCCGATGGCCGGCTCGGAGGGGAACTCCGCCGCCCACAGGTAGGTGCGGGAGAACCAGACCGCGACCAGCGCCGCGACGGCTCCCAGGCCGAGCAGCACCTTGCGCCGCCGGCTCGCCGTCCGCCACGGCCGGTCCCCGGCGGCGGTGGTCACCCGGTCGAGCACGATCGCCAGCACGACGATCGCCAGGCCGGCGTTGAACGCGACCCCGACGTCGAGTGTCTGCAGCGCCTTCAGCACGGTCTGGCCGAGGCCGGGCGCGTCGATCAGCGCGGCGACCGTGACCATCGACAGCGCGGCCATGATGGTCTGGTTGATGCCGACCACGACCGTGCTGCGCGACATCGGCAGCAGCACCTTGGTGAGCGTCTGGCCGCGGGTGGAGCCGAGCGACCTGGCCGCTTCGACGCTCTCCGACGGCACCGACCGGATCGCGTGCGCGGTCAGCCGGATCACCGGCGGGGCGGCGTAGACCAGGGTCGCGATCGTGGCCGCGGCCGGGCCGATCGCGAAGAACAGCGTGAGCGGTGCCAGGTAGACGAAGGTCGGCAGCGTCTGCATCAGGTCGAGCACCAGCGTCGCGACCTTGAAGCACCGGTCCGACAGGCCGGCCCAGATCCCGAGCGGGATGCCGGCCAGCAGCGCGAGCAGCACCGCCGCGAGGGTGAGCGAGAGCGTGTCCATGCTCTCCTGCCACAACCCCTGCAGACCGATGAAGGTCAGCCCGGCCGCGGTCAGCAGCGCGACCTTCCAGTTGCCGAAGGCCCAGGCCAGGAACGCCGCCACCGCGACCACGCCGAGCCACCCGACCACCGGCACCGGCCGCCCGTACGACGGCTGGGCGATCACGTTCTGCAGCAGCACGACGAGCTGGTCGACGGTGACCCGAATGGCGTCCGAGATCGCGTTGCCGCTGCCGACCACGCCGGCCTGCTCGGTCAGCCACCGGTGGAACGGCGTGGTCTCCTGGCCGCCCAGCGCCAACGTGTGCACACCGCGGAGCACGAACCAGAGCGCGAGCCAGACGACCAGCAGGCCGCCGACGAGCACGATCCGCCGGGGCTTGCGCACGTTCAGCTCGATCGAGCCGGTGATGGAGGCCATGGCTCAGGCATCCGCGACGACGGCGAGGATTTCCTCGTCGCCGATGACGCCGAGCAGCTGGCCTTCGGCGACGACCTTCACCGGGCGGTCCGACTCGAGCACCAGCCGGGTCGCCTCCC
The DNA here is from genome assembly GCF_000024345.1 of Kribbella flavida DSM 17836. Taxonomy (NCBI): domain Bacteria; kingdom Bacillati; phylum Actinomycetota; class Actinomycetes; order Propionibacteriales; family Kribbellaceae; genus Kribbella; species Kribbella flavida. The sequence goes on along the minus strand of NC_013729.1, from coordinate 93,115 downwards.
GGACCAGCACGTCGGGGCCGAGCTCCGGCCCGTCCAGCTGCTCGTCGGGCCGGGGCTGCCGGGCGATCCAGCGCAGCGTCAGCACGTCGGCCCGCGGGATGTCCCGGACGAACTCGCGCACGTAGTCGTCGGCCGGTGCCCCGACCAGCTCGTCACCGGTGCCGAGCTGCACGGCGGCGCCGTCGCGCATCAGCAGGATCCGGTCGCCGAGCTTGAGCGCCTCGGACAGGTCGTGGGTGACGAAGACCATCGTCTTGCCGACCTCGCGGTGCAGCCGGACCACCTCGGTCTGCATCTCGCGCCGGATCAGCGGGTCGAGCGCGGAGAACGGCTCGTCGAAGAGCAGCACGTCGGGGTCGTTCGCCAGCGCCCGGGCCAGGCCGACGCGCTGCTGCATGCCGCCGGACAGCTGCTCGGGATACATGTTCTCGTGGCCCTTCAGGCCGACCAGGTCGATCACTTCCTGGGCCCGGCGCCGGCGGCCGGGCTTGCTCTCGCCGCGCACCTCCAGGCCGTACGAGACGTTGTCGATCACCTTGCGGTGCGGCAGCAGGCCGAAGTGCTGGAAGACCATCGAGAACTTGCTCCGGCGCAGCGCGCGCAGCCGCTTCTCGTCGGCGGCGCGCAGGTCCTCGCCCTCGAAGTACAGCCCGCCCGCGGTCGGCTCGACCAGCCGGGTCAAGCAGCGGACCAGGGTGGACTTGCCGGAGCCCGACAGACCCATCACCACGAAGACCTCGCCGGGCGCGACGTCGAAGCTGAGGTCGTGCACCGCCGCGGTGCAGCCGGTGCGGTCGTAGAGGGCGGCGGGGTTGAGCTCCGCCAGCTCGGGGCGGCGGGGAACCCGGGAGGCTTTGGGTCCGAAGACCTTCCACAGCCCCTGAACGGACAGCAGAGCCTCGGACTCCTGCGGATCGGGGTACTCGAGCTGAGCGGTCACAATGGTTCACCCTCGCATCCCCGGCCACCGGGGTTCGTCGTGAACCGTGACTTTATCGAATGGCCGGGCCCGCAGCGGTGGTCCGGGTGTCTGAGCGCTCAAACATTGACCCGATCCTGACCAAAGCAGGGCCCGGCTCACGGCGCCTGCGGTCAGCCCGGCAGGTACGGCGGCGCCTCGCCCCAGCCCCAGCGCGGGACGGGCGCCCGGGGTGGTGGGGTGGCGCCGGGCTGGGAGTTGGCCAGCGCGAGACGGGTGCCCCACTCGACGTACGCGACGAAGGCCGAGCGGAACTCGGGATCGTCCGGCAGCCCGGCCGGGTCGGCGCTGGCGGCGATCAGCGCGGCCCAGCGGGCCCGCTGCGGCTCGGTCAGCCCGAGGTTCACGTGATGGCCGAGCATCGCCGGGTAGCCGCCGAGCTCGTCGGTGTAGCGCGACGGCCCGCCGAAGACCTCACCGAGCCAGAGCGCGACGTGCTCGCGGTGGTGCGGGCTCATTCCGGCGAAGACCGGAGCCAGCAGCTCGTCGGACCGGACCTTGTCGTAGAAGACCTCGGTCAGCCGGCGGAACGCCTCGGCGCCGCCGGCCCACTCGTAGACGGTCGGTGTGCTCATCTCACCCTCCTCGGCTGGAGGTAATCATGTAATCATCCGAGGGTCGGGGACAAGGCCCTGGCGATCGCGAGTTGGTGCCGGTCGATCCGGCGCTCGCCGTCCTCGACGTCCCAGAGCACGTTCTGCAGGATGCGGCCGAGCGTCCAGCCGACCGCGCGGTCGCGGTCGAGGTCCACGACGTCGACCATCAGGTCGAACCGGTACCTGATCGCCCCGGACAGGTCGCCGGTCGCGATCAGGTCGTCCCAGCGGTTGCCGAGCGCCGGCAGCAACTCGAAGGCGGGGTCGCCGGCCAGCGGCTTGGGGTCGATCACCAGCCAGGGCGCCCGCTCGGAGCCCAGCACGTTGTCGTAGTGCAGGTCCCAGTGCAGCAGCCGGTCGCCCGGTTCCGCCAGCAACTCGGTCACCCGCGCGACGCACCGGCGGACCAGGGCTCGCTCGGCCGGGTCGCTCAGTTCGGGGATCAGCTCGGGGGCGTCGGCCACCATCTCCCCGGCGACCTCCGCGAGCGTCCGCACCTGCGCAGGAGCCGGTACGACGCTCAGCCGGGCGAGTAGTTCGGCCAGGATGCGGGTGGCCTCCACGTCGTCCGGGACATCGCTGAGCGACCGCGGCTGGAGCCGCTCGAGCAGGAGCGTGGCGGTGCTGTCGTCAGCGCGCAGGACCTGGACCACGTCGTTGCTGTCCCACGTGCGCAGCCCCAGTGCCTCCGCCGCGTTCTCTTCGTTGAGCGGCTGGAGCTTGAGCATCGCGGGGACGCCGTCGGACCGGCGTACGGGAAGGACCAGCGAGGCGCCGCCGTGCAGGGGAGGCCCGTCGACGGTGAGCTGCCAGCGGTCCAAGTAGCTGTTCGCCGTCTCCGGCAGGGACTTCAGCCACCGCAGCGCGTCCTCGTCCTCGGCGTGGGCGTGCCACAGGGCCGGCGGGATCACGAAGTCGGTCATCGGTCAGCACAGTAGGTCGTCGCGGCGGGATGTGCTTGGGTTTTCCCGTGAGCAGCGAACTGGCACGACGGCATCGCAAGGTCCAACTGGTCGTGGGAACCATCTACCTCGGCATCCCGGTGGTGCTGCTCGGCGTCGGCCTGTGGCTCGGCTCGGGCGCCTGGACGGCCGCCGTACTGCCGGTCGCCCTGCTGGCCGTGGGCGCGTTCCTGCTGCCGCGGCACCGGTACCGGCCGCAGCGCTGGGGCGTGACGGCCGCGGCGTTCGGCGCGGTCGCGGGGTTGTTCGTGGCGCTCTATCCGCTCGCGCAGGGCCACTACTGGCCCGCGTTCCTCTTCCTGCCCGCGCTGTGGGCCGGCGTGGTGCTGTGCGTCGCCCTCGCCCGGTACGCCGAACGCACGCTGCTGGTCCCGGCCGTTCCCGAACTGGCCGACACGCCGTACGAGCTGGCCTTCCGGCTGCGCGGGTTGCGGCTGACGACCCTGGTGCTCGGCAAGGACTCGGTCACCATCCAGAGCATCCCGCTCGGCCGCCGCGGCCCGAAGCCGGCGGACCTGGCGCGGACCTATCCGCTGAGCAAGGTGACCGGCGTCTACGACGTCTCACTCACCGGTGCCGAACGGCTGCGGTTCCCGGTCGCGTTGCCGATTCCCGCTGTCGGGACCGCCGGTCCGGCCGTCATTCTCCAGGCCGCCGGCGACGACTGGGTGCTGCCCACCGATCTGGCTCCGACTCTCGCCCAGCTCCTGACCCATCGCGTCAACAGCACGACCGACCAGGAGCTGGGCGACGAAGCCTGATCAGCCGCGCAGCTCCGCGGGGCGCTCCGGGGAGGCGGCGCTGAGGGCCGCACGCAGCCCGTCGACGTCCAGGTCGGTGCCGTACGCCGGTGTGCCGGGCTGCTGACGCCACGACTCGGCGAGCGGGCCGGCATCGATCGCGTCGAAGCCGAGTTGCTCGATCAATGCGAGCACCTTCGCCTTGCCGGCCTCGTCGTCACCGGCGACCGGCAGCGCGATGCGGCCCGGCGTACCGGCCGGGCGGCCGTTCTGCAGCAGGTGCCGGGCCTGGATGTTGTTGAACGCCTTGACCACCGGTCGGCCGAGCTGCTGCGCGACCCAGCCGCTCTCGGTCAGGCCGTCGTCCTCGATCCCGGCGATCCGGCCGTCGCGCTGTGGGTAGTAGTTGCCTGTGTCAACGACCACGAGCCCGGGGGCCGCGCCGTCGAACACCTGGGCCGGCAGCGCCGGGACCGCCTTCTGCGGGATCGTCACCACCACGAGCTCCGCGTCGTGGGCAACGTCCTTCACCTCGGCCGCGGTCGCGCCGGTCTCCTGCTCGAGCTCCCGCAGGGTCTGCGGGCCGCGCGAGTTGGCGACCTTCACCTCGTGCCCGAGCGCGGTCAGCCGCCGGGTGAGCGTGCCGCCGATGTTGCCTGTTCCGATGATGCCGATCTTCATGGGTGGAATCTCCTCTCCACCGCCACAACAACGGCCCGGTCGCGAATCATCCAGGCCGCAGGGGCGAGGATCAGGCCCCGGCGGCCTCGCGTTCCTTGCGGGCGGTCTCGGCCTTCTCGGCCTGCCAGCCGTCCTCGTTCTTGCCCAGGCGCCAGTAGCCGGACAGGGAGACGCGGTCACGCGGCAGGCCGCGGGTGGCGAACAGGTTGCGGCGGATCCGGAGCACGAAGCCCGCTTCGCCGTGCACGAACGCCTGCACGTCCCCGGCCGGGAACTCGAGTGCCTCGACCGCCTCGACGAGGCGGTCGCCGCGGGCGCGGTCCGCCCCGGCGCGGTGGAACCAGGTCAGGTCCACGTCGCCCGGCCCGTCGAACTTCTGCTGCTCCGACTCGTCCTCGACCTCGAGCAGGACCGTCGCCCGGGCACCGGCGGGCAGCGCCTCGATCGTCGCGCCGATGGCCGGCAGCGCGCTCTCGTCACCGACCAGCAGGTGCCAGTCCGCCGCCTCGTCCGGCGCGTACGCACCGCCCGGCCCGTTGAACCAGAGCTTGTCGCCGGGCTGCGCGTTCGCGGCCCACGGCCCGGCGACGCCCTCGTCCCCGTGGTGCACGAAGTCGATGGTCAGTTCCTGGGCCGCCTCGTCCCAGTTCCGCACGGTGTAGGTCCGCATCGTCGGCCACTGCTCGGACGGGTACTGCTCGCGCACGAGCCCCAGGTCCAGCGGGTCCGGGTACTCGACGCCGGGCTGGGGGAAGAGCAGCTTCACGTACATGTCGGTGTTCCCGTTGCCGGTGAACTCGTCGCAGCTCAGCACCACCCGGATCATGTGCGGCGTGAGACGCTCGGTCCGGCGCACCACGCCCAGTTTGGCGCGGCGGGTACGGGGTGCGGGCTTGCTCACGCGACCACGGGTCCTCTCGAGACGATCAGGCGGAAGCGCCGGTCCGGCGCGGGACGTACGTCGATCACCCGCTACTTAGGCTTACCTAACTCACCATAACCCAGGGCCGCAACCAGCCGGCCGGACGCCGGGCGCGCCGCCGGGTTCAGCGAAGGCTGGATCGCTGTTCACCTGGTGGTCGCCACTGGCACGCTTGGCGGACCGTTCGGGCGCCGAGGCTGCTGCGATGAGCCCGATCTTCGGTACGCCGCGGCGACCGGCGTACACGGTGACCAGGACCGACCCGTCGGGGCAGCCGATCTCGCTGGATCTGCGCGGACCCAGTGGGCACTCGGTGCTGTTCACCGGTGCGCCCGGAATGGGCAAGACCGTGGAGCTCGACCGGGCGCAGCAGCTGGCGCGGCAGAACGGCTGGACCTGTCTGCGGGTCGACGCCTCGCCGCGGGAGCCGCTGGAGAACCGGTTCGTGCGGGCGGCCACCCAGGATCTCGGTGGAATGCGCAAGCGGTACGGGTTTTTCGCGCTGCGCAAGCTGAAGAAGACACTGAAGGACCTGACCCAGCGGTCCCGCAGCCAGCAGAACGGCGCGGAGGTCCGGTTCGGGGTCGCGCCGGTACAGCTGGTCGCCAAGAAGCAGTGGGACGCCCCGGGCAAGGACGGCGTCGGTACGACGCTCGACCAGCTCGCGTCGGACCTGGGCGAGCTGGCCGCCAAGAAGGGGCAGCCGGTGATGCTGATGGTCGACAACCTCGACGTCGCCTCGGACCGGGACCTGGCGGCGCTGACCGAGCTGTCGGCGCACCTGGAGCGCAGCGGCCAGCCGGTCTACCTGATCGGCGCCGGCGGCGAGATGGCGGCGACGCGGCTGATGACCGCCTCCGGCGGGGTGTCCGGCATCGCGACCGGGGTGACGCACCGGTTCGACGTCCGCGAGTGCGGTCCGTTGTCGACCGAGGAGCTCCGGCCGGCCCTCACCGAGCCGTTGCGGCAGGCCGGGGTGCCGTTCCGGTCCGAGGCGGTGGACCAGCTGCTGCACGCGGCCGGCGGAAACCCCGGCCGGTTGCGCGACCTGGCCGACGAAGCGGTACAGCTCGCCCGGCCGCCGGAGGGCATCACCCCCGAGGTCGCGGAGGTGGCGACAGCGCAGGTCAACGCGCGGTCGCGGGTCGTCTACCAGGCCGCGTGGAACACCTGCTCCGACGCCGAGAAGGAGCTGCTGGCCAAGACAGCCGCTCGTGGTGCGCGCGGGTTGTCGATGCCGGCCGAGACGCAGGCGGCCGGCCCCGGCAAGTGGCAGGAGGTCGACAAGGCACGGCAGGGCCTGGTCGCCCGTGGCCTGGTGCGGGAGAGCGCGAGCGGTCAGCGGATCAGCATCGCCGACCCCGGTCTGCGCGACTGGGTCGAGATGCGGATCGGCAAGTCGGCGGCGCACGCGGGCGTCGCGCTCGCGGGCTCTCCGGCGCCGGCGATCACGCCCCAGACACCCGGCCGCCACGCCCAAGGCCCGAGTACGGCGACCCGGCAGGCCGGCAACACGACCTTCACCGTCAACCGGTGACTGTCTAGCAACAGCCGTCGTCGCAGCCGGCCTGGCTGGGGGCGCAGCAGCCCATGCCCTGCCACGCCTCGACGCCTTCGCGAACGGCGACCGCGGCGATCACCAGCGCGGCGACCGGGTCGAGCCAGAACCAGCCGAGCGTGGCGTTCAGCAGCAGGCCGGCGAGCAGCACCGCCGACAGGTAGGTGCAGAGCAGCGTTTGGGTGCCGTCGGCAACTACCGAGCCGGAACCGAGCGCCCGGCCGGTACGCCGCTGCAGGGTGGACAGCACCGGCATCACGATCAGCGACGCGATCGCCAGACCGATGCCGATGCTCGAGTTGTCCGGGCTCGACCGGTCCGTCAGCGCCCGCACGGACTCGAAGGTGACGTACGCGGCGAGCGCGAAGAAGGAGACCGCGATCAGCCGCAACGCCCGCCGTTCCCGGGTCTCGGGCAGCGGGTGGCGGAACTGCCACAGGATGATCAGCCCGCTCGCCACCTCGACGATCGAGTCCAGCCCGAAGCCGATCAGCGCGACCGATCCGGCCACCGCGCCCGCCGAGATCGCCACCACGGCCTCGACCAGGTTGTAGGCGACGCTCGCGCCCGCCAGCCACTGCGCGCGCCGGCCGAGCTTCCGCCGGTCCGGGGCCGGTCCGACCGAGAGCAGGGGCAGCTCGGGCGACGAACTCATCGGCACTCGCCGCTCTGGTCCGGGCGGCAGCACGCCGGATCGACCGCGAGTACGACGTTCAGCAACTCGGTCAGCGCCGTCCCCAGCTGCGGGTCGGCCAGCTCGTACCGCGTCCGGCGGCCCTCCGGCTCGGCGACCACGAGACCGCACCCGCGCAGACAGGCCAGGTGGTTCGACAGCGACTGCCGGCTCACCCCGATCCGCTCGGCCAGGTCGGCCGGGTAGCCCGGGCCGTCCTGCAGGGCGAGCAGCACCCTGGTCCGGGTCGGGTCCGACAGCGCGTGCCCGAACCGGGCCAGCACCTCACTCCGGCTGATGGTGTCCACAGCCGGAACGATACAGCCTCCGATGTATTCACCGGAAGCTGTACTCAGGTCGCGAAGATCTGCGCCTCGTCGGCGAACGCCTTGAACTCCAGCGCGTTGCCGGCCGGATCGTGCAGGAACATCGTCCACTGCTCGCCCGGCTGGCCCTCGAAGCGCAGGTACGGCTCGATCGCGAACGGCGTACCGGCGGCCCGGAAGCGGTCGGCGAGCGCGTGGAAGTCCGCGACCTCGAGGATCAGGCCGAAGTGCGGGACCGGGACGTCGTGGCCGTCGACCGGGTTGTGCATGCCCACCGAGCGCCCGGGCGCGAGGTGGGTGACGAACTGGTGACCACGCAGGTTCCAGTCGATCCAGGTGTCGGACGACCGGCCGCGCTCGCAGCCGACGACGGAGCCGTAGAACTCCGCCGCCGCGGCGAGGTCGTCGACCGGCATGGCGAGATGGAAGCGGGGCAGTGAGGAGGTCATGGTTCGAACCTAACCGTCACGGCCAGATCGCGCCGACCCACTCGGGGTGGTCGATGAACGGGTTGCGGTTGTGCTGCCAGGTGTCGAAGATGACCTGGTTGCGGCGCTTCTCGAAGGCGTCCGGCGGGTCCGCCTGGTTCCAGGCCTTCAGCACCGACAGCCGGCCGTGGTACGGCGCGGAGCCGTTGGTCACCGCGTCGTTCGGTTCCAGGTTCGCGAAGCCGTCGCCGCCCTCGTAGCGGATCGCCAGGTAGAAGATCATCCGGGCGACGTCGCCGCGGACCGCCGCGCGCGGCGCGAACGAGTCGCCGTCGGCCGCGCAGCCCGCGCACTCCGCGACGGCGCCGCCGCCGTTGTCGAAGTCGAGATTGCCGCGGGCCGCGTTCACCGACACGTCCTCCGGCCGCAGGTGGTGCACGTCGGTGCCGGGGCCGGTCGCGGTGCCGAAGTCCCCGTGCGACTTGGCCCAGACGTGCTCGCGGTTCCAGTCGTTCGCGCCGCCGCCGTTACCGGCCTTGCTCTGCGACCGGCCGGAGTACAGCAGGATCACGTTGTTCGGGTTGGCCGGGTCCTGGTCGGTGTCCTTCAGCGCGTTCCAGACCTGGTCGTAGCTCAGCTTGGTCTGGTTCGCGATGATCGAGTGCAGCGCGGACCGCAGCGCCGGGCCGGTCTTGCCGACCGCGGTCGCGTAGTAGTCGCCCGGCGTACCGGGATCGCCCGGGTCCGCGCCGCCGCCGGCGCCGCTGAACGCGGTCGCGTCCTTCAGGCCGGGATGCGTGAAGTACGCCGTCAGCGTGCCGGTGACCGAGATCTTGCGGCCGAGCAGGCCCGGGTTCGACCGCAACCCGTACGACGCCCGGAAGGCGGTCGGGATCTGCACGTAGAGCATGCTCGAGGTGCTGGTCTGGGTGGCCGAGTCGGCGAGCGCCAGCGCGTAGTCGCTCGGGAAGTTGCTGCGGACAACCGTGCTGGTGGCGGTCGGTTGCCCGACCACGTAGCCCTCGACGGTGCCGACGCCGCCGTTCTGCTGCTGCAACGCGGCCGCGACGGTGAGCGGGGCGCTGACCGCCGCCGGCGCCGGCGTGACGCCGAAGCCGAGCAGGGCGAGCAGCACGCCGACGATCAGGACGGGGCGGCCGGCGCGAAGGGCACGGCGAGAACGGGGCACGGTCACGGCGGTCTCCCACGGGGCGGTGTGGACACGTCGAGAGCCAGTCTGCCCCGCCGGCGCTGCGCCCGAACCCGCCGCGGGGCCAACACTGCCCGACATTCGGGCGAACGACACGGCAGGTTCCTGCCTCGGTTCGGCAGCGGGCCCGAAGTTCGGCAGACTGCAGGTTCAGCACCTTGCCCGAAGACCTCTGGGGAGTGGGATGCATGCGTATGACTAGGAGATCGCTCTCGCTGGCGATCGCCGCGGTGTCGGTCGGTGCCGGTGGCCTCGTCGTGGCCGGCCAGCCGTCACTGGCCCAGCCGCTCGGCGAGACCGCCGTCGCGGCACCGGCTGCGGCCGACCCCGCGCTGGCCGCCGCCCGAGCAGACAAGCAACGAGCCGCCGCGACCGCGCCCGACGGGCCGCAGACGGCGCAGGAGAAGAAGTTCGGCCAGGTCGACGACTACGCCACCAAGGCCGGCGGTCTGGGCGTGTACCTCGACAGCACCACCGGCAAGTACGTCGTCCGGATGCCGCGGAACGCGATGGCGTCGAAGGCCGCCCGGTCGGTCCGCATCGCCGGTGCGGAGACCGTGGTCCAGCCGAGCCGCACCACCCAGGCCGAGCTGACCGCGATCCGCTCCACGCTGGAGAGCCGGCAGTGGACGGCCGGCGCGAAGAAGTACAGCTACGGCTTCCACTACGACGCGCAGGGCGACGTGATGTCGGTGACGACGAACGCGCCGGCCGCCGTGATGAAGCCGCTGCTGGCCAAGTACCCGTCGCTGGTGCAGGCGAAGTACGGCGACGTGGGCCGCGCCAGCCGGCGCAGCGACCCGGCTCCGCACCGCGGCGGCGCGTCGATCACCAACGGCACGGGGGTCTGCACCAGCGGATTCACGATCACCTCGACGGCTCGCTACATGGTCACCGCCGGGCACTGCTTCACGATCAACCAGCGGGTCTACTCGACCGGCGGCGGCCAGCTGTGGGGCACCGTCCGGAACCGCCCCCGCTTCCCGTACTACGACTTCGAGGCGGTCGGCGGCGGCAGCTACGGCTCGGTCATCTACGTCGGCAACGCGACCGGCCGGACGATCCTGGTCAGCGGCGCCTCCGACCCCGCCGTCGGCGCGGCGTACTGCCGGAGCGGCCAGACCACCTTCGAGCGGTGCTCGCAGGTGGTGACCAGCCTGCACGCCCAGTTCTGCGACGAGTCCGGCTGCACGGTCGAGCTGATCGCCTACCGGGGTCCGGCCAGTTCCGGCGGCGACTCCGGCGCCCCGCTGTACCAGTACGTGAACGGCACGGTCCAGATCCGCGGCATGCACATCGCGCACGCCGACGACACGATGTACGCCGAGCGGTGGACCACGATCAGGTCCGTCTTCAAGGCGAACATCGCAATCAGGTAGTCCTCACTTCAGCTCGACGGTCCAGGGTCCGCCCTGGGCCTCGAGCACCTCGCCGCCCTCGGTGGGGTTGAACTTCTGGGTCGCGTAGAGCTGGTAGCCACCCGCTGCCAGCCGGCCACCGGTCTGCGTCGTCGCCCCGTCGCAACGGCGCAGACCGACCGTCGACGTGACGGTCTTCTTCTCGCCCGGCAGCAGGGTCAGCTGGACCGCCGCGTCCCGGGCCGGGGCCGGCGTCGCCACCACCTTGCCGCCCTGCGCGACCGTGATCGCCGCGCTGCGGCCGGTCGACAGGTGAAGGGTCTGCTGCGTGGTGTTGGTGACCACCAGGTCGATCGTCGCGTAGTCCGTCGTCCCGCTGACCGGCTTCACGCCCGTCACCGCGCTCATCGTCAGCGGCGCGTCGGCCCGCGGCTCACCGCTGACCGTTTCTCCGCAGCCGCCGATGGCCACTCCGGTCGCCGCCTGGCGGGGGCCGGCGACAGGGGCCTGCTCCGTGCCCAAGTTCGGCACGATCGCGACCGCCGCCGCGGCGATCACCGCGGCCGTGCCCACGCTCGCGGCCGCCACCACCACGCTCTGCCGCCGGCGACGGCTCTTGATCCGGCCGGCCACCTGCTGCTCGTCCACGGCCACGGTCTCGCGGCCCTCGTCCGCCACCGCGCCGAGAAGATCCTTCAGGTCCTTCGACGTCATTGCACACTCTCCTCTGTCACGCCGAGCTGCGCTGCCAACCTGCTTCTCGCATCGGCTAGATGGCGTTTCACGGTGCCTTCGGCGCAGCCGAGCTGGTCCGCGATCTCCGGGACGGTGAGGTCCTCGTAGTACCGCAGCACCACGCAGGCGCGCTGCTTGGGTGACAGGTCGGACAGTGCCTGGCGGACCGCGTTCGTGGTGACGAGGTCCTCACCGGGCGGGTCTGGGTCCACCAGGAGGTGGCGGGTCTCGCGCCACCGCTTCTCCCGCCGCCGGTCGTCGACGTACAGGTTCAGGATGGCGCGCCGGACGTAGCCTTCGAGCTGCTGGACGTCGCTGCCGACGCGGAGCCGGCCGAACACCCGGACCAGCGCCTCCTGGACCAGGTCGGCGGCCGTCGGCGCGTCCCCGGCCAGCAGGTACGCGTAGCCGCGCAGTGCCGGGCCGCGCACCGCGACCAGCTCGTCGAACGCGCTCTTCCAGTCAGCCACCGGCACCGTCCCTCGGTTTTCCCTGTCGCCAAGCTAGACGACCGGGCAGCCGGGACCGTTGGGGCCGGTGCGGAAGAAAGTTGAGTCGGTGGGGCGGGGAGCGCGATGGTCGGATGACCGCGCTGCGCCCGCCCCACCTAGGTGTCCGGGCCCCCATCAAACCCCGGCTGCTACCGGGGTCTGCTCGCCCAGCCACCAGTGAGGCGCTACTGGCGGGCAGCACCTCACCGACCGGTGGAAGGAAGGTCTCCACCTTCCTCGGTGATGGCGTGGTGCGGACGCCGTAACGGACCGTACTCAGTCCGGGACGGAATGTCCATGGGTTCGCGGGGGCCGTCTCACGCTACTGACCGTTAACTGTGTCAGCAGCTGATCGTGTCGGCGTGCGTCCTGCCCGCCGACCGGTACGACGACACCCGGGCGACCGCCGCGGACGGGCTCAGCACCTCGTTCTTCGCGTAGTACACCCAGTCGGCCGACTGGGCCCAGACGCTGGTGCCGCCGGTGTGCCCGGTCAGGTCGATGAACCACTGGTTGTAGTTCAGCGTCATGGCCTGCCGGGGGTAGACCGTGCGGCCCGCGCTGTCGGTGGTGTGGTCGGCGACCAGCGTGCCGTCGACGTAGTACTTCACGTGCCCGCCGCTCACGGTCGCGACGAGCGTGTGCCAGCCGGCGTGGCTCTGGCGCCGCGCGGTGGTCGCCCGCCAGCCGTCGAAGGGGTCGGCCTGGTAGGTGTTCCAGCTGGTGAAGAAGTTGGTCGCGCTCGTCTCGCCCCAGCCGCCGTTCGGCAGGTACTCGGAGATGTCGAGCTCGCTGTAAATCGGGTCCCAGTCGTAGCGCAGCGGCGAGATCGTGTAGAAGGTCTGGTTGATCGTGTCGCCGTCGGCGCCGCTGACCGGGGTGTCGCTGAACTTGAACCGGGTCGCGTAGGTGCCCTCGAAGAACCGCTGCCGGTTCTGCTGAACCTGGGCGTGCGTGGTGCCGGCGGCCGTACCGTTCGTAGTCGCTCGCAGCTGCAGGGACTTCTGGCCGTCCACGACCGGGAAGCTGATGTTGCTCGCCGACCAGGTCGCGCCGCCGACGCCGGGACCGCCGGCCGAGGTCCGGATGCTCCAGTCGCGCGCGGTGAACGCCGGGTCGGTCCGGGAGCTGTAGTTGAAGTCGTCGAAGAACGCGCCGCAGGCGGCCGCCTGCTGCGGGGACCGGTCCGGCGACGGCCGCGCGGACGCCGGGACGCCGGAGCCGGCCGCGGCGCCGACGGCGGCCAGGACGGCAACGGCCGAGGTGAGCCGGAAAACACGGGATCGAGCCATGGTGAACACCTTTCTCGGGGCGGAGAGGGTGTGACCACTGGGTCACTCCTGGCAATCTTGCGGGTTCGAGTGGTTAAGTCAAGACCCTAGCTAAACCGTGGGATCGCTCTCACTGGTCGGACCACTGGTAAAGTCCACCGCATGCGACGGAAGGAAACCCGGGATCGGCTGCTGGCCCTGATCGAGGACAGCGGGCCGGGGCAGGTGCTGCCGTCCGAGCGCAGCCTGAGCGAGACGCTCGGGGTCTCCCGGCCGACGTTGCGAGCGGCGCTGGACGACCTCGCCCGCGACGGGCTGGTGGTTCGCGAGCACGGCCGCGGCACCTTCATCAGTGCCCGGAAGATCCACCAGGAGCTGGAGCCGACCGAGGCCGGCGACTTCGCCGTACCGCCCGCCGAGGGCAGTCCGTGGCACAGCCGGCTGGTCAGCTTCGGCCTGGAGCCGGCCGGCGCCCGGATGGGGCGGCGGCTGGAGGTCTCGCCGGGTACGGAGCTGGTGTCAGTGGTCCGGCTCCGGCTGGTCGACGGCCTGCCGATGTGCATCGAGCGGATCCTGGTCCCGGCCGCCGCGGTGCCCGGCATCACCGGCCGGGACTTCGAGCTCGGCTCGTTCTACGGCCTGCTGCGCGGCCGGTACGGGGTCGCGCCGAAGGACGCCGTCCAGGTCACCGAGCCGACCGTGACCGACGCGCAGGAGTCGGCGCTGCTCGACGTCCCGCTGCACTCGCCGGCGCTGCTGATCGAGCGGACCACCCGCACCGCCGACCGCGCCGTGATCGAGTACACCCGCTCCGTCTACCGCGGAGACCGGTACCGGATCACGACGCGGCTCACGTTCGCCGACTGATCAGCCTTTCACCGCACCCGCGGCCACGCCCGAGGTGACCCGGCCCTGCAGGACCAGGAAGATCAGCAGGACGGGCAGCATGAACAGGGTCGCCGCGGCCATCGTGGCGCCCCAGTCGGTGCCGAAGGTGTTGCTGAACGACGAGAGCCAGACCGGCAGCGTGCGCTGGTCCTGGTTCTTGATGATCAGCAGGTTGGCGAAGGCGAACTCGTTCCACGCGGTGATGAAGCCGAACAGCGAGGTGGACAGCAGCCCGGGCGCCAGCAGCGGGAAGACGATCCGCCGGAACGCCTGGAACTGGTTACAGCCGTCGACCTGCGCCGCCTCCTCCAGCTCGATCGGGATCGCCTTCAGGAACCCGCGCAGCGTCACGATCGTGAACGGCAGCGTGACCATGAAGTAGATCAGTGTCAGCATGGTCAGCTTGTCCAGCATGTCGGTGTCGCGGGCGATCACGTACATCGGGATCAGCAGCGCCTCCCACGGCGTCATCTGGGCGATGAACACCATCAGGATGAACTGCTTGCGGCCGCGCCACTTCATCCGCGCGACCGCGTACGCCGCCAGGCAGGCGACCACCAGCGCGAGCAGCACCGCCGTCACCGCCACCAGCGCGCTGTTGCGCCAGAACAGCCAGAAGCCGTCCGCGTTCACCGCGGTGCCGAAATGCGTGAAGGTGACATTCGTCGGGAGGAACGAGGGCGTCTCGGCCTGGATGTCCTTGGTCGGCTTGAACGCCGTCAGCACCATCCAGTAGACCGGGAACACCGAGCAGGCGACCACGATCAGCGCCAGGACGTTCAGCGAGATCCTGCGTCCGATCCGGGGCCTCACAGCTCACCTTCTTCCTTGAACATCTGCCGGAAGTAGGCCAGCAGCACGACGGCCAGGATCAGCACGGTCACCATCGAGATCGCCGCGCCCAGGTCGTACCGGTTCAGCGACTGGGCCACCTGGTAGGCGTAGACCGGCAGGGTCAGTGTCGCGTTGCCCGGGCCGCCCTGGCTGATCGCCCAGATCTGCACGAAGCACTTGAACACCCAGATGATCTCCAGGCAGAGGATCAGCCCGAACATCGGCCGCAGGATCGGAAAGGTGATCAGCGTGAACGTCCGCACCCCGCCGGCGCCGTCGATCTGGGCCGACTCGTGCAGTTCCCGGGGCACCGTGGTCATCGCGGCGTACAGGGTCAGTGCCGCGAACGGCACCGACTGCCAGACGATCAGCACCACGATGATGGCGAACGTCGAGGTGCCGTTGGCGAACCAGGCGTAGCCCTCGAACCGCTCGAAGCCGAGCGCGACCAGGACCCAGTTCACCACCCCGAGCTGGGACTGGAACAGCCACTGGAACACCGTCGTCGCGGCGATCACCGGGATCGCCCAGGCGACCACCAGGCCGCCCATCACGGCCAGTCGCAGACCCTTGCCCAGAGCACCGATCAGCAGGGCGACCGCGGTGGCCAGGCCCATGATCAGCGCGACGTTGATCGCGGTGAAGACGAAGGTCCGGGCCACCACCGACCAGAACATGCCGTCGGACAGGATCTGCCGGTAGTTGTCCAGCCCGACGAAGTCGGCACCGCCCCGGATCAGCTGGGCGATGCCGAACTTCTGGAACGAGATGACCAGGTTCCGGATCAACGGGTAGACCAGCAGGTACGCCGTACCGAGCACGGTCGGTACGACCAGCAGGTACGGCAGCAGACGCACCGGCAGCGAGCGCCCCCGTCGCCCCGGGGCCGGCGAACCGGTCGGGGCGACGGGGGCCGGTGCCGCCGGGCTCTCGGCGTGCGTTACGGCCACGGTGCTACTTGGCGTTCAGGGCCTGGGTGATGATCTCGTCGGCCGCCTTCGCTGCGGCCACCGGGTCACCACCGGTCAGCACCTTGGTCTGGTACTCCTTGATCGGGTTCTTCGCCTCCACCGCGGCCCAGTTCGGCGAGTTCGGGGTGGCCTTGCCGTTCGCGGCACCGGCCGCCATCGCCGCGACGCCCTCGTCGGAGCCGACCGAGGTCGCCAGCGCCTTGCGGTTCGGCACGTACTTCATCGTCTTGGCCAGGTCGGTCTGCCACTGCTCACCGGCCAGCTCCTTGATGAACGTGTACGCCGCGTCCTGGCCGTCCGAGGCCTCCGGGATGATCAGGTCCGAGCCGCCGGTGAAGACCGCGCCCGGCTTGTCGGCGGTCTTGCCCGGGATCGGGAAGAAGCCCAGCTTGTCCTTCAGCGCCGGGTTGGCCTGGGCGATCAGCTCGGCCGCCCCCGGGACGGCGATCATCTGCGCGACCTTGCCCTGCGCGAACACGTCGGTCTGGGTCGGCTTGGCCTCGTCGGAGTCCTTCGGGCCCTTGCCGAGCGCCTGGATCTGCCGGTAGAACTCCATGCCCTTCAGCGCCTCCGGCGTGGACAGCGCACCCTTCCAGGAGTCGCCCTCCTTGACCGCCAGGTCGCCGCCCTCGTCCCAGATGAAGCCCGACAGCACGTAGAAGTTCTGGCCCGGCAGGTAGATGCCCTGGTTGCCGCCGGTGTTCAGCTTGGCGGACGCGGCCAGCCACTCCGCGCGGGTCTTCGGCGGGGTCACGCCGGCCGCCTGGAACAGGTCCTTGCGGTAGATCACAACCCGGTTCGCGGCGTAGTACGGGATGCCGTACTGCTTGCCCTCGTAGTTGCCGGGTCCGGCCAGGCCCTCGATCCAGTCGTCGCCCTTGAGGTCGGCCTTCTTGTCGGTCAGGTCCTTGACGCCGCCGGAGGCCGAGTACTGCGCCACCTGGGTGTTGCCGACCTCGATCACGTCCGGCGCGTCCTTGCTGGCCAGCGCGCCGATGATCTTCGGGCCGATCCCGTTCCACTCCTGGATCTGGACGTTGGCCTTGATGTCCGGGTGCTTGGCGGCGAAGTCGGCGGTGAACCGCTGGAGGAAGTCGTCGGAGACGCTGCCCTTCATCAGCCAGACGTCGATGGTGGTCGGCCCGGCGGCGGCGTTGCTGTCGCCGTCGGAGGAGCCGCAGGCAGCGAGCGCGGTCAAGGAGAGAGCCGTGACGGCGGCCACGGCAAGGGAACGGAACTTCATCGGATCACCTCTGGCGGAGTAGCCGGACCGGCGGCCGGCTGACTGGTATGAACCTGTCGTTCAGTGGCGTCGACACTGGCCGACCCCGCTACTGGCGTCAATAGTTCAGGAGGTTCCGTTACTAAGTCGTGAGAGCGCACACAGCCGCATCATGGGTCATCACTGCTGGCATTTGCAGCACGTCTCGCAGCACTGATTGCAAACTACGCAACAGACCACGTCGCTTGGTGGTCTGCTCGAATCGGACCAGTCGGGGGCTCTAGGCAACCGTTGGGCGCTGGTCCAGCCACGCGCCCCACGCGGCCAGCGCCGGTTCCGGATCGAGCCGGCCGACGCCGAGGCGGAACCGGTCCTGCGGCGTCTCGGTCAGCTCCGACCGGTAGATGCTCGACGGCAGCAGCAGCACGCCGGCCTGCTCGACCAGGTCCGCGCACATCGCCTCGACCCCGTCCGCCCCGGCGTACCGGGGGTAGCAGACGCACCCACCCTGTGGGGGTGCCCACTCGAACAGGTCCGGGTAGCCCCGGAAGAACTCGTCGAAGACCGGCAGGTTGCGCGCGACGATCTCCCGGTTGCGGGACAGCAGCCGGTCGCGCGCCCGCAGCGCGATCAGCGCCAGCACCTCGCTCGGCGCGGAGTTGCAGATCGTGGTGTAGTGCTTCGCCCGTTCCAGCCGGTCGAGCACCGACCGGTCGCGGCAGGCGATCCACCCGATCCGCAGGCCCGGCAGGCCGTACGCCTTCGACATCACGTTCAGCGACAGCGCCGACGGCGAAAGGTCGGTTGCCTGGGGCAATGAAGCACGGTCCAGCTCGAGGCCGCGGTACACCTCGTCGCTGAACAACGTGATGCCACGCGCGTCGCACAACCGGACCAGCCGGTGCCACGCTTCCGGCGACGGCAGCGCGCCGGTCGGGTTGTTCGGGAAGTTCACCGACACCATCCGGGTCGCGGGGCGCAACGCCTGCTCGATCGCGTCGACGTCGAGCGCCCAGTCGTCCTCAGCCCGCAACGCGACTCCGGTGACGTCGCAGATCTCGAGCGGGACCGTCTCGGCCGCCTGGTAGTTCGGCGTCAGCACCACCACGTGGTCGCCCGGCGCGAGCAGCGTCCGCATCGCCAGGTAGAGCGCCTCTTCGGCTCCCGCGAAGCACAGCACGTCCTCCGGTACGACGTGCTCGTAGGTGCGGGCGATCTCCTCCCGCAGCGCCGGCAGTCCCCGGGTCTCGGTGTAGCCCAGCGCGAGCGACTCCCACCGCTCCCGGCCGTCGTCGTCGGCGAGCGCGAGCAGCTCGGACAGCGGCAGGGTCTGCGCGTCCGACGCGGTCAGGTGGAAGCGCGCACCGAACTCCCAGCGCGAGAAGTAGGTCTCCAGCCGGAACTCAGGAAGGCTCGGCATCGCGGTCAGGACAACTGTGCGGAGGACGCCGGGGACGGCGCCGGGTCTTGGGTCTCCGCCTCGACGACGTTCTTGAAGCGGTACATGTCGGCGACCACCATGCGGTGCAGGATGCCGGTCTTCTCGGCGAAGTTCTCCGCCAGGCCGTGCGGTTCCAGCTCGAGCTGCACGGTGATCCGGGTCCGGCGGTCGGTCACCGGGGCGAACGTGACGGATCCGGCGCGCAGCGGGCCGGACGAGCACACCCATGCGATCCGCTCACCGGGTTCCTGGTCGGTGATCGTCGCGTCGAACTCGCGGACGACACCGCCGAACGAGGTCACCCAGTGCGAGTGGATCTCATCGGACCCGCGGACGTCGTCGACGCCCTCCATGTACTCCGGAAACGACGCAAACTCGTTCCACCGCCGGTACGCGACGCTGACCGGCGTCTCGACGTCGATCGACTCCGCGATGCTCTCCGCCACCACGACCTCCTCCATGAATCGCGCCGGCCAACGACGCAACCACCGCTGCCAGCACCGTCCGCGAGCCCATCACGTCGCGAGCAGTATCCCGCCCGCAGCAGCTTCAAACGGTAGGAGTTCGCCGGGCGGGCGGCAGCACGCGCGCGCCCGCACCGCTCATCCGGCGTACGCGTTCCGTCAACGCTGCGTTACCGGCCCGGTGGCGTGCATGCGTCATGTCACAGGAACGGCAGTGCTGGACAGGGCGTGGAGGTGGTGTCCGCCCGCAGACTCCCAGTCAAGAGGTGCTTGCCCCTTTACCTC
The DNA here is from genome assembly GCF_000024345.1 of Kribbella flavida DSM 17836. Taxonomy (NCBI): domain Bacteria; kingdom Bacillati; phylum Actinomycetota; class Actinomycetes; order Propionibacteriales; family Kribbellaceae; genus Kribbella; species Kribbella flavida. The sequence goes on along the minus strand of NC_013729.1, from coordinate 74,080 downwards.
TCGAAGGAGTCCGCCCATGTCCACCCCCGTGCAGAAAGCTGCCCTTTTCGCGGCTGGTCTCGCCCTGGCCGCCACGTCGAGCCTGACCGCCACCGCGGCCCCACCCGGTCCGGCCGCGCAGGCCGCGTCACCCGTTGCCGCCGGCAAGGCCCAGAAGGTCACCCTGATCACCGGTGACGTCGTCGAGATCGCCGACGCCGGTGCCGGCAAGAAGTCCGCCACCGTGCTGCCCGCCCCGGGCCGCGAGCGGGTCGCGTTCCACACCGTCGAGGTCGACGGCGGACTGCGCGTCCTGCCCAGCGACGCCGTCCCGTACATCTCGTCCGGCCTGGTCGACTCCGACCTGTTCGACGTCGAGGAGCTGCTGGCCGACGGCTACGGCGACGCGGCCACCGGCACCCTGCCGCTGATCGTGCGCTACGCCGACGGCGCCCGGATCCAGTCGCTGGCCGGTACGACGAACAACCGCCCGCTGGCGTCGATCGGCGGCGCGGCGGTGTCCGCCACCAAGGCCGAACTGCCCGGCCTGTGGGAGTCGCTCAAGCCGGCCGCCCCGACGGCCCGGTCGCTCGACCAGGGCGTGTCCAAGGTCTGGCTCGACGGCAAGGTCAAGCCGGTGCTCGACCGCAGCGTGGCGCAGATCGGCGCCCCGGCGGCCTGGCAGGCCGGGCTCGAGGGCAGCGGCATCGAGGTCGCCGTACTGGACACCGGCGTGGACGCGCACCACCCGGACCTGGCCGGCAAGGTGCAGAAGGCCGAGGACTTCTCCGGCAGCCCGACCGGCGCCGAGGACCACTTCGGCCACGGCACGCACGTCGCCGCGACCATCGCCGGCACCGGCGCGGGTGCGGGCGGGACCCGCAAGGGCGTCGCCCCGAAGGCCGACCTGCTGGTCGGCAAGGTGCTCGGCGACGACGGCAGCGGCTACGAGTCCTGGATCATCGCCGGGATGGAGTGGGCCGCCGCCGAGGGCGCGAAGGTGGTCAACATGAGCCTCGGGGGCGGCGCCACCGACGGCACCGACCCGCTCAGCCAGGCCGTGAACGACATCACCGCCGACTCGGGCACCCTGTTCGTCGTGGCCGCCGGCAACGAGGGCCAGGACCAGTCCGTCGGTACGCCCGGCGCCGCCGCCGCGGCCCTGACCGTCGGCGCCGTCGACCGCAACGACGCGCTGGCGGACTTCTCCAGCCGCGGCCCGCGGGTCGGCGACTCCGGCCTCAAGCCGGAGATCACCGCGCCGGGCGTGGACATCGTCGCCGCCCGGGCCACCGGGACCGCGATGGGCACCCCGCTGGACAACCTCTACACCGCGGCGTCCGGCACCTCGATGGCCACGCCGCACGTGGCGGGCGCCGCCGTCCTGCTGGCCCAGGCCCACCCGGACTGGACGGCGGACCGGATCAAGAACGCGCTCACCAGCACGGCCAAGACCACGCCGGACCTGAGTGTCTACGCGCAGGGCACCGGCCGGGTGGACCTCGCCCGCGCGGTCGCGCAGAAGGTCTACGCGACCGGCGTCGCCGACTTCGGCCTGACCGGTGTCGGCAGCAGCCCGACCACGCGCCCGATCACCTACCGCAACGACACCCCCGCGCCGGTCACGCTGAACCTCGCCGTCGACGTGGACAACCTGGACAGCCACCAGCCGGAGACCGACGCGTTCGGCGTGCCGGCGACCGTGACGGTTCCGGCCGGCGGCAGCGTCGACGTACCGCTGGCGCTCGACCCGGCGAAGCTGGAGCGCGGCCTGTTCAGCGGCTGGCTCGTGGCCACCGGTCCGAACGGTGTCAGCGTTCGGACCGCGGTCGGCAGCCTCAAGGCCGGCCCGACCCACCAGGTCAGGCTGCGCGCGGTCGGCCTGGACGGTCAGCCGACCGGCGTCCCGGTGATCTCGCTGTACGGCGACAACCCGCGCTCCGACACGCTCGCCTGGCTCGACGACGGCCAGACGCTCACCGCGCAGGTCGAGGAAGGGACCTACCTGCTGCACTCGCTGGTCGAGAACAACGACCCGCAGGACGAGAAGGTCAGCCTGTTCACCGACCCGAACATCGTCGTGGACCGCGACCGGGAGATCGTCATCGACGCCCGGAAGGCGGCGCCGATCACCATCCACACCCCGAAGCCGTCCGAGCAGCGGGCGGTGCTCAGCTACTACGTGCACCGCGAGTACCCGAACGGCCGCAAGGTCAGCCACGGCGTTATGCACTTCAGCACCGTCAGCCAGGTGCTGGTCACGCCGACGCGGCCGGTGAAGGGCGGCAGCTTCGAGTTCGCGTCGCGCTGGCAGTTGGTCGCGCCGCTGGTGCAGGCCTCCGTGCAGGGGGTGTCCGGCCCGCTGGACATCAATCTGCTGCACCGTTCGCCGTCGTACGAGGGCAGGAAGCGGTTCAGCCTCGTCGCCGCCGGTCCCGACCTGCGCGGGGTCAAGGGTGCGATCGCGGTGCTCGAGTCCAGCGAGGACGGCTGGGGCAACGGCAGTGAGCAGGACCAGATCGCCGAGGCGGCGAAGGCCGGCGCGGCCGGCGTCATCCTCGTCCGGCCAGCGGACTGGTCGGCCTGGACGGTCTGGGTCCCGACCGGTGAGCGTGAGCCGATCCCGGCCATGGTCACCACGCAGCGCGACGGCGCCAGGCTGGTCAACCGGGCCAAGGCGGGCCGGGCCACGATCGACCTGACCCTGACCACGTCCAGCCCGTACCTGTACGACGTGTTCCAGGTCTCGGCCGGCCACATCCCAGCGAAGATCGACCACCGGGTGACCACCGCGAACAGCGCGCGGATCAGCACCTCGTACGCCGACAACGGCGGCTTCGGCTGGGCCAAGGAGCAGCGGTTCGGCTGGCGTCCGTGGCAGGACTACAGCTGGAACGACTCCCAGCGATTCGTGCAGACGCCCAAGGTCCGTGAGGAGTGGGTGAGCGCGGGTGACTCGCTCTGGAAGCACCGGGTGCACCATCTGTACACCTGGGACACGCTGAACCCGCTGGCCGGTGGCATGACGAGCCTGCCGCGTTCGTACCGGACGGGGACGTCCAGCGAAACCTGGTTCGAGCCCGTGGTCCGTCCGGCGGCTGCACCGGGGTTGGTGTCGACGCGGACCGGCGACCGGTTCTCGCTGCGGGTCCCGTCGTTCGTGGACGCGGCCGGGCACTACACGCTCGGTGAGACCACCTCGTCGTCCGCGGTACTGAAGCGGAACGGCGCGGTCGTCGCGGACCTGCCGGACGCGTGGCAGGACGTGCTGACCAGCGGCGGCGACGCGGCGTACCGGCTGGAGGTGGCAACCGAGCGGGTCGACGAGGCGGGCGAGTGGAACTGGGGGACCAGGACCCAGACCGCCTGGGACTTCCGGTCGAAGACGGCCGCGGGTGAGCAAGCCGTCGCGCTGCCGCTGCTGCAGGTCGGGTACGACGTACCGGCTGATCTGACCGGGCGAGTTGCCGGCCGGGCGCATGTGATCGGCTTCAAGGTTCAGCAGCAGGCGGGTGCTCCGGCGCCGCGGTCGACCGCGCTGCAGGCCGAGGTGTCGTTCGACGAGGGCAAGAGCTGGCGGCGGATCGCCGCAGTCGGGGCCTTCGGCAAGTACATCGCCGTCGTACCGGCCGGCAAGGGCACGGTGTCGCTGCGGGTCTCGGCCGCCGACAACGCCGGCAACAAGGTCACCCAGACGGTGATCCGGGCCTACGGCCTGAGGTAGCACCAAACCGATCGGCCCGGGCGGGGAGCAGCCTGCCCGGGCCGATCCGTGCTCACAGCCACTTGCGCTTGGCGGCCTGGAAGGCGAGTCCGGTCCGGGTGTCGACGCCGGCCAGCGCCATCATCCGGTCGAGCCGGCGCTGCACCGTCCGCCGGCTGATGCCCAGCTGCGACGCGATCGACTTGTCCGGTACGCCGGCCACCATCAGCGACAGCAGGAACCGCTCCGAGCCGTCCAGTCCTTCGCCGACCTCGGCGTCGTCGGCCTGCAGCTTGACCGGCGTCGCCGCCTCCCAGTGGCTCTCGAACAGCGCCAGCAGCGCATCCAGCAACTGGCCGCGGCCGATCACCGCGGCGGTCGGCTCACCGATGCCGAGCTCGTTGTCACGGACCAGCGGGCAGACAGCAGTCGCCCGGTCGACGATGGCCAGCCGGACCGGAAGGCTGGGCAGCGTGCGGGCCTCTTCTCCCCAGCTGACTCCCTCGGCGATGGTGTCCAGCTCACCGGGCGTCTCCAGCAGCGCCCGCTCGTAGATGGCCCGGTAGCGGACGCCACGGCTCAGCGCGCCGTACTCCTCGGTGTTCTCGGCGCCCTGCATCGCCAGCGGGTTGGCCCGGCAGAACCAGAGGATCTCCTCCCGCGCCGACTCCTGCAGGTCGCGCAGGCGGTCCCGCAGCGCGGTCGCACCGACGATCACCTCGACCAGGTGGTGGGCGTCCCGGCGGCTCGCGCTGGCGCGGAACTCCTCGCTCAGCGACGCCACGGTCTTCCGTGCCGACTCCAGCGACTCCTGCTGCCGCAGCAGCGTCGTACCGAGAGCGACATCGGGCGGCAGCGGCCGGAACACCGGCTCGTCGCCCGGTGACACCGCGACCAGCCCCTTGGCCTGCAGCCGCTGCAGCAGCTCGTCGATCTCCTGCTGCGGAAGCTCGGCGACCTCGGCAAGGTCCTGGGCCCGCGCCACGGACAGCCCCACCAGCAGGCGGTAGGCCTGCTCCTCCCGAGCGTCCAGCAACGCGCCGTCCTGCATCGGACCCCACCTCCTGTGCTCGACGCTCAACCTAAGTCATGACCTAGGTACGCCGCCGAGCAGTTCTGGAGGTCGGCACTGCTGGGCCATCACCCGAGCCGGCACTGGTGGCACCGCCGTGCCATCACGTTCCGCCCGGCGGACCGTCCCTCCCCGGTAACCCCAGTCGCTCCCCGCCCGAGCCCGTTGTGAGAGAGATCGCCATGACCGTGACCGACTTCGCCGGAATCCTCGGCCTGGTTGCCGCTGCCCTGCTCGCCCTGTGGATGCTGCTGGGCGCCAGCACCACCCCGCACCGCGGTGATCCACGCCACTCCGCCCCGACCACCGACCCCCGCCCGGCCCGCCACCGGGCGGACCCGGGCCACCTGCTGCACCGGCTGCGCCGCTGAGGCGGGACCCCGGGCACAGCCTGGGCACAACAAAAAGTCCCGGTCGTGAGACCGGGACTTTGTGCTGTGCGCGAGGGGGGAGTTGAACCCCCACGCCCTTTCGGGCACACGGACCTGAACCGTGCGCGTCTGCCTATTCCGCCACCCGCGCGCTGGCTGTTTCCGGCCTCTTGAAGCGCCATCCCCAACCGAGGGGAAACATTAGCACGGGTTCTCCGGGAGTCGTGCATTGCGGGTTGGGTCGAACCTCCCGATACGATCGATCGTCGTACCCAGTGCGGCCACCGCAGCCCGGTGGTCGCGGCGTACGGCGAGCCTGCCGAGGGCACCGGACGGCAAGCACGATCGTTGGTGCCGACCCCGGCAGCCGACGACCGACCGTGGAGGAGGACGCGTGCGACCGCTGCAGCGCTTCGAACGACGCCTGGAGGGCATCGTGAGTGGTGTCTTCGCGCGCGCGTTCAAGGGTGACGTGGAGCCGATCGAACTGGCCGCCGCCCTCAAGCGTGAGATCGACAACACCGCGCGGATCCTGTCCAGGGACCGCCGGCTGGTGCCGAACCACTTCACGATCGAGCTCGGCCCGGAGGACTTCGAGCGGCTGAACGCCTACGGCCGCACCCTGAACCACGAGCTCGCCAACGAGCTCCGCGACCACGCCGACATCCAGCGCTACACCTTCTCCGGACCGATCGAGATCGAGTTGACCCAGCAGGACGACCTGCCGACCGGCAAGTTCCGTGTCGTCAGCGCCACCGTCGGGACGCCCGCGCGGCCCCGCCCCCAGACGCCGCCCCCGCCGCTCGACCCGTACGACGACGGCCGGACCCAGCCGCAGAGCGCGCCGGTGCCCCCGCCGCCACCGCCGCCGGCCCGTCGCGGTCACCCGCAGGTGATGCTCGAGGTGAACGGCCGCCGCCGGCCGGTCAACCCGCCGGGCGTCGTGCTCGGCCGCGGCACCGACGCCGACATCCAGATCAACGACCCGGGGGTGTCCCGGCGGCACGCCGAGATCCGGCTGATGCCGGAGGGCCCCGGCGGTGTCCGGGTGGTGCTGGTCGATCTCGGGTCCACCAACGGCACGCTGGTGAACGGCCGCCGGGCGGCCGAGGCCGAGCTGACCGACGGATCGACCGTGCGGATCGGGAACACCACGATGACGCTGCGCCTGGCGGACGAGCCGATCGCCCAGCCACCCAGCAGCGGGTGGTGACTGGCCTTCCATGTCGGAACTGACGCTGACCCTGATCAAACTGGGGTTCCTCGCCCTGCTCTGGATGTTCGTCCTGGCGGTGCTGTCCGTGATCCGCTCGGACCTGTTCGGGGCGAAGGTGGACAGCCGGGCGCTGGCCGGCGCCGTCCCGGCCGCGGGCCGGACCCCGAAACCGGCGAAACCGGTCAAGAAGAAGAAGGGCCTGCCCGGCTCGGTGACCATCGCCGACGGCCCGCAGGCCGGCGTGGGCGCCGCCCTGGGCGACGAGCCGGTGGTGATCGGCCGTGGCTCGGACTGCCAGATCCGGCTCGACGACGACTACTCCTCCACCCGGCACGCCCGGGTGTTCCAGTCCGAGGGGCAGTGGTGGGTCGAGGACCTCGGTTCCACCAACGGCACCTATCTCGACGGCCAGCGGGTGACCCGGCCGGTGCCGGCCGAGATCGGCGGATCGATCCGGATCGGCCGCACGACGCTGAACATCGCGAAGTAGGCGTGCGTCCATGACCCTGTCGCTCGACTACGCCGCACTGTCCGACGTCGGACGCGTCCGGCGCAACAACGAGGACTCCGCGTACGCCGGTCCGCACCTGCTGCTGCTCGCCGACGGCATGGGCGGCGCCGCGGCGGGCGAGGTGGCCAGCGCGGCCGCCGTCCAGGTGCTGCGCCGGCTGGACACCGCGACGATCACCGGCGAGGACATGATCGAGGCGCTCGCCGGCGCCGTGCACCGCGCCAACGAGCGGCTCTCCGAACTGGTCGAGGAGGACCCCGAGCGCGAGGGCATGGGCTCCACGGTGACCGCGCTGATGTTCGACGGCGAGCAGCTCGGGCTGGCCCACCTCGGCGACTCCCGGGCCTACCGGATGCGCGACGGCCGGTTGCAGCAGCTCAGCCACGACCACACGTTCGTCCAGTCGCTGGTCGACGAGGGCCGGATCTCCCAGGAGGAGGCCTTCACCCACCCGCACCGCAACCTGATCCTGCGGGTGCTGGACGGCCGGCCCGACTCCGACCCGGACCTGCAGATGCTCGACGTCCAGGCCGGCGACCGGCTGCTGCTGTGCAGTGACGGCCTGCCGGACTACGTCAACGACGACGTGATCGCCGCCGCGATGGCCGACGGTACGCCGGACTCGGTGGTCGTCGACCTGATCACGCACGCACTCGAGGCCGGCTCGAACGACAACGTCACCTGCATCGTCGCCGACGTGGTGGAGACCGCCCAGACCGGCGCGGGCGCGCCTCAGCTCGTCGGAGCCGCCGCGGAGCTCGCCCAGGGCGGGACCGGCGGGGCGGAGCCGACGATCGCCGTCCGCGGTGGTGGCGGCGAGGGGGCCGGGGCCAGCGAGTCCGGCGAGCACCTCGACCCCGAGGAGCTCCGGTACGCGCCGCGCCCGCCGAAGCGGTTCATCTGGCTGCGCCGGCTCGGCGCGCTCGCGGTCGTGCTGGCCCTGGTCGCCGGCGGCGGCTGGTTCGCGTACAGCTGGTCCCAGCAGCAGTACTACGTCGGGACCGACGGCGACTACGTGGCGATCTACCGCGGCGTCGACGAGCAGGTCCCTGGGCTCACGCTGTCCAGGGTGCACGAGCAGAAGACGCTCGAGGTCGACAAGCTGCCGACGTACAACCGTGAGCAGGTGGAGGGCACGATCCAGGCCGACGACCTGGCCGCGGCCCGCGAGATCGTCGAGGAGCTGCAGCGCGCCGCCGACGCGTGCGCCGGGCAGCAGGCGAAGACGACGCCGTCACCGCGGCCCGGGACCCCGGCGCCGTCCACGCCGCCGGCCAGCGGCAAGCCGGTGGTGTCGAAGCCGCCGGTCAGCGTCCCGGTCGCACCGCCCAGCTCGACGCCGACCAACGGCGCGGTCGGACCCGACGACTGCGACGGGGTCCGATGAGCATCGCGCCCACCTCGACCATCCAGATCATCCCGCGCAGCCGCCGCGGGGTGGAGCTGATGCTGCTGGTCATCGCCACCGCTGTCTCGGTCGCCGCCTACGTGAGCATCGGCCTGGCGGTCCAGGGCAACGTCCCGGCCAGCACCGGGTACTACGCCGCCGGGATCGGCCTGCTCGCCCTGATCGCGCATCTCGCGCTGCGCTACCGCGCGCCGTACGCCGACCCGGTGATCCTGCCGTGCGCGGTGCTGCTGAACGGGCTCGGCGTGGCGATGATCCACCGGGTCGATCTCGGCCTCAAGGCGGCGGCCGAGGCGGCCGGCCGGGAGCCCCGCGGCCCGGCGGCGCCGCAGCAGATCACCTGGACCGCGGTCGGCATCATCTTGTTCCTGGTGGTGATCCTGGTGGTCCGGGACCATCGCCGCCTGCAGGCGCTCACCTACACCGCCGGCCTGGCCGGTCTGGTGCTGCTGGTGCTGCCGCTGGTCCCGGGGCTGGGCGTCGACATCAACGGCGCCCGGATCTGGATCCGGGCGCTCGGCATGTCGTTCCAGCCCGGTGAGTTCGCGAAGCTGTGCCTGGTGGTCTTCTTCGCCGGCTACCTGGTGGTCAAGCGCGACGTGCTGACGCTGGCCGGGCACCGGTTCCTCGGCCTGGATCTGCCCCGCGCCCGCGACCTCGGACCGATCCTGATCGCCTGGGGCGTCAGCCTCGGCGTACTGATCTTCGAGAAGGACCTCGGCTCCTCACTGCTGTTCTTCGGCCTGTTCCTGTTCCTGCTGTACGTCGCGACCGAGCGGGCCGGCTGGCTGATCATCGGTGGCCTGCTCTTCGCCGGCGGCGCGTACGTCGCCTCCCAGCTGTTCGGCCACGTGCAGAAACGGGTGGCGGACTGGCTGAACCCGTTCAACGAGGTCGGCGGCCAGGTCGCCAACGGCCTGTTCGGCCAGGCCTGGGGCGGGGTGCTCGGCCGCGGTCTGGGTCAGGGCCGGCCGGAACTGCTCCAGTTCTACGCGCAGAGCGACTTCATCATCTCCTCGTTCGGTGAGGAGCTCGGCCTGACCGGGCTCATCGCGATCATCCTGATCTACACGCTGATCGTGGAGCGCGGCCTGCGCACCGCCCTCGGCTGCCGGGACGTCTTCGGCAAGCTGCTCGCGACCGGTCTGGCGATGTCGTTCGCGCTCCAGGTGTTCGTGATCGTCGGCGGAGTGACCGGGCTGATTCCGCTGACCGGTCTGGCCACGCCGTTCATGGCGCTCGGCGGGACCTCGCTGGTGGCGAACTGGGCGATCATCGCCCTACTGCTGCGGATCAGCGACCAGGCCCGCCGGCCGCAGACCCCCGCGGCGCCGGTCTCCGACGACACGATCGCCATGGCGGTGCAGAAGCAGTGAACTCAGCAATCCGACGACTGGCCGTGGCGGCGATCATCCTGATGCTCGCGCTGATGGCCAACTCCACCTACCTGCAGGCGTTCCGGGCGGACGAGCTGAACGGACGCAACGACAACCGCCGGGTGCGGGACGCGCAGTTCTCGGTCAACCGCGGCCCGATCCTGATCGGCAGTACGCCGATCGCGCAGAGCAAGCCCTCCAAGGACCGGTTCGAGTACCAGCGCAGCTACCAGCTCGGGCCGGAGTACGCGCCGGTGACCGGCTACTACTCCTACCTGTACGGCCGGTCCGGCATCGAGCTCAACCAGAACTCGCAGCTGAACGGCTCCGACCCGTCGCTGGCCTTCCGCCGCGTCGTCGACGTGATCACGAACCGCCGCCAGCAGGGGGCGAGCGTCGGGCTCACGCTGAACGCGAAGGCCCAACTGGCGGCGTACCGGGGGCTGGCCGGCAAGAAGGGCGCCGTGGTCGCGATCGAGCCGAAGACCGGCAAGATCCTCGCGCTGGTGTCCCGGCCGTCGTACAACCCGAACGAGCTGGCCTCGCACGACCTGGAGAAGACCGGCGCCGCCTGGAAGAAGCTGAACGCGGACAAGAACAAGCCGCTGACGAACCGGGCGATCAAGGAGCTGTACCCGCCGGGGTCGACGTTCAAGCTGGTCACCGCGGCCGCGGCGCTGTCCAGCGGCCGGTACACGCCGGAGACCAAGGTGCGCAGCCCTGCCGTGCTGGAGCTGCCGCAGACCACGGTCGGCCTGCCGAACCAGAACGGCCGCAACTGCGGCGGTAGCGACAACGCCACCCTGACGGTCGCGCTGCGCGAGTCGTGCAACTCCGCGTTCGGCTCGGTCGGTCTCGACCTCGGCGCCGAGGCGCTGCGGGAGCAGGCGGAGAAGTTCGGCTTCGGCGAGCGTCAGCTGCCCGACCTGGGGGCCGTCGCCAGCCGGTTCCCGGCTGATCCGAACGCGCCGCAGGTCGCGCAGTCCGCGATCGGCCAGTTCGACGTCCAGGCCACCCCCTTGCAGATGGCGATGGTGGCGGCCGGGATCGCCAACGGCGGTGACGTGATGAAGCCGTACCTGGTGCAGACCGTACGGACCGCGGACCTGAAAACGATCTCCGAGACCAAGCCGGAGTCGCTGCACCAGGCGGTCTCGTCCGAGGTCGCCACGCAGCTGACCCAGATGATGGTCGACGTCGTCGAGAACGGCACCGGCAGGCCGGCCCGGATCAACGGCGTACAGGTGGCCGGCAAGACCGGGACGGCGCAGACGGCGCCGGACCGCCCGCCGTTCGCCTGGTTCACCTCGTTCGCACCGGCCAATGATCCGCAGGTCGCGGTCGCGGTGATGATCGAGGACGCGAACGTGCCGCGCACCGACATCGCCGGCGGCACGCTGGCCGCGCCGATCGCGAAAGACGTGATGGAGGCGGTGATGGGCCGGTGAGCCCGGTACGGAAGGATCCCGTGACAGCAGGCAGATCGATTCGCGCAGGGCGGAAGGCAGAGCAATGACATCGCAGGCACGTCTCGTCGGCGGGCGCTACGAGGAAGGCGAACCGCTGGGGCGAGGGGGCATGGCCGACGTCCGCAGGGGCGTCGACAACCGGCTCGGCCGGGCCGTCGCGATCAAGCGGCTGCGGGTGGACCTGGCCAGTGACTCCACCTTCCAGGCCAGATTCCGGCGTGAAGCGCAGTCGGCGGCCTCGCTGAACCACCCCACGATCGTGTCGGTCTACGACACCGGCGAGGAACCGGACCCGAACGGCTCCGGCATCACCATTCCGTACATCGTGATGGAACTGGTGACCGGCAAGACGCTGCGCGACCTGATCCGCGAAGGCCGCAAGATCATGCCGGAGCGGGCGCTGGAGATCACCTCCGGCGTGCTGGAGGCGCTCGACTACAGCCACCGGGCCGGCATCGTGCACCGCGACATCAAGCCCGGCAACGTGATGCTGACCCCGCAGGGCCAGGTCAAGGTGATGGACTTCGGCATCGCCCGCGCGGTCGCCGACACCACCTCGGACATGACCCAGACCGCGGCCGTGATCGGCACCGCGCAGTACCTGTCGCCGGAGCAGGCCCGCGGCGAGACCGTCGACGCCCGCTCCGACCTGTACTCCACCGGCTGCCTGCTGTACGAACTGCTCACCGGCCGGCCGCCGTTCGTCGGCGAGTCGCCGGTCTCGGTGGCCTACCAGCACGTCCGGGAGCAGCCGGTCCCGCCGTCGTCGTTCGACCCCGAGATCCCGCCGGAGGTCGACGCGGTCGTGCTCAAGGCGCTGGCCAAGAGCCGCGAGGAGCGCTATCAGAGCGCGGCCGAGATGCGCCAGGACATCCACCGGGTGCTGGCCGGTCAGCAGGTGACCGCGCCGATGACCGCGGTCGGCGAGACCCGCGCGATGGCCGGTGCGGCGATCGCGCCGGCGGCTGCCACCCAGGCGTACGGGCAGACCCAGGCCCACGATCTGCTGCCGCCGGACGACGGGATGACCGAGGCGCAGGCAGCGCGGGCCCGGCGCAACCGGGGGCTGGCGTACTTCCTGCTCGGGCTGGCGATCGTCGCGGTCGCGGTCGGCGCGTACGCGATCATCACGAACCTGGGCGAGGACAACGACGGCGCCACCCCGCCGGCCCAGGTCGCCGTTCCGAACGTGGTGAACCGGTCGCTGGAAGACGCGACCGCGCTGCTGACCGCGCAGGGGCTGCAGGTGAAGTCCACCGGTGCGGCGAACCCGACCGTGCCGAAGGGCAACGTCGCCAGCCAGAACCCAGGCGCCACCACGATGGTGGACAAGGGCGCGGTCGTCACCGTGGTGGTGTCCAGCGGGCCCACGTCGTACCCGGTGCCGGACGTGGTGGGCAAGACCGAGCGGCAGGCGCGCGAGCTGCTGGAGGCGCCACCGGCGAACTTCAAGGTCGCCGACAAGGTGAACACGGTGGACGACGAGCAGCCGGAAGGCACCGTGCTCGGTGTTTCGCCCGACCCCAGCGGCCGGTACGCGAGCGGCCAGCGCTTCACGCTGACGGTCTCCAGCGGCTCGGTCAAGGTCGAGGTTCCGGACGTCACCAACCAGGGCCAGGCCGACGCCGCCAACACGCTGAAGAGCGCCGGGTTCGCCGTCGCCTACAAGGCCGCGCCGCCGGACCCGAACGCGATCCCCGGCACGGTGGTCTCCCAGGACCCGAAGGGTGGCACCAAGGCCGACAAGGGCGACAAGGTGACGCTGTTCCTCGCCAACCGGCCGACCGAGCCGTCGACGCCGCCGCCCAGCTCTCCGCCGACGACGAGTCCGTCAGAGGATCCCGAGTCGCCGCCCACCGACACCGACACGCCGCCGACCATCAATCTGCCCGGCGGCGGCGGCCCGCGCCAGAACACCGAGGACGACGAGTAGCCCGTCCCACAACGCGAAGACCGCGGCCCCCTGTCGGGGTGCCGCGGTCTTCGCGTTGTGGACGAGCTCGGGGTCAGCTGACAACCGGCGCCATGCCGGTGGACCGCGCCACCGCTCCCGGGTCGCCGCAGACAGCGAGCCAGTTGGCCAGCATCCGGTGACCGCCCTCGGTGAGCACCGACTCGGGGTGGAACTGGACGCCTTCGACCGGCAGGTCCCGGTGCCGCGCCGCCATGATCACGCCGGCCTCGGTCCGCGCCGTCACCTGCAGGTCGGCCGGCACGCTGTGCTCGGCGATCGCGAGCGAGTGGTACCGGGTCGCGGTGAACGGCGACGGCAGTCCTGCCAGCACGCCCGCGCCCTCGTGCAGCACCTGGCTGGTCTTGCCGTGCAGCAGCTCGTCGGCGCGGCCGACCACTCCGCCGTACGCGACGCCGATCGCCTGCAGCCCCAGGCAGACCCCGAAGATCGGGACCCGGCCGGCGGCCTGCTGAACGATGTCCACGCAGCTGCCGGCCTCCTCGGGCGTGCCCGGACCGGGCGACAGCAGCACTCCGTCGTACTCGGCGGCCTGCTCAGGGGTCACCTCGTCGTTGCGCAGCACCGTGGTGTCGGCCTGCAACTGCTGCAGGTACTGCACCAGGTTGTAGACGAAGGAGTCGTAGTTGTCGACGACGAGGATGCGCGGCATGCGCTCCATTGTCCCAGACGCCCGGGCCCCGGCCGGTCCGGTGTCAGCGACCGGAAGCCGAAGGGCTGACCGACGGGGTCGTCTCGAAGCCCGGCACGGTCGCGCTCTGCAGGTCCAGGGTGCCCTCGTACGCCGGCATCGCCACGTTCGACTCGTTCTTCACCTCGTAGCCGAGCTGGAACCTGACCACGTAGTCCTGCAGGTTCTCGATGTACTGCGAGTCGTCCAGCGCCTGCTGCAGCTTGCGCCGGTCGCCGATCGCGGTGATCTTGTACGGCGGCAGGTAGGGCACGCCGTGCAGGACGACGGAGTTGCCGACGCACTTGATCCCAGTGGTGGAGATGACCCGGTGGTTCTGGATCGAGATCGCGTCGGCGCCACCGGCCCACAACGCGTTCACCACGGCCTGGATGTCCTGCTGATGGATCACCAGCCAGTCGGCGTCGATGTCCGGGTTGTCCTTGACCACCTCGCGCGGCGCGTCCTTCAGCGTCACGGTCAGCCCGGGCCCGGTGACCGGCGTGGTGCCGACCTGCACGGACAGGTCCTTGAGCTGCTTGGCCAGCTTCGGCTCGATGGCGCCCTGCTGGGTCTGCAGCTTCTCGATGTCACCGCTGAGCGCCGCGTGCTGCCGGGTCAGGGTGGCGCTGCGGCGGCTCTGTTCCTCGACAAGGCCGGCCAGCGTAGTGTTGCGACTGGGACGGAGATCGGTACCGCGGGCGTTGGTGGCGCTGGTCGCGAACAGCAGGCCGGCGCAGAGCAACGCGACCGGCGCGGCCGCGCGCCAGAGCGAGAAACGCCGCAGCCTGCTCACCCGTGACTCCCTTGCATCCGTCTGCACTACGCTAACCGAGGCCAGACCCGTCGGTGTGGCTGGTGGCAGCCCCGCGAACCGGGGACCACCACTCACCTTAGTGTCCGCTACAAGGAGCCCACGTCGTGCCCGAGTCGAGCAGTCGCGAACAGAAGAAGAAGCCGGCCGCGGAGAAGCCGCAGAAGACTCCGAAGAAGCCCCGCACCACCAGCCGTCCGTGGGTGGCGCCGCTGATGCTGGGCTGCTGGCTGCTCGGGCTGATCTGGCTGGTGGTCTTCTACGTGGCCGGGCAGGACATCCCGTTCATGAACGACCTGGGCAACTGGAACCTGCTGATCGGCATGGGCCTGATCGCGGTCGGCTTCGTCGTCTCCACCCAGTGGATCTGACGCACTGATCCACCGAGACCGCGCTGACCAGCGGGGGCGATTCCTGCTGCAGCAGCCAGGTTATCCACACCCGTATCCCCAGCTGTGCACAGCTTTCCTGCGACTTTTCCCCAGGTTGTCCCCGGGTTGTGCACCGTTTTCGGCCGAACTTCGGCCAAATCTGTGGATTGTGGAGGTTTGATCACCATGTTGTCCACAATTGGGGAAGACGGCTTCCCGGCTACGTCCCCAGCGTCTGCGCCAGCAGGTCGGCGAAGTCACTGGGCACCTGGTGGCCTTGCCCGGGCAACGTGGTGATCCGCAGACCGAAGCCCTCCAGCTGATCGGCCGCCTCGAGCACGACCTCCAGAAGGTCGTCGTCCGTACCGATGAGAACGCTCGCCGGGGCCAGTGAAGTGGCCGCCTCGGTCGGCAGCTCGCGGAGCGCTGGAGCCAGCGCGATGACGCCGGCGACCGGCTGCGGTGTGGCTGTGAGCGCCCAGGAGATCGCCACCCGACCGCCTGCGGAGAATCCGGCCGCGACCAGCGGCAGCCCGTCGAGCTCGGCCGGCAGCTCGGCCAGCGCCCGGGCGATGTCGTCCGCGGCCGCGGCGGGATCCGGCCAGGTCCGGTACCTCGGTGACATCAGCTGAGAAGACTCGACGCAGACCAACGCGCACCCGAGGTCCAGCACGCTCGCCCAGTCCCGCGCCGCATGCCGCGCCGTCTGGCCGGCACCGTGCAACGCCACCACCACCCGTACGACGGTCCGCCCGTCCGGGGGAAGCCGGATCAGCGGCGGCGTGATCCCCGGCGTACGCCGGGCCCGGCTGTTCGCCACCAGGGCATCGAAACCGGGCAGCGTCCGCAGGCCGGCCAAGTCGTCGTCCTCGGTGAGAATCGATTCCTCCCACCAGCCGCCCGCGTCACTCGCCCGCACCAGCACCTCGAGGGCGGCTTCCGCGTTACCCAGTGAGCCGAGCAGACAGGCTCGGAGATGGGCCAACTCCGCTGCCCACGGTGTCAGCTGGTCGCCCAGCTCGGCGGCGGTGGCGTCCATCAGAGCGAGGGCGTCCGCCTGGCGCCCGAGCTCGTAGAGGGCGGCGACCTCGTCGGTGAGGGCGTCGTAGCGATCTTCGGCAGTGTGCACGCGCCGATCGTGCCAGCATCTCCCACCATCTACGCAGACATATACGTAGACATCTACGGACAGCATATGTATAGTTCTACGTAGAAGGAGAGGCCGATGCCGAACAAGACGATCTACGTGTCCGACGACGACCTGGCGCTGTACAAGCGGGCCCAGGAGATCGCCGGCAACCTGTCCTCCGCGATCTCGACCGCGCTCCGGCGCTACGTCGAGATGGAGGAAGGCCGGCTCGAGGGCTACGACGAGATCACCGTGCGGGTGGGCCGGGGCACCGGCCGCAAGCAGCGGTTCTCGGGTGTCCTGCTGGCCGAGGGCGGCCGGTCGAGCAAGGACGGCTACGAGGCGTTCAAGGTCTACCGCAGCCGGACCGGCAAGTTCGTGCTGCACGCCGACCGGCGCCATCAGTACAAGCAGAAGCAGAGCGACCCGGCGTACGAGAACGGCTGGCGGAGCTGGGTCGGCAACTGGAGCGCCGACCAGTCCTGGAGTCTCGCCCAGGGCGAAGCGACGCTGCACGTGGTGGAGACGATCGAGCAGCTGCGCGAGCTGATCCCCGTCGAGCTCTACGCCCTGGTGGAGGAGGCGGCGAACCAGCCCGCCGTCGAGGACCTCGACATCTGACCGGTCCTCCACCGGCCAACTGAACAACCGGCATCCCTGACCGGCGGCTCCGAGCCGTCCGGGTGGATCCGCACACCCTCCTTCACCCCGTACTCCGTACCCCGGTCGGCGTGAGCCTGCCCGAAAACAGTCCCCATCCCCCGAGGCGGCGCGAGCCTGCCCGAAACCGAGCGAGGAACCATGACATCAGCGATCGAGGTCCGTGGACTGCACAAGTCCTACGGCGACCAGCGGGTGCTCGACGGCATCGACCTGACCGTGACCACAGGCACCATCTTCTCGCTGCTCGGCCCCAACGGGGCCGGCAAGACCACCGTGGTGAAGATCCTGTCCACCCTGATCACCGCCGACGCCGGCGAGATCCGGATCGACGGCACCGACCTGCACCGCTCGCCGGACGACGTGCGCGCCGCGATCAGCGTCACCGGCCAGTTCTCCGCCGTCGACGGCCTGCTCACCGGCGAGGAGAACCTGCGCATGATGGCCGACCTGCACCACCTGGACCGGTCCGAGGGCCGGCGCCGGGCGGCCGAGCTGCTCGACCAGTTCGACCTGGCCGCGGCCGCGCACAAGCCCGCGATGACGTACTCCGGCGGCATGAAGCGCCGGCTCGACCTGGCGATGACGCTGGTCGGCGAGCCGCGCATCATCTTCCTGGACGAGCCGACCACCGGGCTCGACCCGCGCAGCCGGCACAGCATGTGGGGCATCATCCGAGGCTTGGTCGCCGGCGGGGTCACCGTCTTCCTGACCACGCAGTACCTCGAGGAGGCCGACCAGCTCGCCGACCGGATCGCGGTCCTGGACCACGGCCGGCTGGTCGCCGAGGGCACGACCGAGGAGCTGAAGCGGCTGGTCCCGGGCGGGCACGTCCGGCTCCGGTTCACCGCGCCCGACGAGCTCGCTCTGGCCGAACGGGTGCTGCCCAGCGGTCAGGCCGACCACAGCGCGCTGGTGCTCCAGGTCCCGAACGACGGCCGCGTGCAGTCCCTGCGCGAGCTGCTGGCCCGGATCGACGACGCCTCGCTGGAGGTGGACGAGCTGACCGTGCACACCCCCGACCTCGACGACGTCTTCTTCGCCGTCACCGGCCACAGCACCACCGACCCCGCGACCACCTCCGACGAGAAAGCGACGATCCGATGAGCGCGACCCTGCACCCGCTGGCCGACACCTCCACCATGCTGCGCCGCAACCTGCGGCACGCCCTGCGCTACCCGTCGATGACGCTCGGCACCCTCGGGATGCCGGTGATCATGCTGCTGCTGTTCGGCTTCGTCTTCGGCAAGACGTTCGAGGCCGGCCTGGGCGGCGGCGGGTTCGACTACCTGGACTTCCTGGTGCCCGGCATCCTGCTGGTCACCGTCGGCTCGGGCACGGTCCCGATCGCGGTGGCGGTCTGCACCGACATGACCGAGGGCATCGTGGCCCGGTTCCGGACGATGGCGATCTTCCGGTCCGCGGTGCTGACCGGGCACGTCATCGGCAGCGTGCTGCAGACGCTGCTGGGCCTCGCGCTGGTGATCGGCGTCTCGGTCGCACTGGGCTTCCGGCCGTCCGCCAACGTCGTCGAGTGGCTGCTCGCGATCGCCCTGCTCACCGCTACGACGGTCGCGCTGGTCTGGCTCGCCGTCGCTCTCGGCCTGACGGCGAAGACTCCCGAGGGCGCCAGCAACGTGGTGCTGCCGATCAGCTTCGTCCTGCCGTTCCTGAGCAGCACCTTCGTGCCGATCGAGTCGATGCCGGCCGGCATCCGCTGGTTCGCCGAGTACCAGCCGTTCACGCCGATCATCGAGACGCTGCGCGGCCTGCTGCTCGGCACGCCGATCGAGAACGGCAACGGCTGGCTCGCCGCCGCCTGGTGCGTCGCGATCACGACCGTCGGCTACTTCTGGGCGCAGAGCAACTACAACAAAGGCACGCTGGCCTGATCCGAGTCTTCGGCCAGCAGCCATCTGGTCAAGCGCAAGCTGGGCGCCCTCACCCATCAGTGCACGAGGGCGCCCCCAGCTGGTTCGCCCGGGTACGGATGTGGGCCGGGACCAGCAGATCGCAGTCGTCGTTGGTGATCGGCTCACCGGCGACCATCCGGAGCGGCAGTACGCCGGTCCAGTACGGCAGGTCCAGGTCCTCCGGCTCGTCGTTCGCACCGCCGGCACGCGTCTTCACCGACGCCTCGGTCAGGTCCAGGGCCAGCACGGAGGTCTTGGCCAGCTCCTTCCGGTTCGGACCGCGGGAGCCGCTCGACCGGCCGGGAACCAGATGGTCGACGATCACGGTCAACCCGTGCAGCTTCTCGTCCGGGTCGGTCACCGGCCGCGGTGTGCCGAAGACCACCGCCGACCGGTAGTTCACCGAGTGGTGGAACGCCGACCGGGCCAGCACCAGCCCGTCCACGTGCGTCACCGTCACGCAGATCGTCTGGTCCGGTGCTGCCACCACGCTGCGCGCCGCCACCGATCCGTGCAGGTACAGCGTCCCGTCCGGCCCGCTGTCCAGGTCCACCCCGTACGCCGTCGGCAGCACCAGCGGGGCCCCGTCCACCACCACACCGAGGTGGCAGAACATGCCCTCCCGCAGTACCTCGTGCAGGACCCGCCGATCGGTGGCCGCTCGCTCCTTCGACCGCCGCAGCCGCGTCCGCTCCGTCGGCGACAGTGATGTCGTAGTCATGGCAGCAGCGTGGCAGAGTAGTGGTATGCCGACACGGTCCATTACCCCTCAGATCCAGTAGTCCACTTTGCGGACCACGCTGCCGCTGACGGTGGACCGCGCCGCCGGTCTCGCGCTGCACCTGCAACTCGCCGAGCAGGTCCGGGCCGCGGTCCGCGACGGCCGTCTCCAGGCCGGCCACCGGCTGCCGTCCACCCGCGACCTCGCGCGCGAGCTCGGAGTCTCCCGCGCCGTTGCGCAGGCGGCGTACGACCAGCTGCACGCGGAGGGCTGGATCGTCGGCCGGACCGGCTCCGGCACGTACATCGCCGACGTCGTCCCGCTCACACCGCCGGTCCGGCAACGCCGTAGCCGCACCGCCGATTCGTCAAGCAACTCCCCGACCGCCGCAGCTTCGACCAGCTCGTCATGGCCCGGCCGCACATCGAAGGGGTTGCTCACCCTGCGCCCTGGCATTCCGTTCATCGGGACCCAGGCGGATGCCGGCTGGCGCCGCGCGTGGCGGGAGGTGTCGGCGCAGACTCCGCCACAGGGGTACGACGATCCGGCCGGACTGCCCGAGCTCCGGAGCGCGCTCGCGGAGCATGTCGGCCGCGTGCGCGGCATCGCCTGCGGACCGGAGAACCTGGTGATCACCAACGGCACCGTGCACGGCTTCCGCCTGCTGCTGTCCACCACCCTGCGGCCGGGCGACCGGCTCGCCGTCGAGGACCCTGGCTATCCCAACGCGGTGAAGGCCGCCGAGGCCCACCACCTGAAGGTCGTCGATGTGCCGGTTGACGCCGACGGACTGTGCGTCGACACCCTCGGCGGGCTCGAGGAACCGGACGGCATCGCGGCGGTCTACGTGACGCCCTCGCACCAGTACCCGCTCGGCGGGCGCCTGCCCGTTGCCCGACGCAACGAATTGGTGCGCTGGGCGCGCCGGACCGGCGCGACGTTGATCGAGGACGACTACGACAGCGAGTTCCGGTACGACGTGGCGCCGCTGCCCGCGCTGGCCCAGCTCGACCTGGACCGGGTGGTCCACCTCGGCACGCTCTCCAAGATGATCAGCCCGTCGCTGCGGCTGGGCTGGCTCGTCGCATCCGCACCCGTGGTGGACCGGATCGCCTGCCACCGCGAGGAAGCCAGCGACTGGCCCGGCTGGCCGATGCAGGCGGCCCTGCTGGCCATGCTGCGGGACGGCTACCTGGATCAGGTCGTCCGCCGCAACCGCCGCCTGTACGCCGAACGGCGGAACCACACCTGCGCCCAGCTCGCGCCGTACGGTCGCGTGGTCGGCCAGGACGCCGGGCTGCACATCACCCTGCTGCTGCCCGACCACGTCGACGACAAAGCGCTGGCCGCCAAGGCCCGCGCCGCCGGCGTGGCGATCGCCCCTCTCGCCGACTACCGCCGCACCGTCACCGGCAGCCCCGGCCTGGTCATCGGCTACGCCACTCCTACCGACGAGGACCTGCACAAAGCCCTGCGAATCCTCGTCGACCTGCTGGAGCGGGAGTCGAAGAGCACTATGGCTTGACGGGGTTTTCCCGCAGGGGCGGCTGGACCTTGGGGGTGTCACCGTCGAAGGTCAGTTCCGACAGCCACATGGTCCGGCCGGGTGGGTCGACGCCGACCAGCTCGGGGTCCCAGGCGTGGTAGACGAACCAGTACCGGCCGTCCTTCTCCAGCACCATGTTGTGTCCCGGCCCGGCGGCGGCCTCGGACGTGGTGAGGATCGGGTCGCCCGACTTCTTGCACGGCCCGGCGGGTGTCGTGCAGAGCGCGTGGCCGACGGCGTACTCGGCCTTGTCGTAGGCGTTGGCGGAGTAGAACATGTGGAACTTGCCGTTCCGCTCGACCAGGTACGGCGCCTCGACGAGGTGGCCCTCCCAGGGCAGGTCCTGCTTGAACATCCTGGTCGTCTCGCCGACCAGCTGGAGTCCGTCGGCCGACAGCTTGGAGACGTAGATCCAAGTGTCCTGGCCGACCGCGTTGCCGTCGTTCTTCCAGTACAGCCAGCGCTGCCCGGTGGAGTCCTGGAACGGGCTGGCGTCGATCGACCCGCCCTCCTTCTCCTGACAGATCAGGGGATTACTCGATTTGTCGACATAGGGACCTTCCGGCCGCTCGGCGACGGCGACGCCGATGCACTGCCGGGACGACGCATCGTGCGAGGTCGTGTAGTACATGACGTACCGGTCCGGCCCGTGCACCGCCACCTCCGGCGCCCACACCTTGCCGGCCGACGTCCAGGACGGCAGCGTCGGCAGCGCATCACCGACCTGCTCCCAGTCGACCAGGTCGGCCGACTTCAGCGTCTGGATGTTGCCCAGCGGCCCGTTGGTGGCGAAGGCGTAGAAGGTCTCGCCGGCCGCGATCACGTGCGGGTCGGCGAAATTGTTGTCGTAGACCGGGTTCGTGAATCCCACACTGGCTCCTTCCGGCGACGGGCTGGGGTCACCGCCGCCACAACCGGCCACGGCCAGCAGCAGCAACGACACCCCCAGCCCGCGCAGCATCACTTGCTCTCGTAGAACCGCAGGTAGTCGAACGTGGCCACCGGCGCCGGATCCGCTCCGGTGAAGTCACCGTGGGCGTACAGCCCCAGCCGCGGCGTCTCGCCGGCCGGCAGCACCCACGCCGCGCCCCAGGTCCAGTTCTTGCCGCCCACACTGGTCGCGGCCCGGTAGACGTGCTCGCCGGCGGCGTTGCGGTGGAACGCGAGCCGCATCCACAGGTCGGGCGCCGACCGGCCGATCGCCGCGCCGCCGTAGCTGGTCGCGCCGTCGGAGGGCCGGGCCACCAGTTCCCGCCCGTACTCCGTCTGCCGGGTGCGCCAGATCGCGACGTTGCCCAGCCGGGCGAAGTCGTCGTCGGTGCGGTGGACGATCATCCCGGCCTGCTGGTAGTTGCGGATGTCGCCCTCCCCGAGATCGAGGTGCAGCTTGGTCTCCGCGATCCACCGGTCGCCGGCCGGCGTCCGGTGGAACAGCAGTCCGGCGTTGTTGCCGCCACCGACCAGGTCGGTGTCCTGCAACGGCCAGGACAACTTGCCGTTGGCAACCGTCGCGGCGGCGTCCGGTCGCAGCCACGACCAGCCCGCACCGAGCCCGGAGCCGTTGAACTCGTCGCCGGCCAGCAGTTTGCCCGGCTGCGGCACGGCCACCATCCGGCGGACCGGCTCGGCGACCGGACGGATCGTCAGGTTGTCCACCTCGGCCTGGCCGAGCCAGCGCACCGGCGCCGCCTTGACCTTCAGCTTCGGTACGACGAGTCGCGCCTCGGCGTAGAGGTCACCGAGTCCGGCGTCGCTGATCCGCGCGGTCACGGTGCTGCCGGTGACCTGCACGGCCAGCCGGTTCCACCGGGACCGGTCGAACCCGGCGGGAAGCCGTACCGCGGTGGTCCTGCCGCCGGCCACCAGGACCAGCTTGTCCCCGACGATCGAGGCGACCACCGCGCCGTAACCGAGCACGGTCGTGAACGACGCACCCAGCCGGACGTCGGCGCTGACCCGGACCGAGCCGGCCGGCGCGGACTGCCGGGTCGCCGCCACGCCGCGGATCTGCGCGGTCGGTCCACCCAGCGCGTCACCAGGACGCCGGGTCGCGTTCCACAGCCCGGACGCGGGATCGGCCGGGGTGATGCCCGCCGCCGAGCCGGTGACCGGCGCGGGCTGCGGGGTCTCGGACGGACCGGCGCCGGCGCGGGTCCGCGGCCAGCCGTCGATCCAGTCGAGCCGGTCGACCAGCATCGGCCGCCGGTTGATGCCGAACGGGTCGGTCAGCCAGGGCTTCGCCCGGTCGATCGCGTGGTACAGGATGTGGTCCTGGCCGGCCGCGTCGGTGAAGAACGCGTGGTGGCCCGGGCCGATCCACTTGTTGCCGTTCTGGGTGAGCACGGTGGTGCCGCCGACCCGGGACTCGTTCATGCTCGCGCCGTCGGCGTCCAGGAACGGGCCGCGCGGCGACTTCGACCGGCCGGCGAACACGGAGTACCCGGTGGTCGGACCGGCGCAGCAGTTCGACGACGAAGCGGTCAGGTAGTACCAGCCGTCGCGGTACACGGCGTACGAGCCCTCGTAGCGGTCACCGATGGCGACCTGGGTCGGCGTACCGACCGCCTGCAGCCCGTCGGGGGTGAGCTCGGTGACCCAGAGGCCGCCGTAGAACCCGCCGTAGTACAGGTAACGCTTGCCGTCGGCGGCGGTGAGCATGGCCGGGTCGATGGTGCCGAAGTAGCCGCCGTTGCCGTCCGGCTTCGGGGTGACCACCGGGCCGCCGGTCGCGGTCCACGGGCCGGCCGGGGTCGGCGCGGTCGCGACCCCGATCGCCGGGTCGCCGCCGGGATTGGCCGCGGTGTCGGTGACGGTGAAGTACATGACGTAGCGGCCGCCGAAGTACCGGATGTCCGGCGCCCAGAAGAAGGAGCCGGGCGCGGCCCAGGCGGGCTTGGTCGCGTCGCTGAAGACGGTGCCCAGGTACTCCCAGGAACCGAAGTCCTTGGTACGGGCCATGTGCATCAGGCCGAAGGGACCGTTCGCGACCAGCGGGTCCGAGGTGGCGTAGGCGTACCAGTAGCCGTCGCGGCCCTGGATGATCGCCGGGTCGGCGTAGGTGTCGGCGAACGGTTTCGAGATGTCGTTCTGGGTGGTGACCGCCAGCGGCGGGGCCGCCACCGCCGCCGTGGTTCCGGCGGCGACGGCGGCCACGGCGAGCGCGGCGGCGAGAATTCTTCGAGGCACGGGCGGGTTCCTCTCGAACGGGCTTCTGACGGGGAGGTCAGCCTTTGATGCCGCTGCGGGCGACACCTTCGATCACGTAGCGCTGGACGAACACGTAGAGGATCAGGACCGGGACGGCCGCGACGGTCGCGCCGGCCATGATCACCGGGTAGTCGGTGGTGTAGGCGCCCTGCAGCAGGCTCAGACCGGCCGGCAGGGTGAGCCGCTCGGGACTGAACAGCACGAACAGCGGCCAGACGAAGTCGTTCCAGTTGGCCAGGAACGACAGCACGGTCAGCGTGGCCAGGGCCGGCTTGGCGTTCGGCAGGATGATCCGGGTGAAGACGATCCAGGCGTTCGCGCCGTCGATCAGCGCGACCTCCTCGAGCTCCTTCGGGATGGCCAGGAAGAACTGCCGCATGAAGAACACCCCGAACGCACCGGCCGCGCCGGGCACGACCAGCGCCCACAGCGTGTCCAGCCAGCCCAGGTTGTCCATCAGCAGGTAGTTCGGCATCAGGAAGACGAAGCCGGGAATGAACAGCGTCAGCAGGATGAACGAGAAGATGAAGTTCTTGAACCGGAACTCCATCCGGGCCAGCGCGTAGCCGGCCATCGAGGCCACCACGACCACCAGCAGCGCGTGCAGCGTGGCGGCGGCGAAGCTGTTCAGCGCCCAGCGCAGGACCGGGTTCTGGCCGCCGGTGGTGAGGATCTCACCGAACGCGCGCCCGGTCGGGTCCTCCGGGACCAGCGTCGGCGGGTCCGACTGGGACTCCCCGACGGTCTTGAACGAGGTGATCACCATCCACAGCAACGGGACGACGACCAGCAGGGTCAGCAGCACCACCATCACCCAGAAGGCGGCGGACGGTCGGCGCCTCATGACTTGCGCTCCCTCATCAGTGCGAACGTGATCAGCGCGACGATCGACAGGAAGATCGCGAGCAGGTAGCTCATCGCCGCGGCCTGCCCCATCCGGAACTGGCTGAAGCCGGTGTCGGTGATCACCATCAGCGCCGTCCGGGTGGTGTCACCGGGACCGCCCTGGGTGATCAGCAGCGCCTGGCCGAACATGTTCGCGCTGGCCAGCAGCGTGATCGTGACGATGAAGACGGTGACCGGACGCAGGCCCGGCAGGGTGACGTTGCGGAACTGCTGCCAGGTGTTCGCGCCGTCCAGCTCGGCCGCCTCGTACTGCTCGGCCGGGATGTCCTGCAGGCCGGCCAGGTAGATGATCGCGTTGAAGCCGGCCGTCCACCACACGGTCACCGCGACCAGCGCGACGAACGCCCACGGCTGCTCCGTGGTCCAGCCGATCTCCGGGATGCCGAACAGCCCGAGGAACGCGTTCAGGATGCCGAACGTGGTGTCCAGGATGTAGCGGAACATCAGGCCGATGACCGCCACGCCCAGCACGTACGGCGCGAAGTACACGGCCCGGAAGAAGGTCCGGCCCGGGAACTTCCGGTTCAGCAGCACCGCCAGCGCGAGCGGGATCGCCACCAGGAACGGCACCGACGCGAGCGTGAAGATGCCGGTCGCCCGCATGCCGTGCCAGAACGGCTCGGCGGTCGCCGACAGCGGGTCGAACAGGTCCTTGTAGTTCTGCAGCCCGACGAACGGCTTGCCGGGCAGCTGGAAGTCCCAGTCGTGCAGGCTCATCCAGATGCCGAACAGGGCCGGCCCGATCACGAACACCAGGAACAGCAGCAGATACGGCGCGAGGAACAGGTACGGCGTCGCGCGGCCGTAGCCACGCACACCCGCGGAGGCGCGGGCGCGCTGCTTGCGCAGCGTGCCCGCGCTGGCCTGGACCGCCATGATCAGGCGCCGTACTTCTTGCGGTTGGCCTCCAGGATCTTGTCGGCCCGGGCCGCGGCGTCGGCCAGCGCCTTGCCCGGCTCGGCCTTCAGCAGCACCGACTCGTTGACCGCCTTGTTCAGCTCGGCCAGCGCGTCACCGATGCCCGGCACCGGCGGCGGGAAGTGCAGGTCGTCGATCTGGGTGGCCAGCGCGGCCTGCTCCGGCAGCGCCTTGAACTCGGCCGAGTCGCGGACCTGCTTGCGGGCCGGCACCTGGCCGCCCTTGGCCCACTCCAGCGACTTCTGGCTGACGTAGTTCACGAACACCCGGGCCGCGGTGGACTTGTTCTGGTCCGGCGTCTTCAGCTTCGGCAGCACGAACTGGTGCGAGCCGGCCCAGGCCGCCTTGGTCCCGCCGATGTTCGGCAGCGGGGCGACGCCCCACTCCAGACCCTTCTTCTCCTTGAACGTGTTGATGTTCCAGATGCCGTTCCAGACGAAGGCGTTCTTGCCGTTCATCACCGCGATGTTGTCGGCGTCCTGGGCGACGTTCTTCGGGCTGTGCCCGTTCTTCACCAGGTCGGTGAACCAGCTGAGCGCCTTGACGCCAGGCTCTTCGTGCCAGGTGGCCTTCGAGGAGTCCTCGTTGAACAGCTGGCCGCCGAACTGCCACAGCAGCGCCTGGACGCTGAGCACACCGGTGAACGGGAACGGGGTGGCCCAGTGGCCCTGGATGCCCTTGGCCTTCAGCGCGTCCAGCGCCGCGGCGTACTCGTCGGCGGTGGCCGGCGGCTTCGCCGGGTCGAGGCCGGCCTGGGTCATCAGCGTCTTGTTGTAGAAGAAGCCCAGCGGGTGCACGTCGAGCGGGATGCCGTACCGCTTGCCCTCGTACTCACCGGCCTTCCAGACCACCTCGGAGAAGTCCTCCTGCTTGAGGTCCAGCGCCTTGGCCACGTCGTCGAGCGGCTCGATCACGTTCCGTGCCGCGTTGGTCGCCAGCGAGTCGACGTGCATGATCGCGACCGCCGGACCGCGGCCGCTGCTCACGGCGGTGGGCAGCTTCGTGTAGTAGTCGGCCCACTGCATCACGGTCATCTTGACCTTGATGTTCGCGTTCTCGCTGTTGAACTGGTCGACCAGCTTGCGCATGAACGGGCCGTCACCACCGGTGAAGCCGTTCCAGAAGTCCAGTTCGACGTTCGGGCCTTCGTAGCCCTTCGCGCCGCCGTCGCCGGTCGCGGGCCCCGCACCGGGGTTGCCCGCCGAGCCCTCGCCGCAGCCGGCCAGCACGCCTGCCGCGCCGAGCGCGCCGATTCCGCCCAGCACGAGTCGCCGGTTGATGGTGTTCACCGTGTACCTCCAGGGGAGAGCCTGATCATGTGCCACGAAGCAGGGGGCAACGTGGCGCGGCAGATGCCGCTGTCGACGCCGGTCCCGTCGACCGGTCGGGGGACGACCCGGTCCGGCTGGGCGGCCGTGTTCACCGCGGCCCGGTCGTCGTCGTGCAACGCGAGGTGCTCTGTCACTTCCAGGTGCCCGAACGCATGCAGGGGCACCTCCAGCTCGACCGTGCCGGTCTCGCCGCGGTTCACCACGAAGAGCACCACCTCGCCAGTGCTCTCCTCGTACGTCGCCGTGCTCCACAGCGCGGGGACCCGGCCGTACGCGCGCGTGTCCACCTCGGGTCCGGCGATCTCGGTCCGCAGCACCGTCGATCCGGCGTGCTGCGCGGTCAGCGCGAACGGGTGGAAGATGGTCTGCCGCCAGGCGGCGCCGCCGGGTTCGGTGCGGATCGGGCCGATCACGTTGACCAGTTGCGCCAGACAAGCGATCTTGACCCGGTCGGCGTGCCGCAGCAGCGTGATCAGCAGACTGCCGACCACCACCGCGTCGTCGACGGTGTAGGTGTCCTCGATCAGCGGGCTGACCTCGCGCACGTCCAGGCCGAGCTCGCCGGGGAAGTGCTGCTGGTACCAGACGTTCCACTCGTCGAAGGAGAGCGTGATCTCCTTGTCGCTGCGCTTCAGCGCCTTGACGTGGTCGGCCGTCGCGACCACCGAGGTGATCATCCGGTCCATCTCCTCGGCGGCGGCCAGGAAGCTGGCCTGGTCGCCGTCCTTCGGCTCGTAGTACGCGTGCAGGCTGATGTGGTCGACCAGGTCGTAGGTGCGTTCCAGCACCGTGCGCTCCCAGTCGCCGAAAGTCGGCATGCCGGCGTTGCTGGACCCGCAGGCGACCAGTTCCAGGCCCGGGTCGACCCGGCGCATCGCGTTCGCGGTCTCCTCGGCCAGCCGGGCGTACTCGTCGGCGGTCTTGTGGCCGATCTGCCAGGGGCCGTCCATCTCGTTGCCGAGGCACCACACCCGGATGTCGTGCGGCTCCTTGCTGCCGTTGGCGACCCGGCGGTCGGGCAGCTCGGTGCCGGCCGGCAGGTTGCAGTACGACAGCAGCTCGACCGCCTCCTGGATCCCGCGGGTCCCGAGGTTGACCGCCCAGATCGGCTCGACGCCGGCCTTGCGGGACCAGGCGACGAACTCGTCGGTGCCGAACTGGTTCGGCTCGATCGCCCGCCAGGCCAGGTCCAGCTTGCGCGGCCGGTCCTGCTTCGGGCCGACGCCGTCCTCCCAGTTGTAGTTGGAGACGAAGTTGCCGCCCGGGTAGCGGATCGCGGTGACGCCGAGCTCGCGGACCAGGGCCAGCACGTCGGTGCGGAACCCGTCGTCGTCGGCGTCGGGATGCTCCGGTTCGTAGATACCGGTGTAGACGCAGCGGCCCATGTGCTCGACGAACGAGCCGAACAGGCGCCGGTCCAGGCTCCCGACCACGAACGCTGGATCCACGGCGAGACGTGCCACGGGACCTCCACTTTCTCTACAACGTTTACCGGGTTTTCTACAACGATTAACATCGCCTGTAAAGACCTGACCACTCGGTCACTGGTTCGGTTACGGAATCGTGCCGTGACAGACTTCGCCCAGCGCAGGGGAAGGGACGACGATGGTGACGAGGCTGAGCGACGTGGCGGCACGGGCCGGCGTCTCGGTGAAAACGGTGTCGAACGTCATCAACGACTACCCGCACATCACCTCGCAGACCCGGGCCAAGGTCGAGGCCGCGATCGAGGCGCTCGACTACCGGCCGAACGTCAGCGCCCGGTCGCTGCGCAAGGGCCGCTCCGACTTCATCGCGCTGGCCATCCCGGAGATGGCTTCGCCGTACTTCGCGGAGCTGGGCGCGGCGATCTCCCGGGCGGCGAAGAAGCGCGGCATCACCGTGCTGATCGACCAGACCGAGGGCGAGGCGGCGGCCGAGAAGCTGGTCCTGGACGGGATGCGCGGCCAGCTGATCGACGGCATCATCTTCTCCCCGATCACCACCTCACCGGCCCGGATCGGGCAGACCGAGACCGCCAAACCGATCGTGCTGCTGGGTGAGCGCGACGCCGGCGGCCGGCTGGACCGGGTCGCGGTCGACTCGGTCCAGGCCGCGTACGACGCCACCACCCACCTGGTCTCGCTCGGCCGGCGGCGGATCGCCGCGATCGGCGTCGGCGGCGGCGCGGGCACCGGCTCGGTCCGCCGGCGCGGCTACCGCAAGGCGTTGTCGGCGGCCGGTCTCCGGCACGACCCGGCCCTGGAGCTGGCCGGCACCGGCTACCACCGGGAAGACGGTGCCGCCTCGATGCGCGAACTGCTCGCCCTGCCGGAGCCTCCCGACGCGGTGTTCTGCTTCAACGACCTGCTCGCCCTCGGCGCCCTGCGCACCCTGGCCGAGGCCGGCCTGTCGGTCCCGGACGACGTCGCCGTCGTCGGCTTCGACGACATCGAGGACGGCCGGTTCCACTCCCCGTCGCTGACCACGATCTCCCCGGACAAGGAATGGCTCGCCGACAACGCCGTCGGCCTCCTGCTCGACCGCATCGCCGGCAACGGCGAATCCGAACGCCGCAACCTCACCGTCCCGTACACCTTGCAGGTCAGGGAGTCCACGGCCGGCTAGGACGTACTCGGTCGTCACGTTGGTAGCAGGCGGGTGATGGTGGGAGTTTTTCGAGTGCGCTGTGGCGGCGTTGCTTGTTGTAGTGGTGGAGCCAGGGGGCAAGGGGCAGGTGGGGCGACGGTCACCGTGGGCTGATCGCTGAGAGGCGGACGGCCAGGTTGTGGCGGACGGCCGGCAGGTGGCCCAGGAGGTGGAGGAGGGTGTTGCGGGCGGGGCGGAGGAATGCGGGGGCGGTGGCGATGCGGGTCAGTTGGTGGGCGAGGGCAACGACCTGGAGGGCCTCGGCGCGGGCGGTGGTGGCGTACTGGTCGAGCTCGTGCTCGGTACCGTGCTTCAGGGCTGTGGAGAGGGCGGCGCCGAGAGTGACGGCGTCGCGGAGGCCGAGGTTCATGCCCTGGCCGCCGGCGGGGCTGTGCGTGTGGGCGGAGTCGCCGGCCAGCACGACCCGCCCCGCCCGGTACGCCGGGGCGACGCGCTCGTGGATGCGGAACCGGGAGCCCCAGATCACCTCGGTGACCCGGGTACCGCCTCGCCGCGGGCCACGGGTGTCGAGCAACTCCTGGGCGTAGCGGGCGTCCACGTGCTCAGGCGCCTCGCCCACTTCCGCGACCAGACGGAACGAACCGTCGGGCAGCGGAGCGACGACAAGGACGCCCTCGGTCGCCAGGTAGAGCCGCACCTGATCACCGCGCAGCCCACCGTCGACCCGGACGTCCGCGAGGCTGAACGACAGCGGCAGCGTTTCCCCGACGGAGTCGCCGAGGCCGGCCAGGTCGCGGATCCGGCTGTGCATGCCGTCGGCCGCCACGACGTACCGGGCCTCGATGGTGGCACCGCTGTCGAAGGTGACGGTGGCGCTGTCCGGGTTCTGAGTCAGGCCGGTGGCGGTGCACGGGCGGTGGACGCGGCCCCCGAGCTGCTGGAGGCGGTCGAGCAGGACGCGTTCGGTGACGTGCTGCGGAATCATCAGCGTGTACGGGTACTTGGTCGGCAGGTCGCCGAAGGGCACGCCGATCAGCTCTCGGTCGCCGTCCCGGATGCTGAAGTTCTCCGCCGGCCGACCCAGTTGTACCAGCTCGTCGGAGACGCCGAGCTGCTCCAGCATCTCCAAGGTGCGCGCGTGGATCACGGCGGCGCGGGAGGTGTTCGCACCCTCCGCCAGCTTGTCGACCACGGCGACCTGGTGCCCATTGCTCGCCACCGTCGCCGCCGCGGCGAGCCCAGCGGGCCCGGCTCCGACGACCAGTACCTCCACCTGCTCCGGCAGTCCGTCCATGACCATTCCTCCGAAGTCAACAGTTGTTGGCCAACGCTTGTTGACCCAACTGTAGAGCGGCCTCCTGCAAGGTCAACAGGCGTTGACCTAAGCTGGTGCCATGGCGACGGAGCAGCGCGACCAGACGGCGACCGGACGGCGGTCGGGGGACCGGACCCGGGCGGCGATCCTGGCGGCGGCGCGCGAGCGGTTCGCCGCGGACGGGTACGAGCGGGCGACGATCCGGGCGATCGCGGCGGACGCGGCGATCGACCCGGCGATGGTGATGCGCTACTTCGGCACCAAGGAGAAGCTGTTCGCCGCGGCGGCCGAGTTCGACCTGCGCCTGCCGGACTTCGCGGCCCTGCCCCACGACCAGCTCGGCACCCGGCTGCTCGAGCACTTCCTGGACCGCTGGGAGGCCGACGACACCCTGATGGCGCTGCTCCGCGCGGCCGTCACGAACGAGTCGGCGGCCGAGCGCCTGCGCCAGATCTTCGCCGCCCAGCTGGCCCCGGCCATCGCGGCGCTCGCCGGCGAGGGGGACGACGGCGTAGACCCGGAGGTGCGGGCCGGGCTGGTGGCGACGCAGACGATGGGACTGGCGCTGTGCCGGTACGTGCTTGCGCTCGGACCGATCACTTCGATGCCCAGGGCAACGGTCATCGCGTGGCTCGCGCCGACCGTCCAGCGCTACCTCACCGCCGACGACCCGACCGAGCCCTGAGACGGCAGGAACTCAGGTCCTGGCGCGATCCCGGCGCCACTTCGTCTCCCGCAGGAAGAGCCACGCGATCGCGGCGCCGGCCAGGAAGCCGCCGAGGTGACCCTGCCAGGAGATGTTCGGGAAGAGGAAGGAGATCACCGCGGTGATCGCCACGTAGGCGAGGATCCAGGTGACGTCCATGCCGCGCGCCCGGCTGATCACCAGCAGCGCGCCGACCAGGCCGAGCACCGCGCCGGAGGCACCCAGCGTGGAACTGACCGGGTTGGCCAGCAGCCAGACCGCGATGCTGCCGCCGAGCGCGGACAGGAAGTACAGCAGGACGAAACGGAGCCGGCCGAGCATCTGCTCCAGCAGCGGACCGACCTGGTAGAGCATGAACAGGTTCGAGAAGATGTGGAAGATCTGCAGGTGCGTGAAGGCGGAGGTGAACAGCCGCCACGGCTCCGAGTCGACCAGCACCGGCACCAGCACGAGGTCGTAGACCAGGGTGCTGTTGCCGGCCCGGACCGCGATGAAGACCAGCACGTTCAGCACCAGCAGGATCAGGGTGACGACCTGGGTGTTGCCGCGCGCGACGCCGCCGAGCGACGTCCGGGTGCGCGGAACCGACTTGACGCCCTCGGCGAAGCAGGACGGGCACTGGAAGCCGACGGACGCGGCGTTCATGCAGGCGGGGCAGATCGGCTTCTCGCAGCGCTGGCAGCGCACGCCGGTGGGCCGGTCCGGGTGCCGGTAGCAGACGGTCTCGGTCACGCGGCGGTCCTCTCCGTGGCCTGGCACGACACTGGAAGTCACGAAACGGCCGATCCGAAGATCGGCCGCCCGGTGGTGGTCCCGGCCCGGGGCCGGGACGAATCAGCTCAGCTCGCGCGCTTCTCGATCTGCACGCTGTTGATCACGATCGGCTCGACCGGACGGTCGCCCGCGCCGGTCTTCGCGGTGGCAATCGCGTCGACGACCTTCTTCGACTCGTCGTCGGCGACCTCGCCGAAGATGGTGTGCTTGCGGTTCAGGTGCGGGGTCGGCACCACGGTGACGAAGAACTGCGAGCCGTTCGTGCCGCGGCCGAACTGGATCCCGGCGTTCGCCATCGCCAGCAGGTACGGACGGTCGAACTGCAGGTCCGGGTGGATCTCGTCGTCGAAGCTGTAGCCCGGCGAGCCGGTACCGGTGCCGAGCGGGCAGCCGCCCTGGATCATGAAGCCGTCGATCACCCGGTGGAAGCCCAGACCGTCGTAGAAGCGCTCTGTCTTCTTCTCGCCGGTCTCCGGGTCGGTCCACTCCTGGGTCCCGTCCGCCAGCCCGACGAAGTTCTTCACCGTCTTCGGCGCGTGGTCAGGGAACAGCTTGATGACGACGTCGCCCTTCGTCGTCTGCAAGGTCGCGAACAGTTCTTCGGCCACGGGACTACTCTCCTCATCGGATGACGGCTGACATCGCCGATCCTGTCACGACGGATCAAACTGTCCGGCACCGACCGGCCGTTTAT
The DNA here is from genome assembly GCF_000024345.1 of Kribbella flavida DSM 17836. Taxonomy (NCBI): domain Bacteria; kingdom Bacillati; phylum Actinomycetota; class Actinomycetes; order Propionibacteriales; family Kribbellaceae; genus Kribbella; species Kribbella flavida. The sequence continues at coordinate 40,739 of NC_013729.1, read as the reverse complement.
CGGCTGGGTACGTCGTACGATGCAGACGAAGCCGGATTTGTCCAGAGCCGTACCAGGTCGTCCATACCGCCGTGGGTCGACGGAATGCCCGTGTGTCGCGGGCGACCACCGAGGAGGAACCGTGGGTTTGTTGAAGTCCAAGGGCCGGGTCGAGACCGCCAAGGACCGGGTCCGGCCGCTTGCCGAGTCGGCATCGCAGAAGGTCGCGCCGGTCGCGAGCCAGGTCCGCGATCACCTCGGGCCGGCCGTGGGCACCGCACGGGACAAGGTGTCGCCGTACGCCGAGAAGGCGGTCGAACGCGGCGCCACCCTCGCGCACGCCGCGGTGGAGAAGGCCGGACCGGTGATCGACGACGCGCTGAGCAAGGTCGGCCCGGCCACCGAGCACGCGGCCGAGAAGGCCCGGGAGCGGATGAACGACGACGTCCTGCCGAAGGTGACCGCCGCACTGGCCGCACTGGCTGCCGCCGCGGAGCCGGTGGTGGCGGAGACGTCGCGGCGTGGCAAGGCCACCAAGGCGGCGCTGCGCGGTGAGCTGCAGGTCCCGAAGAAGAGCCACAGGCTGCGCAAGGTGGTGCTCTTCCTCGGCTTCGGCGCTCTCGCCGCCGCCGCGGTGAAGAAGCTGCTCACGCCGCCGGAGCCGGCCTGGCAGTCCACCCCGACCAGTGGCCGCGACTACAGCTCGGCCCCGGCCGGCTCGCGCGGCACGAGCACCACCGGCGGCGACAAGTCGGCCGCGGCCGGCAAGTCGGCCACCGACGAGAAGCCGGACACCGCAGCGTCCAACGGCACCACCGGCACCGGTACCACCGGTACCACCGGCAGCGCGCAGGCCACGGCGTCGAAGACGGCCCAGAGCCCGAGCAGCCAGAGCCCGACCAACCAGAGCTCGACCAGCACGACCTCGAGCAGCACCACCTCGACCGGCCAGACCTCGACCGGCCAGGGTTCCAGCGGCCAGAGCTCGACCGGCGAGAGCAAGGCCGACGAGACCAAGGCCGCGGCGAACGGCACCGCCAAGAAGGCGAGCACCACCGCGAAGAAGTCGGCCGGCCCGAACAACAGCAAGCCGACCGACTCCTGAGTCGTTCCCGCAACCGCAACGGCGAAGGCCGCGATCCCTCGGGTTCGCGGCCTTCGTTTTGTTCTGCCGTGCTGTGGTTCCGCAGCCCTCGTCAGAGCTTGTCGCCGCTGCCCTCGGCCTCGAGCGGCGCGGTCCCGTCCTCGACGTCGGCCGGGCCGCGAGTGGTGGAGATCCGGCCCGCCGACAGCAGCTGAGTCGCGTACCGGTGAGTGATGCACGGGTAGGTCCCGCCGCAGTGCTGGCAGACGGCGTCGTTGCGGTGCATCCACGGCAGCACACCGAATCGCTTCGTCCTGGTCAGCGGCTCCCGGTCCGGGGCGTGCAGCTGGAGTGCCGCCCGCGCCGCGCTCTGGATCTCCGGCGCCGACCACTCCTCGGCGCTCTTGTCCATCAGCGCGCTGAGGTCCGGGTGGAGATGGGCGCCGGAGGCCGGCGGATCGGCAGGGGACTGGGTCATGTCGTCTCCGGGCTGGGTCGGGGCGGTGCCGGGACCGGACCGGCTGGCACGGCTGTTTGAAACGTGTCGGTCTGATCGCTCCCGGCGACACTAACGCCTGAACGGGCGACCTCGGCCACCGCCCGGCGCTACTTCTGAGTAAGGGTTCGGTCAGGTCCAGAGGTTCTCGAACGCGACCCGGGCCTCCAGCTCGAGCAGGTGCCGCTTGCGGGGGATGCCGCCGCCGAAGCCGACCATCTTGCCGCCCGCGCCGACCACCCGGTGGCACGGCACGACGACCGGCAGCGGGTTGCGGTTGCAGGCGACGCCGACCGCGCGGGCCGCGCCGGGATCGCCGACCGCCTTCGCCACGTCGCCGTAGGTCTGCATCTCGCCGTACGGAATCCGGGTCAGCTGCTGCCAGACGGCGCGCTCGAAGGTCGACCCGGCCGGAACCGACAGCGGCAGGTCGAACGTGGTCCGCTCGCCGGCGAAGTACGCCTTGAGCTGCTCGTGCGTCTCGGTCAGCAGTGGATCGGGCACGGTCAGCGGCTCGACGTCGTCGACGGCGCCGAACCGCACGCAGCACAACCCGGTGTCGTCGACCGCGAGGCACAGGTCACCGATGGGCGAATCGATCACGGACCAGCGCATGGCTCCATCCTCCGCCCCGGCACCGACACTTTCGCCGGGACGGCGGCAGAATAGGGGCGCTGTTCCCGGCCGGAGCGCCGGTGCGGGGAACGGACGGGGCGCCGGGCACGCAATGTCCTCGCCTGATCACACCGCGTTGTGCTATTTCTGAGTCGCCCGCCTCCGAGGTGGAAGTCCGCCCGGCCGTCGATCCCGCGCCGGGCCTGGCAGCGAGGGGTTGTCCGTGACCGGTTCCACTGCGGCAGGTCCACCGCTGCAGCCCGAGCCGATCCGCCCCGACCCACTGCGTCCGCCGGCCACCGACCTGCCGTCGTACCTGCCGGAGACCCAGCGGTCGAGCACGCCGCAACCCCCTCAGTACCAGCCGGCTCCGTACCTGCCACCGCCGTACGCCGGTCCGGCGCCGAACGGCGCGCACCTCATGCCGACCCGGCCGCCGCAGCCGCCGCTGGACCGCTGGTTCACCTCGGAGCACGCGATGGGACTGGCCGCCTCGATCCTGATCGGCGTGGTCACGGTGATGAGCTGGGCCACCGCCTGGTCCGACTGGAACTCCTACCGGACCCTGCGCCGGTACGCCGGCGACCCGGACCGGATGGACGACGCGGACCTGATCTCCGGCCTGTTCGGCATCATCGCCGCGCTCGCGCTGTTCGCGGCGGCCGCGGTCTTCGTGGTCTGGCTGTGGCGGGTCCGCTGGAACGCGGAGATGTTCTGCCGCGGCGAGCACCGGTTCACCCGTGGCTGGGTGCTCGGCAGCTGGATCGTCCCGGTGGTCAACCTCTGGTACCCCAAGCAGGTCGTCGACGACGTGGTCGCGGCCAGCGATCCCCGCACGCCGCCGCACGTGCCGACCCTGCGCGGGATCCCCGGCACCCGGCTGGTCTGGGCCTGGTGGCTGACCTGGGTGGTGGGCCTGGTGCTCGACAACATCGCCCAGCGCAGCGTGCTGGACGGCGCTGCCGAGCTCGGCGAGCTCCTGCAGAACGCGGTGATGTCGACGGTGTCAGCGGTCAGCACCACCGCCGCCGCGGTGCTCGCGGTGCTGCTGATCCGGCGGATCAACGACCTGCAGACCCAGCGCCCGTGGACGCCGTGGTGGGCGGTCGAGCCGCCGCAACCTCCTGCGCGGTAAACCAACCCGTCACGGACCGTCCACTGCCTCGTTACAAGAGGTGATGGGCGTTGGAAAAGAACTCGTTAAGTCGATACCCTCCGTGCTGGGCTCGGCTCCCCACGGGTACTTACTTCGTGGTATCAATGGGGCTCGGTCACGCGGGGGCAGGATTCGACCGAAACGCCGACCAGACGGAGTTCCAGCAACGCGAGGGACGCACGACGTGAGCCACCCGCACACGGCGGTCTATTCCGCTGCCGAAACCGACGACGAGTGGCAGCCGCATGCTGCTGAGGAGTTCCAGCAGGTCGGCACGGTCGGCAAGCTGGCGACCGCTCTGCTGTTCACCTCCACGCTCACCCACCTGCTGGTGACCTGGTCGGACTGGAACACCTACAACGCGGTCAGCCAGTTCCTCGGCGACGGCGCCGACGTCGACATGGCGATCCTGAACCGCGCCGACACCATCGCCCGGCTCACCTCGATCCCGAACGTGATCGTCTCGGTCGCCGCCGCCGTGGTCTTCGTGATCTGGCTCTGGCGGGCCCGGGTCAACTCCGAGGTCTTCTGCCAGGCCGACCACCGGCGTGGCCACGGCTGGGTGCTGGCCAGCTGGTTCTGCCCCGGCCCCAACCTCTGGTACCCGAAGCAGATCGTCGACGACGTCTGGCTGGCCAGCGATCCGCGGACCCCGGTCTACGCCGACGACCTGCGCCGGTACCGGACGCCGTTGCTCACCCAGGTCTGGTGGCTCACCTGGATCGGCGCTCTCGCGTTCGACGTGGTGATCCGGCGGTTCCTGATGTGGATGGACCCGACCGTCGGCACGCTGCGCGGGATCGCGCTGGCCGGCACCGCGTCACTGCTGCTGACCGCGGCGGCCGCGGTCGGCGGCACGCTGGTGATCCGCAAGATCAACGCGATGCAGACCAGCCGCGAGTGGATCCCGTGGTGGGACCAGCGCGAGCCGAAGCTGACCGCGGTCCCGACGTACGCCGACGACGACACTTCCGAGCAGCAGCCGATCGCCGAGCCGATCGCGACCCCCACGCTGCGACTCGAGCGTTCCCCGGCTCCGCAGAGCCAGCCCCCCCAAAGCCAGAGCGCTCAGAGCCAGTACGGCGGCGCGGCCGGCAGCCCGTTCGGCGCGCCGGCGGGCAACCCGCTCGGGGCCGGGCCGGGGCTGGCCGGCGGTTCGCCGTTCGCACCCCCCGCGGCCAGCACGCCGGCCGAGGACGAGGCGCCGAAGTGGAGCCCGTTCGCCCCGGCGGCGCAGACCTGGCAGGACAGCGGCCCGGAGACCCAGCAGTTCAACCCCGCCGAGCTCTGGCGGGACGAGCCGGGTCCGGTGGAGGAAGCGACTCCGTCCTACCAGCAGACCTCCGCCGGCCAGGAGGCGCCGAGCTGGTCGACCACCTCGTCCAGCTACCGCAGCGCCGACGACGACCTGCTGTCCGCGCCGCTGCCGAGTTGGCAGGCCGAGACCGTCGCTCCGCCGTCGCTGTCCCTGGTCCAGCCCGACCCGTACTCCTACCAGCCCGACCCGGCCCCGGTGGCCGAGCCGGAGCCGTCCTGGTCCTCGTCGTACGCGCAGGGCTACGACTACCAGACCTCGTCCGACTACCTGACCTCGTCGGAGCCGGTCCCCGAGCCCGAGCCCGAGCCCGCACCCGTTGCGCGCGCCGGTCGCCGGGCCGCTCGGGTCGCGGTGGACAGCCCGTCGACCGTCCAGCCGGCGGCGCCGACGTACCAGGAGCCGACGTACCAGGAGCCGGCCGTCACGCCGGACGACGACTACCTGACCCCGTCGAAGCCGCTGCCCCCGGTCTCGCCGTACGCGCCGGAGCCGACGTACAGCCCGGAGCCGACGTACAGCCCCGAGCCCGCCTACGCGCCGGAGCCGACCTACCCGGCGTACGACGCCCCGGCGGTCCCGTCGAGCTACGAGTCCGCGTACACGCCGGACTACGGCTCCACGTCGTACGGCAGCAGCTCGACCTACTCCGACTACAACTCGTCGTACACGCCGGAGCCGACGTACGACAGCTACAGCTCGACCTACGACAACTACAGCTCGAGCTCCTCCACCGGATCGAGCTACGAGGCCGGCAACAGCAGCTACGACTACAGCCCGAACTACGCGCCCGAGTCGTACGGCACGGACTACAGCGCGACGCCGGAGCAGAGCACCGACTACACCGCGCCGGCAGAGCCGCAACAGCAGACGCCGTACTCCTACGAGCCCGCGGAGCCACCGGCCGCCCACGGCACCGGCCGCCGGCCGAACGTCGAGCACGACCCGGCCACCACCTCCGGTGAGCACGCCGGCTCCGGCGAGCACGCCGCTCCCCGCACCCACCCTCGCCGCCGCTGGGTCTGAGCTGACCCAGCTGGGCGCTCGAGCCGACCCCAGGGACAGCAGATGACATTGGGTTTCTCCACGCTGGGCTGCGCCGGCGAGCCGCTCGACGCCGTCCTGGACCTCGCCCGCCGGCACGACATCGCGGGCCTCGAGCTGCGCGCGGCCGACGACGAGTTCACGCACGTGGGACTGACCGCGTCCGAACGGCGGGACCTCCGGCAGCGGATCGAGCACGCCGGGCTGGAGATCCTCGCGATCAACAGCTACGTGCACCTGTGCGGCGTCGAGGAGCAACCGCTGGACGCCCATCTCGAGCTCGCCGCCGACCTGGGCGCTCGCGGCGTCCGGGTGTTCCTGCGGGACGACCAGAGCGCGGCCCGGCCGGACGGGCCGACACCGGGCGAGTTCCGCGCGATGGATCGGGTGGCAAGGGCTCCCAAGGACGTCAGCGTGCTGCTCGAGACGCACGACACCCACTCGTCCGGCCAAGCGATCGCCGCCTTTTGCCGGCTGCTGGACGCCGAGGTCCCCGGCCACTCCGCCAGGGGGATCTGGGACGCCGCCCACACCTGGCGCACCGGGGAGTCGCCGGCGGAGTCGCTCGACCTGCTGCGTCCGTGGCTCGAGTTCGTCCAGATCAAGGACTCCGACTCGCGGCAGGACTTCAAGCCGGTCCCGATCGGCACCGGCGACTACCCGATCGACCGACTCCTCCAGGCCCTCGGCGACAGCGACTACCCTCTCTCGCTCGAGTGGGAACGCAAGTGGCACCCACACCTGCCTCCACTGTCCGAGGCACTCGCCGCGACCCGCACTTGGCTGACCACCGCCCAGCAGTGAGTACGCCCTAAGCCGCGGTGTGCTCCGTACGGCGTGGCGCAAAGGCGTCGGCGTCGACCGGACGGCCGTCGAGGTGCCAGCTCCAGCTGACGGTCGGAGTGATCCGCAGGTACGTGCCGGCGCCGAACTGACCACCCCGTTCGACCACCTCTGCCGTGCCGTAGACGCGGAGGAAGCGGGGCGACCACGGGTCGGTCGAGGGCAGGTCGTCGATCACCAGCGCCACCTGGCGGCGGCCGTTCCAGACGTTGACCACCTTGCGGGTGCGCTCGGGGTTCAGCCCGCCGCCGACGTAGAAGTAGGCGCCGTCGTACTCGAAGCCGACCGGTACGACGTCCGGTTGGCCGTCGGCGCCGACGGTGGCGATCCGGGCCAGCGGCTGGGAGTTCAGGTAGTCGAGCTCTTCAGCGGTGAAGGTCATCGGGATGGCTCCTTCCAGGGGTGAGCAGCTAAGGTACAACGATCGTTGTAATCAGTACAACGATCGTTGCACCTTGGCAGGAGGACCGGTGGACAAGCGGGCGGCAGTGCTGGCCGGTGCGCGGCGGGTGTTCGCGAGGGACGGCTACGCGCGGGGCAGCATCGACGTGATCGCGGCCGAGGCCGGAGTGTCGACGCGGACGATCTACAACCACTTCCGGGACAAGTCCGGCCTGTTCGCCGCGGTGATCCAGGACAGCGCGGCCGGAGTCGCCGCCGCGCAGCTCGAACTGGTCGACCGCCACCTCGGCGCCGTCGACGACCTCGAGAACGACCTCGTCGCGTTCGGCATCGCCTGGCGCACCCCGGTCCCAGGTCACGCCGAGCACTCTGCGCTGGTGCGCCAGATCAACGCGGAGGCGGCCCACATTCCGGCCGAGGTGATCGACACCTGGCGGCAGACCGGTCCACTGGCAGTCCGCCGCGCGATCGCCGACCGCTTCGCTGCCTTCGCCGCCGACGGACTGCTTGTCGTCGAGGATCCACTGCGCGCCGCCCTGCACTACTCCGCCCTGATCAGTGGGGCCGACCCCTCATTCCGGTCAGTGGCCGAGGACGACCTGACCGAGACGGTGACCGCCGGGGTGCACGCCTTTCTGCACGGGTACGGCGCCGACCGTTGAAGATCGAAGCAATTGGCCTAGGCCACAATCTGACGTCGATCCGGAGTGGCGCATGACCCGGGGCCCACGTCACTCGTCACACGTGAGGAAGTCCCTAACGGGGGACCTTCACAGGTAAGGACACGTTTCATGACCAGTACGACGCAATGCCCGCACCGCCGGGTGGACCGGTGGTGGGTCCGATGAGTCCGCGCGCGGTGGACAAGCGGGCCCGGCCCGGCAACGAAGGCGGCCCGGCTGCCACCGAACCGGCCGCCGACCTCGCCGCGGTCGGTACCCCGGAGAACGCCGGCACCGCGCTGTCCGCCGCGACCGACGGCCCGGCCGGTGCCGCCGACGCGGAAGTCACCTGATCGGGGCCCGGCCCTGCACGGTCAGCGCCCCCGGTCGGAGCAGGCCCTAGCCGCGCAGCAGCAGGCACGTGTCGCCGAACTCGTGCCACAGGTAGCCGCGGTCGAGCGCCGCGTCGTACGCGTGCTGCACGGCCTCGCCGCCGACCACCGATTCCAGCAGGAGGAGGTGGGACGCCTCCGGCGCGTGCATGCCCGTGATCAGTCCGTCGACGACGGCAGTGGGTCGCTCCGGGCTGAGCACGAGGTCGGTCCAGCCGCTCGACGCGACCACTGAGCCGCTCGGCAGAGCTGCTGTCTCGATCGCGCGGACCGCGGTCGTGCCGACGGCGATCACCCGCCCACCGGTGGACTTCACCCAGTTGACCAGCCGCGCGGTGTGCTCCGGTACGGCGTACCTCTCGGCCAGAGGTGGTTCGTGGCTCTCCAGCGAGGACACTCCGCAGTGCAGCAGGATCGGTGCGATCAGCACGCCGGCCGCCGCCAACTGGCTCACCAGCTCGAAGCTGAACGGCCTGCCCGCACTGGGCATCTCCGCCGAACCAGGCTGGTTCGCGAACACCGTCTGGTAGAGCGCCAGCGGCCACTGCTGATCGACGTACTGGTAGGTGATCGGCCGTCCGTGGCGCCGCAGGTAGTCGACCACCTCGGCCACCGGCGGCTGCGCGCGCCACAGCCGAGTCGAGCCCGCCTGGTACGGCGCCAGCAGCTTCAGCACGCCTTCCGGCAGTTCCACCTGGTCGCCGGTGGAGCCGGCGAGCATCGGCAAGCCGTTGCTGCGCAGCTCGACCACCCACGTGCCGTCGTCGAGCTCGGTGGAGAAGTGCACCACCACGGGCGTCACTCCGGAGCTGCTGATCCACGAGCCCTCGACAGCGGCGGCCAGTGTGCCGGAAGTGTTCACCAGCAGCAGATCACCCGCTCGAAGGTGCTCCCCGAGCCGGTCGAACCTGGTGTGCGTGACGGTCGACCCCTCCGCGACCAACAGCTTCACCTGATCCCTGGACAGACCACGGGCCTCCGGCGGCTCGACCGCGTTGAGCTCGTCCGGCAGCGTGAATCTGGTGTGCGGCCGTAGCCTCACGGGGTCACCGCCGGCGCGAACTCCGAGGCCCGGTACCGCCCACTCGCCGGCCGGCTGTCCAGCAGCCCGAGGAACGCCGGAACGACGGACGCCGGCTCCGGGCGGTCGGAGATGTCCTCGCCCGGGAAGGCGGCCTGGTGCATCGCGGTGCGCAGATCGCCGGGATCGACGGCGTACACCGCGAGGTTGGGGTGCTCGACGGCGAGGACGGCGCCGGCGTGGTCCAGTGCGGCCTTGGCGGAGCCGTAACCGCCCCAGCCCTCGTAGGCCTCGACCGCCGCGTCGGAGCTGATGTTCAGCACCATCCCGGCGGCCGCGAGCAGGTCGGGCAGCAGGGCCTGGGTCAGCGCGATCGGCGCGACCACGTCGACTTCGTAGACGCGGCGGAGCTCGCTGAGGTCGGCGGACGCGAGCCGTTGCAGCGGGCTGGGACCGAGATAGCTGGCGTTGTTCACCAGCAGGTCGAGCCGGCCCAGCTCGCCGACGGCGTCGACCAGGTCGGCGCGGTGCTCGGGATCGGTGACGTCGCCGGCCAGTGGCACGACGTCGGTCTTGGCGGCCAGTGCGTCGGCCACGTTCTTCAGCGCGTCGGCGCCGCGGGCGTCGATGATCAACGACCAGCCGCGGTCGGCGAGGCCGTGCGCGAGCGCGAGACCGAGGCCGGCCGAGGCGCCGGTGACGAGGGCGACCGGACGGGTGAGTGAAGGAGTCATGCCCGCCACTCTCATCCTTCAAGCCGACTTGAGGTCAAGCGGTCGGCGGAGCGGCCAGACCGGGCAGGGCCCGGCCGCTCCGGTCCTCAGGACCCGTAGACCTCGTACTCCGACAGCTGTCCCGCGGGCCAGCCGGTGTTGCCGGTGAAGGTCAGCCGTACGTGCCGCGCACTGGCCACCGCGGGCAGCGTGATGGTTGCCGTGTTGCCCGATCCGGGGTCGAAGGTCCGGCCGGCCGCACCGGCCAGCTGGTTGTACGTCGATCCGTTGCTGCTGCCGTGCACCGCGATCGTCTGGGTACGAGCGCCCCAGGCCGAACTCGGCGGCAGCTTCAGCACCAGCCGCTTGACGTTCTGGCTGCTGCCCAGGTCGACGGTGAGGGACTGCGGCCACGCGTTGTTCGCGCTTTCCCAGTAGCTGGTGGCATTGCCGTCCACCGTGTTGCCCGGCACGTAGTTCTGGACCTGGCTGCTGGCGGACACCGGCTTGCCCGCCGCGAGGTTGCCGGTCGGCGGCAACGGGTCCGTCCCACCGCCGCTGCCCGGCGCGACCCAGGTGCAGCCGTTCCAGGTCGAGTCCCACCCGCTGTTGCCGGCGCCGCGGTTCAGCGCGAACGTGCCGCCCGGGTAGGCGCAGTTGTAGACGCCCGCCCGGCCGATCCCGCTGGCCCGGACGTTCGTGACGGTGGCGGACCCGGTCGTCTCGGCCTGGAACGCGAACGTGCCGGCCCCCTCGATCGAACCACCGTCCACGGTCACGTTCTGCACCGCGCGCCCGGCACCACCCCCGTCGACGAACTGGTACGCCGACCACGGGCTGGCCACGATCCGGTTCCCGGTCAGTCGCACCTGGGCGTTGATCGGGCTGTCGTAGGCATCGACCCGGAGCGCGCCGTGCGGGTGGTTCTGGCCCCAGTTCGGGTTCATCGCCCCGGTCCGCAGCAAGGTGTTGCCGGACACCGTGATCGTGCCGGCCAGCGGGAAGAACGGCGACCCGAACGACTGGTTCGAGATCGCGATGCCGCCGCCGAGCGGGTTGGTGTCCTGGATCAGGTTGTCCCGCACGGTCAGGTCGGTGCCGCCGTAGATCGCGATGCCGTTCGCCAGGTTCGGCTGCACGATCGTGTTGTTGGCGAACACCGAGCTCCGGTTGGCGGCGTGCAGCGACCAGGCGGCCAGCGCGTCGTCACCGGTGTTGCGCAGGTAGTTGTTGCGCACCTGCGCGTTGTACGCCGTGCCGTTCAGGTTCAGGCCGTCGGCGGTCAGGTCGTAGAACCGGTTGTTCTCGACCACCAGGTTGTCGTTGTTGCCGGTCAGCCAGAGCCCGACCTTGAGGTGCTGCAGCCACAGCCCGGAGACGACCGAGTTCGGGCCGAGACTGCCGTTGACGAAGTTGTCCGGCGAGTGGTCGTTGCGCTCGGTCACGTCGCCGATCACCGCGAAGTCGTGCAGCCGGACGTTGCCGGCGCCGTTCGGGCGGTCGATCAGGTGGTGGCTGAGCAGGACCGAGTGCCAGTGGCCGGCGCCGCGGATCGTCACCCCGTCGGGGTTGATCGTGCCGCCGACCCGGTACCGGCCCGGCGGGATCCAGACCACGCCACCGGAACCCCGGGCGGCGTCGATCGCCTGCTGGACGGCGCCGGTGGAGTCGCCCGCGCCGCTCGGGTCCGCGCCGCGGTCGGTGATCGCGATCGACCCGGCCGGCCGTGCGGCGGCGCCGGCGACCTGCTCGAACTCGACGTCGTCGATCGTGTACGGACCGGCGGTGTTCTCGCCGTCGACCTGCAGCTTGATCTTCGCGCCCGCCCCGACCGTGCGACCCAGTTGCAGCCGGGCGTGGTCGTAGAGCTTGTGCGTGCGTGATCCGGCGATCCAGCTGGTGTCGAGGAAGCTGTACCGCGACGTCACCGCGAGCTGCTGGGTCAGTTTCTGCCCGTCGACGTACACCGACAGGCTGCCGGCGCGGCCATCCGGAACGGAGTACGCGACGGTGATGGCGTTGGTGGTGGCGGGCGCGGTGAACTCGACGTACTGGCCGCTGTTCAGGGTGACGGCCTGGCGGTTCGATGCCTCGGCGGCGAGCGTGCCTTGGGCGTAGCTCGGGCCGATTCGGGTGCCGTTGGTCGCGGAGTTCTCGGCTTCGACGATGGTGAAGGGCAGGGAAGCGCCGACGGCCTGGACGGCTGCCGGCTGGAGAGCGATGAGCTGGTGGGAGCCGACGGCAGTGGCGGAGAGGCCGGTGCCGGTGGTTGCGGTGGTCAAGGCGATGGCCAGCACGGCGAAGCGCCGGCCGGGACGTCTGGGAGCGGACGGAGGCATAGAGCTGCACCTTCCTCGGGGGCGGAGCCTCACCTTAAGAAGGCAGATAACCTTGCGCAATAGTTCGCGCGCTTTATGTAATTCTTTGACACTCCAGACGTGGAAGAGCCGTCACCTCTCCGGGAGCAGGATCCCCGGGTTCAGCACGGCGGCAGGATCCAGCACCCGCTTGACCGCTTGCAGTGCCTCGACGGCCAGCGGTCCGATCTCCTCCTGGTAGGCCTCGCGGTGGTCGGTGCCGACGCCGTGATGGTGGGTGATCGTGCCACCCGCGCGGCCGATCGCCTCGTTCGCCGCCGTCTTGGCGCGGCGCCACTGGGCGAGGGGGTCGTCGGTCTGCGCGCAGACCACGGTGAAGTACAGCGATGCCCCGGTCTCGTACACGTGCGACACGTGGCACAGCACCAGCGGCGGTGTGCCCGACTCCGAGAGCGACTTCACCAGCGCCGCGGTCACCGCCGTCTTCAGCTCCGGCACCTTCGACCAGAACCCGGCCGTCTCCACCGTCTCCACCAGCGCGCCTTCGTCGAGCAACGGGTCACGCAGGTACGGCGCCCGGTACCGGCCCTGCCGCCAGGTCTCACCGGGGCCTGGACCCGCCGACTCGCCGCCGGCCGCCGTCAGCACCTCCGCCACCGCGGCCCGGCGTACGGCGGTGGCGCTGCCTTCGAAGCCGACGATCGCCAGTACGCCGCCCGCTCCGCCTGCGAGGACGTCGGGATCGGCGAGGTTGACCGCGGTCTCGGCCTCGTCGGACAGCCGCAGCACGGTCGGCAACGGCCCGTCCTGGGCGAGCCGGCGGATCGCGTCCAGGCCCTGCTCGAACGTGCCGAACCGCCAGCCCTCGAAGAAGCGCTCGACCGGTCGGGGCCGGATCCGGACCACCACGGAGGTGATGATGCCGAACGCACCCTCGGACCCGAGCCACAGCTGCCGCAGATCCGGCCCGGCCGCGGACATCGGCGCCCGGCCGAGCTCGATCGTGCCGCGCGGCGTGGCGACCGTCAGCCCGACGACCATCTGGTCGAACCGCCCGTATCCCGCCGACGACTGCCCGCTCGACCGCGTCGCGGCGTACCCACCGATCGATGCGCCTTCGTACGACTGGGGGAAGTGGCCGAGCGTGTACCCGCGTTCCGCGAGCATCGCCTCCGCCGCCGTCCCACGCACCCCCGCCTGGAGCCGCGCCGTTCGCGACACCTCGTCCAGCTCGACCAACTGGTCGAGCCGGCTCAGATCCACCGCGACGAACCGGCGGCTGGGGGCCAGCCCGCCCACCACCGACGTCCCCCCGGCGTACGGCACGACCGCGATCCTGTCCGCGGCGCATCGTTCGAGCAACCGCAGTACGTCGTCGTGCGACCCCGGATACACCACCGCCGCCGGCACATCCGCCCGATCCGCCGCCCGGAACTTCAGCAGATCAGCTGTCGAATAGCCCCGCGTGTGCCCCCATCGTGCCTCCCAGTCCGCCCGAACCCACTTGTCTCCAAGCACCTCGACCAACGCCCCCAGCACCGCACGATCAGCAACCGCTCGAGCGCCGACCTCCGGGACATCACCCGGCTGCCCCCAACCCACGCGGCTCTCCTCCGACCCGAAGCGCACCCCCTCACCCCCGGGCGGGCCGGCGAAAACACCCCTCGCCTTGTCGCCGGCACCTCCGCCGGCACTCCCGCCGGCACCTCCGCCGGCATTCCCGCCGGCACCTCCGCCGGCATTCCCGCCGGCACCTCCGCCGGGCCCAGCCGTCGGCTCATCCGCTCCGGGCCCTTCGCTTTCCTTTCCTTCGACCGGCGCAGCCGGGCGGCGTACACCCAGGTGCTGGAGAGCAGCGAGCGCAGCAGCCGGCAACTCGACCGTCCGCGCCGGATCACCCCAGCGCCCCGGCGTGAGTTGCACCACCGGCAGGTCGGACTCGCTCATCGTGCACTCCCCATCGGACGGCTTCGGGGGTAGCGTCCGGCGAGGTGGAACCCCCTGGTCCCCACCTCGCCGGACCGTTCCCGCGGCACCAGAGTCGCTGATACACTCTGACGCGTGATGTCTCAGCGTAGCAGCGATTTCGCTTCCGCCGCCACCGGCACCGACCCCGCGCCCACCGGCCGGCCGGCCCCCGCCAACGCGATCGGCGAGCAGCGCATCCTCGACGCGGCGTACGAACTGCTGCTCGCGATCGGCATGCGCCGGATGACGATGGCCGACATCGCCCGGCACGCCGAGGTGTCCCGCGCGACGCTGTACCGCCGGTGGCCGAACGTGCAGGCCGTCGTCGCCGCGCTGATGACCCGGGAGTGGACCACCGCCCTGGTCTCCGCCTTCCAGCCCGACGCGGTCGACGGGCGCGCCCGGCTGGTCGAAGGAGTCGTCGAGGTCGTCGCGAAGACCCGCACCCACCCGCTGATGCGCAAGATCATCGAGCTCGACCCGGAGTTCCTCACGCCGTACTTGCTGGAGCGGCGGGGCAGCAGCACGGTCGCCCACCTCGCCCTGGTCGCCGAGGGCATCAAGGCCGGCCAGGCGGACGGCTCGATCCGCGCCGGCGACCCGGACTGGCTGTCGCGGCAGATCATCCTGGTCTCGCTCGCCTCGGCGGTGTCCGGTCCGGTGCTGGCCACGGCGGACGAGTATCCGCGGCTGGACGACGAGCTCCGGACCATGCTGACCCGCTACCTGGTGCCGGATCCGACGCCATGATCTCCGTGGGCAACGCCAGTCTGAACGCCGCCCGGCGAGCCAAGGAGCTCGACTGGCTCGACACGCACCGCAAGGTCGACGTGCTGGTCGTCGGCGGCGGCGTGACGGGCACCGGCGTCGCCCTGGACGCGGCCGCCCGCGGCCTGACCGTTGCCCTGGTGGAGAAGCACGACCTCGCCTTCGGCACCAGTCGCTGGAGCTCCAAGCTGGTGCACGGCGGACTGCGGTACCTGGCGTCCGGTCACGTCGGGATCGCCTACGAGAGCGCCGTCGAGCGCGGCATCCTGATGAAGACGACCGCGCCGCACCTGGTGCACCCGGTGCCGCAGGTCGCGCCTTGGTTGCCGGGAGCAAGGTTCGCGCAGGCGGCCATGCTGCGGTCGGCCTTTCTCGGCGGCGACGTGCTGCGGACCTTCGCGCACACCAGCGACGACTACCTGCCGCACTCCCGCCGGGTCAGTTCCGCGGAGGTCCTGCGCTACGCGCCCACTGTCGCGCCGAACGGCCTGCGCGGCGGCTTCCTCACCTGGGACGGCCAGCTGTACGACGACGCGCGGCTGGTCGTCGCGATCGCTCGCACCGCCGCCCTGTACGGCGCCCGCGTGCTGACCCGGTGCGCTGCCGAGCAGGTGACCGGCCGGGGTGCCGTCGTCGTCGACCAGCTGACCGGCCGGCGGATCGACGTGGACGCCCGGGTCGTCGTGAACGCCGGTGGCATCTGGGCCGACCAGGTCGCCGCCGGCATCAAACTGCGGCCGAGCCGCGGGACGCACCTCGTCCTGCCGCAGTCCGCGTTCGGTGGCTTGTCCGCCGTGCTGACCGTGCCGGTGCCGGGCCAGGTCCGCCGGGTGGTGATGGCGATCCCGGCGCCGGACGACCGGGTCTACGTCGGCCTCACCGACGAGGAGGCGCCGGGACCGGTCAGCGACGTACCGGTGGCCACCGACGCGGAGATCGACTTCCTGCTCGGCACGATCAACACGGCCGTGCGGGAGCCGCTGACCCGGGCGGACCTGCTCGGCACGTACGCCGGACTGCGGCCATTGCTCGACACCGGGCATCACCGGGGCGAGGACAAGTCGGCCGACATCTCCCGCCGGCACGCGGTGATCACCAGCCCCGACGGGGTGGTGACGATCGTCGGCGGCAAGCTCACGACGTACCGGCGGATGGCGCAGGACGCGCTCGACACCGCGCTGGCCCAGTCGTCGCTCGAGGTGCGCCGGCCGTGCCTGACCCACCGGATCCCGCTCGTCGGTGCCGCCGACCGGGTCCAGCTGGCGGCGGTCCGGGCGCCGGCGCGCTTCGTCCAGCGGTACGGAGTCGAGGCCCCGGACGTGATCGCGGGCGACCCGGCCTTGCTGGCGCCGGTGGCGCCGGGGCTGGCGACGACGCACGCCGAGTTCCGCTTCGCCGTCCGCCACGAAGGCGCGCTGACCGAGGACGACCTACTGGACCGGCGGACCCGGCTGGGTCTCTCCGCCGCCGATCGCGCGATGGCCCTGCCCGCGGCGCAGGCGGCGTTCGCCTCGGTCTGAGCGACCGCAGGGGCTGAGCCTGGTGAGGCCTGTGGACAACTCTGGGGACGCACCGGTGCTGCGATAGCTTTGTTCGTAACGGCGACCTGGGGAGGTGGAGATCGTGAGTCAGCCGTATCCGGGCCCAGGTCAGTACCAGGGTCATGCTCAGCACGTCGGTCAGTTCCAGGGCGGTTACCCGCTGCCCGGCACGTCGCGGGCGAAGTACCGCTCGATGCGCCGGCTCACCCTGGTCACCATCGCGCTGATGGCCGCCACGACCGTGGTCAGCGGGATTCAGGCCGTGCTGCTCTGGTCGTCGTACGACGAGGTCAAGAGCCTGGTCTACGGACTGCTCTCCGACGAGGAGATCGAGCGCGGCGCCCAGGCCGTGGCGGGCAGCGGGACGATGCTCAACCTGCTCGGCTACGCCTTTCTCGCGGCCGGAATCGTCGTGATGGTCTGGGTCCGGCAAGCGCGGGAGAACACCGAGGTCCTCAATCCGCTCCACGGCACGTACCAGGGCGTCCCGGCTCAGGGCGTCCACCGGCACTCGCCGGGATGGGTCGTCGGCAGCTGGATCTGCCCGATCGTCCAGTTCTGGTACCCGCTGCAGGTGGTGGAGGACGTCGTCCGCGCCAGCGAACCGCCGAACCAGCCGGGAGTGGCACGCTCCGGCCAGGTCCGCGGACTGCTGTACGGCTGGTGGGCGGCCTGGGTCGCGTTCTGCGTCATCGCCGTCGGGGGAGGCGCCTACGCCGTCGTCAGCTTCATCGGCTGGGTGGTCCGGCTCGTCGACCGGGCGGATGCCGCCAGCGCCTCCGGCGACTACGTCGACATCTACGACCTGCAGGACTACCTGGTCCGGCTCGCGCTGGGGGTGAACATCGGCTTCACCGTCGGCACGGTGCTGCTGGTCATCGCCGGCACCATGCTGTCGCTGCTGCTCCTGCGCGTCTCCGGCTGGTACGACGCCCGCATGCCCGCGACCGGCGTGCCGCTCGGGCCGCCGCTGCCGGCCACTTCCCCGTCCTACCTGCGGCCGCAGGACACCACCCCGCAGTACGCGCCCCGTCCGAGCCAGGCGCTGCCCGGTGCACAGGACCCCCGAGGCTTCGGCTACCAGGCGCCGGCGACCTGGACCGGCGGGCAAGGGCTGCACCAGCCCGGCCCGTACGGGCCTGGCGGCTACGGAGGCACGACCGGCTCCAGCCCGAACGCTCCGCTGCCGCCCTACAGCACTGGCCCGCAGGCGCCTCGCGCCGACCACCCGGAGCCCCCCACTCCAACCCGCGAGTCGGGTCCGCACACCGACTCCCCCGGGGGCACCGGCCGCTGACGGGCGCGTCGCCGGCCGGGCTCTCCGTCCCAGGCGGCCTGCACCACACAACTCGCAGTCGTCAACCTTCGGCGCGACGGCCAAGGCGGCAGAGCACCGCCGTCGCGTCGTCGTGCCGTTTCCCGCGGAAACTGCCGATCGCCGCCGCCGTGTCGTAGGCGCGCACCCGATCGACCAACCCTCGCGGACCGCTGGCCTCCAGCACCGCGACCAGCTCCTGCCACGAGTGCCCGTACCGCTCGGCGTACCGCGAGGCCCCGTCGCTCAGCACCGCGAACACCTCGACCTGGTCCCGCTCCGTCGCACCCCGCACCGCCTCGTACGCCGCCTTCGGCTCGGTGCTCGCCACCCAGAACCCGCCCGGCTGGTTCCGCAACCGCCGAACGCTCTCCAGGGTGTACTCCGGCAAGTGGTCGATCCGGTCGTCGGCGACCAGGGTGACCCGACCGTCCGGCGCCCGCAGCACCACCGGTGAGTCCGCCAGCACGAGATGCTCCACGACGTCCGGCCCGACCCGGACCATTGAGACCGTCGACGACGGGCTGTCGGGATTCGTCAGGTCGCAGTGGTTCGCGTGCGAGGCGCCGACCGCGGTGATCGCGTCCGCGAGCAGATCCGGCAACGGCGCGACTGACCGCCCGACCAGGGGAGTTGCGAGCTCCGCGCCGAGCCGACGGACCAGCCAGGCCACGTCGTGCCGGCATCCGGAGTCAACGCCCCGCGGCGCGGTCGCCCCGTCCAGCACCACGACGAAGTCCGGCCCCACCAGCGCCAGATCCTCGTTCCCACCGGCCGGCTCTCGATCAGGCGCCGCCTCACACACCGACCAGCTCTCCACGACTCCATTCAACCGTGGGCGGCCGACGATGGGTGGAGGGGTCAGTCCTGCTCGCGGCCCGCCCAGGTGTCGGTCAGCGACTGGTCGAGCGAGACCTGGCAGCTCCAGCCGAACTGCTTCTCGATCAACGTGGTGTCGGCCTGCTGCCACGGCACGGTGTCCGCGGGGGAGCCGGCGTGCCCGTCGTGCACCTGCCCCTCGACCACCTTCGTGTCGGTCCCGCTGAGCTCGACCAGCCGGTGCACCACCTCCCGCGCCAGCGTCGCCTGCCCGGAGCCCACGTTCAGCACCGGCGGCGGCTTCTCCTCCGTGGTCGCCACCGCGAACACCGCCTCGGCGACGTCGCGCACGTCGACGTAGTCGCGCCAGGCCTCGAGCGACCCGGTCTCCAGCGTGTCCGTCGTGCCCAACTGCCGCACGACCCGGCCGAGCAGCGTGCTCGCGGGGGAGCCCGGCCCGCTGATGTTGAACGACCGCAGCACCACCGCGTCCGCGCCGTTGCGCTGCGCCCGCAGGACCAGCTCCGACCCGGCGAGCTTGGTCAGCCCGTACGCCGCTCCCGGCCCCGGCTCGAACTGCTCGTCCTGGCTGGTGCCGCGCGGCGCCCCGCCGTACTCCGCGGCGGAGCCGATGTGGAGGAACCGCGCGTTGTTCGCGGTCCGGTGCATCGCGGCCAGCAACGCCTCCACCGCGACCACGTTGCCGCGGGTCAGCTCGACCGCGTCGCCCTGGGTCGCGCCGGCCGCGTTGACGATGACCGTCGGCTTGTACAGGGACAGCAGCGCGTCGAGGGCGTAGCAGTGCCCTTCGGCGAGGTCGAACTGCCGGTGCGGGTCGCCCGTGCTGCGACTCATGCCGCGGTGCTCGATCCCCCGCTCGTCCAGCAGTGCGCAGATCCGGCTCCCGAGGAAGCCGCCGGCGCCGAAGACCATCACCCGTTCCGTCATTTCCCCATCGTGCCCGCTGTCGTTGTCGATCCTCTCAACTTTGTCCGTCGAGGTCGTCACAATGCAGTCATGCCGCAGCGCGCGGCCGGCCGCCCTCGCCCCGGAGGCCTGTGGACAACCCCGCTCCGGCGGGCCTGGAGAGGAGTGCTGTGGCCGACCGCCTGCACGGGCGTCCCGCGCCCGCGACCGACTCGACCGTCCGGGACTGGGACGACGCGGACCCGTCCGGGCAGACCTACACCCGGGTGCTGTTCATCGACAGCGACCTGACCGAGGTGGCGAACACCGGTGGCGTCTTCGAGCAGTGCACCTTCCGCGGCGTCCGGTTCAACGCCTCCACGCACACCGACGCCGCGTTCGTGAACTGCACGTTCGTGCGCTGCTCGTTCTTCGACACCACATTCACCCGGTGCAAGCTGATGGGCAGCTTCTTCGACGACTGCACCTACAACCTGCTCAAGGTCGAGGCTGGCGACTGGTCGTTCGCCGGTCTGCCCGGCGCGGACCTGCGGGCCACCGAGTTCCGCGGCGTGAAGCTGCGCGAGGCCGACCTGACCGGCGTGCGCGCCGCGAAGGCGGTCCTGCGCGACGTCGACCTGTCCGGAGCCATGCTGCACCGGGCGGATCTGACCGGCTGCGACCTCCGCGGCTCCGACCTGTCGTCGCTCGATCCGCTCACCGTCGAGCTCCGGCAGGCCGTCATCGACCTGCCTCAGGCGATGGTGATCGCGCAGGCCCTGGGCCTGGACGTGCGGCCCTGATTGTGGATATCCACCAGTTGATCCACAGCCTGTGGATAACCTTCCACTCTCCGTGCTTCTCGCCCGGCGCCCGCACCGAAGCCGCGCCACGGCCCGCAACCGCCTCGTCGCCTGAAGCATCGCCGGCCGCGCCGCACCATCCGTCCGCCGGTGCGGCACGTTGCCCGGATGACGCCACGCAGCTCGCACGCCTTCTTCGTCGTCGACACGGACCTCACCCGGCGCACCCACGACGCCGTCCACGCGGCCGAAGCAGCGTCGGGTGTCCAGCTGCCCGCCGGCTACCGCGAGCTCATGACCGCTGCTTTCAGGCTGGGAGCGACACCTTCGTCAGTTCTTCGGAGAGCTGCCAGACGCGTCGGGCTTCCTCGAGGTTGCTGAGAGGGGAGTAGAGCTTCTGTTCGGCGGGCGGGCCGCCGACGTGGCCGGGGCCGCTGGGGCCGTAGAGGCGGGCGCCCTCGGCCTCGGTGGAGGTGGCGGCGTACAGGGCGGGGAAGCCGGCGGACTCGACGGTCCCGAGCAGGATGCCGCGGGCGGACAGGGCGCTGATGAGTTTGCGGCCCAGGGTCTCGTGATCGCGCCCCACTTCGGGGCGGGCGGCGAGCAGGTTCGTCGGGGCGACGCCGGGGTGGGAGAGGTTGCTGGTGATGCCCCAGCCTGCGGCCCGGCTGCGGCGGTCGAGCTCGAGGGCGAAAAGCCCGAAGGTGATCTTCGACTGCCGGTAGGCCTTCATGCCGTTGTACGAGCGGTCCCAGTTCAGGTCGGCCCAGTTGATGGCGCCCCGGTTGGCCGCGATGCTGATCTGCGAGGTCACCCGGGCGCGGCCGGCCCGCAGCAGCGGAAACAGCTGGGCCACCAGAGCGAAGTGGCCCAGATGGTTCGTGCCGAACTGCAGCTCGAACCCGTCGTCGGTCGTCTGGCGGTCGGGCGGCGTCATCACGCCGGCGTTGTTGACCAGAAGGTGGATCGGCCGGCCGGCCTGGCGCAGGGTGTCACCGAGGGCTGCGACCGCGTCGAGCGACGACAGGTCGAGGTCGAGCAGCGACACCGCGGCGGCCGGGGCCGCCTGCCGGATCGCGGCGACAGCGGCTTCGCCTTTGCGGCGGTTCCGTACCGGGAGCACCACCTCGGCCCCAGCCGCGGCCAGCCGGGTGGCGATCCCGAGGCCGATGCCGTCGCTGGCGCCGGTGACCACGGCACGCTGCCCCGTGAGGTCCGGCACGGTGAAATTGAGGGGTATGCGGGGCATCTGGTCCTCCTGGGTCGGTGATCCTGCAGCCAATGTATGCGGTGACTACAATGTAGTCAATGATCACAAGGCGGCCCTCGCGACTAAGCTGATGGACATGACGAAGCGCCCGTACCACCACGGAGATCTCCGGGCGGCGTTGCTCGAACGAGCCGAGAACGTCCTGCGCGAAAGAGGCTCCACCGCGCTGTCGCTGCGGGAGTTGGCCCGCGACATAGGGGTGAGTCCGGGCGCGCCCAGTCGCCACTTCGCGAACAAGCAGGCACTGCTGGACGCGCTGGCGCTGGACGGCTTCGAGCGACTCGTCGCGGACATCGCGGCTTCGGACAAGGAGGCCGGGCCGGCGTTCGCTGAGCGGCTGAACGCCATGGCCCGCGCCTTCGTCGGCTTCTGCCTCAGCAACGCGGCGCTGGTCGACCTGATGTTCTCGGCCAAGCACAGCCCAGAGGCGTCCCCGGCGCTGGGAGCCGCTGCTCAGCGGTGGATCGCGCAGGGTCTTGCGCTGGTCAGCGAAGGTCAGCGGCGGGGCGAGGTCCGCGAGGGGTCACTGGAACAGGTCGCGCTGACGGTGTTCGCTCCGCTGCAGGGGTACGTCGGCCTGGCGGTCAGCGGCGTACCGCTGCCGGAGACCGCGGACCGAGGACTCGATGATGTCATCGAGTCCATCGTCCGCGGTTGCCGACCGGATTAGCGCTTGCTCGCCCGCTCCGCGCGATCGCCGGGTTCGTCGCGTGGAGCTGGGGCTGGATGGTGACCCCCAGCCAAGCTCCCTGGACATCACACCTAGCCGCCGGCGCGACTTTCGGCCATCCCTGGTCCATGTCCGACTCACAGTGCAGTCAGCTCCCCGGCACTGGCGGCATCCACAGGCTCGCCGTCGCCCGGCCAGGCACGTCCGATGCGTACGGGACCACGACGACCTGATGGGGATCCTGGTAGACGATCCGGCCAGGGTCTGACGAGGTGTAGCGCTCGCAAGGCACGTTGTGCGCGGCAAGGATGGCTAGGTAGCCGGGGATCGGCTCCAGCAGAAACTCGGCCGTCGCAGCGAACCAGGATGCCGCCAGCGGATTGACGTCCGGGTCGTAGACGCCGGGATCGACGCTCGCCGGGTTCACGTACGTCGCGTCGTACCAGGCATTGGTCGTCCGGCGGAAGCGCTCCTCGTCCACGGTCAGCAGCCCCCGCTGGCCGAGCATGTTCACCAGCCCGAAGATTCCCGATCCGGCGCCCCCGGCGATCCGGAACGGGGCTCTGGTACCTCACGTAGGTCGGCGCAGTCATGCAGCAGATTCTGGCCCCTGACACCACACCGGGGGAGAATCGGTGGCGAGTGCCCAGAGCCCCAGTACTCCGGAGATGGGAGCGGCAACATGATCGAGGGAGCAGCCATCCTGCTCGTCGGCCTGGTGACCGGTTACCTCGCCGGACGCCGCAGCCGACGCCCGGAACCGCTCACCGGAGCAGCCGTCTGCTCCTGCCATCACCCCCGCGGCCAGCACCTCGACGGCAAAGGCCCCTGCCAGGCCGACAACAAGCAATCCGTCAACGGCGTCCAGGTCTTCCTCTCCTGCCCCTGCCAGCTGTACGACGGCCCCGAACCACTCCCACAGTTCTACGCCCCCGAAATCCAGCCCTGACCCGGGCCTGGGGGACCAAGCAGCAGTCAGGCGAACGGTGCGGTGGTGACGACGAGAGCGCTGAGCACAGTCCCGGTCGACCGGTTACACCCGCTACAGCGGGTCGGTGTGGAGCGGGCGATCGAAGAAGGAGCGCGGGATCAGTGCAGATGATCGCGTGCTGCGGGCTGGTAGGAGCGCAAGCCCAGATCGAGGCGCTGACCTGCAGGAGTGCTGCGGTGGAGACGAGGGGACTCGAACCCCTAACCCCTGCCGTGCAAAGGCGGTTGTGGCGCTCCCGCTGATCTGAGCGGTGGGCCGTCAAGCGTGGGCTCGACCGGCTGCGCCGATGAGTGACCGGTTGAGCCCGCTGGCACGTTCTCGTTAGGGCACGCGATGTGCTGACCGGGTCAGGGGCTCGTGAGCCACTCTTCGCGGAGCAATGCGTAGGTGAAGCCGTCGTGCCAAGTGCCATCGCGGTGCAGCGCAGTGGAACGGCTGTGTTCTTCACGGCGCAGACCAAGGCGTTCCATGAGACGCCACGACGCGGTGTTATCGGCGAAGCATCCGGCGTGAACCCGCCGCAGCTTGAGCTGGTCGAAGCACAGTTCGATGGTGGCTCTGACGGCTTCGGTGGCGTAGCCCTGTCCTCCGTATGTCGGGTCGAACATCCATCCGAGTTCGGCCTCCAAGCCTTCGGCGCGGATCGCGACGTCCGTCTGCGCCCAACTGTCGCGCGGCATGACCATGACGTGACCAATGACCGTGGAGGCAAGACGAACCATGACGTGCGTCGTGTTGCTCGACTTATCCTCCATCGCGTCGCGGAGTTCGTCGCGCGTGCGCGGTGCCCAGCCGAGCCAGTGCTGGACCTGGGGGAGCTGTTCGTAGGCCCACAAGGCGGCTAGATCGTCTCGCGTGTAGCCGCGTAGAGACAGACGTTCGGTGCGTACCGGCCACTCGATGGGCGTCACCTCGGAGAGGATAGCCAGATCGCGATGTGTCCGGTCAGCTCGATCTCCACACCTGCCCCATCCCCACGACCTGCGACACACCGGCAACCAGTTCGCGGCCGACGACGGGGCCGGCCTGCGGGAGCGGATGGGGCACGCGGAGGGCACGCGACTCGAGATTGCTGGCCGGGTTGCTGGCGTGGAAGTCAGCCGCCATGGCTCTGACCTGGGGAAACGTTGTGGTGGAGACGAGGGGACTCGAACCCCTAACCCCTGCCTTGCAAAGGCAGTGCTCTGCCAGTTGAGCTACGCCCCCGTGGGGGAGGTGGTCAGCGGCCCGGGGTGACCGGGTCGACGGCCTCGGCCCAGAGGTCCTGCTCGGCGCGGGACTGCTGGGTCTTCTTGTAGACGAAGTATCCACCGACGCTCGCCAGCAGTACCAGCAGGAACTTCTTCAGCACCGGGACTCCTTGGATCGACGTCGATCAGGGGTGTGGGGTGGGCCTAACTGGACTTGAACCAGTGACCTCTGCCTTATCAGGGCAGCGCTCTAACCGTCTGAGCTATAGGCCCGCACTTACGGGGTCGAACCCGGGAGAGATTACCGCATCCGGGCCCTGTCTCCCAAACCGGTTCCGGCCGGGCCTTCAACGGGCCCGGCCGGAGCTGGTCGTCACGGTGCCGGCGGCGTTCAGTCCTCCGACGCCAGCGTCACTTCGAGGCCGCCGAGCAGCGTGGCGGCGACGTTGTAGAGGAACGAGCCGAGCGTCGCCAGTGCGGTGATGATCAGCACGTCCGCGCAGGCCAGCAGGGTGGTGAACCCCATCACCTTGCCGGTGTTGATGTAGTTCTCGATCCGGAACGGCTCGGCCGTCGGGGTGCCGAGCACCTCGGACACCGTGTTGTTGATGTTCTCGAACACGCCGGCCGCACCGATCGCCGACCACACGATGAACACCGCGACCCAGGTGACGATGCCGAACGCGATCGACAGCAGGAACGCCGTCTTCATCACCGACCACGGATCGATCCGGGACAACCGCAGCCGCGCCTTGCGGACCTGGCCGCGGGCGCGCGGGGCCGGCTCGGGGGTGTCCACCGGCCGGGCCTTGTCGGCGGCCGCATCCTTGACCGCGGCGGCCTTCTCCAGCACCGCCTGCTTGGCCGCGTTCATCTTGTCGCCGAAGCTCTCGCCCTGCTTGCCCGCCGGCGTGCTCACCTTGGCGGTCTGCCCGTACTCCGGGGTGGCGGCGCTCGCACCGACCGCCCCGACAGCACCAGGCGCGCTGGGAGCCGCCGGTCGGGGCTCCGGCCGGCCGGGCGTACTCGGCGCCACCGGAGTCTGGGTCGCGGGACGGACCGGCGGCTGCTGCGGCGGCCGGGCCGGCTTGCCCTTCACCGAAGCCGGCGCGGCGGCCTGTCCGGCCGCGGCCGGGCGCTGCTGGGACGGGCGCCGATCGGCCGGCTGCTGGCCGCCCGGCGTACCGGGTCGCGGTGGGGAGCCGTTGGCACGACCGTTGGAGGCCGGTGTGGCCGGTGGGGTGGCAGGTGCCTTCCCGTTGCCGCCCTGCGGCGGCCGCGGGGACTTGGCGCTGCCCGTCCCATCAGGCCAGTTCGGCCTCGCGCGGTTGGTCATCAGATGCCCTTCTGGCCGGCGTCGTCGTCTTCGACGGTAGCCGGGCCCTCGACGTCAGTCGAATGCTGGTCATCATTCTGGACGCTCTCAGGGGCCGGTTCGGTTGTCGATCCGTCCACATCCTGGGCACCGTCGACCTCACCGCTGTCGACCACCACACCGTCGAGCGAGCCGGCCTCGTCCTGCACCACCCCGTCGACGACCAGCGCGTCGGTCCCGGCCGCCGCGTCCAGCTCGTCGGCCACGGTCAGATCGGTGTTGCGGGCGATCGCGACCACCGCGTCGGACGCGCCGACACCGGCGAATCGGACCCCCATCGTGTCGCGGCCCTTGACCGGCACGCTGTCCACCCGGCTGCGCACGACCTGGCCGCTGGTCTTGATCGCCAGCACCTGGTCGGAGTCCACCACGATCAGCGCGCCGACCAGCGAACCCCGCTCGTCGTTCAGCTTGACCGCCTTGATGCCCAGACCGCCGCGGCCCTGCTGCCGGTACTCCGAGACCCGGCTGCGCTTGGCGTAGCCGGCGTCGGTGACGGTGAAGACGAACTGCGTGTCCTCCTCGGACCCGGCCCGGATCACCGACATCGAGAGCAGCTCGTCGCCGGCCCGGAACTTCATCCCGGTGACGCCGGAGGTCGCACGGCCCATCGGCCGCAGCTGCTCGTCGTTCGCGGTGAAGCGGATCGACTGGCCCTTCTTGGAGACCAGCAGCAGGTCGTCCTCGGCGCTGGCCAGGTCGGCCCCGATCAGCTCGTCGTCGGCCTCGCGGAAGTTGACCGCGATGATGCCGCTCTGCCGCGCCGAGTCGTAGTCGCGCAGCGGCGTCTTCTTGACCAGGCCCTTCTTGGTCGCCAGCACCAGGTAGTCCGCCTGGTCGTAGTCGCGCAGGGTCAGCACCTGGGCGATCTCCTCGTCCGGCTGGAACGAGAGCAGGCCGGCCACGTGCGAGCCCTTGGCGTCGCGCGCCGACTCCGGCAGCTGCCACACCTTGGCCCGGTAGACCCGGCCCTTGGTGGTGAAGAACAGCATCCAGTGGTGGTTGGTGGTGGCGAAGAAGTGGCCGATCTCGTCCTCGGCCCGCATGGTCGCGCCGCGGACCCCCTTGCCGCCGCGGTTCTGCACGCGGTACAGGTCGGTCTTGGTCCGCTTCGCGTAGCCGCCGCGGGTGATCGTCACGACGACGTCCTCGTCCGGCACCAGGTCCTGCACGGACAGGTCGCCGTCGGCGGCGATGATCGTGGTCCGCCGGTCGTCGCCGAACTTGTCGACGATCTCGGCCAGCTCGTCGCGCACGATGTGCCGCTGCCGGACCGGGTCGGCCAGGATGTCCTCGAGATCGGCGATGACGGCCTCGAGCTCGTTCAGCCGGTCGATGATCTTCTGCCGCTCCAGGGCGGCCAGCCGGCGCAGCTGCATGTCCAGGATCGCCTGGGCCTGGATCTCGTCGATGTCCAGCAGGCTGATCAGGCCCTGGCGTGCCTCGTCCACGTCCGGGCTGCGCCGGATCAGCGCGATCACCTCGTCGAGCGCGTCCAGCGCCTTCACGTAGCCGCGGAAGACGTGCGCGTTCTTCTCCGCCTCGCGCAGCCGGTAGCGGGTCCGGCGCTGGATGACCTCGATCTGGTGGTCGATCCAGTGCGTGATGAACAGGTCCAGGCTGAGCGTGCGCGGTACGCCGTCGACCAGCGCGAGCATGTTGCAGCCGAAGGTGTCCTGCAGCTGGGTGTGCTTGTAGAGGTTGTTCAGCACCACCCGCGGCTGCGCGTCGCGCTTCAGCACGATCACCAGCCGCTGGCCGGTCCGCGACGAGGTGTCGTCGCGGATGTCGGCGATCCCGGTCATCTTGCCGGTGTTCACCAGCTCGGCGATCTTCTGCGCCAGGTTGTCCGGGTTGACCATGTACGGCAGTTCGCTGACGACCAGGCTGGTCCGGCCCTTGGCGTCCTCCTCGATGTCCACCACCGCGCGCATCGTGACCGAGCCACGACCGGTGCGGTAGGCGTCGTCGATGCCCTTGTAGCCGACGATCAGGGCGCCGTTCGGGAAGTCGGGGCCCTTGATGTGCTCCATGCACGCCGCCAGCACCTCTTCCTGGCTGGCGTCGGGGTTCTCCAGGCACCAGTTCGCGGCGGCGGCGACCTCGCGCAGGTTGTGCGGCGGGATCTGGGTCGCCATGCCGACCGCGATGCCGGCCGAGCCGTTCACCAGCAGGTTCGGGAACCGGCTGGGCAGGATCACCGGCTCCTGCGAGCGGCCGTCGTAGTTGGGGCGGAAGTCGACCGTCTCCTGGTCGATGTCGCGCACCATCTCCATCGCCAGCGGGGCGAGCCGGCACTCGGTGTACCGCATCGCCGCGGCCGGGTCGTTGCCCGGCGAGCCGAAGTTGCCCTGGCTCTGGATCATCGGCGCGCGCATCACCCACGGCTGGGCCAGCCGGACCAGGGTGTCGTAGATCGCGGAGTCGCCGTGCGGGTGGTACTGACCCATCACGTCACCGACGATGCGGGAGCACTTGGAGAAGCCGCGGTCCGGGCGGTAGCCGCCGTCGTACATCGCGTAGAGGATCCGCCGGTGCACCGGCTTCAGCCCGTCGCGGACCTCGGGCAGCGCCCGGCCGACGATGACGGCCATCGCGTAGTCCAGGTACGACTGCTGCATCTCCGTCTGCAGATCGAGCGGCTCGATCCGGTCGTGTCCCGGAGAAATGGGGGTCTCGGTCATCTCGTCCCGTTCGTGTCAGTACGTCGGTCGTGGCGGCTGCGGGGGGTGGCCCGGCGACGGGCCGGGCGCGGACCTCCGGCGGTGATCCGGAGGTCCGGCGGCGTCAGATGTCGAGGAACCGGACATCCTTGGCGTTGCGCTGGATGAAGTTCCGGCGCGCCTCGATGTCGTCGCCCATCAGCGTCGCGAACGTCTCGTCCGCGCGGGCGGCGTCGTCCAGGGTGATCTGCAGCAGCACCCGGTTGGCCGGGTCCATCGTGGTCTCCCACAGCTCCTGCGGGTTCATCTCGCCCAGACCCTTGTACCGCTGGGTGGCGTTCTCCTTGGGCAGCTTCTTGCCCGCCTCGAAGCCGGCCGCCAGCAGGCCGTCCTTCTCCCGCTCGGTGTAGGCGAGCTCGTGCGCCGAGTTGCTCCAGCGGATCTTGTACAGCGGCGGCTGCGCGGCGTACACGTGACCGCGCTCGATCAGCGGCCGCATGAAGCGGAACAGCAGGGTGAGCAGCAGGGTCCGGATGTGCTGGCCGTCGACGTCGGCGTCGGCCATGATCACGATCTTGTGGTACCGCAGCTTCTCCTCGTCGAAGTCCTCGTGAATGCCGGTGCCGAGCGCGGAGATGATCGCCTGCACCTCGTTGTTCTGCAGGACCTTGTCGATCCGGGCCTTCTCGACGTTCAGGATCTTGCCCCGGATCGGCAGGATCGCCTGGAACTTCGGGTCGCGCCCGCCCTTCGCGGAGCCACCGGCCGAGTCACCCTCGACGATGTAGACCTCGCACTCCTCCGGGTTGGTCGACTGGCAGTCGGACAGCTTGCCCGGCAGCCCGCCACCGCCCAGCAGGCCCTTGCGGTTGCGGGCCAGGTCGCGTGCCTTGCGGGCGGCGATCCGGGCGCTCGCGGCCGCGGTGGCCTTGCGGATGATCTCGCGGCCCTCGGCCGGGTTCTGCTCGAACCAGGCGCCGAGCCGGTCGTTCACCACCCGCTGGACGAAGCCCTTGACCTCGGTGTTGCCGAGCTTGGTCTTGGTCTGGCCCTCGAACTGCGGGTTGCCCAGCTTGACCGAGATGATCGCGGTCAGGCCCTCCCGGACGTCGTCGCCGGTGAGCCTGTCCTCCTTCTTCTTGATCATGCCCTGGTCCTCGCCGAACGAGTTGACCAGCGAGGTGAGCGCGGCCCGGAAGCCCTCTTCGTGGGTGCCGCCCTCGTGGGTGTTGATCGTGTTCGCGAAGGTGTGCACCGACTCCTGGAACGAGCCGCTCCACTGCATCGCGACCTCGAGGCTGAGCGAGTCGTCGGCCTGCGCGGCCTCGAACGCGATCACGTTGCTGTGCACGGTCTCGCGGATGCCGGTCAGGTACTTCACGTAGTCGACCAGGCCGTCGTCGTACTTGAACGACTGCTCGACCGGGACCCCCTCGGGGGTGTGGTCCGGGCGCTCGTCGCGGATCACCAGCTCGAGGCCCTTGTTGAGGAACGCGTACTCGCGGAAGCGGGTGGACAGCGTCTCGTACGAGTACGTCGTGGTCTCGAAGACGTCCGGGCTCGGCCAGAAGGTGATCGTGGTGCCGTTGCTGTCGGACGTGCCGACCTCGGCCAGGTCCGCGTCCGGGACACCGACGGTGAAGGACTGGGTGTAGGCCTTGCCGTTCTTGCGGACGTCGACCTGGAGCCGGCTGGACAGCGCGTTCACCACGGAGACGCCGACGCCGTGCAGACCGCCGGAGACCTTGTACCCGCCGCCGCCGAACTTGCCGCCGGCGTGCAGCACGGTCAGCACGACGGTGACGGCCGGCTTGCCCTCGGACTCGACGATGTCGACCGGGATGCCGCGGCCGTTGTCGACGACGCGGACGCCGCCGTCGGCCAGCAGGGTGACCACGATCTTGTCGCAGTAGCCGGCCAGCGCCTCGTCCACCGCGTTGTCGACGACCTCGTAGACCAGGTGGTGCAGACCCCGCTCACCGGTGGACCCGATGTACATGCCCGGTCGCTTGCGGACCGCGTCGAGGCCCTCGAGGACCTGGATGGCGCTGGCGTCGTACTCCTTCTCCACCACACTGGAGGGGATCACGCTGAGCGGTACTTCGGTGCCGGTGTCGTCGGCGGACGGGATGGCGTCGGTCTCGGTCGGCTCGTCGGTCACCGGCTGTTGTCCTCCTCGGACCCCGCGAACGGGGCATCGATGCACAGTGGACGCCGCCCCTCGGGGCGTCGGCCAGGAGGATCCTGAGCCGAAACCGGAGGTGCGGCGCTCTCAACCCTCTCAGTCTACCCGTCGAGCGAAGCAGAACCTGCCATGCGGCGGCCGAAACTCGGGTCAGGGCGTCTTTTCTCCCTCGTCGCCATGTCCCCTCTCGCGGGAGGGGGCTCGGAAAGCGCTCACGGGCACTCAGTGGCTTCTGACCGGACCACCCCTGACCGTCTGGATTCCGAGACGTCGCCGGCCGGGCCGGCCGCACCCGGTGGCGCTTAGGATCGGGGCCGTGGAGAGTCTCGACGACGTCATCGACGCCATGATCGCCGATCGGGTGATCCATCGGCACCGGCGCAAGTGGCTGATCGCGCTGGCGGTCGTCGTGGTGCTCGCGCTGGTCATCACGGTCACCGGCGGCTGGAAGGAGCACCAGGGACGCTCGATCCCGACCGTCGAGGCCCCGGTGACCGTCGAGGCCGGCCGGTTCGAGTTCGGTTTCACCAGTGCCAAGATCATCCGCCGCCCGAAGACCGAGTACGGCAAGGCCGAGACCTGGCTGCAGATCTCCTTTGACCTGAAGAACATCGACGAGGAGACCAAGACCAGCTACTTCGTGCCCGGCGACCTGCTCCGGCTGGTGCCCGGCGGCGGCCAGGAACCGATCGAGTCGAACGGCGCGAGCTGCCAGGGCGAGCTGGGCTACGTCACCGTCTACGGTCTGCCGGCCCAGCCCTGCACGGCGAAGTTCGACGTACCGGTCGACTTCGCCGCGGAGAAGGTCGAGATCGGCGTGCTCGGCGAGCAGTACACCGCCCCGGACGAGGTGACCGGCGCGTCCGGCAAGCCGTACTGGCACGACGAGACGGCGGTCACCGTGGTCCGGATCCCGGCGACGATCGAGACCGAGAAGGAGGACAGTTGAGGCTCTACCGGCCCGCCACCGTGATTGTCGGCGTGCTCTTCGTCCTGCTCGGCGGAGTGGTCAGGCTGGCCGACCCGGACCAGGTCTTCGACGACTCCACCCGGGTGGTCACCGAGGGCACCGTCGGCACCGACCTGAAGTACGGCGACTCGACGTTCACGATCACCCGGGTCAAGTTCGCTCGCAGCTTCGTGACCGGCACCGACGACAAGGCCGTCACGACCGAGGGTGTGTTCGTCGCGGTCGAGTACGACGCGGTCCGGGGCCCGGGCAAGCCCGCCCGGACCGAGACGACGCTGACCGCCGACGGCGGGTCGGTCTACGCACCGGTCTCGCAGATCATCGCCAGCGCGATCGACTTCCCCGAGCCCGGTTTCGCGCGGACCGGAACGTTCGTCTACGAGGTGAACCCCTCGGACCTGGCCGGGTTGACCTTCCGGGCCAAACCCACCCAGCTCTTCAACTCCCTCGCCCAGGAGCTGGCCGTCGATCTCGGCGTGCCGAGCGAGCAGATCGCCGAGCGGTCGGTCGACAACGCGGCCGACCAGTACAACGTGCAGAAGGACTCGATCCGGGTGGCGTCATGAAGGTGTCCGACCGTGTGTTCAGGCTGACCGCGCAGGTGGCGCTGCTGCTGACGCTGCTCGCGCTGAGCGCCTTCCTGCTGCTGCGCACCTATCTCGGCGACGAAGAGCAGGTCTGGAACGACGGCGCTGTCACCGAGGTGGTCGAGCGTGGGCCGGTGACGATCGACAAGGTCACCTGGCAGGTGGAGTCGATGCAGCCCTATGCCCGGCTGGCCGACGAGCAGCGCAAGGAAATCCCGGTCGATGGCCTCACGGCCGGTGCCGTGGTGGTCCTGGTGAAGGTCAAGCTGACACCGCTCGACGGCCTGCGGATGGGCGGCGGCGGCTTCACTTGCGAGGCCTCGCTGCGCGACGACCGTGGCAACGTGTGGAAAAGCGTCGAGGTGTTCCGGCTGCCGCTCACGACGTACTGCTCGAACGACGACAAGCCGCTCAAGCGCAACCAGGCCAACGAGGTCGCCAAGGTGTTCGTTGTCCCGGCCTCGGCCGTCGAGCACCTGAACGGCATCCAGGTGGAGACCCGTCAGGACTTCCGCCGGGTCCTGATCACCTTCTAGCCGGCCAGGCGCCGGGTGCACCGGCGTGGTGCAGGCCGCCGTCGGGGGCGGTCAGCTCCGGACCGGCTCGCCCTCGGGGATGCCGGTCGACGCGGCCGCCTCGGCCCGGCGCTGGGCGCCGACCGAGATGCAGAGGTCGAACGCCGCGGCCAGCAACGCGATCCGCAGCGTCTCGAAGATGATGCTCGCGACCAGGTCCGCGATCTCGTAGTTCATCAGGCCCCACCGCTCGCCGTGCACCCCGATCAAGTGCATCACCGAGTACTGCGACCAGTTGTCGCCGAGCGTCCAGAACGTGTAGACCAGGCAGACGACGCCGAGAAAGACCGGCCCGACCCGAACCAGCAGCCGGAACGCGTTCAGGGTCGGGTAGAACTTCTCCCGCAGCCCGCCGAGCACCAGGTTGGGCGCCTTGTTGGTGAGCGCCACGATCCGGTTCTGCGGCGGCTGCACGACCACCTCGCCGCCGAGCCGGCGCTCCAGCCGGGTGCCCCGGAGCACGCTGCTGCCGGACAGGACGCGGTGGCCGAAGACGACGGTGGTGATCGCGAGCCACGTCAGTGGCTCACCGACGCCCTCCTTGAACAGCGGCCACAGGGTCTCCCAGAAGAAGCCCCAGAGGAACTCGAGCCCGGCCGGGACCGGGACGTTGATGCCCTCGAAGAAGTCCTTGACGTCACCCCACCAGTCGACGGTGACGACCCAGAAGTTGCGGACCTCGAGCCAGCCCTTCAACTGGTCGATCGCCCGCGGCACGACCAGGACGGTCAGCAGCAGGAAAAACGCCTCGGCCCAAACCTGGACGAACTTCGCCGGCCGGCTCGGCCACCGGTCGTCGATCGCCTCGACCACCCGGCGGAGGACCAGCAGGATCACGATGGCCGGCAGGTAGCCACGCCAGGCGTCCCCGCCGATCTCGAAGAACTGCGTACCGGGTCCGGTACCGAGCTGGACCAGCGTGCTGACCGACAGTTCGCTGATCGCCTGCTCGAGAAACCCCCATGCGGACCAGACCGCGACCAGCGGCAGCAGCGTGACCGACAGCAGTTCCA
Organism: Kribbella flavida DSM 17836; assembly: GCF_000024345.1. Classification (NCBI taxonomy): domain Bacteria; kingdom Bacillati; phylum Actinomycetota; class Actinomycetes; order Propionibacteriales; family Kribbellaceae; genus Kribbella; species Kribbella flavida. The sequence continues at coordinate 7,090 of NC_013729.1, read as the reverse complement.
TCAGGTTCTGCTGGGTCGGGTCCGAGGTCTCCTCGGACTGGTCCTCGGCCGCGGCGCGCCAGCGGTACAGCGAGGTGGCGCAGGTCCGGATCATGCCGACCGAGGCGGCGATCTGGATCAGCAACCCGGCCGAGAACAGACCGAACGCCAGGCTCTTGTGCTGGTGCTGGCTGAGCCAGATCGCCCCGTTGATCGAGGCGCGGAAGCCGACGTACCCGGCCAGGAACCAGGTGGCCAGTGGCAGCAGGTTCCGCCACCACAACCGGAAGGTGTCTCCGATCAGGTGGACCATCTCGCGGAATCCGTCGACGAGCGTGAGCATCGCGCCGATCCTAGGCGAGAGCCGGGTCGGATCCGCAAGCTGATGCCGGCCCAGCAGTCGCCGTCCCGGCCGCGAAATCCCGGAATTCCTCCGAGAGCCGCCACGAGAGCGCCCGGACCTCCCGCGCCACCCGCCGTACGCCGGTTCGCGGGCTCCCGTCGGCGGCGTCTCACGCGTGTCCGGCGGGCTTCGTCGGCAGCGCGACACCTCGGTCCAGGCGCCTTGCGTGCGACGCCGTACGCCGGTTCGGGCGACTCAGCCGTACGTGTCGCGGGGGCCGCGGCCGCCGCGGACGGTGCGGGGGCCTTTGCGCCAGCTGGGCGCGTGCGGACCCTGCACGTTGACGTGCGTGACGGTGCCGTCGCCGAGCTCGGCGTTGAGCCGGCGGATCAGGTCTGGCGCGAGCATCTTCAGCTGGGTCGCCCAGGCGGTCGAGTCGGTGCGCACCGTCAGCTGGGTGTCCTCGTAGCTCTCCGGCTTGCAGTGCTCGGCCATCTCCGGGCCGACGATCGACGGCCAGCGGGCCATCACCCCGTGCACGGCGACGTCGACCTCCCAGCCCTGGTCGCGCATCAGCCGGCCGAGCGTCGCGGTGAGCCGCTGCGGGTCGCGGTCGTCCGGCCGGGCCCCGCTGACCTGGGTGCCGTCGATCCCGCGGCGCCGCCGGCGGCGCAGGACCGGCCGGGTCGGTCCGTTCGCCGCCGCCGCGCCCTTCAGCCGGCCGGCCAGGGACTTCGCCAGGTCGAGCCCGTGCTTGTCGTGCTCCGGTTCCTCCGCCGGCAGCACCGGGAGCGGCTCGCTCTCGTTGCCGCTCTCAGAGGAATTCCGGGGTTCAGGCACGCTGGACCGACCCGTCCCCGACGGCGAACCGGACACCGGACAGCTCCTCGGGCACGTCGGCGCCGACCGCCGCGGTGACCAGGACCTGCTCCGCGGGCGCGACCAGCTCGGCCAGCCGGTCGCGGCGCTGGGTGTCCAGCTCGGCGAACACGTCGTCCAGGATCAGCACCGGCTCACCTCCGTCCGCCCGCAGCAACTCGTACGACGCCAGCCGCAGCGCGAGCGCGAACGACCACGACTCACCGTGACTCGCGTACCCCTTCGCCGGCAAGTCCCCGAGCCCGAGCAGGACGTCGTCGCGGTGCGGCCCGACCAGGGAGACGCCGCGGTCGAGCTCGTCCGCCCGCTTCTCGTGCACCGTGGCCAGCAGCACCTCGGCCAGCTGCTCGCGCGAGGTCACGCCAGGCTCGAGCCGGACCGAGGACTTGTACTCCAGCCGGGCGTCACCCTTGCCTCGGGCAACTGCGTCGTAGCCGCCGGCGACCAGCGGACGCAGGGCTTCCAGCAGCTCGAGCCGGGTGGCGAGCAGCTCCGCCCCGGTACGCGCCAGGTTCGCGTCCCAGATCTCCAGGGTCCGGAGCTGTCCCTCCGCGGCGGCGCCACGGTTCTGCCGGCGGGCCATCGAGGCGCTGCGCAGCAACGAGTTGCGCTGCTTGAGCACCCGGTCGTAGTCCTGCCGGACGCCGGCCATCCGCGGTGTCCGCAACGTGAGCAGCTCGTCCAGGAACCGGCGCCGTTCGGACGGATCGCCCTTCACCAGGGCGAGATCCTCGGGCGCGAACAGCACCGTGCGCAACAGACCGAGCACTTCCCGGGGCCGGGGGACCGGCGACCGGTTGATCCGGGCCCGGTTTGCCTTGCCAGGATTGATTTCCAGCTCGATCACGACGTCCCGCTCGTACTGGCCGCGGACCTCGGTGCGCACAATCGCACGCGGTGCACCGGCCCGGACCAGCGGAGCGTCGGTCGCCACCCGGTGCGACCCGAGGGTCGCGGTGTAGTGGATCGCCTCGACCAGGTTGGTCTTGCCGTGGCCGTTGGGGCCGACGAAGGCCGTCACGCCCGGGGTGAGCTCGACCTCCGCCTGCTGGTACGACCGGAAGTCGAGCAGTCCCAGGGCGGTGACGTACACCTCAGTGCTGGGGCGGCGTCGCGTACGACGGGTCCTCGGCACCCTTCACCGCGTGCCCGCCGAACTGGTTGCGCATCGCGGCGATCGCCTTCATCGCCGGCGAGTCCTCCTGCCGGGAGGCGAACCGGGCGAACAGCGACGCGGCGATCGCCGGCACCGGTACGGCGTGGTCGATCGCGGCCTCGACGGTCCAGCGGCCCTCGCCGGAGTCCTCGGCGTAGCCGCGGATCTTGTCCAGGTGGGTGTCGTCCTTGAGCGCGTTCACCATCAGGTCGAGCAGCCAGGACCGGATCACGGTGCCCTCGCGCCAGGACTCGAACGCCTCCGGCACGCTGTCGACGATGTCGGCCGCCTCCAGCAGCTCGAAGCCCTCGGCGTACGCCTGCATGATCGCGTACTCGATGCCGTTGTGCACCATCTTGGTGAAGTGCCCGGCTCCGACCTTGCCGGCGTGCACGAAGCCGAAGTCGCCCTCGGGCTTGAGGGCGGTGAAGATCGGCATCAGCGTGGCGATCGTCTCCGCCTCGCCGCCGACCATCAGGGCGTAGCCGTTCTCCAGGCCCCAGACGCCACCGGAGACGCCGCAGTCGACGAACTTGATGCCCTTCTCGGCCAGCAGCGCGGACCGGCGGGTGTCGTCGGTCCAGCGGGAGTTGCCGCCGTCGATCACGATGTCGCCGGGCGACAGCAGCTCGGCCAGCTCGTTGACGACCGGGTCGATGGCCTGCACCGGCACCATCACCCAGACCACCCGCGGCTGCCCCTCGGCGGTCAACTTGCCGACCATGTCAGCGGTGTCGGTGGCGTCGGAGATGTCCTGGTTGTGGTCCAGTCCGATCACCGTGTGGCCGCCGTTGCGAATCCGCTGGCGCATGTTGCCGCCCATCTTGCCGAGACCGACAAGGCCGAGCTCCATCGTGAATCCCCTTGTTCTGTTGGCTTTCCCGTGGGTCTGCTGATCCTCAGCTGTTCAGGCGCACCGGCATCAGCACGTACCGGAACTCGGCGATCGGGTCACCGTCGAAGTCGGTGACCCCGGTCAGCTCGGCCGGCTTCGTCGCCTGGGTGAACGCCAGGTGCGCCACCGGTGTTCCGATCGCATTGAGTCCGTCGAGCAGGTACGTCGGATTGAAGCCGACGGTGACCGGTTCCCCGACCACCCGCGCCTCAATCGACTCCGACGCCTGCGCCTCGTCGCCGCTGCCGGCGTCGAGCGTGACCGAGTCCTCGGAGAACGTGAGCCGGACCGGAGCGTTGCGCTCGGCGACCAGCGCGACCCGTTTGACCGCCTCGACCAGGGTCGCGGTGTCGAGCCGGACCCGCGTGGCGATCGCGGAGTCGGTCGGGATGATGCCGCGGACCTTCGGGAACTCCCCGTCCAGCAGCCGGGTGGTCGCCCGGCGGTTGCCGCCGGAGACCTCGCCCTCGAAACCGACGATGCCGTCACCGCTGCCCGGAGCCGCCAGCGACACGATGATGTCGGTGCCGGTCATCGCCTTGGCGGTCTCGGACAGCACCCGGGCCGGAATCAGCGCGGCCGCCGAGGCGTCGGGGGACTGCGGGTTCCACTCCAGTTCGCGGATCGCCAGCCGGTACCGGTCGGTGGCGAGCAGGGAGATGGTCGAGCCTTCGATCTCGACCCGGACGCCGGTCAGCACCGGGAGGGTGTCCTCACGGCCGGCGGCGGTGACCACCTGGGACACCGCCTGGGCGAAGACGTCGCTGCGCACGGTCCCGCTGGCCGCCGGCAGGTCGGGCAGCGCCGGATATTCCTCGGTGGGAAGCGTCTGGAGCGTGAAGCGCGAACTGCCGCAGGTGACCTGGGCCTTCGCGCCGTCCACAGCGATGTCCACGGGCTGGTTGGGCAGGCTCTTGGAGATGTCGGCCACGAGCCGGCCGGAGATCAGGCACTTGCCGGTGTCGGCCACCTGGGCCGGAACGGTGACGCGCACGGAGGTCTCGTAGTCGAAGCCGGACAGGGTGATCTGCCCTTCCTCGGCCTCGACGAGAAGTCCGGCGAGGATCGGGACGCTGGGACGACTGGGCAAGCTGCGCGCGGCCCAGGCCACCGACTCGGCCAGTACGTCGCGCTCGACGCGAAACTTCACCGCTGGGTGCCTCCTGATTCGGCTGTGTGCCAGGCAGATCCTGCCACGGACGGATGTGATGTGCCCCCACCGGCCTTGACGCGGCGGTTCGCCACCTTCCACGGACAGCCTGACAGGTTCCGTGGACAGTGCCCAGAAGAGCGCCCACAAGAGCGGGGTCGGGAGCTGGCGGAACGGCCCGCCGAGCGGGCCCGAAAGTGGAGTTTTCCCCAGGTTGGGCCGCTCGAACCATTTGTGGACTTGGAACTCTCTAGGGATTCCATAGGGTTCTTCGCACCGGTGGATAGTGTGGAAAAGCCGCGAAACCGCAGGTCAGACCCCAAATCACCCTGTGTGTGGGGTGTGGACGAAATCGGGCTTGCCTGGGGACGCCTGGTGATGACGAGAACTGTCCCCACAGGCCCTCCACAGCGAAGTGCCCTTCGTCCACCGGGATACCCACAGTTATCCACAGCGGTATCCCCAACCTGTGTGGTACCCGAGACCGGGTCGTGGCCCGCGTCGCGCGCGGTGCCAGGACCCGGTCCGGGGCTCACTGCTGCTTGGCCTGGTGCTTGATCCGGTTGGTCAGTTCGGTGACCTGGTTGAAGACGCTGCGCCGTTCCGACATCAGTTGCCGGATCTTGCGCTCGGCGTGCATCACGGTGGTGTGGTCGCGGCCGCCGAACTGCTGGCCGATCTTCGGCAGCGACAGATCGGTCAGTTCGCGGCACAGGTACATCGCGATCTGCCGGGCGGTCACCAGCACCCGGCTTCGGCTCGATCCGCAGAGGTCGTCGATCGACAGCCCGAAGTACGACGCGGTCTGGCCCATGATCATGCTCGCCGTCACCTCAGGCTTGCTGCCCTCGGGGATCAGGTCCTTGAGCACGATCTCGGCCAGGCTCAGGTCGACCGGCTGCCGGTTCAGGCTGGCGAACGCGGTGACCCGGATCAGCGCGCCCTCGAGCTCACGGATGTTGGTCTGCACCTTGCTGGCGATGAACTCGAGCACCTCCGGCGGCGCGGTCAGCCGCTCGGTGGCCGCCTTCTTGCGCAGGATCGCGATCCGGGTCTCCAGGTCGGGCGGCTGGATGTCGGTGATCAGGCCCCACTCGAACCGGTTGCGCAGCCGGTCCTCCAGCGCCTCCAGGCGTTTCGGCGCCCGGTCGGAGCTGATCACGATCTGCTTGTTCGCGTTGTGCAGGGTGTTGAAGGTGTGGAAGAACTCCTCCTGGGTCTGGATCTTGCCTTCCAGGAACTGGATGTCGTCGATCAGCAGCACGTCGACGTCGCGGTACCGGCGCTGGAACTGGGACGCCTTGTCGTCGCGGATCGCGTTGATGAAGTCGTTGGTGAACTCTTCGCTGGACACGTACCGGACCCGGGCCCCGGTGTAGAGGCTGCGGACGTAGTGACCGATCGCGTGCAGCAGGTGGGTCTTGCCGAGCCCGGAGTCGCCGTAGATCAGCTGCGGGTTGTACGCCTTGCCCGGGGCCTCGGCGACCGCGACCGCGGCGGCGTGGGCGAACCGGTTCGAGCTGCCGATGACGAACGTCTCGAAGGTGTACTTCGGGTTGAGCCGTGCCTCGCCGTGCGCCTCGGTGGCCGTCTGGCTGGGCGCTGACCCGTTCGGCGGCGGCGCGACCGAGCCGAGCGGCTGCTGGACCTGCTGGTGCAGCGGGTGGTTGTGCTGGCCGATCGCGTCCGGCGCGGACAGCGCGGACTGGATCGTCGGCTGGTAGGAGCCTTCCGTCTGCAAAGGCTGACTCGGCTGCGCGTGCTGGCTGCGCTGCTCCGGTTGCTGCGGGGTAGGCGCCGGCTGCTGGTACTGGTCGTGCCGCTGCGGACTCGGCTGCCCGTACGCCGGTTGCTGCTGCTGGCTCGGCTGCAACTGACCGGACTGGTGTTGCTGGTACTGCGGCGGCTGGTGCAGCGGCATGGACTGCCGGACCGGTTCCTGCACCGGCTGCTGCGGGGCCGGCTCACGGAGCTCGGGGTCCAGCGAGGGATCGACGGTCACCGCGATCCGGATGTCCCGGCCGAAGCTCTCGCTGAGGATCCGCTCCAGGTCCGGCCGGAGCCGGGTCTCGAGCTGACCGCGGGTGAAGTCGTCCGGCACCGCGACGATCGCCGTGCTCTCGTGCAGGGTGACCGGCCGCGAGTTGGTCAGCCAGGCCCGCTGGTTCGGGGGCAGGCCGGCGAGCACCCGGGTCCAGGCCTCGTCCAGATCCTTCACTTCTGCCCTGCCGCCGGCACTGGCGGACTGGTCCTCGACCACGCGTTGCTCCCCGAATCCATCGCTGCGGTGGCCGGTCGGCCGGGCAGTCAGCCCGGCCGGTGCGACCTCGTCCCGATCTCCGGCCACTGCTCGCGCGACCGGTGGCCGCACGTCGCAATCGCTGGTCTCCTCAACCGGTCGTCCTCATTGTCCACACGGTTGTCCACAGTTGTGAACGACGGGAGGGACAAGTTGGTTACCGGTGGGGGAGAGTGGGACCTCTGGTGTGAAGGGCTGACGCTAACAAGTCCCGTCGGGCACGTTCAAGCCGTCATCCACAGGCTATGGGCCCAAATTGGGGGCAACTTGCGGCGTGTCGGGTGGACGTCGAAGCGCAGCTGTGGTGGGCCGATCGCGGTGGGTAGCTGCACGGAGCTCTCTCTGCACACAGCTCCGGAGCCGGTTTCTCCACAGACCTGTGGAAAACT